>JAFWES010000044.1 GCA_017512805.1 Clostridia bacterium
GCTAACTACTCCCCACAAAATTTTTTTGGGACCGGGGGGGAGTGTTTCTTCATCTGTTCGCATGCACACCATGCACATGTGAGCAGCAAAAAACGCCTCCGCTGCTTTTCGGCAGCATCGGCGTCAAGATTTCCGGGGCAATATGGTCCGGGGTCAATTACCAGTATTTTCCGCCCTTTTCAGGGTGTTGCTTATTGTGGCACTTTGCGCACAGCGCTCGGCCATTGTTCACATCATACTGCAGCTCAGGATATTCGTCCCTGTGCTTTATGTGGTGCGCCGTTGTGGCTACCACCGGCAGGCCGTTCTTGTCGGTCCGTCCGTATCGTTTACATTCCTCACAAAGATAACCGGCTCGGCGCAGTACAGCCTCACGCCATTTCCGGTGCTTTACTTCGCTGTAAAAAATATCTGATGGCATTGCGCGCTGCCCTCCCCCTCGCGGCCGGCTGAACCGCACGCGCTCCCGCTGGTAAAGAGGTCAACCCAGCGAACCATTTAAAAAGGCGACGCCCTACCGGCATCGCCATTTCTTTTGGCTTAACATATCACGCCCGAAAGCGTATGTCAATGTATCATACATCATAAATTTTTGTCACAGCGCCACATCGTCCATATCGGCAAAGGGCGAATCCTTAACCATCTCCCTGAAATTATCCAGGCTGACTCCGATGTAAATCAGCGTCGTGGCCGGGCTGGAATGATAGAACCATTCCTGCAGCAGCGCCACGTCCTTGGTCTTCTGATAGTAATGGTACCCGAAGGTCTTCCGCATCGTGTGGCATCCCACCCGCTGGGTGATGCCGCAGATCCTGGCGATCTCATGGATATCATTATGCGCCTGCTGCCGGCTGATCGCCTGCCGGTTCCCGCCTGGCGTGTGCCGCATGCTCTGCAGCAGCCACTCGCTGTCGTCCATCCCCTCGCAGCGGATCCTCACCGCCTTCCGCAGCGCCGGCGGGATCGGGATGGTGATCTTCCTGGCTGCCTTCTTGTGCGCCTGCTTCTTCGGCAGGAAGGTGTAGGCACTCTGCCTCAGATCCCCCACCCGCAGCTCTAGCAGGTCGCTGATCCTCAGCCCCAGGTTGATCCCTGCCATCCACATCAGAAACATCCTCCGTCCCCGCGTATCCGTCAGCTTGCTCAGCGTCACCGTGATATCATGCACCCGGTCCAGGTCCCGGATCGGCTCCATCCTTACGCCCATCTTTCCCCCTCTTTTACTTTACATTGCTTCGATTCTGTAAACATCTTTCCCGGCCTCTCGCGCGCGGGAATATATAGGAAGCTCTTTTTCCGCGCCTTGCTTCCGATGTCCATATTTGACATTCGTTCGCCCATGTCAAATCCGACACCGTGTCGGATTTCAGTACCTGATCTCCGCCCGGTATTCAAAATCCGTATTCGCACCGGAATCGTCCGCCGTCATGATGGCGATCCGCTCGTCCATCTCTTCCAGCCGGTCGGCGGCTTCCCGGATCACCGGCACGTCATGCCTGGCGTTCACGATACCGATATCGGCGATGCCCCGCAGCGCCTTGATCAGCTCCACACAGCTGCCACGCTTCGGATCTCTTACGATGATCTCCAGCCCCAGCCCTTCGGCCCACTTGACCAGGTTCTTCAGATCCGGCATGATCTTCCCGGTCCGCCATGCCTGCATGCTGTTATAATGCACGTCCGCAGCGTCAGCTGCCGATTTGTTCGTCAGTCCCTGCTTTATTGTCTCCGCTATCAGTGCCATGATGATCTCCTTCGCCTTCATCCTTCTCCTCCGCAAATCTGATCAGCCCCGCAGCTGCCGCCACCAGGGCCACGTTGACGATATAGTTGTCCCTTGCCCTCATCACCGTCTGCCGGTCCACGCTCTGGATCCTGGCCGCCTGGGCGATGCTCAGCTCCTTGTCAAAGATCATCCGCGCCGTGATCATCTCCCGGGTCCCCGCCGGGAAGATCCTGTCCATTCTGGCGAATACGTTGTCCCACGCTAAGGCCCGGCGCAGCCGCAGCTCCGCCTCTGCCACGCTGATGGCCTTCCGTTCCAGCCCGTCGCCCTGGCCGCTGCCATGGCTGCCGCCGTTGGGATCCGGCGCGTGGCTCATGCTCTCCGCCCGCTCCCGGGCCATGCGCAGCTGCTCCGCCGCCCGCCTGATCGCCTGATATCTGGCCCTCCGGCGCCGGACGCACAGGTCAAAAATCTCCTTCGGGATCATCACATTTCCTCCCGCATCGCATAGTCGTCCATTGTCCGGATCCCACGGGCATACCAGTTCTGCAGCAGTTTTTCCGCATACATCGCCGGCGCGCTGGCTCCGTATGCAGCCGCCAGCCGCAGCGCTTCCTCGCCCAGCTCCAGATCCTGTCGGAATCGGCTGATCCGCCATTCCAGCTCGCTCAGCTCCTCCGGCGTCGCTTTCCTTCCGAATAACTCGATATAGGCCTTGCCTATGCGCGCGCGCGTCTCTTCTGCTGCACTACAATCCTCTTCATCATCCCCCGAAGGGTTATCGTTATCTTTATCTTTTTGGCTTTCGTTTGGTTTTTGTTGGTTTTCGTTGGTTTCTTTTGCTTTTCTTGGCCTGCCTCCCCGAGCCCCGTTGGCCCGGAGGCGCTCGTTCTCGTCCCTTGTCCGATCAATGCTTTGCTTTGCTATCGGCCATACAAACCGCTCATTTCCTTTAAGTTCCGGCAGCTCTCCCCGCTCTGCGTACTTCAGCATAGCGACGAATAACCGCCCTCTCTCCGAGTCGTTGAGAGGCTCTATCACCTCGGCAAAGCTGACGAAGATCTTCAGGTACTCCATCGCTTTGCGCTCCCTCTTATTAAATTCGTTCAGATCCTGCGCTTCCGCAGGAAGATATGATCCCTGATCTGTCTCCTGATGATGGTCTTGCTCTGCTCGTTGGTCTCGTCCAGGATCGCCTGCTCCTGGGCCGCCAGCAGACTGGCCGCATAGGTGGCGTAAAAATGGATCTCGGTCGCGTTCGCCTCCCGCAGGATGTGCAGCCGGCACACCGTGTCTTCCGGCACCGGTGGGATCTCGATGGCCACGTCCGGCCAGTAGTATGCGTGCTGCCGCGGGTAGCGCAGCACCCGCAGGATCCTCACCTGCGGGTCTGTCTCCCGGCTCGGGTCCGTCTTCTGCTTCTCAATATATTCCGCCAGGTATTCCTCGCCCAGATCCGGGCGCCCGGCGATCACATAGCGCACATGCACCCCCGTTTCTACCTCTTTAGCCGTTCTTCGTTCTGCGTTCTTCGTTCTTCATTCGCCGCAGCGCAGCCGCCGCTGCGGCTCACTCGATCTCTCCCTGTTCCTTCCGCCAGCTGATGCTGCCCTCGCGCAGGTAGTTGTAGTACACGATGGGAAAGTCCCAGAACACCGCCCTGGGCCGTTTCTGCAGCAGCGTCCGGTTGAACTCCAGATCGCTCCAGTACGGCGTGTCCTTGAACCGCGTTTTCCCGATAAAGGCCCGACGCCAGCACTTGCTCCACACGGCCGCGTAGTTCCGCTCCGGCGTCTGGCGCGTATAGCCCACGCCCTTCCAGATAAAGCTGAAAAACAGCACGTCCATGCTTCCGCTGCGCTCGGTCACAATCTTGTCCAGCTCTTCCAGCACGTACTCATGCAGCCACCAGTCATCGTCGTCCAAAAACAGGATCCATTCCCCGCGGGCCATGTCTATCCCTGCGTTCCGCGTCAGCCCGTCCAGGTGATAGTCCACCTTCGCGGTCCTGGCGCCGTATACCGTGCCGGCTATCCATTCGGTCTGATCCGTGCAGCTGTCGCATACAACGATCAGCTCGTAATCGGTAAAGCTCTGGCTCCTGATCGACTTCAGCGCCGGCACGATATGTCCCTCCG
This sequence comes from Clostridia bacterium, assembly GCA_017512805.1. GTDB lineage: Bacteria > Bacillota > Clostridia > Christensenellales > Aristaeellaceae > Aristaeella. Next base: position 3,865 of record JAFWES010000044.1, read on the forward strand.
CGTTGTGCGCCGGGATGATGATGCTGTACTTCACTTTGGATTCGTCCATTCTTCACCACTCTTTGTCTGGCTGCGCGAACCGCAGCGGTTTTTTCGGTTTCTTAGGCTTTGGCGGTCTTGCCGGCTTGGCCGGCTTTTCAGCCGCTTTCTGTTGCTGCAAAGCCTTCGCCGCCCGCTTCTCTCTCCTTGAGTCCATAGCGGCCTGTCTCTCGCCGATGGCGGTCAGATCGATGCCCCGCCTCTTCGCCTCCCGGTAATAGCCGCACTTCCTGCCTTCGCAGTTCTCATTGCACCATTCGTACCGCCTTGGCCCGCACATGCCGTTCCAGATGTTGATATCGCTCATTTTTGCCGGATCCAGCTCGATGCTCGTATTGATCTTCGGCGTCGTCTTCGATATCGCGTAAATGATCTTTGGCATGGGATCACCTGCTTTTGATGATGGCCACAACAAGCAGGATCAGCAGCACAATCGCCAAAGCCAGAAGGAAATAAGTCATTGCATCGCTATACTGGTCATATTTCATGGCCATGTATGACATCGCAAACATTTATGCCTCCTTCTTGTCCATCTGCCTCCGTTTCATGACCATTGAAAAGTTGCTCCAGTTCGTAATGGTTGCCACGGTCGCGTTATACCAGCCCAGCTGGATGTCATGCAGATCTTGTACGCCGTTGTTTTGCAGCACGGTCTTTTTGATCGCGCTGCGGAAGGCTCCGGCGTGGATCTTCGGATCCAGATCGTACTTTTCGCAGATCTTCAGCGCCTGCGTCCGGATGATGGCTGTCAGCTGCTTTGCCTGCTGGTGATTGATGGTCACTTTTCGGGCATTGTCCTTCTGCATTTCTTCCACTTCCTTCTGCAGCGCCATCAGCAAGCCGGCCAGCTGCCCTACATATCGGCCCAGCGCCTGGATCTGCCGGCCAGTTGACAGTTGACAGTCAACAGTTGACAGATCGCTCTCCTGTTCACTGTTCACTGTTCTCTGTTCACTGTTCATCAGATCACCTCGCCGTCGGTGGCCAGCTCGTCCCCGTCCAGGGCGCTGCGCATCTCCGCCACCCAGTCCTCGATCTGGCTCACGATGGGCATGTAGCGCTGTCTGTTATACATGCCGCTCAGCTCCGCCCGGTTGTAGGGCAGCAGCTGCACCTTCAGAAGGAAAGCGTTCGCCGCGTTCAGCACGTCCGTGTAGGTGTCCCGGTCTTCCTCGTCGGCGTCCCTGCGCAGCCTCGCCGCTTCCGCCTCCGCGGCTGCCGCCCGGGCCTCCGCTTCCTCCGCGGCCTGCACGGCCTCCGCCATCTCGCGCTCGTGCCGGGCCGCTGCCATTTTGAGGTCCTGGTAATCGTCCGGCACTTCGATCACCTTCTGGATCTCCGGCGCCTTCCTGGCCTTTTTCTCGGACTCTTCCACTGCGTTCAGCAGGGAGCGGATCGTTTCATCCCGGCTGTTTACCTCCTGCACCAGGCTCTTCTTTTCCGCGATCAGCTTCCGGATCTCTTCCGCCGTGGTGTCCTCTTTCACGTTCTCCGCCGCGAAGGCTTCCCGCTCCCCGGCCGGCAGCGCCAGCAGCGCGGTGGCCTGGCTGTAGCTCAGCGCCGCCAGCGGAGATCCTTCCGGGATCGCCTCCGCAAGCCGCATCCGCCGCTCGGCGGTCCGCTCACTCAGGCCCATGGTCTTAAGCCATGGCAGCCATTGCCCGTGCTTCAGCTGCGCCTTGGCCTCCTGCAGGGCCACGCCCACCGTGAGCGCGCCCTGCACTTCCAGCATCAGCCCCGCCCGGATCGTGGTCTCCAGCTCCGGCAGCGGCCTCAGCCGTGTGCTCAGTTCCTTTTCCATTCCTCTTTCCTCCTTGTCGCTTTGCCCTCCCCTCATGCGCGGCGCCCGCCGGAATCAGATCCCGACACGGCCCATCGGAGCGCCGCATATCATGAGGAAAGGAATGTTAGCGCCGCAGCTTCCGGCGCTGGTGCGCATCCCCCGAGTCGCACAGGGGCCACCGGGCTATTGCCTCCCGGAAGATCTACTGGATCTGCGCATATCGCCCGGCCGCCGGTCTCCCGAGGGCCTTTATCGCCATCAGGGCCAGCGCGGCAAGGCAGTTTTTCCGCCCGGATCGGTACACTATTCATAGCTTTGACATTGGGAATCGTTATTGAACGCAGAATATGCAATTGTATTTTTTATGAAATTTTTAAAACAGCTTTGACTCCCGATCCGGCGGATCCGTGTCCTCCTTTCCTGCGTTTTTGCTCGAATGATGCAGCTGCCCGGAGCTGCCCCGGGCTGCGGATGATGGCACTTTCCTGTCCATGTTAATAATTAATGATCAGGATCCGCTGCTCTCGCTGCCGCATGTCCAGCCGAGGCGGGCAATTACGAATTACGAATTACGAATTAAATGAACCCGTCGTTCTTCAGCATCTGCTTCAGCTTGTCTACCATTGCCGGCCGCGGTTTCTTCCCGGGCGTGGGTGATCTGTACGCCATCATCCGCCGGATCTCATCGTAGCTGTACCCCGTCTTGGACGTTTCTATGCCCACGTTCTTCCTTCTCAGGTGCACCTGGTGATCCTTCAGCCCCGTGGCCAGACAGATCTCCTTCACCGTGAACCGCTTCTCCTGCGCGGCCGCCGGCGCTGTATCCTGCTTCATTCCTTTTCCTCCTTCAGCTTGGCCCATTCTGCTTTTGCCTTCTCATGGCTGATGGCAGCCGTCACCATCTCGTCCGCTTCCATCCGGATCAGTCC
>JAFWES010000045.1 GCA_017512805.1 Clostridia bacterium
CTGGTGGAAAAACTGAAGGCCGCCGGTTTGGACGAATACATCGCCGAGAAGCAGGCGCAGCTGAACGCCTGGGCGGAAGCCAACGGCATCCAGTAACTCATCCGTCATCTGTTCAGATAACAGAAACCTATCACACGGGCAGGGAATGAAAAACCTTTCCCTGCCCGGTTTTTGTAAGAGGTGAAAGCAATGGCGAAAGCACAGGACAAATCGAAAATGTCCAAAGCCTGGCGGCAGGCCACGCTGAAGCGCTCCATACCCATCTATCTGATGGCTCTGCCCGGGCTGATTTATCTGTTCATCAATAACTATATGCCTATGCCGGGTATTATCCTGGCCTTCAAAAACTATAAGGCTAAGTTTGGCATCTACGGGTCTCCTTGGGCGGGGCTGAAGAATTTCCGGTATCTGTTCTCTACCCAGGACGCGTTTATCATCACCCGGAATACGATCCTGTACAATCTTGTTTTCATCATTGTGAACCTGATTTTTGCCGTGGGCGTGGCCATCATCCTGTCTGAACTGACCGGCAAGATGAAAAAGGGATATCAGTCGGTTATCCTGCTCCCCTATCTGCTGTCCGCGGTTATTGTCAGTTATCTGGTATACGCCTTCCTGAGCGCGGAAAACGGCTTCATTAATAACTCCATTCTGAAGCCGATGGGCAAGGAGGCCATAGCGTGGTATCAGGAACAAAAATACTGGCCGTTCATCCTGGTCTTTGTCAACCTGTGGAAAGGGATCGGATATAATTGTATCATCTACCTTTCCACCATTATCGGTTTTGACCGGAGCTTGTATGAGGCAGCCTCCATTGACGGCGCCACCAAGTGGCAGCAGATCACGAAGATCACCCTGCCCCTTCTGCGGCCCACGATCATTATGCTGACCCTGATGGCGGTCGGCCGGATCTTCTATTCCGATTTCGGCCTGTTCTATCAGGTGCCGCAGAACTCCGGCGCCCTGTATCCGGTCACCAACACCATTGATACCTACGTCTACCGCGGACTGCTGCAGCTGGGTGACATCACCATGTCCGCCGCCGCGGGCGTGTATCAGAGTCTGGTGGGCTTTGTTCTGGTTCTGAGCGCGAACCTGCTGGTTCGCAAGCTGGATCCGGAAAGCGCCCTGTTCTGAGAAAGGAGGAGAATGACATGAAATCTGATAAACATTTTCGGATTTTCGGACATATCGTCATGAGCATAATTACGCTCTGCGCGATTCTGCCCCTGATCCTGCTGCTGATCTCCTCCTTCACGGACAACGATACCCTGATCCGGAACGGCTATTCCTTCCTGCCGGAAAAGTGGAGCGCCTCGGCATATGAATACATCTTCACCAGCGGAAATTCTGTGGTGAACGCATACGGTATTTCCGTCATCCTGACCATCGCAGGCACGGCGGTTGGCTTGACCATCACCACGCTGCTGGGCTATGCACTGAGCAAGACCTTCCTGCCCGGTCGGGGAATCCTGACCTTCCTGGTGTTCTTCACCATGCTGTTTAACGGCGGCCTGGTGCCAACCTACATCAACTATTCCAACGTCTTCGGCATCAAGAACACCTTCTGGGCGTTGATGATTCCCAGCCTGCTGATGAACGCCTTTAATGTGCTGATGGTGAAGAGCTACTTTGTTTCCTCTATCCCTGATGCGCTGCTGGAAGCGGCTTACATCGACGGCGCCACGGAAGGCCGCGCATTCGTGCAGATTGCCCTGCCTCTGGCGAAGCCCATCGTGGCCACCATCGGCCTGTTTATCGGGATCGGATACTGGAACGACTGGATGAACGGATACATCTACCTGACCAAGCGGACGGATCTGTATTCCATCCAGAACCTGCTGAACCGGATGATTCAGAACATCCAGTTCCTGATGCAGAATTCCAGCACAGTTTCCAATGCCAATCAGGGGCTGGCTGCCATTCCGGCGGTTTCCGTCCGGATGGCCATGGCCGTGGTGGGCGTGCTGCCCATCGTCATCGTGTATCCCTTTATCCAGAACAATTTCGTCAAGGGTATTACTCTGGGCGGCGTGAAGGGATAAGACAGCGCGTAATTGCGAAAGCCGCGTCCTCGGGCGCGGTTTTCCTTTACACATTCCGTCCCCCGCGGGGAGACGGCTGCGGATGGCGCGGAGAGCATGCCTGCGGGGTCTCTCCCGCGCGGCGGGTGGAAACAGACAAGGGAAACCTCGATCCAAAAAATGGAATAAAAGGAGATCGGAAGGATGGCTAATCTATATTATCAGATCGTGGATGTGACAGACTTTGGCCCCTATGTGACAAAACTGGTGCTGGCGATGCCCCGGGAGGTGGCCGCGGCGGAGCTGAAACCGGAGCATTTTTCCGTCTATGTGGATATCCGCAAAAAGAACGGCGACCAGGTGATGCTGCCCAAAAGCTTTATTCAGCGGGATGAGTTTGTCCCCAGCATGGGGTACCGTCCTGTGACAGCCGTCTATCCTTCGGATATCCGCGGCGAAAAGGCGGAGGGCGCCAGCCGCTATGTCGCGCTGGAGATGCCCTACGGGCCCATCTGGAAATGCTCCTCCTCCCTGGCGGCGGATTTCAAAAACATCAACGGCCATGAGTCTTATACCGTGAACCTTTATCGGGTGACTCTGACCGGACCCGTCGGGGAAGGGGAAAAGGCGCTGAACGGGTTGGTGTTCGATACCCCGGCGGGGGTTTACAATCCTCGGAAGGATCGGTTCCTGACAGGCGTTTCCGCTCATCCGGACCTGCCCATCCGCTTTGGCTATTATGTGCCGCGGCGGCTGGACGGAAAGAAAGCCCTGATCGTCTTTCTGCACGGGGCGGGGGAAGGCGGTCAGGATTTGCCGATCGCCTGGACCGGCAACAAGGTGACCTGTTTCACGGAGCCGGAAGTGCAGGATATCTTTGGCGGGGCCTTTGTGCTGGTGCCCCAGTGCGACACCATGTGGCTGGACGATGGCAGCGGCGTATACGGGGATTCCGGGAAATCCATGTATACGGAAGCGCTGAAAGCGGCGATCGATGAATTTGTGGATCGGTTCCAGGCGGTGATCGACACGGACCGTATCTATATCGGCGGGGATTCCAACGGCGGTTTTATGACCATGCGGATGCTGATGAGCTATCCGGATTTCTTTGCCGCGGCCTTCCCCATCTGCGAGGCGATGATTGACAAGCAGGTGACCGACGAGGACATCCGTCATCTCAAGGAGATTCCGATCTGGTTTACCCATGCCAAGAACGATCCTGTGGTGGTGCCGGACAGGTATGTGGTTCCCACCTACGAACGGATGATGGCGGCCGGGGCGAAGGAATGCCACTTCACTTTCTGGGACAGGATCCTGGATCTCCACGGACTGTTTAAGAATGAAAAGGGTGAACCCTGGGAATATATGGGGCATTTTGCCTGGATTCCCATGTTTAACAACGACTGCAGGGTGGATTATGACGGAAGCCCTGTCATGGTGGACGGGAAGGAAGTCGGCATCATGGAATGGCTGGCGGCCATGCGCAGGAGATAAAACAAACGGAAAGAACCGCCGGGGCGAGGCCGCGGCGGTTCTTTCTGTATAAGGGGCTGCATGGGGCCGGACGGATCCGCCAAAGGGCGTCAGATCCGCTTTGATTCCATGTAGAAGCGCTTTTCATCCGCTTCTCCCATGGAGAACGTTTTCCGGGGAAGAACACCCAGGTTCATCACATCCTGGAAAAAGGTCTTTTTGTTGATTTCCGGAAGGATGAATCCCACCGAGCGCTTATTCTGGGCCAGGTGGCGGAGGGCGTCAGCGCCGTGAATATAGTCGATGGACGCATCCGGGCGGGCCTGAAGAAATTCATCCAGGAAAAGCTGGATGGTTTCACAGGGAATGAAGCCCTCAGGCCGCTGTACCACCACCGGATATTCGTCTTTGCGGATGACCATGGTGAAGATATGGCCGCTGCCCTCCTCGCTCAGCACCATGCCCCGGGCGTCGCAGTATCTTTCCCAGGCGTCATACAGATCCTCCGGCCAGACCCCTGTAATCAGCCGGTGAATGGGTTCGAAGCGCAGGGCGTTGTCATGCAGATTTTCAATTTCGCACAGGGCGAAGCGGGCGGGATGATGTTCCCGTTCCTCAGGAGACAGGGTCTCCCGGATTTCGTTCCAGTAGGCCTTGGCGGTGGCCAGAGAATGATTTCCGTCGCCCACCGCCAACAGCATCGGATGCTCCCCCTGCTTTTCCTTCAAAGCGTTCAGCGCATTTTCCACATGGGAAAGCCGTTCTTCCGTCTCTACGGCATAACCGGTCAGGTGTCCGCCTCTTTGCATCAGATCAAAGTCGTACAGTTTCCGCAGGTCTGCCTTTGCCGCCTGCAAGGGTTCCAATACCGTCCGATCCGGGTCGTCAATCAGGATCAGGATATGGCTCAGCTCCACCGGAGCCCCCCGCCGAATGGCCAGCCGAGCCGGCAGCCGTTCCGCGATGGTCTGCTCTGTCGGCCGCACAAGAGGCATGGAACCGGCCGCGTAATCATAGGCTTCCAGATCCACAGTCCCCACCAGGCCCAGCCGGGTCCCGGAGGCGGTGGTCCGCTCGCAGAGAATGAACCCGTTTCGCACAGCGACGGTCAGAAGCCCCTGATCCAGATATTCCGTCATGGCTGCATGGATCCGGGGCACCCGCTCCTGGCTGTCCTTCAGGTCACACTCTGGCAGCATGAGCCGCAGGGTAGAGGGGGCGTCCCCCACCAGCGCTTCTACCTCCCGCCAGTATTCCGGCTGGGAGGTATATTGGTCACAGGCCACGCAGGCCCACGTTTCAGGCCGAATATCCTCGCGGGGCAAAAGCAGATCCGCCGGGTGGAAAGGGCTATGCGCATTAGACATGGAGGTCGCTCCTTTCTTTCGGCGCCGGAAAAAACGGGAGAAGGGAAGAAACGCTGCGGCCGCATCAACCAAAACCGACAAAGCGGATCCAACATCTCCAAAGGCGCACAAAGATAGATTTCCCGCAGGAAACCATGTTTAGTTTACACCTAAAACCGCCCGGATGCAATCAAAAAATACAGAAAAACGGAAACGTGATGATTCTGCTTCAGGGCTGAGCCGCGGAAGCCATCGGGACGGGAATCTACGAGAGGGGCCGGCGATCATACGCTGACCGTTGACCATATTTCTGCTTGCAGGTCAAGGCAGAGACTGTTAAAATGAATCCCGGAGGACGGAATCGGACCATCCGGACGGACATACAGATGCAAAGAGAGGGGATAAAAATGAAGCGGAAGAGGATAAGCGTTTCCATGATAGCGTTGGCGCTGATGCTGACAGGCTGCCTGGCGGGTTTCCATCATGGCGCCATGGCGGCGGAGAGCGGGCCCGCGATCCCGGAACTGAAACCCACGAAGAAGGAGATGCCGGATAACGAGGGGCTGCGCAGGGTGTGGGAGATGAAGGCGGGATGGAACCTGGGGAATACCTTTGACGCCGTTGACTGCGCCTGGCTTTCCAACCCTCTGGATTATGAAACCGCGTGGTGCGGAGCGCGAACCGAGGAGGTTCTGATGGACGGGCTGCGGGACGCGGGCTTCAAAACGATCCGGGTGCCCGTCAGCTGGCATAATCATGTGGATGAAAACCTGACCATCGACGAAGCCTGGCTGGCGCGGGTGCGGGAGGTGGTTTCCTGGGCCCTGGAGCGGGATCTGTTTGTGATCCTCAATATTCATCATGACTGCGAAAAGGGCTTCTACTATCCGAGCCGGGAGAACGCGGAGCGCTCCGAGCGGTATGTGCGGACGATCTGGACGCAGCTGGCGGAAACCTTCCGGGATACGGGGGACCGGCTGATGTTCGAATGTATCAACGAACCCCGGCTTAAGGGAACAGACCACGAATGGTGGTGGGAGGCAACGGATCCCGCCTGTCAGGAAGCCATGGCGGAAATCATCCGGCTGAATCAGGTGTTCGTGGATACGGTCCGGGGAGCGGGAGGCGAAAACGAAAGCCGTTTTCTACTGGTGCCCGCATACGACGCCAGCCCGGATTACGCCTGTGATCCGGCCTTTACGCTGCCAGTGGATACCGTGGAAAACCGGATGATCGTTTCCGTGCATGCGTATTCCCCTTATTCCTTTGCCCTGGAGCAGCCGGGGACGGAGCGATTCGACCGAAACAACGCGGAGCATCAGGCAGGGATCACCGGATTTCTGGATGCCCTGTATCATCGGTTTATCAGCAATGGGATTCCGGTCCTGATCGGGGAATTCGGCGCCATGGAGAAAAACGGGAACCTGCAGAGCCGGGTGGATTGGATGGCCTTCTATGTGTCTCAGGCCAGGGCCCGGGGCATGACCTGCTGCTGGTGGGATAACAATCTTTTCTCCGGAAAAGGAGAACGGTTCGGCCTTTTTGACCGGAAAACCGGGGAATGCCGGATCCCGGAGCTGCTGGAAACCTTTATGAAGCACTGCGAATAACAAGCGCGATCTGTGCGGTAGAAATGGTTGGCGGATAGATGCGCGTCGATTCAGCCCCACAGCAGGGTCAGGGCGGGAACGACCTGTTTCTTTCGGGACATGATCCCCTTCAGGAAAACCCGATCCTCCCTTATACGGGAAAGGTTGAAAGCTTGGCGGATGATCTCCCGGTCCCCCCGGAAGAGCAGCTCCGTCCCTTCCCGCAGCACATCGGTAATCATCAGCAGCGTCAGATCATACTGCTTTTCCGCCTGAAGCTTGTCTATTTCGGAAAGCAGCTCTGCTTTCCGCTTCATGATGCCGGCTGAATCCATGGTCGTAATCTGGGCGATCCCCACCCGGTGATCCCCCAAATGGAATTCTTTCAAATCTGTTTTCAGAAGGGCTTCCGCGGATTTATCCCCGATGGAGGCGGAGAAAACTTCCTGCCCCAGGGCATCCAGATCCAGCCCCGCGATACGCGCCAGCCGTTCGGCCATGCGCCGGTCCCGGGGCGTGGTGGTGGGGGACTTGAACATCACGGTATCGGACACGATGGCTGCCGCCATGAGCCCGGCCAGCTTTTCTCCGGGCATAAGGCCCTGCTCCTGAAAAAGGGTCGCGATGATGGTATTGGTAGAGCCCACCGGTTCGTTTCGCATGAAAACAGGGTAGCCTGTCTGTACGTCCGCCAGCCGGTGATGGTCAATAATTCCAACCAGCTCTGCCTGCTCCAGCCCGGGCACGGACTGGCTGATTTCGTTATGATCCACCAGGACGATGCGCTTGCGCCTGGGCTGAATCAGGTGATACCGGGAAAGGGTGCCGACGACTTTTCCGTCCGTGTCCAGAACGGGATAGCTGCGATACCGGCTCTGCAGCATCGCCTCCCGCACATCGTCCAGGAAGTCGTCCACATGGAAGCAGGCGATGTTGTCCGCCTTGGCGATGCGGCTGACGGGAACAGCCTGATACAGGAGCCTGGCCGCCTGCCAAACGTCCAGAGGGGACGAGATGACGCAGGTTTTCGAGGAGATACCCCGATATTTCTCGCTCAGGTCACTCTGACAGAGGATCAGGCAGCCCACTTCGATCTTCAAGGCGCGCTCCACCACGTCTTCCTGCTGGCCGCAGAGGATAATGGATCCGGGGGTTGCGCCCCGCAGGGTATCCCCGGCGGTGGGAAGGGCGATCCGAACCTCTCCGGAGAGGCTTTCAAACACATCGTCCTCCCGGTTGATGATATGCCCTTCCAGGGCGGACAGCACGTTATAGATCGGCGCGTCCCGCAGAACGGGGGTCTGGATGGAGTTCATATCGCTTTCGGCGATGCCCCCGGCGGTGACCATACCGAAAAGAGTTCCGTCCTCCCGGGTGACCGGCAGAGAACTGAGCCCCGGATTTTCCTGCAGGATCTTCCAGGCGTGGCTGACGGAGACGTTTTCCCCCAGGATGGGGGGTTCGTCGTATTCAATATCCCGCACCTGGGTCCGGACGGTGTTAAGATGCATGGGAGGCTGAAAACCGAACTTTTTCAGCAGGGCGGAGGTTTCGTCGTTCACGGGCCCCAGCCGAACAGGCACGTAATTGTTTTCCCCCAGCATGTTGCACAGGGCAGCGTAGGACATGGCGGCCACGATGGCGTCGGTATCCGGGTTCCGATGGCCGCAGACATAAGTAATTGCGCTCATTTTGGTTCCTTCCCGGCGGAAGGATACTCTGCCGCTTCCGCCGCGGACAGTGTACCATTTCTTTCCTGTTCGGGCAAGAAAACTTTTTTATGCCGCGTCGTCAGGCGAACGACAGGGAGGTTCAGGCCTTACGTTTTCCCGGCGGAAGCGCGGGCCGCGGTGCGCACGTTGTAAAACAGGATGGCGGAGAGCACCAGACAGGCGGCAAAGAGGGACAGGGGAGAGGGTGTCTCATGATAGAAAACCGCCACCAGCAGCGGGTTCAGAATGGGTTCAATGCCGGAAATCAGGCTGGCGGTAACCGCCGGAGTCTGTTTAATGCCCAGGGCAAAGAGGAGATGACCGGCGGCCTGCTGTAAAAGGCCCAGGCCCAGCACAGCCAGCCATACCGGGCCGGGAGTCGCGGCCAGATCCGCCGTCAGGAGGGCGGGCAGCCCGATCAGGCCCGCGATCAGATAGGAAATTAGAACAGAGGTAAAAGGTTCGGAATCTTCCCGGCTGTTCCAGACAAAGAAAACTGCGTAGGCCAGCCCGGACAGGAGCGCCAGCAGGTTTCCCGCCAGATTGCCTGCGGAGAGGGAATCCAGGAAAAAGAGCGCGATTCCCACCAGAACCAGGGCACAGGTTCCGACCTCCAGCCGGGAGGGCTTTTGCCTGAAGAAGAGCAGCATGATCAGGATCACGAAAACCGGCATGGTGAACTGCAGTACGATGGTATTGGCGGCCGTGGTCAGCTTGTTGGCCATGGCATAGAGGGTATTGGTCACGGAGATGGCTCCTGCGGCAATCAGCACTGTGCGGTTGATCCGAAAACGGTGATGCTGCAGCAGCAGGATGATCAGCAGGGCGGCTCCCGCCAGAATGGAGCGGGCGCTGCCAATGGCCAGTGCATCCCAGGGAATGATTTTAAAGAAAAGTCCTCCGGTAGCAAACAGGACGGAGGAAAAAAATACATATAATGTCGGCAAGGGCATGGAAGCATTCTTTTTCAAGGAAAACATCCTTCTTTCTGCGGGTTCCGCTTCGGCTTTCACGCATGGATCGGAAACCGGGCTTGGCTTATTATAGCCGGTCAGAGGCCTTCCAGCAAGATGCGGCGGAGTGAAAATGAAGGATACTCTCTTGCGTGTCCTGCTGAAAAATCCTATAATGACCTGCGGCTCAGGCTGCCGGTGGGCGGAGGGAGCCGGGGAAAAACCGGAATGAAGGAAAAACCTGAAATGATCAATATGAAGATGCTGGGCGTGATCCTTACACTCGCATGGCCGACGATGCTGGAACAGCTGATGCAAACAGCGGTTCAGTATATCGATACGGCCATGGTGGGGTCCCTGGGAACGCGGGCGACCGCCGCGGTGGGGGCTACCAGCACGGTGAACTGGCTGATTGGCAGCACGGTGTCCGCTATTGGGGTGGGCTTTCTGGCGCTGATCTCACAGGCCATGGGGGCCGGGGATCGGGAAAGAGCCAGGCGTGCCAGCGCTCAGGCTGTCATGATGACCGCCGCCACGGGAATGCTCCTGACGGGGATGACCATGGGGCTCAGCGGAGCGATTCCTGTATGGATGCAGGTGGATCCCGCCATCAGGGATCTGACTTCCTCCTATTTTCGGATCCTGTATTCTTCCATGCTTTTCCGGGCTTCCAGTATGATCCTGGGGATGGTGCTGCGAAGCGCCGGAGACACACGCACACCCCTGCGGGTCGGGATCTGGGTGAACCTGATAAATGTCGTTCTGAATTTTGTGATGATCTATCCCTCCCGGGAATGGACCGTCTTCGGGCAGGGGATCCGGCTGTGGGGGCTGGGCTGGGGCGTGGAAGGCGCCGCGGCGGCATCCGCCATTGCCTACGCATACGGCGGCATCGCCATTCTCCGGGCCCTGTACCTGCATAAGGACATTTCTCCCCGGGGAAAACGATTTCGCCCGGATCGGGAGATTCTGAAATCCTGCTTCCGAGTGGCCTTGCCCAATATGGCGCAGCGCTTCGGGACCTCCCTGGGGTATGTGGTTTTTGCGGCCATGATCAACAGCCTGGGGGAAATATCCACCGCGGCTCATACCATTGCCAACACGGTGGAGTCCGCCTTCTATATTCCTGGATGGGGGATGCAGACCGCGGCGGCTACTCTGGCGGGCAACGCCTTTGGCGCGGGAGACGGCAAAAAGCTGAAAGAGCTCGGAAAAACAATGGTCCCTCTGGAGGTCGCCCTGATGGTGGTTTCCGGCGGACTGCTGTTTCTCTTCGCGGAGCCGCTGGTCTGTCTGTTTTCCAGAGAGCAGCAGGTAATCCGGCTTGGAACGGCGGTGCTGAAAATGGTGGCGGTATCGGAGCCTTTTTACGGAGTTCCAATCGTGGTCGAGGGCATGATGCAGGGTACCGGCCAGACGGTAACCCCGCTGAAATATAACCTGGTGACCATGTGGGGGGTGCGCATCGCCGGAACCTTCGTATGTACCCGGATGTTGGGGCTGGGACTGCGGGCGGCCTGGGCCTGTATGATCGGACATAATCTGGCGCTGTTCTTCCTCTTTGGTTTTCTTTACCGTTCCGGAAGGTGGAACATTCTCAGGGAAGATCATTCTATATAGCATCGCAGCAGCTTCACCCCTGTCAACACTGTTTCGCTGCTGTCGCCTTGATTGCGGCAAGGCAGTGGATTCTTACGATACGGTATTCACCGTTCACGGAAACATATCGAGAGACGAATACTGATCAGGTTGCAGCATGTCCTGTTTTCAGTGTCTTCAGATAGGTTTTCTGCTCCGGTGTTATCCTGTAGCTCTCCACGCTTTTCTGAATCGCTTTATTATGCGTCCAGTCATCGAGCTTCTTTTCTTCCAGATACGGAAGGATGGAATCATACTGTTTTGCCAGAGCGGTTGCAAAATACCACGCAATCATCATATTGACATAGTATTCCTTGGATCTGACCGCTGCCACCATATCCGCATACCGGAGATCAAATCTCTCATCAAGAAAATGCTGCATAAGCATGCCGATTGCAAACCGGACGGTATACACCTTATCCGACTGAATCCATGCATGGATATGCGGAAGCAGTTTCTCCGGTTCTTTTTTGAATATCTTTGGGGAAAGCTGGTCGCATGTGGCCCAATTATCAACAAACGGAAGAAAAGAGTCCACTTCTGCAATACACTTGTCGAAGTCTTTTTCGAGCGATATCACAAAAGCATGAAGCTGGTTTTCATCAAAATACGGATGTGGAAGAACCTGCAGAAACAGGTCTATGTCTTCATCCCGGGAAAGCGCCTTTGCAAAAGTCCGAAGCTCCGGCGTTCTGACACCTATGATTCTGTCCGGCGCAACTGTTGGAATGATTTTTGTCTGCATAGCCGCATATTTCTTATCCTGTAAACGGAATAATTCCGCCACAATCTCTTCTCGGATCATCTGTGTTCTTCTCCTCCCCATCATCTCAAGCCCTGATCATTGAAATATCTCAAGATAATATGAAGTGACCCCGCGTTTGCAGCAACGTGGATTTACCCGTATACTGTGAATGCAAAATCACGCCAGCTGCGGGGCTTACCGCATGCAAAGGAGGTCACTTCATGCGTAGGATACTAAAAATCGGAATGGA
>JAFWES010000046.1 GCA_017512805.1 Clostridia bacterium
CAACCGGTTATGAGCCGGCCGCTCTGACCAACTGAGCTAAAGGCCCATAACTTTCCAGGAAAAAGAGTGACCCCGTCGGGATTCGAACCCGAGTTACCGCCGTGAAAGGGCGATGTCTTAGGCCTCTTGACCACGGGGCCACGTTACCGAAGCGGGCAACTGAGTCGGGGTGAAGGGATTCGAACCCCCGGCCTCATGCTCCCAAAGCACGCGCGCTAGCCAGACTGCGCTACACCCCGGTGCATCCTTCCCGCGGCTCTCCCGCAGGCGACATGTGGTATATTACACCCACATTTTCGATTTGTCAATCACTTTTTTCAAAAAAAATGATGTCAAATTTGGGCAGATTTCTGTCGCTACGCGTCATGTCTCCTGCAAACCGAAGCCTGCATGGATTCCGAAGACAGCGCTTACGGAACGGAAAGCCGCTCCGGAATTACAGATAAACAGGTTTCTTCGGAGATCAATCGGACTTCTCCCTTTCCCGGATCCATGCTTCCACCCGCTCCGCCAGCTGACTGTGCCCTTTGCGGGTCAGGTGCATGTGGTCCAGGCTGTTGAATTCACAGCCCGCCGCATCCAGGAATCCCACGCCTTCCTGCTCCGCGATGCGGCGGTACCACTCTGCCAGCGCCCTGCTTTTCTCGATGCATCCCTCCCCCATGACAGGGTCGAAAAATCCATCCCCGATCGGGGGCGGCGCGATGATCAGAATCCGGGGTTCTTTGTTTCCCCAGCAATCCACCGTTTTCGCCTTGAGGATCAGCCGGTCCATTCCATGCGCGATCAGCGGCGCGCTTGCATGAAACCGTTCCTTGGTGTCGTTGGTTCCCAGCATCAGGATCAGCAGATCCACCACCTCGTGGCTCTTCAGCAGTGGATAGAGAACCGGCAGGGCCGGCATGCTTTCATGAATCGGATCCTCGAAAACCGTCGTACGGCCGGACAGCCCCTCTTCCGTCACCAGATAGTCCTGCCCCAGCAGGCTCTGCAGCAGGCAAGGCCAGCGTTCTTCCTCGTTAAAGCGGATGCCCCCGTCCGCGCAGTCGCCCGGATCGGCGCAATACCCATGGGTGTTGGAGTCCCCGATGCACAGGATATGTTTCTTCATTCGCCCCGCCCCCTCCTTTATTGTCCTTTCTCCTGATCCAACCAGAATTTCAGCGCCCCGATCATGCCGGCGTCATTCCCCAGTTTGGCCGCTTCCAGCCGAAATCCCTCCGCAAACCGTGGCATCATGCCCCGGATCACTTGTTCCCGCAGCGGTTTGATCAACAGTTCCTCCTGTCGGGAAACGCCTCCTCCGATCAGCACGATTTCCGGATTGAACAGATGGACCAGTCCGATGACGCCCACCGCGATCTGCTCGATCCACCGCTCCAGCACGCGGGCCATCTCCGCGTCTCCCGCCCGCACACGCACAAAGAACGCCCTTCCGTCCGGTACGCTTTCCCGATCGGTGATCTCCCAGGCCATCCGCATCAGGGCCGTGGTGGACGCGTACCTTTCGAAGCATCCCCTTTGGCCGCAGGAACAGAGGACGCCGTGCCGGTCTATGGAAAAATGGCCCAGCTCTCCTGCAATGCCCCGTCTGCCCCGGATGAGTTTCCCTCCGGATATGACGCCGCCTCCAACCCCCGTACCCAGCGTCACCATGACGGCGTCCCGGCATCCCCGGGCGCCTCCCAGGAACGTTTCCCCCAGCGCCGCGGCATTGGCGTCGTTGAGCACATGAACGGGCACCGCATATTTCTCCTCCAGAGCCTGCCGAAAAGCCGTTCCTTCATACCCGGGAATCGCGCCATTGGTTCCGATCACGGTTCCGCTTTGATCGTCCACCTGGCCTGTGGCGGAAACGGCGATCCCTTCCAGACCGCCTTCAGCGTCCGGGCTTTCCGCCAGGAACGCGTCGGCCCCTCTCAGGACGGAAGTCAGAATCGGCGTCGCATACCCGTCGCCGTTCACAGGAACCTCCTGCCTGCGGAGAATGATCCCCTCCCGGGTCATCCATCCAATTTTGGCAGCCGTTCCTCCCACATCTATGCCCAGTATCATTCCGTCATCTCCGTTCCTGTCGGGTTCGCGTCTCCGGGTTCTCCGGCGCAGTCCCCTGCTTCCCCGCTGGCACCTTTTCCCGCCGGCTGTCGACGGTCCTTGATCCCGGAATTTTCCGATCCGGCCCGGTCCCCTGCTTTCTCACAGCACGCTGAAAAAGCGCTGCGCGATTTCCAGCGGGCGGGTAATCGCGCCGCCCACCACGCAGGCCCAGGCGCCCAGATCCAGCATCCTCCGCACCTGCTCCGGCGTATGGATCCTCCCCTCCGCGATCACGGGGCAGGGCAGTTCCTTTGCCAGTTTTTCCGCTAGGTCGAAATTCGGATCCCCTTTCTGATCCCTCGTCTGCGGGGTATAGCCGTTCATGGTGGTGCCCACCAGATCCGCGCCCGCCTCAAAGGCAGCCAGCGCTTCCGCCTCTGTGGCGCAGTCCGCCATGATGATGATATTCGGATACTTGGCCCGCACCTGCCGGAGAAACGCCGGCGGCGTCAGCCCGTCCCCCCGGGGGCAGTCCGTGCAGTCAATGGAAACGATATCCGCCAGGGCGTCCATGCATTCATCCACTTCCCGCATGGTCATGGTAATCCGCCCCGTATAGCCCGGATACTCGCGCTTGATCAGCCCGATCACCGGCAGCCCCGTCTCCTCCTTGATCCCGATGATGTCCCGGACGGAGGAGGTCCGGATCATTCTGGCGCCCGCCAGCTTTGCCGCTCTGGCCATATAGGGCATCAGCGAACGATCCCGGTCGTACAGGGGTTCCCCGGGGGTTGCCTGGCAGGATACGATGATCTGGCCCTTCATCAGCTGAAACAGTTCCTCTTTCGTCATGGTTTCTCGCTCCCTTTCTATTCCGTCTCTTCCATATAGGAATCATCCCGGGTGTATTTCCCCGAAGAAAAATGGTATTCCATCGCCTTCGCAAAGGCAATAAAATCATATTCCTCCAGTGCCTTCACGATCGCCTCGTGCTTTGCCACGCTCCCGGCCAGGTGCGGACGCTTCTGTTCCAACTGGAAGCGGACGTCCACCTCCCAGATGGCGTTCATCAGGGAATCCAGCACTTCATTTTTCAGGGGCCTGAACAGGGAGAGATGAAATTCCCGGTCCAGATCCGCGAAAAGCCCTTCCTCCTCATAGCTGACCCGAATCCGATCGACGACCTCCCGCAGGTGGAGGATGTCCTCCCGGGTCAATGCGTAAAAGGCCTGGCGCATATAGCTGAGCTCCAGGTTTTTCCGCACGTCGAACATCTGCCGGACGGCCCGCTCATTCCCCGGCACCCGGAAAAAGAGCATCCCCTGCAGGAAATAGTCCATCCGGAAGGGAAGAAGCTCCGTCCCGCGGCCCGCCACCGCCCGGACAATGCCCATGACTTCCATGCTCTTGATGGCTTCCCTGACCACGTTCCGGCTCACATGAAAATCCGCGGCCAGGGTCTGCTCCGGCGGCAAAAGGTCCCCGGGTTTCAGCTGTCTGTCCAGCACCAGTTCGTGGATCTGCCGCATGACCTGAAGATAGAGCTTCTGGTCCCGCGCCGCCATGGTCGTCCCCCCCCTTCTTAATTGTTCTACATTTCATCCCTATTATAAGGAGATTTTAACGGTATGTCAAGCCAATTTGAAGGCAATCATGAACAGGTTAGAAAAATTTTTCCCTTTTTTTACAAATTTACTGTTGACAGGCCGAAATAAATGTAGTACATTTAATGCAACATATCCCGGAAGCATAATCCGGGAAAGAAGGAGGTTTTCCCATGAAAAAGCTGTTGGCTCTGCTGATGTGTCTGATGCTGATCGTCCCCTCCGCGCTGGCGCTGGCGGATGACAATGTGACCATTACGCTGTGGACTTATCCCATCGGCTCCTGGGTGGATGACGCGACGGTGAAGGGCTTTATCGAAGCGTTCAACGCGGTCCATCCCGAAATCACCGTGAACGTCCAGTATCTGGATTATACCTCCGGCGATGATCAGGTCACCAGCGCCATCGAAGCCGGTACCACGCCGGACATCATCTTCGAAGGCCCGGAACGCCTGGTGGCCAACTGGGGCGCCGCCGGCAAGATGCTGGACATCACCGATCTCTGGACGGATACAAAAGATGATATCGTGGCGGCCAGCCCCGCTGTGGAAGCGGCCTGCCGCAACGCGGAAGGCAAATATTTCGAATATCCGCTGTGCATGACCACCCACACCATGGTCATCAACAAGCAGTACTTTGAGAAGGCGGACGCCCTCCAGTACATCGATGAAGAAACCCATACCTGGACCACCGAAGGCTTCATCAACGCCTGTAAGGCGCTGCAGGCCGCCGGCTATATCCCGGGCGTCGTCTATTGCGGCGGCCAGGGCGGCGACCAGGGCACCCGCGCGCTGGTGACCAACCTCTATTCCGGCCAGTTCACCGCCGCGGATCACTCCGCCTACACCATGGATTCCGAAGCGAACATCAAAGCCCTGACCCAGCTGCAGGCCATGGTGGCCGAGGGCAGCCTGACGGCGGACGCCGGGATCGTGGCCGCCGACGAAATCGCCCTGTTCTGCAACGGCACCATCGCCATGGGCTTCTGCTGGAATGCCAGCGCGGCCGTTTCCAACAAGGCCTCCATGCAGGAGACTGTGACCGCCTTCCCCATGGCCTTCCCCTCTGATGACGGCGTACCGGAACTGCAGGGCGGCATCTGGGGCTTCGGCCTGTTTGACAATGGAGACGACGCCCGGGCTGCCGCCGCGAAGACCTTCGTGAAGTGGGTCTGCGACGACGAGAATCAGGCCGTTCCCAGCGTGTATGCGACCGGTTTCTTCCCCACCCGCGCTTCCCTGGGCGATATCTACGCCGGCACCGAGAAAGCCGACAACGCGGACTTCGCCATCTTCATGCCCTTCCTGGGTGACTATTATCAGGTCACCGGCAACTGGGCCGTACAGCGCACCGAATGGTGGAACCTGCTGCAGCGGATCTTCGCGGGCGGCGACGTGGCGGCCGAGGTGGCCACCTATGTAACCAACGCGAACGCCGGCATCTGATCTCCGGGTTTCGCGTCCCGATTCATCGGGATAGAAGCGAATGACATTTCGAACGACGGGCGCCCTTCTTCCCCCGGGAGGCGGGGCGCCCCTTTCCGTTTCAGGAGGTGAAAAGCTTTGACCACCAAAGCGCCATCCCTGGCTGTCTCTCAGGCGCAGAAAGCTCAGCGCAGGCGGGAAAACATCGCCGGATACATCTTCATGGCGCCCAGTCTGATCTTTTTCCTGGGGTTTGTCATTTTCCCCATGGGCATGTGCCTGGTCACCAGCTTTTTTAACTATACGATGACGGATTTTTCCTTCATCGGTTTCCAGAATTACGCGGAACTCATCCGGGACAAAATCTTTGTGGATAAGGCCCTGGTCAATACCCTGATCATTGTGGTGCTTTCCGTCCCGGTCACCTGCGTCTTCTCCCTCTGGGTCGCTTCCCTGATCTATAAGATGCGGGAAGTCCACACATCCTTCTTCCGCTGCGTGTTCTATCTGCCGGTCGTCACCGGCTCCGTGGCGGTCACCGTGGTATGGAAATGGATTTTCAACAATTACTATGGCATTCTGAATTATCTGATGAAAAATCTGGGCCTGATTACCATGAACCAGAACTGGCTGGGCAGCGCCAACACCGCCCTGGGGTGCATCATCATGATCCTGCTGACCACCTCCGTGGGGCAGCCCATCGTGCTGTATGTCTCCGCGCTGAGCAATGTGGACGGCAGCCTGGTGGAGGCGGCTTCCGTGGACGGCGCCACCAATCTGCAGGTCTTCTGGCGGATCAAATGGCCCCAGATCATGCCCACAACGCTGTATATTCTGGTGATCACCACCATTAATTCTTTCCAGTGCTTCGCCCTGATTCAGCTGCTGACATCCGGCGGGCCCAACAATTCCACGCAAACCATCATGTATTACATTTACTACAACGCGTTCAAGCTGAGCCGCTACGGATACGGCAGCGCCATGGGCATCATTCTGGCCCTCATCATCGCCGCCTTCTCCGCCGTTCAGTTCCGCCTGGCGCGCACCGACAACGGTTGAAAGGAGGAGAAAAGATGCAGGCGACCACTGCTCAGCCGCCCCGGAAGATGAAAATTCAACGGGGCGACGTCGGCGCGGATCATTCGGTTCAGGCCCTGACGCCCTATAAGGTGATCGGTGTCATTCTGCTGATTATCCTGGCGCTTCTGTTCCTCTTCCCTCTTTACTGGATTATCACCGGCTCCTTCAAAAGCCAGCAGGTCATCAACGCGGCCACCCCCCAGTGGTTCCCCCTGGAGCCCACCCTCAATAACTACGAGCGTCTTTTCCAGAAGCCGGCGCTGACCTGGGTCTGGAATACCGTGTTTATGTGCGTCATGAGCATGCTGCTGACCTGCGTGGCCGCTTCCATGGGGGGCTATGCCCTGGCCAAGAAGCGTTTTGCCGGCAATAAGCTGATCTTCTCGATCTTTATTATCGCCATGGCCCTGCCCAAGCAGGTCATTCTGATTCCCCTGCTGAAGGAAATGGCCTGGCTGAAGCTGCACAACACTCTCTGGGCCGTGATCCTGCCCACCGTCGGCTGGCCCTTCGGGGTGTTCCTGATGAAGCAGTTCTCGGAGAATATTCCCAATGAGCTGCTGGAGGCGTCCCGGATTGACGGGGCCGGCGAAACCAGGACCTTCCTGGAAATCGTGCTCCCCCTGATCTCTCCGGGCATCGGCGCCCTGGCGATCTTCACCTTCATCAGCGCCTGGAATGACTACTTCCTGCAGCTGATCATGCTCAACGACACCCAGGTGCTGACCATTTCCCTGGGCATCGCGAAGCTGCAAAGCGAGCTGAGCACGGACTTCGGCCTGATCATGGCCGGCGCGGCCCTGGGCTCCGTCCCGATTATTATCATCTTCCTGATTTTCCAAAAATTCTTCACCCGCGGCATCACCATGGGCGCGGTGAAGGGATAAAGGAGAAAGTAAAGCAAAATGAGCATCGAAAAATATGCCGGCGTCATTCCGGCCTTCTATGCCTGCTATGACGAGGCGGGCGAAATCAGCGAGGCGGGAACCCGCGCCCTGGCCCGCCATCTGGTAAACAAGGGCGTCAAGGGGCTGTATGTGGGCGGCTCCTCCGGCGAATGTATCTATCTGGAGAAAGAAGAGCGGATGAAGACCCTGGAAGCCGTCATGGCCGAAATCCGGGGGGAGTGTACCGTCATCGCGCACGTGGCCTGCAACAACACCCGGGAATCCTGCCAGCTGGCGGCCCACGCGGAATCCCTGGGAGTGGACGCCATCGCCAGCATCCCGCCCATCTATTTCCACCTGCCGGAGCACGCCATTGCACGATACTGGAATGATATTTCCGCCGCCGCGCCCCATACCGATTTCATTATCTACAACATTCCCCAGCTGGCCGGCGTGGCCCTGACCCCCTCCCTGTTCCGGGAGATGCGGAAAAATCCCCGGGTGATCGGGGTCAAGAACTCCTCCATGCCCACCTATGATCTGGAAATCTGGCGCCGTCTGGGCGGTGCGGACTGCGCCGTCTTCAACGGGCCGGACGAGCAGTTTGTTTCCGGGCGGGTGACCGGCGCCAACGGCGGCATCGGCGGCACCTACGCGGTCATGCCGGAGCTGTTCCTGAAAATGGACGCGCTGGTGCGCTCCGGAAAGGTGGCGGAAGCGGAATCCATTCAGCACGAAGTCAACGCCATCATCGAACGAATGTGCGCCACACACGGCAATATGTACGCCACCGCGAAAAAGATCCTGGAAATCAACAGCGGACTCCATTGCGGCAGCGTCCGCGCCCCGCTGGCTCCGCTGGCGGAAGCGGATCTTCCCGTGGTGGAGGACGCGGCCCGGATGATTCGGGAAGCGGTCTCCCGCTTCTGCTGACCGCGGAAATGCAAATTCAGCCCTGGAAGAGAAACTCTTCCAGGGCTGATTCTTTGAGAAGATGATTCTTACAGCTTTGCGACGTCCTTATCCTCAATCAGGTGGAAGCCGGCTCCCGTCAGAACCTCTTCCGCCTTCGCGTTATCCGCCACCCGGATGACCAGATAGGCGTGCCGCTCCGTACGGGCGCAGAAGGCATAAAGGTATTCCAGGTTGATTCCCGCCAGATCCAGCACCTTCAGCGCTTCCGCCATCTTGCCGGGCTGGTCCCCGATTTTGACGCCGACGACCTCCGTCTCCTTGACGATATAGTTCTTTCCTTTCAGCACGGAAATGGCCATCCGGTTATCGCTGACGATCATCCGCAGGATACCGAAGCGCTCCGTATCTGCGATGGACAGGGCGCGCAGATTGATATCCGCGTTGGCCAGCACTTCCGCGATATCCGACAGGGCACCGGGGGTGTTATCCACAAAAACTGACAGCTGAGTCAATGCCATGTTGTCCGCTCCTTTCCTGGATACGTTGACCGGGGCCTTTCGCCCCTTTCCCTTCCGGGATATTCATCATGCTGATTCTTCTATTCGACAGCCGCCCGGGATTTCCTTTTTTTGGGAAGGCTTTTTCACCCCGAAAAAACCCCCATCGGAGGATTAACCCTTCCACTGGCTGTCGGTGACCAGCTTCCGCTTGTCCACAACGCGCACGGCCTTCCCCTCGCTGCGCTGGATGGAATGGGGCGCCACCAGGTGTACCGCGGGCCCGATGCCCAGCATGGCGCGCATGGCGGCCACCAGGGCCTTCTCCCGGCCCGTAATGGCGGACACGGTATCCCCGAACAACTCATCGTCCATCTCGACCAGGATATCGAAGGTATCGTTGTTGTTGACCCGATCCACCACGATCTGATAGTTTGGCGCGTACCCTTCCTTCAGCAGCACGGTTTCGATCTGGCTGGGGAAGACGTTGACGCCCCGGATGATCAGCATATCGTCGCTGCGGCCCATGGGTTTGGTCATCCGGATGAAGGTCCGGCCGCAGGAGCATTTTTTCCGGCTCAGGATGCAGATATCCCGGGTCCGGTACCGCAGCAGCGGGAAGGCTTCCTTATCCAGGCTGGTGAACACCAGTTCGCCCTTGCTCCCCTCCGGCAGCACCTCTCCGGTATCCGGATCAATGATTTCGGCGATAAAATGATCCTCATTGATATGCATGCCCTGCTGTTCCTGACATTCGAAGCTGACCCCGGGGCCGGAGGTCTCCGTCAGGCCGTAAATATCATAGGCCTTGATGCCGAGGGATTTCTGGATCGTCTCCCGCATCTCCTCGGTCCAGGGCTCCGCTCCGAAGATGCCGGCCTTCAGCGGATTGTCCTCCGGCTTGATGCCCATCTCCTTCAGGCTTTCACCGAGATACGCGGCGTAGGAGGGGGTGCAGCAAAGGATGGTCGCGCCCAGATCCATCATGAACTGGATCTGACGGTCCGTATTCCCGCTGGACATGGGCAGCGTCAGGCAGCCCAGCTTATGGCTTCCGCCGTTGAGCCCGGGGCCGCCGGTGAACAGCCCGTATCCGTAGGACACCTGCACCACATCCTCCGCGGTGCCTCCCGCCGCCACGATGGCCCGGGCGCAGCATTCCTCCCACAGATCCACGTCATGCTGGGTATAGAAGGCCACCACTCTGCGGCCCGTGGTCCCGCTGGTAGATTGAATCCGGACGCAGTCCTTCTGGGGAACAGCCAGGTATCCCTTCGGGTATTCGTCCCGCAGGTCGTACTTCGTCAGGAAGGGCAGCTTATGCAGATCCTCAATCCCGCGAATATCGTCGGGGGTGACCCCCTTCTCTTCCATTTTTCTCCTGTAGGGAGCGCAGTGTTCATACACGTGCCGCACCTGTTTGACCAGTTTTTCGCTTTGCAGCGCGCGGATCTGGTCCAGAGGCATGGTTTCCGCGGCTTCGTTGAAATATTTCATCGTTTCCTCGCATTCCTTTCTGATCGTTCGGGTCACTTGTGATCGTTGATCCTGAAATGGCGTCCATCCGCCGCGTGAGTGGCCCGGGCCGGCGGAGCTCTCAGGAAGGCCCCTTCCCATGGCGGCGCAGCCCGCGTATCGGTTAAAGGCTGAGGCGATGCCCGGCTGAAACCCCGGCAGGGCCTCAGCCATGAAATCCCAAAGAGAATGCCTTCCTGTTCATGTCAAGGAACTTGGCCGGAACCGTTTTTTCCAGCGCCGCCATCCATTTGTCCTCCCCGATGCCGGAGCGGGCGGCGAAGTGCCCCATCAGCACGATGTTCACCGCCTTGGCGCTTCCCGCCTCCATGGCGGGGGTCAGGGCGTCGAAATCGTCCACGTCAAAGCCCCGGGCTTTCAGGTCCTCCAGCACCTGTTCCGGATACTCGGCCGCTCCGGTAATGACGGGCATGGGATCGATCTGCTGGGTATTGACGATGATCTTTCCGCCCTTTTTCAGGCAACCCGCGTATCTGGCGGCTTCCAGTTTTTCGAAGCTGATGATAAAATCGCACTCCCCGGCCGTGACGATGGGGGAATAGACCTTCTCCCCGTACCGGACGTAGGTCACCACGCTGCCGCCGCGCTGGCTCATTCCGTGAACCTCGCTGACTTTCACATCGTATCCCTCATCCGTCAGCAGGTTTCCCAGCAGCTTGCTGGCCAGCAGGCTGCCCTGCCCGCCCACGCCGACGATCATGACGCTGGTCGTTTTCATTTGCTTTCCACCTCCCCGATGGCGCCAAAGGCGCAAAGCTGTTCACACACGCCGCAGCCCACGCACAGCGTGGCGTCGATGCGGGCCTTCCCGTCCTTCATGGAGATGGCGGGGCATCCCAGGCCCATGCAGCGTTTGCAGCTGCGGCATTTTTCCGCGTCCGCCTTCAGCGGGGCTTTGGGCTTCACGTATTTCAGCAGCACGCAGGGGCGCCGGGAGATAATGACGCTGGGTTCCTTTTCCGCCAGCTCCTCCTTCACGGCCTGCTCGCACTGCTTCAGGTCGTAGGGATCCACCACCCGCACCCGGCGGATTCCCAGGGCTTTGCACAGGGCTTCCAGATCCACCTTGGCCGCCGGATCCCCCTTGATGTTGTATCCCGTGGTGGGATTCTGCTGATGGCCGGTCATGCCGGTAATGGAGTTATCCAGGATGATAACCGTGGAATTGGTGGCGTTATAGGCGATGTTCACCAGCCCCGTCATGCCGGAATGCATGAAGGTGGAGTCCCCGATCACCGCCACCGTCTTTCCTTCCGACTCTCCGTCGGTCGCCAGGTTGAACCCGTGAATGCCACTGACGCTGGCCCCCATGCACAGGGTGGAATCCAGCGCGTTGAGCGGCGCCACGGCGCCCAGCGTATAGCAGCCGATATCCCCCAGGACGGTGATTTTGTTCTTCGCCAGGGTATAGAACAATCCCCGGTGGGGGCAGCCGGCGCACATCATGGGCGGCCGGCCCGGCACCGCGGGCGCCGCGCCCTGGGCCTCCGGCACTTCGCCCACGTCCACGCCTTCCTTCAGGAAGGCCTCCCGGACGGTCTGCTGGCTGAATTCGCCCACAGGGCTGAACAGGCTCTTGCCAGTGCACGGGATTCCCAGCGCCCGGACGTGGTTTTCGATCACCGGATCCAGTTCCTCGATGATATAGAGCTTTTTGACCTTCGCCGCGAATTCCCGGATCGTCTTCTCGGGCAGCGGATTGGGCATGCCGATCTTCAGGATGGAAACCCGGTCGCCGAACACTTCCTTCACGTATAGATAGGAGCAGCCGCTGGTAATGATGCCGATGTCGCTCCCCCGGTCCTCAATCCGGTTATACGCGCAGTCTTCCGCCAGCGCCTTGAGCTTTTCCGTCCGTTCCTCCACCGCCGGATGCTTCGCTTTGGCGTAGGCGGGCATCATAATGTATTTGGAGGGCTGCTTGACATATTCCTTCCGGGGGCATTCTTCCCGCTCCCCCATCTCCACCAGGCACTGGCTGTGGGCAATGCGGGTGCACATCCGAAGCAGCACCGGGGTATCGTATTTCTCGCTCAGCGCAAAGGCGGAGCGCGCAAACTCATAGGCCTCCGCGCTGTCCGCCGGCTCCAGCATGGGCACCTTGGCGCCGATGGCGTAGTGCCGGCTGTCCTGTTCGTTCTGGGAGGAATGCATGGCCGGGTCATCCGCCACACAGATGACCATCCCCCCCGTGACGCCGGTATAGCTCAGCGTAAAGAGCGGGTCCGCCGCCACATTCAGGCCCACATGCTTCATGGCGCAGGCGGAGCGCACCCCCGCCAGGCTGGCGCCGAAGGCCGTTTCGCAGGCCACCTTCTCGTTGGGGGCCCACTCCGTGTGGATGTCGTCATGTTTCGACAAAAATTCCGTAATCTCTGTGGAGGGCGTCCCCGGGTAGGAGCTGATCACCTTCAGCCCCCCGTGATACAGCCCCCAGGCCACCGCTTCGTTTCCGATCAGCAGCTTTTTCAAATCCAACCATTCCCTTCTCTCCGCCTTTTTCGCGCCGCTTCCCCACGCGCCGCGGAGTTGTCATTGCTTCAAACAAATGGCATTATATTCTTTTTCTTTGCATTTGTCTTGTCTTTTCTGTTTTTTCCCGGGTTTTTGTTTGATTTCCCTCCCGGAAAGGGGTATCATTCATGGAAGACCGGTTAACAGAAACGGAGGTTTTGCGACATGACGATCATCCATTTACTGGAACGGAATGCACGGGAATGGCCGGATGACCCGGCCCTTGTGGAAATCAACCCCGATCAGCCGGAGACCCGCCGGGTCACCTGGCATGAATTCGAACTGGTGGAGCCCAGCGTCCGCGCCCGGCATTACCGGCGGGAAATCACCTGGGCCGTCTTTAACGAAAAAGCAAACCGGGTGGCCAACATGCTGAAATCCCACGGCATCGGCCCCGGCAGCAAAGTGGCGATCCTGTTGATGAACTGCATCGACTGGCTGCCCATTTATTTCGGCATCATGAAAACCGGGGCGCTGGCGGTGCCCATGAATTTCCGCTACGCCGCCAGCGAAATCGAATACTGCCTGAACCTGTCCGAAAGCTCCATGATGATCTTCGGGCCGGAATTCATCGGCCGGGTAGAGGAAATTGCCGACGCGATCCCCCATGTTTCCCTGGTGTACCTGGGCGCCGGCTGCCCCTCCTTCGCGGATGACCTGAACGAGCTGGTCAACGAAAGCAGCTCCATCTTCCCTCCCTGCGAGCTGACGGAGGAGGACGACGCGGCCATTTACTTCTCTTCCGGCACCACGGGGTTTCCCAAAGCAATCCTGCATAAGCACCGGAGCCTGATTCACTCCGCCCGGGTGGAGCAGGCGCACCACGGCCAGACGAAGGAGGACTGCTTCCTCTGCATCCCTCCCCTGTATCATACCGGGGCCAAAATGCACTGGTTCGGCAGCCTGATCTCCGGCGGAAAGGCGGTGATCCTGAAAGGGACCCGGCCGGAAACCATCTTCCAGGCCGTCAGCCAGGAACACTGCACCATCGTATGGCTGCTGGTTCCCTGGGCCCAGGATATCCTGACCGCCCTGGACAGCGGGGAGCTGCACATCGGGGACTATGAACTGTCCCAGTGGCGGCTGATGCATATCGGCGCCCAGCCCGTGCCCCAGAGCCTGATCCACCGGTGGCTGAAGTACTTCCCGGATCACCAGTACGATACCAACTACGGTCTGAGCGAATCCATCGGGCCCGGCGCGGTGCATCTGGGGGTGGAAAACGTCCGCAAGGTGGGCGCCATCGGAATCCCGGGCTACGGCTGGGAAGTGAAAATCGTCGACGGCCATATGAACGAGGTTCCCCAGGGGGATGTGGGCGAGCTGGCCCTGAAGGGTCCCGGCGTCATGGTCTGCTACTACAACAATCCCCAGGCCACCGCGGATACCATCAAGGACGGATGGCTCCTGACCGGGGACATGGCCCGCATGGATGAAGAGGGGTTCATCTACCTGGTGGACCGGAAAAAAGACGTCATCATCACCGGGGGCGAAAACCTCTATCCCGTGGAAATCGAAAACTTCATGGCGGCCTTCAAGCCCATCAAGGACGTGGCGGTCATCGGCCTGCCGGATCCCCGGCTGGGGGAAATCGCCGCCGCCATCGTGGAGCTGGTTCCCGGCGTGGACTGCACGGAGGAAGATATACGGGAATACTGCATGGGTCTTCCCCGCTACAAGCGGCCCCGGAAGATCATCCTCGCGCCCGTGCCCCGCAACGCCACCGGCAAGATTGAAAAGCCGAAGCTCCGGAAGATCTACGGCGCCGAAGGCCTGGTCGACAGCCAGAACAAGTCCTGACCGCGGCGCGCGTCAAGCCCCCGGCATTCAGATGCCGGGGGCTTTGTTTTTACCACTTCGGGAGGGACTCCAGCTCCAGCAGCTTCCCCGTCACGGGGTGTTTCAGCTTCAGGTACGCGCTGTGGAGGGCGAATCGGCCGGGAAACTCCTCGATCCGCTCCGTGCCGTACAGGAAATCCCCGCACACCGGACAGCCGATGGCCGCCAGATGCACCCGGATCTGATGGGTGCGGCCGGTTTCCAGCCGGACCCTGACCAGGGCCCTGTGGCCGGGGCGCTGTTCGAGAACCCGGTACAGCGTCCTGGCGCGCTGCCCGTCCGGGCGAACCTCCCGCCGGATGCTGGCCGCTTCCCTTTTTCCGATCGGCAGGTCGATTACCCCTTCCGGCGGATCCGGAATCCCCTCCGTCAGGGCGATATACTCCCGTACAAAGTCCTCCCCGTGAAGCATGCGCTGCAAAAGATCCTGGGTATGCCCGTCCCTGGCCACCACCATCAGCCCGCTGGTGCCTTTATCCAGCCGGTTGACCGGGCGGTACACGAATCCCTCCGGGCATCCGTAATAACTGTATACCGCGTTTTCCAGCGAATCCCCGGGGTGTTTCAGGCTGCTCTGGCTGGCCAGGGGGGCCGGTTTATCAATGACCAGCAGCTGCTCATCCTCATAGGGAACGGTCAGCGGAAGGTCATAGGGAGTGGGAGTAAAAACGGGAGAAGGGTCCGGCAGGATCACCCGGATCCGGTCCCCGGCCCTGACCCGGACGTCCACGGTGGTTTTGGTTCCGTTGAGCAGGATGTCCCCATTCCACTTGGCGCTCTTCATGGCCGTGTAGCTCAGGCGCATGCTGGTCCGGAGGATCTCCCGGACGCGCCTGCCTTCCTCCTCCCGAAGAACCGTCCACTCCCACATCGCGCTCCTCCTCCCTGCGGCGCATATATGCCCCAGGATTCTGTCTTCCTGTCCCCCGCTGCATGGGGGACAAGCTTTTTCTCCTTTGACCGCGGCGCAACAACCCCCCTGGCCGCTCGGCCAGGGGGGCAAAATCCGTCTTTGGGGTCCGGACCACTGCCGCCTCCGTTACGACCCCTGCTGCATCAGCATCTGCGTCACGCTGGCCGGCAGATACTGGATCAGCGTAATCAGCGACATCTGCAGGCTGTTCTGCACATCCCGCATCAGCTCGCTCTGTTCTTCCTCGCTCATCGCCAGGGGCTGCACCGCGTCCGGCGTGATAATGTACGCTTCCGCCAGATCCGTTTTCCTGCTTTCATGCAGGGCAAAGAGCATGCCGCTGTCTTCCAGGCTGATGCTGAAGTCCATCTGGCCTTCCGCGTGGTCTCCCTTGTCTTCCTCCGCGCCGTTGATCTCCGCCACGACCCCGACGGTCTGGCTTTCCGCGGATTCCTTTACCCGGAAGGTCGCGGTCGAATGCACCTGCGGCGCCTCGCCCATGGAAAGCTCCGCGCTCCAGATCATCTCCACCGGCTGATAGGCCTCGCCCTCCGCCGCGTCTTCCGTGGTGATATGGTAATTGAACCGGACGCTTCCGGCCGACGCCTGCATCTCCATTTCGCCCCGCATGGCTTTCCCTTCGGAGGAGACGTCGTAGTGGATGATGGCCTGTCCTTCGAGGGAGATATCCATCAGCATCTCCGCCCGGACCTCCCGGACCGCTCCTTCCACGGAAAGCTTCGGCTCCGCGGTGACATAGATCCCCAGCCCGGCTTCATCCACGCGGAGATAGGCGGTCACCTCGGTATCCTCCGCCAGCGTATCCGACAGCTTGCTGAAGCCCTGGGCGATCTTCTCTTCCGTCAGGGCTTCCTCCCCGTTCTTGTTGGAGATTTCCGCCAGCTTCTGCACCGCAGGCAGGTTCCAGATCAGCTTCGACAGCTCCGCGGTGATCGTTTTCAGGCCTTCCTTCTGCAGGGGGATCACCACCATCATGTTGGCGCCGGGCAGCGCTTCCGGCGCTTCTGTAACGGGCTGCATCGCGATCTGCGGATACGCGGCCAGCGCCTCGGTCAGGCCCTGGAAATCCGGCTCTCCCACCAGCTTGCGAAGGGCCGCCTGCGGGTCTTCCCGCAGCAGCTGATAGAACCGCTTCAGGCTTTCGGTCAGCTCCGGATCATTCTGTCCCTGGGCCGCGGCGCTGTCCATGCCCTGCTGCATCAGATCCTTCAGCTGGGAACCGGTCACCTGGAAGGTTTTATCCCCCAGCAGGTCGGACTGCAGGTACAGGTTCCGATCCCCGTACGCGACCCGAATCCCCAGGGCTTCCTCCCCGCTGGCCGTCAGCGCCAGGCCGGCCTGGGCCAGATGCTCCGTCGTCTGCGCCGTCATCCGGATGCCGAAGGTCGCCAGCAGCTCCTGAATGGCCTGCCGGAATTCGTCCGGAGCCTGAACCAGATCCAGCAGAAGATCCGAAACCTCCATGGTCACGTTTTCCGTGAGCTCCTGCCCCTCCAGCATATACTTGGCCGCGGGAGAGATGGACCGGATCCATTCCTTTACGTTCTCCTTCATGGAGGAGGCTTCCTCCCCCAGGGAAAGAGCCGGCAGAAGCGCCAGCATCAACGCCGTCAGAATCGCCAGTAATTTTTTCATTTTTTCTTCCTCCCTTTGATTTTTCCTCATTCTGCAACTATTCTGCCGCCGCGCCCGCGGGGCTGAACAGGTACATCATCCTCACTGTCTGCGGTTGCGGACCTCGTTGCGTTCCAGCCGAATGGCGTTGAGCAGCTCGCTGACGCTCCGGTCCGCTTCCACCAGCTGGGAATCCACGAAATCCATCGCGTTCTTCTGCAGCTGAGCCGCCTCCTGCTGGGCTTTCTCGCGAATCTCATCGCTTTCGACCCGCGCCCGGCGGACGATGTTCTCCTCCTCGATCAGCTGCCTGGCCTTTTTCTCCGCATCCTCCACCATGCGGGCCGCTTCCGCCCGGGCCGCTTCCACGCAGGCGGCCGCCTCCTGGTTCGCCCGATCCATCAGGTTATTGGCCTCCTGATGGGCCCGTTCCATCAGGGCCCGGGCTTCCTGTTCGGCCTGGTTCATCATGTTCTGCGCGTTGGTGTTGGCCTCGTTGATGGTCTGCTCCGCGCGGGCTTTGGTCTCCGTCTCAGTCTGCGCCTTCCAGGCACGGGTCTCCGCCCGCAGAGTTGTTTCCTCTTCCACGATCTGCGCCGCCGTTTTCAGCGCCGGGGGCAGATTCTCCCGCAGATAGGCCAGCTGCGCCTCCATCACCGGCCGGTTCACCACGCAGTTTTCCCCGTTCAGGAGGGTTTTCCGGGCGCCTGCCAGATGATCCGTCAGCGCTTCGATGGCCTTCACGCAGCGCCCCGGCGCGTCCACATTGGGCTTTGCCGCTTCCCTGGGCTTTCCTTCCGGCTTTTGGGCTTCGACGGCCGGTGTCTCCGGATCCTGGTCTTCCGAAAGCTGCACCGGCTGAAGATCCGCGTCTTCCTCCCGGGTCTGGGTCCTTCTTCTGGGTGTCTCCATGCCTGCCGTCCTCCTTTGCTTCTCCGCTCTATCTCACCGGGTTCCTTCCGCCCGGTCTGTTCCGTACCTTCACCTATTCGACAGCCGCAGCGCGATTTCCTCCGCGCATTCCGGGGGCAGATAGTCCCGGATATCCCCGCCAAAGGCGGCGATCTCCTTCACGGCCGAGGAGGAAATCCAGTTCTTCCCCTCCCCCGCAGGCATCAGCAGGGTCTCCATCTCCGGGTTCAGCAGCCGGTTGGCCTGGGCGGACAGGCATTCCCCGTCGAATTCCGTCCCTCCCCGGACGCCCCGGATCACCGTCCGTTCCTTCCGGACCCGCATATATTCGCTCAGCAGCCCTTCCCAGGTCTCCACCCGAACGTTCGGGAGCGCCCCGCAGGCCGCCCGCATCAGGGCCGCCCGCTCCGCCGGGGGAAAAACCCCCTGCTTCCGGATGTTGATCATAATGACCACCGTAACGGTGTCAAACAGCCTCGCCGCGCGGCGAATCAGATCCTGATGGCCCAGGGTCACCGGATCAAAGGATCCCGGGATCACGCAGCTGCTCATCCTTTTCCTCCGCCTCCACTATGGTCACCCCGCAATAGCCCCAGGCTCTTTCCTTCCTCACCCGATACCCCGGAGCGATGCCCGGCCGCTGTCCGGCCTGATGCTCGATCACGATCCACCCCTCTGCCCGCAGGAGCGGACGCAGGCTTTCCGTCATCTCCCGCAGATCCTTCATCGCATAGGGAGGGTCCAGAAACACCAGGTCAAAGGTTTCGCCTTCCTCCCGGAGCGTCCGCAGGGTGGCTTCCCAGGGGGACTGCATCACCCGGCTCCGCTCCGAAAAGCCCAGGGTTTCCAGGTTCCGCTTTTCAATCCGGACGGCTTCCCGGTCCCGGTCCGCCAGAACCGCGAAGGCGGCGCCCCGGCTCAGCGCTTCCAGGCTGAGGGCCCCGCTGCCGGCAAACAGGTCCAGCACCCGGGCCTCCATACATCTTCCCTGCAGCATATTGAACAGGTTTTCCCGGACCCGGTCCAGGGTCGGCCGGGTATCCCGGCCTTCCGGCGTTTCCACCCGCCGCCCCCTGGCCTCGCCGGAGATGATTCTCAGCATCGTCTGTTTGTTCCTTCCGCAAACGGCCCGGTTCCTTCAAACCGGTCCCTTTCCTGTATCCGCCCGTCAGTTCAGCTGCTGCGGCGTCCTGGGTCCCCGGCCCGCCCGGGCTTTCCGGGCCTTCCGTTCCTTCTTCGCCCGGTTCTTCCTGCTCTGAGCGATGCCCGTATGGATCTTTGTCCGTTCCTTCCGGCCCTGAAGATATCCTGTCCCGTACGCCAGCGCGGGCAGCAGAACGATGACCGGGCTCAGCCGCTCCACCAGCAGCAGAGCCTCCCGATCCTCATTTCCCGCCATGGAGATAAAGGGCATCACCGACATGCGCACAATGATCCGCAGCACGTCCGCCACGCCTATTCCTTCCCGGACGGTGTAGGCGACCAGGGCGTCCCCGACTTCCGTGCGGTCCTGGTAGGCGCTGATCCACCCCGGCAGCGCGCCGTATCCGGTCATCTGCCGGGTGGCCGTGACAGCCAGGAAAACCGCGCAGACCAGCAGCGGAATCGTTCCCAGAAAGCCGGTCAGATATCCCTTCAGGGGGTGAAAGCAGATCGCTTTCTCCGAAGCGGCAAAGGGTTGCCCCTTTTCCTGCTTCTGATACAGGATTTCTCCCCGGGCCACCGCGTCGGCCCCCCGGCCCACGGCATTGTTATAGAAAATCAGCAGGATCAGGGCTTCCACCACCAGGTTCAGCCCCACCCGCAGCACGCTGCTGTTCATATTCAGCGCGCTGCAAACCAGGAAGGTCATGAATCCCGCCAATACCAGCACGCCCAGAAAGCCCAGCGCCCCTTTAACCGTCCGTTCGTCGGTGGGGCTCCCGGTCAGAAAGGGCTTGACCACTTCCTGGACGGGTTTCCTGTTTTTCGTCGTCATCGGTCGTTCTCCTCTGCTTCCCCGTTCCCTTGAACGGTTTCCATTTCAACGCGGCTTCCCCGGCTCAGCAGAACTTCATAGGAAATGGTCCCGCTCCAGCGGGCAATATCCTCCGCGGTGATGGTTTCGGATCCGTCCGTCCCCATCAGCACCACCGGATCCTCCGCCCGGGCTTCCGGAATATCCGTCACATCGGCCATCATCTGATCCATGCAGATCCGGCCCACGATCGGCGCCCGCTTTCCGCGGATCAGCACTTCCGCCCGGCCGCTGGCCGCCCGGTGATACCCGTCCCCGTATCCGCAGGTCACGGTGGCAATCCTGGACGGGCGCGGGGCCTGCCAGGTCCGGCCGTAGCTGATGTACGCCCCGGCGGGAACCTCCTTCACATAGCTGACCCGGGCTTCCCACCGCATGCAGGGGTTCAGCGGCAGTCCGGTCTCCACCGGCGGATACCCGTAGATGCTGATCCCTTCCCGCACCATCTCCAGCGCCCATTCCGGATGGCGCAGGGCCGCGGCGGAGTTGGCGCAGTGCCGCCGGACGCCCAGGCCTTCGCTTAAGGCCAGAAAAACCTCGAATTGCGCCCGGGAATACCTTTCCCCGTCCAGGCCGCCGTCCGCGTCGCTGAAATGGGTATACACTCCCGTCATCTTCACCCGGGATCCGGCCCGGATCTCCGCCAGGACCGCGTCCCGCTCCTCCCGGGTGCGGACGCCGATGCGTCCCATCCCGCTGTCAATCTTCAGATGGACGGCGGCTTCCCTGTCCAGCTTTTCCGCCGCGCGGCGGCAAATGCGCACCATGTCCGGGGTGCAGACCGTCAGGGTCAGGTCATTCGCAACCCCGATTTCCACGCTCTCCTCGCTGACCGCTCCCAGCACCAGGATCTCCGGCTTGCGGATCCCGGCTTCCCGCAGGATCCGCCCTTCCTCCTCCGTGGCCACCGCCAGGGCGGTCGCTCCGCCCCGCAGGGCCGCCTTCGCGGCGGTGACGGCCCCGTGGCCGTACCCGTCCGCCTTGACCACCGCCATCATCTCCGCCGAAGCGGGAACGGCTCCCCGGATGGCCTCCACGTTGCGCCGGATCATCTCCGGATCCACAATGCGTCTGTTCCGGACGCTCATACCTTCCTCACCTCGTGGTCGTGTATCTGCGCGTTGAGCAGATTGATATCTCCGCATCCCATGGTCAGAACCAGATCCCCCGGCCGCCAGTGGCTCCGAAGGTATTGCTCCGCGTCGTCGAAGCCGGGCGTCCATACGGCGTCTATCCCGTTCCTCCGCATGCCCTCCGTCAGCATTCCGCTGTTCAGGTCGCCCGGATCCGCCTCCCGGGCCGCGCAGATATCCGTGACCAGGGTGAAATCCGCCTCCGCCGTGCAGGTCAGGTAGTCGTCAAACAGCGCCCGGACCCGGCTGAAGGTATGGGGCTGCATCACC
Organism: Clostridia bacterium; assembly: GCA_017512805.1. GTDB lineage: Bacteria > Bacillota > Clostridia > Christensenellales > Aristaeellaceae > Aristaeella. The sequence goes on from JAFWES010000046.1 coordinate 21,214, forward strand.
GCCCAGAGCCGGCCCCTGCACCGCTTTCTGGCGATGGACAGGGCGTTGCGCATCTCCGCCGGATTATGCCCGTAGTCATGGAAGATCTCCACGCCGTCGATCTCATCCGTTTTTTCGAACCGCCGGTGCGCCCCCGTAAACCGTTCCAGGCTCTCCGCCGCTTTTTCCGCCGGCAGGCCCAGTTCCGTCGCCGCCGCGACCGCCCCCAGGGCATTCATCACATTGAACTCCCCGGGCACGCCCATCCGGACCCGGGCCGTTTTCTCCGCCCCGTGCATCAGGTCGAAGGAGATCTGCCCCCGGTCATCCTCCTCCCGGTGGGCCGGGTACCAGTCATTCCCCGGATCAAAGCCGAAGAACACCTTCCGGCAGGAAAGCTTCTCCATCTGCCGCCGGACGCGGACATCGTCCCCGTTGCCGATCGCGACCCCGTCCGGGGGAAGAAGCCGCAAAAACTGCCCGAAGGTCTCCTCGATTTCGTCGATATCCTTATAGCAGTCCAGATGATCCGCGTCGATATTCAGCACCAGCGCCACCGTGGGCTTGAGCCGCAGAAAGCTGCGGTTGAACTCGCAGGCCTCCGCAACGAAAATATCCCCGTGGCCCACCCGGGTGCTGCCGCCGATGGCGTCCAGCTGGCCCCCGATATGAACGGAGGGGTCCAGTCCTCCTTCCGTCAGCATCTGGCTCAGCATGGCGGTGGTGGTGGTTTTCCCGTGGGCTCCGCAAATCCCGGTGGCCTTGGCGTATCCTTCCATCAGCTGGCCCAGCAGATAGGCCCGCTCCAGCGTTGGAATCCCAAGCCGCTCCGCCTCCTGCCGTTCCGGATTGTCCGGATGAATGGCCGCGGAGTAGCAAACCAGCGCCGCGCCGCGCACGTTCTCCGCCCGGTGGCCGATAAAGACCTTCGCGCCTCTGTCCCGGACCCGGCCGATCAGATATCCTTCGTCCCGGTCGCTGCCGGAAACCGAATACCCTTCGTCCATCAGCATCTCCGCCAGCCCGCTCATGCTGCTGCCCCCGATGCCGATCAGATGGATCCGCTGCCCTTGATAGTCCCGAATATGAGGAATCATTCTTTCACCTTATTCCACAACAATTTTCGGATTTTCCCGGCTTGGCCTGTACAGCACAAACCTCCTCCCGATGTGCTGAATGGGTTCCGCGTGCGTCTTCTCGCACAGTTCCTGCAGCGCCTCCCTGGCTTCCAGGGGGCACCCCTGCTGAACGCATCCCTTGATCAGCTCCCGGGCCTCCAATGCGTCCTCACATTCCCGGAGGGTATTCTCCCCGATCCCGTCCTTGCCGATATACAGGATCGTATCCAGCGTGTTGGCCATGCTCCGCAGCCGCGCTCTCTGTTTTCCCGTCATTCCTTCACCCGCTTCAAACCGGTCGTCCGGTCCGTTCTTTCCGTTTTGCCTGGCGGAAAGGGGGCGCCTGGCCGGACCTGCCCGGTTCCGCCCTCCCTTTCGCCGCGCCTTCTTTATTCCACAAAATCAAATTCCATATCGCCGATCCGGACGGTGGACCCTTCCCCCGCGCCGGCTTCCCGCAGGGCGTCGATGACGCCCATCTTCCGCAGCGTCCGGTGGAACCAGTTCATGCTGTCCAGATCGTCGAAATTCACCGTCTCCAGCAGCCGCTCCATTCCCGCTCCTTCCACGAAATAGGTGGCTCCGTCAAAGATGACCCGGTAATCCTCTTCCTTCCGTTCCGGCTCCGGCGCTTCCTCCTCCTGATAATGGAGGATGGGCGGCAGGCTCTCCAGCTGCCTGGCGGTTTCCGCCAGCAGCTCCTCAAATCCCCGGCGCGTGACGGCGCTGACCTCGAATACCGGAACGCCCATGCCCTCCGCCAGGTGGCGCATCCGCTCCGCGTTTTCCGCCGCGCCCGGCAGATCCATCTTGTTGCACACGATGATCTGGGGCTTCTCCCCCAGATTGCCGTACCGGTCCAGCTCGGTGTTGATCCGGTCCAGATCCTCCAGCGGATCCCTTCCCTCGCTGCCGCTGATATCCACCACATGCAGCAGGAGCCGGGTCCGTTCCACATGGCGCAGGAAATCGTGCCCCAGCCCCGCGCCGTCGGCCGCCCCCTCAATGAGGCCCGGAATATCCGCCAGCACCATGTCCCGTCCGAACTGCCGGACGATCCCCAGGTTGGGGGTCAGGGTGGTAAAATGATAGTTCCCCACCCGGGGCCGCGCGCTGGTCACCGCGGAGAGAATCGAGCTCTTCCCCACGTTGGGATACCCCACCAGCCCCACGTCCGCAATGGTCTTCAGCTCCAGCCGCAGGGTATAGATATCCGTCTTCACGCCCGGCTTGGCAAAGTTCGGCGCCTGCCGGGTCGGGGTGGCAAAATGCCTGTTCCCCCATCCGCCCCGGCCCCCATGCAAAAGGACGCGGGTTTCCCCGGGCTGGTCCATGTCCGCCATGACCCGGCCGCTTTCCGCTTCCCGGACCACCGTCCCCACCGGAACCTTGATGATCAGATCCTCGCCCCGCTTTCCGGAGCGCATCAGGCCCGCGCCGTCGCCGCCGTTCTCCGCGGTATATTTGCTGCGGAAGCGGAAGTCCAGCAGCGTATGCATGTTCACATCCGCCAAGAGCAGGACGTCCCCGCCCTTGCCCCCGTCCCCGCCGTCGGGGCCGCCGTTCTGGATATACTTTTCCCGGTGGAAGGAAACGGATCCGTTGCCTCCGTTCCCCGCCTTGACCGTGATCCTTACCTGGTCCACAAAATTTCCCATCAACGCCCTCGCAGGCGCTTCGGGCAGATCCCTCCGCGCCTCTTTCGTGATCTTTTATACCGCTTCCCTGCGCGGAACGCGGCTCCTCAGTTTCGCAGGGAATGGAGCGGCGCGGGAATCCGCCCGCCCCGGGCAATGAAATCCGCGTTCCCGCAGGGGTTCACCGGCATCACCGGGGCAAACCCCAGCAATCCGCCGAATTCCACCCGGTCCCCCGCCTTCTTGCCCACCGCGGGAATCACCCGGACGGCGGTCGTCTTGTGATTCACCACCCCGATGGCCGCCTCGTCGGCAATGATGCCGCTGATGGCTTCCGCGCTGGTATCCCCGGGGATCGCAATCATGTCCAGCCCCACGGAGCATACGCAGGTCATGGCTTCCAGCTTCTCCAGGGACAAGTTCCCCTTGCCGGCCGCCTCGATCATGCCGATATCCTCGCTCACCGGGATGAACGCTCCGCTCAGGCCGCCCACGTGGTTGCTGGCCATGACGCCGCCTTTTTTCACCGCGTCGTTGAGCAGGGCCAGCGCGGCCGTGGTGCCCGGGGCGCCCGTGCTCTCCAGCCCCATTTCTTCCAGAATATGCGCCACCGAATCCCCCCTCGCGGGAGTCGGCGCCAGGCTCAGGTCCACGATGCCGAAGGGGATACCCATCCGTTGGCTGGCTTCCTTTGCCACCAGCTGGCCCACCCGGGTGATTTTGAACGCGGTCCGCTTAATGGTCTCCGCCACAATGTCAAAGGGTTCCCCTTTGACCTCTTCCAGGGCCTTCTTGACCACTCCAGGCCCCGAAACCCCCACGTTGATGGCGCACTCCGGCTCGCCAACCCCGCAGAAGGCGCCCGCCATAAACGGGTTATCCTCCACGGCGTTGGCGAACACCACCAGCTTGGCGCAGCCCAGGCCGTCGCTCTCCGCCGTCCGCTGGGCGGTTTCCCGGATCACCTGCCCCATTTCCCGGACCGCGTTCATGTTGATGCCGGCCCGGCTGGACGCCACATTGACGCTGGCGCAAAGGCGCTCCGTGGTGCTCAGCGCCTCCGGAATGGAGGCCAGAAGCCGCTCGTCCGCCCTGGTGGCCCCCTTGTGCATCAGGGCGGAATATCCGCCCAGGAAGTTGACCCCCATCTCCCGGGCCGCCCGGTCCAGCGCCCTGGCGATGGGCAGCGGGTCGCCCTGACAGATCAGGCTCACCGGGGTGACGCTGATCCGCTTGTTGACGATGGGAATGCCGAATTCCCGCTCAATGTGGTCCCCTGTGGAAACCAGATCCTTCGCGGTCCGGCATATCTTTTCATACACCCGCCCGGCGCAAACCTCCGCGTCCCGGTCCGAGCAGTCCAGCAAATTGATCCCCAGGGTAATGGTCCGTACGTCGAAATGCTCCTCCTGGATCATCCGCAGGGTTTGCAGTATTTCACCTGTCTCGATCATCTTCTCCTCCGCCGGAAATCTTTCTCTTCGGCTCCGGCGCCGTTCCGGCTTCAGACCCGGTGCATGGCGTCAAAAATGTCCATCCGCTGCATATGGATCTCCATTTTCAGCTCGTCCCGGACGGGCTGAAGCGCCTGATTGATCTCGTCAAATGTCATCGCCGCCCCGGAAATGTCCACGATCATCATCATGGTGAAATAGCCGCCCAGGATCGTCTGACTGATGTCGAGAATATTGACGTTCATCTCGCTCAGCTTCGTCGCGACCCTGGCGATGATCCCCGTGGCGTCCAGTCCGGTCACACTGATCAGTGCTTTTTTCATATGGGCTTTCTCTCCTCATTAAACCGGGTTCCCAAAATATTCGTAACTTTTCAGTCCTGAAAGCATAGCGACTGAAGAGTAACAAGTATTATAGGGTTTCCGCCTTTGGATTGTCAAGCAACGCGGACGCGCCTTATTCGTACCGCTCGTCGATCACGCGGCGGGTTTTCTTCTCGCTGCGGGGCAGGAGGCCGTTCTCCACCACCTTGACCAGGGGCGTGAATCCGATGACGCTCTTGACCTTCGCGGCGATCCGGTCCGCCAGCTCCAGGAAGCTGACTGAACCGTTGGTTTCCACGTAGATGCGCATGGTGTCCTTTCCGTCCAGGTGGGAAATCCGGATCTGGTATTCGCTGGACACCTCCGGGAAGGACTGGAGAATCTCCTCGATCTGGCTGGGGAACACGTTGACGCCCTTGATCTTCATCATGTCGTCGGTTCGTCCCATAATGGTGTCCAGCCGGGGGTGTTTGCACCCGCAGGGGCATTCCCCGGGGATGATCCGGGACAGGTCGTGGGTCCGATAGCGGATCAGGGGCGCGCCCTCCTTCACCAGGGTGGTGATGACGATTTCTCCCATCTCTCCGTCCGGAACGGGGCGCAGCGTCTCGGGGTCGATGATCTCAATATACAGGTAATCATCCCAGTAGTGCATCCCGGTATTGTATTTGCAGTTGATGCCGATGCCCGGGCCGTAGATCTCCGTCAGGCCGTAGATGTCATACAGTTCGATGCCCAGGGAATCGCCGATGTGCCTGCGCATTTTCTCGCTCCAGCGTTCGGAGCCGATCACGCCCTTTTTCAGATGAATCTGATCCTTGATGCCCCGCTTCTCGATTTCTTCCGCCAGCAGCAGGGCATAGGAGGAGGTGGAGCAGAGCACCGTAGACTTCATGTCCCGCATCATCTGCAGCTGCTTTTCCGTATTGCCGGGGCCCATGGGGATGACCATCGCGCCCAGGCGCTCCGCCCCGGCCTGGAAGCCGATCCCCGCAGTCCACAGTCCGTATCCCGGCGTCACCTGAATCCGGTCCATGGGCGTAATCCCCGCCATGGCATAGCAGCGGGCGAACATAATGGCCCAGTCCTCCACGTCCTTGGCGGTATAGGGAATAATCACCGGCAGGCCGGTGGTCCCGGAAGAGGAATGAATCCGGACGATCTTGTCCTCCGGGGCGGTCATCAGCCCCAGGGGATACGCTTCCCGAAGATCGTTTTTCTCGGAAAAGGGCAGGTTCTCAAAGTCCTCCGGGGTCGAAACGCCGGAAATCCCGGCTTCCGCCAGCTTCTTTCCGTAAAAGCTGCCCGCGGAGATCAGCGCGTCGATACGGTCATTGACCAGGGCAATCTGCTCATTGGAAATACGCATTCTTTTTTCCTCCATTTATCGTTCTTCCGAGGCCCAGTGAAGCGCCCGGAGATTCAGCTCGTGAAACTTTTCCGGAATCAGGCGGCGGATGGCGCTCTGCAGATCCGCTTCCTCCAGGCCCAGCGCTCCGGATTTCAGCGCAGCGCCCAGCAGGATCAGGTTCAGCACCCGGGGCGATCCCACTTCCCGCAGGGCGCTTTCCGCGTCCACCACCAGCAGGGAGGGAACCCGGGCCTTCAGGTAATCCAGCATCGGCTCCGCCCGGTACTCCTCCCCGGAAAGGGCGGTCATGACGGGGGTTACCGGCCGGGAGGACACGACAACCTGTCCGCCGGGCCGGAGGAAGGGCAGCAGGCGGACCGCTTCCCCGGGCTCAAAGCCCAGCAGCAAATCCGCTTCCCCCCGGGCGATCATCGGGGAATAGATTCCTTCCCCCATCCGCAGGTGGCTGAAGACACTGCCGCCCCGCTGCGCCATGCCGATGGTTTCAGCGGAGAGGACCGGGATGTTCCGGGCCATGGCGGCGGCGGAGATCAGGCGGGACGCCAGAACGGTTCCCTGGCCGCCCACCCCGCAAAGGATGATATTCTTACGCATGGGGTTCACCTCCCGAAATGGCGCCGGTGGGGCAGATCTGGCCGCACAGGGAGCAGCCGGTGCACTGGCCGGGATCGATGACCGCCTTGCCGTCCGCAAAGCTGAGGGCGGGGCAGCCGATCTCCCGGATGCACTTGCGGCATCCGATGCATTTGCCCGGATCCACGACCGCCCGGCCCGTGGGCCGGGACAGGGCGATGCAGGGGGAGCGGAAAATGATCGCTTTCACCCCCGGGGCGGCGTCCGCCCGCTTCACCGCGTCCACCGCGGCGGGTAGGTTCAGGGGATCCACGGTCTCTACAAAGGTCAGGCCGATGCCCCGCAGGACGTTTTCGATGCTGACCTTGTCCACCGCCTGGCCCATCACCGTCCGGCCGGTGCCCGGATGGGGCTGGTGCCCGGTCATGGCGGTGGTGGAATTATCCAGCACCACCAGAGTAAAGGACGCCTGATTGTATACGGCGTTCACCACCCCCGGCAGCGCGGAGGCGAAGAATGTGGAGTCACCCACGAAGGCGAAGCAGGAACGGTCCGGCTCCAGATGGTTGACCGCCTGGGCGATGCCCAGCCCGGCCCCCATGCACAGGCAGGTGTCCACCATTTCCAGGGGTTTGGCGTTCCCCAGGGTATAGCAGCCGATATCCCCACAGAAGATGGTCTTCCGCCCCTTCATGGCCTGCTTCACGGCATAGAACGAGGCCCGGTGGGGGCAGCCTCCGCACAGCACCGGCGGACGGACCGGCAGGGGCGGCGGGGGCGGCAGGGTTTCTTCCCTCCTGGGCGTGCCCAGGAAGGCGGACACTGCGTCATTCACCAGATCCCGGGTGTTTTCCCCGGACAGGGGCATATGCCCGGTCTGTTTGCCGAGGATTCGGGTCTTCAGCCCGTATTTTCCGCAGACATAAATCAGGTGGCGCTCGATCACGGGATCCAGCTCCTCCAGGCACAGCACCTCATCCAGCTCCGAGAGGAAGGACAGGGCCAGCTTCTCCGGAAAGGGGAACGGGACCCCCACCTTCAGCAGCGGCAGCTTTCCCAGCTTTTCCCGGGCTTCCATGGCATAGGTGAAGGAGATGCCCCCGGCGGCCAGCCCCTTGCGGGGCGCCGGAGCGTTTTCCCCCGGCAGGGCCCGGTTAAACGGGTTTTCGGACAAAAGGCCGGAAAGAGCCTCATTCCGCTCCTCGATCTTTCTGTGATTGGCGAAGGACAGCCGGGGAAAAATGACCCAGCGGCCCGGATCCTTTTCGAAGCCCGCGGGAATATGCCGCGTGTATTCTTCCGGATCCTTGACCTCCAGGGCGGCATACCCGTGGGAGACCCGGGTGGTCGGGCGGAGGAAGACCGGCGTGCCGTACTTCTCCGAGAATTCGAAGGCCTCCTGCACCATGGCGTACGCTTCCGCCGCGGAGGACGGATCGAAACAGGGCACCTTGGAAAAGGCGGCGAAATGCCGGGTGTCCTGCTCCGTCTGGGAGGAGATGGGGCCGGGATCGTCCGCCACCAGCACCACCACGCCCCCCTTGACCCCGATATACTCCAGGCACATCAGGGGGTCGGCCGCCACGTTCAGGCCCATCTGTTTCATGGTCACCAGCACCCGGGCCCCGCTGTAGGAAGCGCCGGCCGCCAGCTCCATGGCGGTTTTCTCGTTGACGGACCATTCCACATATACGCCGTCCGTCCGGTTTTTGGCCACGGTTTCCAGAACCTCCGTGGACGGGGTGCCGGGATATCCGCAAACCAGATTCACTCCCGCAGCCAGCGCCCCCAGGGCAATGGCCTCATTGCCCATGAGAAAAGCGGTATGCAAACGTCATCATCTCCTGTCTCATCAATTGAACCATCTGTCAATCCGTCAATCCTTGGGCGGCGGATGCTTCGCAGGCCCGGATAAAGGCGTCGAAGATTTTCCGGTGCAGCGGATACCGGGCCTGCATGGACTCGGGATGCCACTGGACCCCAACGGCAAAGGGATACTCCGTCAGTTCAATTCCTTCCACCAGCCCGTCCGGAGCAACGGCGGAGGGAATCAGGCAGTCGGGCAGCGTTTTCGCCCCCTGGTGATGCCGGGTGTTCACGTCCAGGGTATCCGTGCCGATGATCACCGCCAGCTTCGTTCCCGCAAGCAGCCGGACCGGGTGAATGGGATCCGCCGGACGGTCCATCCGGGAATGGGAGATTTCGGCGGAGAACTGGGTGGGCAGATCCTGATACAGCGTCCCCCCCAGGGCGGCGCAGAGCACCTGCATGCCCCTGCAGATGGCCAGCACCGGCATTTTTCGGGCCAGCGCCATGCGCAGCAGCGGAAACTCCATGGCGTCCCGCTCCGGGGAAGCCTCCCCGCAGACCGGGAGCCTTTCCTCCCCGTACAGGGCCGGTTCCACATCCCCGCCCCCGGTCAGCAGCAGCCCGTCCACCTGGGAGAGGAGCAGCGCCAGACGGGTTTCCTCATGGGACACCGGAAAGAGCACCGGAAGGCCGCCCGCCGCCAGAACCGCTTCGGGATAGGCCAGGCTGACGGATTCCTTCATATCGTCCACCTGGGTGGGAACGATGCCGATTTTGACCATTCGCTTTCATACTCCTGTTTTTTTCTGGAATGGCCCCGGATCCGGCCGTCCGCCGGCCGCCTGGGCGATCCATTCCCGCTTTGTTTCAGTTCTCTCCGCCGCCCGCCAGGCCGTTCATGACCTCCCGGGCAATGTCCGCGCTGCGCTTAGCGTCCCGGGCATAGTAGTCCGCTCCGATCTCCCGGGCATACTCCTCCGTCAGCACGGCCCCGCCCACCATCACCTTGCAGGGAACCTTCGCCTCCCGCAGCATGCGAATGGTTTTCTCCATCGCCGGGAGGGTGGTGGTCATCAGGGCGGAAAGCCCCACCAGGGGCGCCTTTTCCCGAAGGGCAGTTTCCACGATCTCCTCCGGGGGCACGTCCCGGCCCAGGTCCAGCACCGTGTAGCCGTAGTTTTCCAGCACCACCCGGACGATGTTCTTCCCGATATCGTGAATATCCCCCTGGACGGTGGCGATCAGGATCTTTCCCCGGGAAAGGGCGGGCCGGTTCTGGGCGGCCAGGCGGGCTTTCAGCACCTCGAATCCGGCGCTGGCAGCCTGGGCGGCCCGAAGCAGCTGGGGCAGGAAGATCATCTGCCGCTCGTAGCGGTCCCCCACCTCGTTCAGGGCGGGAATCAGCTCCTGCTCAATGACCTCCATCTCCGTTTTTTGGGAAAGCGCGCCCTCCGTCAGGCGGACCACCTCGCTGCCCTGGCCCCGGATCACCGCCTCCCGCAGGGGCGAGCCGCCGCCGGCCGGCGCGGCATTCGCCTCCGGCTTCGATCCCCCAGGCGCAGGCGCGGAAACTGCCGCCGGCGGAAGCTCCGGCATGGCCGCGCAAAGCTGAATATACCGGTCCGCCCCCGCGTCCTCGCCGCTGAGCACCTGGAAGGCGGCCACCGCCTTGCGCATGGCGTTCTGGTTGGGATTCATAATGGGGCAGTCCAGCCCGGCAGCCAAAGCCTGTGTCAGAAAGCTCAGATTGATCTGCTGCCGCTCCGGCAGGCCGAAGGAGATATTGCTGACCCCCAGCACCGTCTGGACCCCCAGCTCTTTCTTCACCGCCCGCAGGGCTTTCAGAGTCTCCGCCGCCTGGCTTTGCTGGGCGGAGACCGTCAGGGTCAGACAGTCGATGTATACATCCTGCCGGGGAATCCCCACCCGGTCCGCCGCTTCCACGATCCGCCGGGCGATGGCCATCCTTCCCTCCCAGGTCTCGGGAATTCCCTCCTCGTCCAGGCACAGGCCCACCACCGCAGCCCCGTACTTTTTGCACAGGGGCAGGATGGCGTCCAGCGATTCCCTTTTGCCGTTGACTGAATTCACCAGGCACTTGCCGCAGGCGGTCCGAAGCCCGGCCTCCACCACGGCGGGATCGGAGGAATCGATCTGCAGGGGCAGATCCGTCGCCGCCTGCAGCCCCTGAATCACCCGGATCATCATTCCCCGCTCGTCCACGCCTGGCAGCCCCACGTTCACATCCAGGATGTCCGCGCCGGCCTCCTGCTGCTGTATGCCAAAGGAGAGGATGTAATCCAGGTCATTTTCCCGCAGGGCCTGCTGCATGCGTTTTTTGCCGGTGGGATTGATGCGCTCCCCGATGATCCGGACCCGGCCGGTTTCCGCCACGGAGCGGGCGGAGCAGATCCCATAGCGGCGGGGCCGCCCCTCGGCCGCCGGTTCCGCGGCGGCCTGTTTCTTCGCCAGCTCCCGGATGAACGCCGGATCCGTCCCGCAGCATCCGCCCATATACCGGGCGCCCAGGGACGGGGCGGTTTCCATCAGCGCCGCAAACTCCCCCGGCGCGAGGGGATAGGACCCTGTTACGGGATCCGGCAGACCGGCGTTGGGCTTCAGGATCAGGGGAAGATCCGTCCACGCCCGCAGCTCCCGCAGCAGGGGCGTCAGCTCCGCCGGCCCCAGGGAGCAGTTGAATCCCAGCGCCTCCACCCCCAGCCCGGACAGCGTAAGGGCCATGGCGGGCACCGTCACCCCCAGGAACGTGCGCCCGGAGGCCTCAAAGGTCATGGTCGCCCAGACGGGCAGGGACGTGTTCTCCTTCGCGGCCAGCACCCCGGCCCGCACTTCCTGCAGGTCGCTCAAGGTTTCGAAAATGACCCGGTCCGCCCCGGCGGCTTCCCCGGCTTTCAGAACCCGGCAGTACATCTCGTAGGCTTCCTCAAAGGAGAGGGGCCCGAGGGGTTCCATGAGCCGGCCCAGGGGGCCCACGTCCAAGGCGACCTGGGCATGCGTTCCGGCCGCCTCCTTCGCGCAGCGGATCCCGGCGGAGATCAGCTCCTCCAGATCATAGCCGCTGCCGGCCGCTTTGAGCGGATTGGCCCCAAAGGTATTGGCAAAAATCACCTGGCTCCCCGCCTCCACATAGCGGCGATGGATCCCGGTCACGACCTCCGGATGGGTGATATTCCAGCTTTCCGGCAAAACCCCCAGGGGAAGTCCGGCCTGCTGGAGCATGGTGCCCATGCCCCCATCCAGCAGCATGAATCTATCTTCCACAGGTTGCTCCCCCTTTTCTGTACAGGCAGCGGTCGGAAAAGGAACAAGCCGCGCACCCTCCGCCCTGTTTCGGCGCCGGCGCCCTATCGGAAACCCCTATCAGGGCCGTGACGGATTTTTGCGGCGTCATGAGAAAGCTGTCCGTCAGGGTGATGCCCAGCCGCCGGGGCAAATCCAGCGCCGCGGCAAACAGCGGCTGCTGGGAAAGGGGAAAGTCCCCGTACCCCGGGCTGAAGCGGGGCGTCAGAAAAGCCGGGGCGAATTCCCGGGCCAGATCCGCGCACAGCGCGTCGCACACATCCTCGATGGCCGCGTTGCACAGCGCGTCCAGCAGAGCCGCGTCCAGGAGGCTTTTCCCCTGGGCCCGGCGAATCAGCAGATCGGCCTCCGCCCCCAGGGTCGCGGCCATCAGCACGGCCCGGGAGCAGCCCCGCAGCAGTTCCCGGACGGACTGTCCTTCCGGCCGGAAAGCCGTCCCGGAAAGCGTCCCGTCCGGGCACAGATCAAAGCAGCGCCAGGCGCCCCGGGGGCAGACCGAGCGGCGCAGGATGGCTTCGCAGCGGTCCAGGTCCCCGTCCACATCCGGGGGAACCGGCCCCCGCATCCCCAGATAGCGCAACGCTTCCGGCCTCGAAATCCCGGCGAGCCGGATCTCCATGGGAGATCCCTCCTTCCCGGTTTATTCCCCCCGCAGGTACTCGTAATAGCCCTGCTGCAGGCTGGTCAGCAGTTCGTCATGATCCCCGCCGGCGGCATACTGCGCGTTCCGCTCCTCAATTTCGCCCACCCGCAGGGGAGGTGTGCAGTACGGGCAGGTCTTCAGCTTATTGTAAGGCGCCTGCTCCAGTTCCCCGTAGGTAAAGGGCTGGAAGGTCACGTTTCTCGCCATGTAGCAAAAGGAGCCCCTGTGATAATAGCTGCCCTTATCCGGGTTGTAATAGACCAGGGTGTCCTCCGCGGGCACGGGAATCTGCCGGCCCTGCCAGTCTTCCCAAATGACAAACTTCACCTTGCTCTGGCTCTTCAGCTGCTTCCAGATCCAGCTCATATTGACGCCTTCCGGCGTCCGGTACCGCTGAACCCGGATGCACCCATGGCTGCACTTGGTTCCCAGCTTGGGCTCCGTGGTGCCGTAATTCTGGGTGCCGTCCGCGTTCTTCACGTGGGGCACCTCGTGCATCATGTCCCCGGCATTGAACCGGATCGCCATGTCGCAGAACAGCCGGTCGCTGATCAGGGTCCCCACCTTGTTCATCAGCAGGAATTCCCCGCTGCGGGTCTCGTTATAGGGCTGATACTTCTTCCCGTTCCACTGAACCAGCCCCGTGGAAACCAGCAGCGTGGTCAGCAGCTTTCCCTCCTGGAAGATGTACATCCGCTGCGTCAGCTTGTCCACCACGATCCCCATATCCGGATTGGGCTCCACCTGCTTCAGATACTCCGTCGGAATGTATCCGCTGACCAGGATGTTCCACGCCTCCACCTTCGTGGCATGGAAGGAACTGGAGTAGCATTCCACCAGGGACCACCCGTCGTCCCGGGTTTCCAGCACCCGCACGCCCTGGCTCTCGCAGGTCACCACCCCGACCTTCAGGCTGTTCTCGTCCGGCTCCCGGTAAAGATAGGTCTGTTCCTTTTCGCCGCTCTTTTTCCCGATGTCCACCACCGTGATGGGAGCCATCAGCATCTCCCAGACGGCTTCCTCATCCGTAATATCCATGGGCAGCGTCCAGTATCCGCTCTCCCCTTCCCCGGCCGGATAAGCGCTCCCCCGGGAGGGAATGAACACCTCGTCCGAAGCCGGATCCGCCGGAACTGTCTCCCCTGCCGTCGTGGATTCCGCCGGGTTCAGCGGCACCTCGTTGCCGTTATCGTCCAGCAGCACGTCCTCGACGATTTCCTCAATCAATAAATCTCCTTCTTCCGCCGCCGCCGGGAACGCCAGCGCCATCGCGGCCAGGAAAGCCAGTATTCGTTTCATTCCCGTATTCCTGTCACCTCTGATGTTCTTCCTCTCAAAAATAAGCCGGGCCTTTCGGCCCGGCTAAACGCATCTCCATTATTCATAGCTCACGACCGTATACTGATCTCCGATGGTCAGGAAGGTCTTGCCCCGCTGGAGCCGGATCTCTTCCCCGTTCTCGTCCAGGAGCACCAGCCGCGCCAGCCGCCCCCGGCGATACCAATAGCCGGAAACATGTTTCCCGTTCATGAAGACGTCCGCTTCCCCGTAGTACCGCAGATGATCCTCATAGTAGGGATAATATCCGATCCAGTTGATCTTGCTCCGCATGACCACCACATTGGCGAAGGGAACGGCTTCCCCGGTGTTCCGGTCGGTATAGAGCCCGGTGCTGGAGTCCCTCAGATACCCCGTCCCTTCCTCGTACGTGAAGGTGCAGGCGCTGGCCGTGCTGGGCTCCAGCGTTTCCTCGCTGCCGTAGAACGCCATGTCGATCTTCGTCGCGTCGTCCCCCCGGGTTTCCGGTTCGTCCGCGAAGAGGAAGTACCGCTTCTGGAATTTCACCTTCCGCTTCACCAGGTTCGCGTGCATCTCCTGGATGTGGGCGCTCAGATTCTGGGGCTCCGGCAGGAAATCCACCCGTTCTTTATATCTCCGCCCCAGCAGGTCAAAATACCGGATGGGCTTGTTGAAGTCCCACTCATCCAGCCATCCGCCCACCATAATGTTCCATTCCGTGTTCGGGGGATACCCCACGAAGGCAAACGCGGCGTCAAACAGGGTCGCGATGGGCAGCATGGTCATCCGCGCGGAGCGGGCTCCTCCCGCCTGTTCCGGATAAGCGCTGCTGTAAACCGCCAGCATCCGGGTATCCCCGTCCCGGCGGAGCGGAACCTGCACAATCCAGTCCGCCTCCGTGACGCCCCAGTGAGGGAAGACTTCCGGCGAATCGTCCAGCACCAGCACGATGGGGGTATAGGCTTCCTCCCCGTCGGGCAGGCCCGTCAGCGGATTTTCCCCTTCCACCTCCGGGTTCAGCCTGGGAACCGAAGCGTAGATCTCCTCCGGCAGCTCCAGTTCCATATTCGGCTGGATCACCGTCGGCTCCGCCGCCGCGGCCGGCAGGCACCCCAGGGCCAGTATCACCGCCAGCACCCATGTCATCAGTTTCTTCATGCTCTTCCTCCTCCCCGTGTCCTGAGCCGTCCTTTCCTCATCCTTCAGTTCTGAATCCCCCGCGCCCCCGGCCGCCGAAACGACGGCGCCTGGCCAGAAGGCGCAGCCCTTTTCACCTTCTGGGAATTATAGCATACTTTTCCGGAAAAGCATAGCATTTTTTCGGTTTTTATAGTAAAATGGCGGTGATCAGCTTCCTTCCCGATGGATTCCGCCCGGCGGGCCCCTCTCGGCTCCGCAACCTCAATCGGCGCACAGCCGCTTTGGGGCAGCGGCTGTGCTTGTTTCGGTTGAGGCGGTCACCTTCCTTTCGCCTGCGGCGAACGCCCCACAGGGGCGACGGTCGGATCCCGCCCCGAATATCATCTGAAACAGCTTCTTCCCGGGGGGATCCCCGTGTGAAAGTTCGATTCTGCGGTGAACTTTCAGGACCGATTTGTGCCGCTGCCGCACCGGCATGGAGATGAAGACTGACATGAAACTGACCTTTCTCGGCGCGAACCATGAAGTGACCGGCAGCCGCACCCTGCTGGAATGGAACGAGGGGCGGTACCTGCTGGTGGACGAGGGCATGACCCAGGGCGATGATACCTACGAAAACGCGGAGCTGCCCGTTCCACCGTCCCAGATCGAAATCGTCCTGCTGACCCACGCCCATATCGATCACTCCGGCATGCTGCCCCTGCTGGTCCGCAACGGGTTCCGGGGCCGGATCTACGCCACCGCGGAAACCGCCAACCTCTGCGCCATCATGCTGGCGGACAGCGCCTCCATCCAGGAAAAGGACGCGGAATATCAGACCAAAAAGAATCTGCGGGTCGGAAAGGAAGCGGTGGAACCCCTCTATACCGCGGAGGATGTGGAAAAAACCATGCAGCTGTTCCATCCCTGCGCGTACAACCAGGTGCATCAGATCGATGACGGCCTGGCCGTCCGCTTTACCGACGCGGGCCATCTGCTGGGCTCCTCCTCCATCGAATGCTTCCTTTCCGAAAACGGGAAGCAGGTGACCCTGGTTTTCAGCGGCGACGTGGGCAATCTCCATCAGCCCATCATCCGGGATCCCTCCCCCGTGGAGGGGGCGGATTACCTGATCCTGGAATCCACCTACGGGGACCGGCTGCACGAAGGGAGCGTCGACCCCATCCCCTTCCTGGTGGAAACCCTGCGGAAGACCTTCGACCGGGGCGGCTGCGTCATCATTCCTTCCTTCGCCGTCGGCCGGGCCCAGGAGCTGCTGTATTTCTTCCGGGAGATCAAAATGCGCGGTCTCCTGCCGGACTATCCGGATTTTCCGGTCTATCTGGACAGCCCCCTGGCCAATGAAGCCACCGCGGTCTTCCTCCAGTGCGGCGTCGATTGCCTGGATGAGAATGCCCTGGCCATCATGCGGGAGGGGGAAAACCCGATCTGGTTCGAGGGCCTGAAAACCACGGTCTCCGCGGAGGAATCCAAAGCCCTGAATGAATGCACCGAGCCCCGGGTGGTCATCGCCTCCGGCGGCATGTGCGAAGGCGGCCGCATCCGGCATCATCTGAAGCATCATATCTGGGACGGAAAAAACACCGTGCTCTTCGTGGGATACCAGGCCAACGGCACCCTGGGCCGCATCATCTATGACGGGGCGAAGCACGTCAAAATTCTGGGGGAAGAAATCGAAGTCAAGGCCGAAATTCTCCTGCTCAACGGCGTCTCCGGCCACGCGGATCAGGCGGGTCTCCTGAACTGGGTGGAGCAGATGAAGCGGAAACCGCGGCGCGTGTTCGTCAATCACGGGGAGGATGAAAGCAGCGAAACCCTCTCCCGTCTACTGACGGAGCGGTTCGGCCTGCCGGCGGACTGTCCCTACTCCGGATCCAGCTTTGATCTGCTGTCCGGCGAATGGATCCGCCTGGCGGCCCCGGTCTTCAAAAAGAAGCCTAAAGCCGCCCCCGATCCGGAAAGGAAACGTGCCGCCAACCAGGATTACCAGCGCCTGCTCTCCGCGGCGGAATCCCTGCTGGCCATGGCCCGGTCCATGGAAAACCACGCCAATGGAGAAATCCGGAAGCTCACCAAAAAGATCCAGGCTCTTCTGGACGAATAAAAGGATTGATGTTGCGAAGTGCCCGGAAAACGGGCGGCAGCCATGCATGAAAACGGAGACAGGGCTTCATCCCTGTCTCCATTTTCATACCCGTCGGTCATCGGCTCCTGCTGATTTCTTTTCGCAATGTCCCTCTTTTTTCTTCCTTCCGCGATGAAACGGCCAGGGTGCGTTTCACATCCTGCGCCAGCCTCCAGCCCTTCACCAGGAGCCCGGTTTCGGGGACATATACGCTGCAGCCGCCGTCCCTCACCGCGAATTCGCCCCAGCCCTCCCGGTCGATGGTGACGGGGCGCTGTTCCCCGATGACGCAGACAAAGGTACACCCCGCAAAGCGCTTTCCCACTTCCATGCGTTTCGTCCCGCCTCTGGCATTCGTACAGAGGAAGGCCAGTCCGCTCCCGGGGATTTCAGGGCTTCCGTCCCGCGTCAGGCCGATCAGGTCCGGATCGTCAAACCAGTCCCGCTCCGTACCGAAGGCATGATACAGCCGAAGGCGGAGCAGTTTTCGCAGCTCGGAAACGGATCCGATGCCCCTGGACGGAATCCCCTCCAGATCCCCCCAGAACACGCAGGGATAGCCTTCCTTCCGCAGCAGAATCAATCCGTAGGCCGCGGCCTTGAACCAACCGTCCACCCAGCTTTCCAGGGACTGGCCGGGCTGGGTATCATGATTGTCCACGAACGTCACCGCGTGCTGCGCTCTGGTATCCACCAGGGTTCCCGCCAGCATGCCGCGCATATCGTATCCCCCGTTGCTGCGGGACGCTTCGGCCAGGTGATAATGCAGGGGAACGTCGAACAGCTGCATCCGCCCCTCCGTCCGGTCCAGATACCGGGTCAGGCGGCCCAGGTCGCTGTTCCAGTACTCCCCTACGGCGTAAAGCTCCTGCCCGGTTTTCTCCCGCAGGGTTTGCAGCCAGTCCCGGTAAAAGCCGGCGGAAATATGCTTCACCGCGTCCAGGCGGAATCCTTCCACCCCGGTTTTGTCCAGGAACCACATCCCCCAGCGGTCCAGCTCCTCCCGCACGGCCGGATTCCGCACGTCCACGTCGCAGCCCATCAGGTAGTCATAGTTATCCTTCTCTTCATCCATATCCGGCGCCCAGCTTTTTCCTTCGAAAAGAAACAGGCGGTGGTCCGGGTCAAGCTCGTTCCAGTCGCTTCCGGTAAAGCAATTGTGATCCCAGACAAAATCCGAATATCTTCCCCGCCTCCCCGGGAAGGTGAAGCGGGTATAGCAGGCGACGTCCTCCTCCGTGTCCGAGGCCTGAAGCCGGTGCTCCGGATTGCAGATCCGACCCCGGAAGATTTCCTTTTCATCCCCGCCCATCCGGTGGTTCAGCACGATATCCGCCAGCGGCTGAATGCCCGCCCGTTTCAGGGCGTCGACGCAGGCGGCGTACTCCGCCGCGGTCCCGTATTTTGTCCGGACCGTTCCTTTCTGATTGAACTCCCCCAGGTCGTACAGATCGTAGACCCCATACCCTACATCCTGCGCCCCCGCGTTCCCCTTGCCCGCCGGGGGCAGCCACACCGCGGTAAAACCGCAGAAGGCCAGCCAGCGGGCCCGGAAGGCCAGCCTCCGCCAGTGTCTTCCGTCCGCGGGCAGATCCCATTCAAAGCCCTGCAGCATCGTTCCGTTCATGCTTTTTCCTCTCCCGATGAACACATCTGAAGCTTATTTTACCTGCATCCCGGACCTTTGGCAATAGAAAAAGAGGAGGCAGAAAATCGTTCCCTGCCTCCCGTTGAAAACGCCCTGAACGAAGAGAAAAAATAGGAGACAGAGAACCGACCCCTGTCTCCTTTCGTCAGCTGTTCTTATTCAGCTGCCTGGATGGAAGAAATCACAGCGCCCCAGACCAGCTCCGCGTTTTCCTCGGACGCGGGGGTGCAGGTCACTTCCAGCGCATAGCCGGCTTCGGTGGTAAAGGTCACGCTGACGCTGTCCTGGGCGGGAAGCTTGTAGGATACGCAGGGGAATCCGTTCACGGTGCCCGCCTCCACGTCCGTCACGCTATCTTCAGAGGCCAGATACTGCGCATATTCCTCCAGAGACATGCCGTTGATGTCAACATACATCACGGCCATCTGCGCGGACTCATCTTCCGGCATGAAGTAGCCGATATAGCCGTTGGCCTTGTCTTCCTCCGTCAGCTCAACGGGAAGCATCCCGTCCGGCAGCCAGATCTGGACGGCAATCTCGTCGAAGGTGTAAAACTGACCGGTCACTCCCGCCGCCTCGAGGACCGGCGCGAAATCGTCCCAGGTCAGGGCGACGGTCTCCTCCGCCAGGGCGGCGGGCACCAGCAGGCACAGCATCACCAGCACACACAGGAATCTTTTCATGGAATTTCCCTCTCTTTTTCTGTATTGCTCCGTCTCAGAGCTGCCTGTATTTTAATCCGCCCGTCCTCCGCTGTATACTGTACTTTGGTACAGGGTTCCTCTCGGCGCGGGGATCACAGTTCAAAGGAAATCAGTTCCGTCATATCGTATCCGCCGAACACATCGTTCAGAACAAAACAGAACATCATCGGCAGCGGTTCTTCCTCACCGCTGTCATCGCTCAGGCTCATATAGGTCACCGTCAGGTTCTCCCGCCAGAGAATCCGGTCCCCCTCGAATTCACTCTCCTGCAGATCCTCGCCTTCTTCCGCATCCACGTACAGGGTATAAACGGGGATGATTTCGTCCCCTTCCCTCAGTCTGGTCGTTCCGCGAATGGGCAGACCGTTTTCGTCATAGCCCGCGTTGGCCCCGAGGATCCGTCCTTCCCTGCTGCCCGCCCTGAATTCCACCACCAGGTAGGTGTATTCTCCGTTCACTTTGACGGGAATCAGGCTTCTTCTCCCGTAATCATTCACGATCTGATCGTACAGCGGCACCAGCTGATCGCCCAGCACCGGCCATGTTCCGTCAAACAGGCTGTAGACGGTTCCGTTGTTCCAGTCAATCACGTTATTCTGCATCAGGCCCAGATCCACATAGCCAAAGGTCTCCTCGTCGCTGATATCCATCATGACCATGCCCTCTACGAAGTCCAGATAGCGGAGATCGTCATCGGCCAGGCGGGCCGAAAAAGCGTAGCCTTCTTCCGGGACGGAAACCGGAATCGCCGCGGACGGGGCTTCCTCGTATGTTTCCGTTACGCCGTTCCAGCACCATTCGCTTTGCTGGCTGCCGTAAGCGGAAGCGATCTCAGAAAGGAACCCTGATCCGGTGATGTTCTGCGGCGTGGTCTGCGTGAAACTGTAGCTTCCTCCCGTCAGCTCTCCGGCGTACGCTTTGACAAAGCCGATCCAGTTGGGAATACAGAAGGACAGATCCACCCCGTCCGCATAGCTTTCAAACTCGTCCTTCGTATCATGGGGAATCAGAACCGAGAGGCCGCTGCAGGGGCCCAGATTTTCCGTCTGCCGGCTGACCAGCACCATTTCCGTCAGCGCCTGCCGCGCTTTAGCGGCTTCGCCCCTGTCAAAACGGGACCAGGCGTCCAGCATGGCCCCCAGATCAACCATATCCCAGCTGCCGTCCACGAAGGAGCCGAAGGTGTACATGCGGCTGCGCCCGCGTCTGATTTCCGCCCCGTTCCCGCCTGTCAGCTCCCGCTGCAATGTCAGGCCAAACTGTTCCATCGCCTCCTGCAGCGGCGCTATCTTTTTGAGGTTGAGGGCGCTCATGGTCAGATAATCGTCCGGGTCTTCTTCCTTCCCGGCCTCCATATAGCTGTCAACGATCATCCGGCAAAGCTGCTCGGTGGACAGATCCGGATTCCGATCCAGCGCTTCCAGCCAGGGCGTGTAATGCCAGCCCGTTCCGGGCTCCAGTTCCTCGCTCGCGACGAAGAAATCGATATCGTAGCGGGAAAGCATCGCCGCCATCTCATACGTCGCCATCATGCAGGCATCACAGCCAAAGAAATCGAAATGGAAGCTTCCGAGCCGATCCCTCAGATCCTCCAAGACCTGATTGATTTCCGTCAGGGTAAGCCCGTCCTCCTCCTGGGTGGTGCTGTCAAAGCAGATCCCGGCTTCGGATCCCGCGCCGTGATCCCAAAGGACCACCGCGGTCCGCTCCGCCGGGTAATGCCTGAGCCCGTATTCCAGAAACTCCAGCAGGCTTTCCCCGCTGCCCATGGACGCCCAGCCCCAATCCGTAATGGACTCGAAATATCCGTCCCGGATTTCAATCAGATTGCGGGTGTATCCTTCGATTCCGTCAAAATCCCAGGACTCCGCGCCTCCGGCGAGGATGACAAGATTCACGTTCTCCCCGGTTTCCGCCATGCCCATCTCATAGATATCCTCGCAGGCGTCGCTTTGAATATCCGCCCCGCACATATAGACCAGCAGCGTCAGCTCCGCGTCCGCCAGCGCGCCCCCGCACAGCAGCGCCATCCCGAAGGCCAGAAAAACGATCATCATTCTTTTCATTTGATATCCCCCAATTCAGCCGCTTTGTTCAGGGCCTCCGCCCGGGTGGAAACGCCCAGTTTCTGATAGATCAGCCCGCAGAAATACTTGACCGTGCGCTCCGATATATTCAGGACGGAGGCGATTTTCGCGTTTTTATACCCCGCGATCATCAGGGAATATACCTGGTATTCCCGATCGGTGAATACGGGCTTGTTCGCGGCCTCCTTCATAAAGTTCGGATAAAACGCGGCCTGGCGGCGCGTCAGGGTCAGCACGTCCTGGGTCCAGGGATCCTGGGGAAGCTCCATTTCGTTGAGCATGTCGATGATCGCGATCCCCTCATTGGCGATCACCCGGACAAGCCCGTATCGCCTGGCCAGGGCCAGGGCTTCCCGCATCCTGTCGCGCCACGCGTCCTTCCCGGCGCGATAATGGGAAACCGCTTCCAGCAGATTCAGCTGAATCAGCATATAAGGCCGGTCGTAGCTCTCAAAGTATTGCCGCAGCAGGGCGGCCAGAAACGGCACCTTTGCGTGCTGGCCCAGGATCAGGTAGATCCGGAGCTTCAGCATATACTGATACCGGTCCATGATGATAAAATCCCCGGTTTCATCCGGCGCTTCTGTCTCCATCCAGTTTCCCGCCCCCGCAGTCTCTCCGCGGAGCAGCGCCAGGTCCATCCTGAAGGCTTCCAGATTCTTCTTCAGCCGCTTGGGATGCTGATCCGACAGGGACGCAATGGCATGATCCATCATCCGGATCGCTTCGTCCGGATTGCCCTGGGCGGCCAGAATCCGGCTCTGGATGCCGATGGCCGCGTAGTAGATGTCCGGGTTATCCACAATTCGCTGAATTCCCTCCCGGACCTTGCGCATGGCCAGGGAATAATCTCCGTCGGGCCGGGCCTCCAGCTCCCTCTCCGCAATCGCGATATCCGCCACGCCGCTCCCGCCGCGGCCCAGAGCCATCTCAATCGGAATTTTGAACAGGTGGTAGATCCGCCACCCATGCTGCGCCCATCTGCAGAAATCCAGTCCGCCGTTCATCAGGCTGACGCTGTTGCCGGACACGCTGAAGCCTTTGCGCCAGGCGGATGACTGCAGCAGATCGGGTGCCTTGGCCGCGGCCAGAAGCTTCTGTAAGGTATTTTTGCTGCCCCGGTGAGAGAGGCACAGATCCAGGTACGCTTTCGCTTCCTCCGCGGTTTTGCGGCGGGCGTCCCGGGCGGGCGTCTGCCGGATGAACTGCACAAGGGTCTGATACCATCTTTCGCTTTCCTCCGCATGGCCGCGAAGGCTTTCGATTTCGCATTTCCCCTTGATCAGTTCCGGATAGGATAGGATGGTGTCCATATCCAGAACGGCATACCCTTCCAGCAAGTCCACATAATCGCCGTCCGCCGGCCTGTTAAAGGCGTCCCGGATCAGCAGATCGCGAATTTTGTTCTTATCGCCCAGCTGCCTGTAATAGGACAACGCTTTGGGCACCTGATTCTGCAGCTCGTGGTACAGGGCGGCCCGCTTGTATTGCTCGTTGATATAATCCTGTGTATACAGATTCCGCATCTCGGAAAACAGCGCCTGCCGAACGATGGGAATAAACGAGTACTCCCCCTCGCCGGCACGCAGCAGCATATAGGATTTTCGCGCGATCTCTTCCATCATCCGCGGCGCATCGTTCCTTCCCGTCACGATCCTGGCCATATCCTCTGAAAAGCGTTCAAAGGGCGACAGGTTGTACAGCAGCTGCCGTTCCGCTTCGAGAAAGGTCAATACCACATCCGACACCAGGACGCGCTTGATCTCGTTTCGGGTTTGATGGATCAGGGAAAGCAGGGATGATTCGCTTCCCTTCTGCATCATCCTGGCCAGGATATGCAGGCTAAAGGGCCAGCCCCATAACCAATCGAGAATTTCGCGAACATCGGAGGGCCTGAGCTCGATCCCATATTCCAGAAACAGCTGAATGATCTCCTCCTCGCTGAAGAGCACAAACTCCCTGCCCAGCACGGTGATCATGCCGGTGACGCACAGGCTGTGCAGCGCTGATGGCTGCTGGGCTCTGCCCGCCAGGATGGCATATTGGTTTTCAGAAAGCCCGGCAAGCATCGCCGCGATTTCCGTCATCATGATTCCGGAGGAATTGTCCACGCCGTCGATGGCAATCAGCGCCTGCTTTTCCTGCAAAACCTGACGGTAAAAAGCGTCCCAGTCGTCATTCGGAAAACGAAAGCGAAGGACCGTCCCGCCCCACGAGGCGCAAAGCTGATCCAGCAGGACGGTTTTGCCGCTGTAAAAAAAGGCGGAAAGAAAAACGGTTCTCTCGCTTTTGAGGATCGCGGTTATCTCCCGCAGCTTTTCCGTCCTTCGGACGACGGGCAGCTGTGCCATCGCTTTGCCCTCCTGTGATCGTCGTCTCCGCTCTGACTTCGCGTTCGCTCGTCAATCGCGGGTGCTCACCGCCTATCATCAGTGTTCCACATGATTATATCATAACCCGTGCAATCTTGCATTGTACGAAAGTACAAACAAAAAGGAGACAGAGAACCGTCCCCTGTCTCCTTTTATTGCGTTCCGGATTACTTCATATAGCGGTCATAGGCGGCCTGATACACGGCCAGCACATCCGCCAGGCCCATGCGCTCCACCTGGGCCACATAATCATCAAACTTGTCCAGGGGTTCCACGCCCATGATGAACTTGTCGACCATTTCGTTCATATAGGTTTCGATTTCCGTGTATTTCTCATTGAGAATGCTCTGTTCGTCATTGGTAAAGGCCAGGGTCGGGAAGGCGGGGCCGATATGGCCTTCCTGCTCGTAAATATCCCGGATCCGGTTGACTTCATCGCTGACGAAGGCGCGCTCATAGCGGGCGTCCTGCAGCAGGGTCAGCATGCTCTGAATGCCGAAGGAGCGCAGCGCGTCCTGGGGGGACAGGCCGTCCGGATTGTTCATGATCAGGTCGGAATACACATAATCGCCGTCCACGATGTTGAAATGCTGGCCTTCCACGCCGAAGTTCATCAGGATCATGCCCTCCTCGCTGTAGACATAATCCAGCAGCTTCAGGGCCGCTTTCTTCTGCTCCTCGGTGGCGCCGATATAGATCCCGGCGTTCCAGTCCTCATCCACGGTGATGGGCTGTAGCTGGTCCCGGGTCTCGCTGATGCCGGTGGGGCCTTCCGGAGGCACCGCGCCCACGATGTTGATATCGCTGTCCGTGCCCTTGAACAGATTGGCCACATTGTCGATATACGCGCTCCAGTCATAGCTCATGAAGACCTGATTGTTGGTCCATTCGCTGTACCAGGCGGTCTTGTCCAGCGTCAGGTACTCCTGATCGATGAGGCCCTCGGCATAGCAGCGATGGAGCCACTCCAGGGCGTCCTTCATCCGCGGATCCGTGGCGCCGAACTTGACCTGCCCGTCCTCGGCAAAGAAGGTTTCGTCAATCCCCCAGTTGTTGATAAAGTGGATCAAGTTGGCCCGGTTGTTGCTGCCGTTTTTGCGGACGGAGAAGGGAATCTCATCCGCGATGCCGTTGCCGTTGGGATCGCCTTCCTTGACGGCTTTGAACACCTGATACAGGTCTTCCGTGGTTTTCGGGGTTTCCAGGCCCAGCTTGTCCAGCCAGTCCTGCCGCCAGAAAAACAGCTTCCCGGCGGTAATGGCCGTGCGCTGGCCGATGAAGCGCATCACCCCGTCCGCGTCGGACACCTTCCGGCGGATTTCCGGATCGCTGTACACCTTCCACAGGTTTGGGGTGTCGGTTTCATTGATCAGCTCGTTCAGGGGCGTCCAGGCGTCCTTGTACAGCAGCAGATCTTTCGCCTTGTACTGGACGATGGTGGGCAGATCCCCGCTGGCCATCAGCAGGCCGTATTTTTCGGCCAGGTTTTCCGTCGGCGCGGAGATGATCTCAATGTTGATTCCCAGCTTTTCCTTCAGGAGTTCGATGGTCATCAGGCCGTTGCGGAAGGGCATGTTCTCCCGGTCGGAACCCCACATCGTAACGGTGACGGGCTCCTCCGCGGCGGCGCCGGCCAGGCAGGCCAGCGGAAGCAGGGCGGCTGTCAGAAGCAGCGCCAGCAGACGGGACAGGTGTTTCATGTTCGTTCCTCCTTTTTCTTTCTGGTTTTCTATTTTGACCTCCGTCTCCGGGAGGCCGAACCACATCGCAGACAAGCGTCCGGGCCGCGAAAGGCGGCCGCCGGCTTTCCCTTTATTCCTTCACGGATCCCACCATCACGCCCTTCACAAAATACCGCTGCACGAAGGGATAGATGCACAGCATCGGCAGCATCGCCACCACGATGGTGGCGTATTTGATGCCCTCCGCCATCACGTTCTCGGTGCTGCTGGCGTTTTCCACGATTTCATTCATCAGCACCACCTGCCGCAGGATGATCTGCAGCGGATACAGCTCCGGCTTGCTCAGATAAAGCACCGCGGTAAAATAGCTGTTCCAGTGGGCCACGGCGTAGAACATGCCGATGGTCATCAGGCTGGCCAGGCTCAGGGGCAGCACAATCCGGAACAGCACCCCGAAATCCTTGCAGCCGTCCAGCTCCGCGGCCTCCACCAGGCTCTGGGGAATCTGCAGGAAGAAGGTCCGCATCAGGATCATATTATAGGTGCTGACCGCCCCGGGCAGCACGATCGCCCAGATGGTATTCAGCAGCTTCAGCTCCTTGATCACCAGGAAGGTGGGGATCATCCCGCCGTTGAAAAACATGGTAAAGGTGCACATCAGGGTGAAGAACCGCCTGCCCACCATCTTTTTCCGGCTCAGAGACCAGGCCCCGAAAACCGTCAGAATCAGGTTGATGGCCGTTCCCAGGAAGGTATAGAGCAGGGTGTTCCCGTAGCTCTGCCACAGCAGCGGGTAGTTAAACACCTTCTGATAGGCCTTCACATGGGGCTCCACCGGAATGAAAACCACATCCCCCCGAAGAATGGCCGTTTCCCCGGAAAAGGAGGCCGCGGTCACGAACACCACCGGATACAGCATGGCAAAGCTGACCAGCAGCAGGATGATCACGTTGATCACCTGAAAGACCCGCCTGCTGACCGGTTCCCGGATCCCGGAAGAACGGAGCGTTCTTTCCATGCGATGTTCCCCCTTTCCGCCTGCAGGCGTCATGCTTCCCGTCTCAGGCGCTTCCCGTTTCCTGTCTCAGGCCAGGCCGGCTTCTTCCCGCGGGCCTGGTCCGTTTCTTACCACAGGCTCGTTTCGCTGTATCGCCGGCTCATCCAGTTGGCAAATATCACCATGGCAAAGCCGATCACGCTCTGGAACATGCCCACCGCGGTGGCGTAGCTGTATTCTCCGCCCTTCAGCCCCCGGCGGTAGACGTAGGTGCCGATCACGTCGCTGGTCTCCAGATTGGCGTTGTTCTGCAGCAGGAGGATGGTCTCGTATCCCGCGTCCATCACATGGCCCAGCCGCATAATCAGCAGCACCACGATGGTGCCCGCGATCCCGGGCAGGGTGATATGCCACATCCGCCGCAGGTAGCCGCCCCCGTCCACCATGCAGGCTTCATACAATTCCCCGTTGATCCCGCTGATGGCCGCCAGAAAGATGATGGAATTCCAGCCGATGTTTTTCCACAGGTTCATCAGGGTATAGATCGGCCGGAAGGCCTCCGGCTGGGTCATAAAATACTGCCGTTCCCCGCCCAGGGCGGCGATCAGATTGTTGATGATTCCGCTGGAGGGGGACAGAAACTGCACCACCATGCTGGCGATCACCACGCTGGAAACGAAGTAGGGCAGATAGGTGATGGTCTGGGTGACTTTCTTGAACCGGCGGTTCTGCACCTCGTTAAGCAGGAGGGCCAGGATGATGGCCGCCGGAAAATTGAACACCAAGTCGTACAGATTGATCAGCAGCGTGTTCCGGATCAGCCGCCACAGGTATACGGAATGAAAAAACTGCAGGAAATATTTGAACTGTACCCAGGGGCTCTTCTGAAATCCCAGGAACGCGTTGTAATCCTTGAAGGCAATGGAAAGCCCCAGCATCGGCGCATAGCGAAAGATCACATAATAAAGGAACACCGGCAAAAACATCAGATACAGATACCGAGACGCCCATATTCTCCGCCGCAGCAGCGCTACGCGGGACTTGGTCATGGATCTCACCTCCATGGCATAAAAATAGCAGAACGCGCGCCGTTCTGCTATCTCCGATTCCGTGAATCCGGGATCCGATCCGGTGAAAGGGGATCATCCATTCCGCGAATCGATCGTCTGATTCGCCAATCGGTACTGTCCCGGCGTAATCCCCTCGGCCTTTTTGAAGGTGCGGATCAGGGTATTCTGGTTCTCCATCCCCACCCGCTGGCCGATTTCCCGCAGGGTCAGATCCGTTTCCCG
Source organism: Clostridia bacterium (assembly GCA_017512805.1). Taxonomy (GTDB): domain Bacteria; phylum Bacillota; class Clostridia; order Christensenellales; family Aristaeellaceae; genus Aristaeella. Next base: position 48,789 of record JAFWES010000046.1, read on the forward strand.
CAGCAGCCTTTTGGTTTCCTCGATGCGGATATCCGTCAGATATTTCAGGAAGCTCGTATCCCCGACTTTCCGGAACACCAGCCCGATATAGCTGGGGGACATCCCCAGCGCCTCGCCCACGCTGTCCAGGGAGATGTCCTGGGCGTATTCCCGGCGCAGGTAGGCCGTCAGCCGGGCATAGTGCTTTTCCTCCTGGCTGCTCACATCCTCGTTCATGCATTCCGCCAGCGCGGCGGCCGCCCGGCAAAGCCGGTCGGCGGCGTCCGGGGCGGCGGGCATCCGGTCCGCCCGGAAGCCGGCATCCCGCAGGATGGTTTCCAGCCGATCCTCCATGCTGGCCCGCCGGGCCGCCCGGCCCAGGGTAAACAGCAGGGCCTGGATCAGATCCGTCCGGGGCACGGCGGCCCCGTCCTCCGGGGCGCAAAGCGCCCGCACCAGCGCTGCCGCTTCCTCCCCCTTCCCGCTGAGGATCCTGTTCATCAGCTGCTGCTCCGCGTTCAGGGAATACTCCGTATCCCGATTCTCGGGAATCTCCTCCGCCAGGGCGATCTGCCGGTTCTTCTCCTCTCCCACCATCAGCGCCCGCATGGCGTCCACCAGCGCATCCGCCGTCCGGTTCTTCTCGAAGGCGCGGCCCACGCCCATGGCGCAGGGGCAGTCCCTGAACACCCGGCTCAGGCAGTCCTGCAGGAAGGGATAGATGGATTCCGGCGCGGGATGCCGGGCGTCCAGGTTGAACAGAATCAGCACCCGTCCGTCCGCCCGGCGGGCGCACAGCACCTTCATGGGCCCCCGGTCCTCCGCCACCGCCAGCTCCTCCACCAGGTCCGCGGTGCTCACGCCCCCCGCCCTGGCCTCCAGCCGTTCCAGATCCCGCGGCGCGCATTCCGCCACCGCGATCTGAATCCGGTCATAGGGCAGCGTGATCCCCGCCCGGGTCAGCGTTTCCTCCGCGCCGCTCTTGAGCCGGCCCTCGATCCAGTCATTGAGAACCCGGTTTTTCAGCAGCCGGCTCACCTCCCGGTTGGACAGCGCCAGCTCATGATTTTCCGCCGTGATCAGGCGGATCGCCTCATCCAGCACCTGATACTCGTTGTTCCGTCCCTCCGGCAGGGTATCGTTGAACAGCTGCCGGACCGTTCCGATCAGCTGCTCCAGCGGCGCGTACAGCCGCCGGGAGGCGAGACTCGCCGCCAGCACGCACAGGATCATGCAGGATCCCATGATCAGCATCACCGTATTGCGCAGGCGCAGGCTGGGCCCCAGCAGCTCGCTGTAAGGAATGACCGCCATGCAGTACAGCCCTTCCGCATCGGTTTCCGCCCGCAGAATGCCGTATTCCCCGCCCTCGGTCCGGATCCGGTTCTGCGGATGCTCCGCGTACAGGCGGGTGATGTCCGCGTAGGCTTCGTTTTGCAGCCCGTGGACCGGCGCCCCGTCCCCGTCCGTCAGCATCATCTCTCCCGATTCGTTCTCCGGCAGGCAGGCCAGCAGCCGCCCAGTATTCAGATGGAAAAACGCGTAGCTCCCGCCGGCTTGGGCGTTCAGCGGCAGGCTGCTGACAAAGGCCAGCGCGTCTTCCGCCGTCAGAATCCGGCGGATGACGCATTTCCCCGCAAACCGGCACAGCGCCACCGTCCCGGGGACGGATCGGGCCCGCGTCATCCCGGCCCCGGTCACCCCCGTGATCCGCTGATAATAATCCTCCGCCCGGTAGCTGCTCTCCCCGGTGATGATGATGTCCAGCCCCTCGGCGTACAGGCCCAGATCGGCGATGGTATTGCTGAAGGCCTTCATCTGCTGCAGCTGCTCAATGATCCCCTTTTTCCGCAGAATGTCCCGGGGCGTCTGTTCCGTCAGATGCAGATAGGACTGCACCTCGCTGTCGTTGTTCAGCTGCCAGGTGAAGGACTGGATCTGTTCCACTTCCCGGTTCACCGCGGCGCACGCGTTCCGCAGCAGGGATTCCTGCTGCTGCCAGGTGTCCCGGACCACCTGTTCCGACATCCGGTCATAGACCAGCCAGCCGGTCAAAAGCGTCGTCAGCAGCGGAAACAGCAGCAGCAAGACCCCCATCTGCATTCGCACCCGGCCGCGGAAAACCCGCGTTCGTTTCTGTCCGTTCATCTATACTTCCTCCGCCCGGAAGGCGCTGGGCTTTTTTCCCGTGCTTCTCTCAAACAGCTTGCTGAAATAATTCGCGTCCGTATATCCCACACGCTCGCTGATTTCGTATACCTTCAGATCCGTCTGCCGCAGCAGCGCCTGCGCCCGCTTCATGCGCAGCTCTGTCAGGTATTTCTGATAAGTGGTGCCGGTTTTCTTCTTGAAAAGCTGGCTGAAATAGAAAGGATTGACGTAAAACCGGCCCGCGATCTCGTTGAGGCTGATATTCCGGGCGTAATTTTCCTGAATATAGGCTTTCGCCTCGCCGATCAGATCCCGCCGGTCCTCCGCCTCCTCCCCCTCCAGAATTTCGCCGGCTCCCCGGAGCAGGTTGAACACCCAGTTTTCCAGCTCTTCCAGGGAGTTGATGCGGGATACGCTCCGGGAGGAAAGGACATTCCGTCCCAGATAGTTGTTCATCCGCAGGGAGGCGTAGGGATATTTCCGGGTTCCGTACAGCACCAGGTTCAGGCACAGCATCCGGATATTCTCCCGGCTCAGGTCGGCCTGGTGGCTGCGAAGGATGTCAAAGAGCCCGGAAACGCTCTTGCGCACCGCGTCCAGATTCTGCAGAACCATCCCCTCCTCCAGCTCCTGCAGCAGCTTTTCCGGAAACAGGTCCGCCATCTCCGCGAAGTCCTGCTGGGGAATCCATTTTTCGCGGATTTTTTCAATATCGGCGAAAAGCTCCTCCTCGTCAATGGGCTTGGTCAAAAAAAACTGTACGCCGTATTCCATAGCCCGTTTGGCATATTCAAAATCCGCGTACCCGGAAATCAGAATATACTCCGTCCTCGGTTCGTAGGCCTGAATGTCCCGGATCATGTCCAGCCCGCTGGCCTGGGGCATCCGGATATCCGTAATCACGATGTCCGGATGCCCTTCGATGGCCATATCAAAGCCCTCCAGCCCGTCCCGGGCTTTCCCGATGACCCGGTATTCCTGCGACCGGGCGCTCAGCATGAAGGCCAGGCCTTCAGATATTTCCGGCTCATCGTCCACAATCAGGATTCGGATCTCCATTTTCTTCCCTCCTCCGCGGCTGTTCCGCGTCCGCGGCCTCCACGATGCAGATTTCGATTTCCGTCCCGGTCTCGTTGCTGTAGATGACCTTCATATAGGACTCCGGGCCGTAGCGCAGCTGCAGCCTTTTGGCGATGTTTTCCAGCCCGATATGCTGCCGCTCCCCCTCCTCCGGCGCTGTCATGCGGATTTCCTCCCGGCGGATGGATTCCAGCCGGTCCGAAATCTGCATGAGCCGGTCCGGCTCCATGCCGGTGCCGTCGTCCGTAATCCGGAACAGGATCCGGCCGGTCTCCGGCTCCCGCCATCCGCGGATCCGGATATGCAGGGGAACGTCCGCCCCGGCCGCGCCGTGGCTCAGGCTGTTTTCCACCAGCGGCTGGAACAGAATCACCGGGCACGGGACCTCCATCAGCTCCTCCGGCATCTCCGCCGTCAGGGTGTTCTCCGCCCGGAAGCGCAGATTCTGCAGCCGCAGAAAGGATCGGACGTAATCCAGCTCATTCCGGACTGTATGCCGCTGGTTCACGTTTTCCAGCGTCATGCGGAACATCTTCCCCAGCAGGCTCGTCATCTCCGCCACATCCCGATTTCCCGCCACCAGCGCCTTCATCCGGATGGACTCCAGCGTGTTGAACATCATATGGGGATTGATCTGGGTCTGCAGGGCCAGAAGCTGAGCGTCCTTTTTCTGCAGATCCTTCTGATAAACCTGATCAATCAGACGCTCGATCCGTTCCACCATCTGGTTGTACTGCCGGATCAGATCCCCGAATTCATCCTGCCCGGCCTCCCCCCGGACCCGGGGATACCGGCCGTTATCCACCTGGGCCATGGCTTCCCGCAGTCGGGCGATGGGCCGGGTGAAGGATCGGCTGAAAAACACCGCGCAGGCCCCGGAAAGCAGCACGCAGACGTAGACGCTCAGGGCGGTCACCAGGATCAGGTCCCGCCGCAGCAGCGCCAGCGTAGCCTTCGGATAAATGGTGTGGACAGAAACCCCCAGATCCTCCAGCACCGTCGTCTGAACCAGATACCGCTGATCCGGCATTTCAAACAGGCGGAATCCTTCCCCGTTCCGGAGGGACGGCCCCTCTTCCCCGGCGGAATCGTACAGCATCCGGTGCGCGTCGTCTTCCACCGCCAGGCGGATTCCCTGCATGTTTTCCTGCAGAAGGTCCTCGCCGCCCAGCTGCAGGATGGCGTCGCTCTCCACATCCAGCACGATCACCCCGGCGGGCTGCCGGAAGGGGCCGTACAGCTTCTGCACCGCGGAAATCACGGGGCCGTGCTGATGCCGGTTGGTATACCCGCCGTCATGCATGGGGATCAGGGTAAAGGTCTCCTCCCCTTCCACCGTCCGCCGCATCCATTCCTCATTCATCATCGCCGCCATATCCGTATTCTCTCCGGCGGCGCCCGTCTGAAAATACCGCCCTCCCTGCAGGGCGATGCCCGCGTGCGTCAGCAGGGGCTGCATCTTAATCAGGCGAAACAGCAGCTTGTTCACCTGCGCCCTGTATTCCGCCTGCTCGGAAACCGGTACGGTTCCCCGGGAAAGGGTGTTCAGCACATCCGAATCCACCAGCACCGCCATCATCAGCCCCCGGCAGGATTGGACAAAGTGCTCCAGCCCGGCGGCCGCCTGGGCGTTGACGGCCTGCGCCAGCACCTCCGTCCGCCGGTCGATGCTTTTCATGGCCGCGTAGGAAACGCAAATGGCGGAAACGGAAATGGAAACAAAACAGATCGCCAGAAAAACGGCGATCATTTTTCTGGATATTTTCAGGTTTCCCGCTCTGTGCAGCACCCTATTCCCCCCCTGACCCATTTTCCGGAATGATTGTATTCCATTTAACCGCGGAAATCAAATGGCGAAAAAAACGATTCAGTCCAGCAAGCGAAGCGACTGATTCGTTACAGCTGAAAAAGAAAAAGCGCCGCGCGGGGCGGCTTCGGCCTTCCCGCGCGGCGTGACGCTCATATGTGCTGTAAATTGCTTACTGCTTGCCGGCATACCATTCCCGAACCCGTTCGGTGACTTCAGTGCCGCCGATGCTGTACCAGCGGTCCACAAACTCGTCGAACTTGTCCAGGTCGTACTCGCCGGAGATGATCTTGGAAATATATTCCACATACAGGGTACGGTTCTGAATATCCTCATAGCCGTCATAGACGGAGGAGGGCATGCCGTCGGCGGCGATGATCTTCCCATCCGCCTGATTGCCGTTGAGCAGGGCCAGGGATTCGTCAATCTGCCAGCTGTTCTCTTCGGTCCGGATCGCTTCCAGCCGGCTGCTGATCACGTCCACGGTTTCAACCTGGCATCCGGGGGTCTGGAGGATCAGCAGCTCCTGAGTCGCCTTGTCTTCCGGCAGCTTCACCTTTTTGCCGTCCACCACTTCGTGATGCATGCCTTCCACGCCGTATTCCAGGTCCCGGTATTCCATGTTGTACTGGCAGTCCAGCACCCGGAACGCCGCCTTCATCAGCTGCTCGTCCTTCGCCACGTCCGCGGACACCATCTTGCCGGAGTTGCCGGTGGGCTTGACGGTGATGAAGCCTTCATAGCCTTCCGCGCTGATCTGGGGCAGGTTGGCCACCTGGGCCTTGACGGCGCCGCCGGTGAAATCATAGATGCCCTGCAGCCGCTGATAGGCCACCCACGGAATATGATAGTACACGCCGATCCGGTTGCTGTCGAATTTCCCGGACCAGTCGCCGGCGGAGTTCAGCAGCGTTTCGGGATCCAGCAGGCCTTCCTTGTACAGGTCGGACACGAATTTCAGCGCTTCCTTCATGTTGGGGGTCACGGCAGAATAGGTGATCTGTCCATCATACACATCCCATTCCGGATAGCCTTCGTACATGGCCACGCCGTACATGGCAAACAGATAGTCCATCCAGCGGGCTTCCATCCGGCCGCCGGTGGGGATTTCGTCCGCGGCGCCGTTTCCGTTCAGGTCATTTTCCTTGAAGGCGCGCAGCACGTCCACAAACTCTTCCTGGGTTTTTGGCATTTCCTTGCCCACGGCTTCCAGCCAGTCCGTACGGATGTACGCGCCGTGCCGGGTGAAGGTGGTCACGTCCGGAATGGTCCAGATCCGACCCTGGCCGGTGGGATCGTTGGCCTTGACGGTTTCCCATACGGAGGCGGGAATCGCTTCCCACACATGGGGCATGTATTCCGGCAGATAGTCGGTCAGATCCAGGGCGACCCCGTCGAGAATCATGCTGTTCTCGATGCCGTTGTTGTAGATGAAAATGTCGGGCATGTCATTGGCCGCCACCCGCAGCGCCAGCTGCTCCCGGTAAGTCTGGCCGCCGTTCCAGTCCACGTAGGGCATGTACACGCCCACGCCGATGGTTTCCTTCGTCAGGTTGTAGTAGGCGCCGCCGACTTCCGCCGGCAGGAATCCCTCGTTGGTGAACCAGTACTCGATATCCGGATAGGTTTCCGCGCTTTCCGCGGCGGCGATGCTCATGCCGGCGGTCATCATGACCAGCGCCAGCAGCAGGCCCAGGATACGGGAGGACAGTTTCTTCATGGTTTCTCCTTCTTTCGTTTGTATTATTTTTCTTCCCGCTTCCGGGAAGGAAAAATCGTTCGGCTTATCCCTTGACGGAGCCCAGCATGGCGCCCTTGGCGAAGTATTTCTGCACAAAGGGATAGATGAGCAGCACGGGAATCATGGAAAAAATCACGGCGGCCGCCCCCAGCGTTTCGTTGGTATAGTTGGCCGTGCTGACCTTCACCGCCGCGGCGATATCGCCGGAGGCGGCGTTCACCAGCTGGTGGATTTTCAGCTGCAGGGGGAACAGCGCGGTGTCCTGAATCATCATCAGCGGGGTCGCGTACTGGTTCCATGCCCCCACGCCGTAGAACAGGCCCACCGTCGCGATCACCGCCTTGGAAGAGGGCAGCACAATCTGGAAAAACATCCGGAATTTCCCGCAGCCGTCGATCTCCGCCGCCTCCTCGATTTCGGAGGGAAAGGTCTGGAAGAAGCTGCGCATGACCAGCAGGTTATAGGCCGAAATCACCTGGGGAATCACCATGGCCCAGAAATTGTTGTACAGCCCGTAGCCCCGCAGGGTCAGGAAATACGGGATGGTGGGCGCCTTGAAAATCATGGTAAACACCACGATCAGCATCAGCGCCTTCACCGGCGCGAAATGCTTCTTCGACAGCGGATATGCCATCATGGCGTTGATCAGCAGGGAGATCACCACCACCAGCGCCGTGGAGGCGGCCGAGATCCCCAGCGACGTCCACAGGCTCACGTTGGAAAGCATGAACTGCCAGGAGGCAAAGGTCAGATCCACCGGCAGCAGCCCAATGGAGCTGGTCTGGGAGGCGATCTTCGAGCTGAGCGAAACGGCCAGCTCCGCGATCATCGGCACCGCCATGACGATTCCGAAAAGAATCAGAAACACCAGCACAAACAGGTTAAAAGCGTGATCCCCGGCCGATTCCCTGATGCGGTTTTTCGCGTTCATCACCACAGCCCTCCGTCCTCTGAAACCTTTTTGGAAAGGCGGTTGAAGATCACCACCAGGATGAAACCGATCACGGACTGAAACAGCCCCACCGCCGTGGAAAAGCTGTACTTTCCCTGCTGGATGCCCGAGCGGTATACATAGGTGTCGAAGATATCCGCCACGTCGTAGGTCATGGGCGTATACAGGTTGAACACCTGGTCGAATCCCAGATCCAGAAAGCTCCCGATGTTGATCAGGAACAGCGTCACCGCCGTGGGTAGGATCATGGGAAAGGTGATGCGCGTCATCTTCTGGAACCGGGAGGCGCCGTCGATGGAGGCCGATTCATAGATCCCCGGATCAATGCCGGAAATGGCCGCCAGATACACCACCGTCCCCCATCCGGACTCCTTCCAGATGGAAGTCAGCACGTAAACCGGGCGAAACCAGGGGCTTTTCTGCATGGGCAGGATCATGTCCAGCCCGAAAGCCGCGCGGATCTGGTTGAACAGCCCGCCGGATCCCAGTACGTCGAAGGTCAGCCCGCCCACAATGACCCAGGAGATAAAATGTGGAATCGTCACCACCGTCTGAATGCTCTTCTTGATCCGGGGCTGGCGCAGCTCGTTGAGCAGCAGGGCCAGCAGAATCGGAACCGGGAAAACGATCAGCGTCTTGAGCGCCCCCAGGATCAGCGTGTTGCGGAACACCCGATGAAAATCGTCATAGTTCAGCAGCTTCCGAAAATTCTCCAGCCCGATCCAGGGGCTGCCCCAGATTCCCTTCCGCAGCGAAAAGTTCTGGAAGGCGATCACGCTGCCGGCCATCGGAATGTACTTGATCAGGATCAGAAAGGTCAGCCCCGGCAGAATCATCACATAATAGGGCCAGAAGTTTCTGAAATGCCTCCCCAGCCTGGCGATGCGGGAAACGGAAGCGGAACGCCCGACCTGAGCCATCACGGATCACCTCTTTCTCCTGTCTGCCCTCATTTTACACGGCGTCTCCCCTCCGGCCAATCCCCCATTTTTAAGCATTTACCCTGACAAATTTAAGAAGCCGCGCCAAAGCCATGGACAGGCTACGCGTCATTCTGTTAAAATATCGGCGGAACCAAAAGGGCGTCCTTTCACGCCACCGAACTGCCTCTTTTTGTAACGATTTGTCGCTCCGCTTTCTGGACTGAACAGTGACCTCATTATTTTTAGAAAAGGATGGATTGTAACCATGAACCAAACCATTCAGGCCCTTCTGAACGGTCAGGAGGAAAATCATGTGCTGCCCTTTTTCTGGCAGCATGGGGAAACGGAGGCCACCCTCCGGGAAATGGTGGCCGCCATTCATGGCTCATCCTGCCGGGCCGTATGCGTGGAAAGCCGGCCCCATCCGGATTTCTGCGGTCCCAAATGGTGGCAGGATATGGATGTGATCCTGGACGAGGCCCGCCTGCGGGGCATGAAGGTCTGGATCCTGGACGACAGCCACTTCCCCACCGGCTTTGCCAACGGCGCGCTGGCCGGAAAGCCGGACAGCCTCTGCCGTCAGCAGATTTTTCTCAATTCGCTTCCCCTGCCCGCCGAAGGCGGATCCCTCCGGATCGATCTAAGGGAACGGCAGCTGCTGCAGGCGCCGGCCCGGGTGCCGGCCAACCCGATGGAAGCCCGCTTTTTCAACATGCCCCCGGCCCGCGTCTTCAGCGACGACCGGGTGCTGCGGGTCTCCCTTGTGCAGGGCGAAACGGAAACGGATCTGACCGGCTGTCTCTCCGGCGAAACCCTTTCCTTTGAAAAGCCGGCCGGAGAGGCCGAGCTGCGAGTGCTGGTGGTCAGCCGGAACGCCGGTTTCCACCGGAATTACATCAATATGACGGAAGCGGACAGCGTCCGGGTGCTGATCGACGCGGTCTACGAGCCTCACTGGCAGCATTACGCCCCGGATTTCGGCCACACCATCGCCGGTTTCTTTTCCGACGAGCCGGAGCTGGGCAACGGCTTTCTGTATGACAAGGGCAATCTGCTGGGCTCCCGGCAGGATCTGCCCTGGGGAAAGACGCTGGAAGCCGAGCTGCGCCAGGCCCTGGGCGAGGGCTGGACGCGCCTGCTGGAGCGGCTGTGGCAGGCGGATACGGATCCGGAAACCGCCCGCGTTCACGCGGTGTACATGGATTGTCTGACCCGCCTGGTCCGCCGGAATTTTTCAGAGCAGCTGGGCGCCTGGTGCCGGGAGCATGGGGTGATGTACATCGGCCATGTCATCGAGGACGATGGGCATCATTGCCGGACCGGTTCCAGCCTGGGCCATTATTTCCGGGGCCTGGAGGGACAGGATATGGCCGGGATCGACGATATCGGCGGCCAGGTGCTCCCCCAGGGGGAGGATGAGCCCCGGGTCAACTTCATGGGCTTCCCCCGGGACGGCGCCTTTTACCATTACGGCCTGGCCAAGCTGGCTCAGAGCGCGGCGGCGCTGGAGCCCCGGAAGGCCGGCCGCGCCATGTGCGAAATCTTTGGCAATTACGGCTGGGAGGAAGGCCTTCGGCTGGAAAGATACCTGGCGGATCATTTCCTGGTCCGGGGCATCAACTATTTCGTTCCCCATGCCTTCAGCGGCCTCGACTTCCCGGATCCGGACTGTCCGCCGCATTTTTACGCCCACGGTCACAACCCCCAGTACCGGCATTTCGGCCGCCTCATGACCTATATGAACCGGGCCGCCACGCTGACCTCCTCCGGAAGCCACCGCATCCCCGTGGGCATTCTCTATCACGGGGAAGCCGAGTGGTGCGATACCGAGGCCATGCCCTTCGAGGTTCCGGGCCGCAGGCTGTATGACGCGCATCTGGACTGGCATGTGATTCCCGCGGACGCGCTGGCGAATCCGGATCTTTGCCGGGCGGAGAACGGGGCCTGCGTTGTGAACGGCAACCGCTACCGCGTGCTCGTCGTTCCCGGCAGCGCCAGCCTCTGCCGCGCCGCGGCGGAAAGCCTCGGCCGCCTGACCGAAGCCGGCGTTCCCGTCCTGTTCGCGGAGCGCAGGCCGCGTTTCGTCAGTGAAACCGGCGCGCCGTTGCCCCCGTCCCTGGACGCCTGCCCCGTCCTTTCCCTGGATGCGCTGGCGGACGCCGTCCGGAACGCGGGCGCCGAGGGACCGGTGCTGGATCCCCCCTGCGACCGGGTGCGCCTGCTGGACGTTCGGGGAACCCCCCCCCTGGTCATGGTCGTGAACGAAGGCACCTCGCCCTGGACCGGAACCCTGTTCCTCCCCGATTTCCCGGACGATGCCTTCCTCTATGACGCGTATGAAAACCGCTGCCTTCCCGCCCGGCGGGCCGGAGAGGGCTTCCGCCTGACGGTGGAACCGCTCAAGTCCCTTTTCCTGGTCTCCGGCCCCTGTGATGCCCCGCTTTACACCCTTCCGAAAGCCGGCGCGGAAATCCCCCTCTCCGGCTGGCAGCGCTCCCTGTGCGAAGGGGCGGCGTATCCCCTCTTCTCCGATCCCGTCGGGACCATCGTCCCCGATGGCGCCCGGGTCGCGGAGGAATGCCCCGCCTTCTCCGGTTTTGTCCGGTATGACTGCGGCTTTGACCTGCCGGACGCCTCGCCCCTGCTGCTCCGCATCGAGGATGCGCAGGAGGGCGTGGAAGTCTTCCTCAACGGAGAAAGCGCCGGCCTCCAGGGCGTGCCGCCCTTTGTGTATTCGCTGCAGGGCGTCCGGGGCAAAAACCATCTTCGCATCGAGGTGGCCACCACCCTGGAACGGGAATGCTATCCACTGCTGGAGGGCTATCGGAAGATGCTGGCCCGGGTGCCGGTCTGCGCCAGCGGCCTGACGGGCTCCGTATCCCTCTTCAGCGCCCGCCCCTAAAAGGAGAAAAGGAGACAGGGGACGGTTCTCTGTCTCCTTTTTGAAAACAGAAAACAGGGGACGGCTCTCTGCGTGAATCCTATCGTAGAGAACCGTCCCCGTTTTTTGTCCGTGTGTATCATGTGTATATTATGACCCTACCCCTGTCTGAAGCCCGCAGAAGCGCTGCATCAGATCGGCCAGGCGCGCGGCTTCCTCCGCCGTCTCCCCTTCCGCGAAAACCCGGATGCGGGGTTCCGTGCCGGAGAAGCGGGCGATGGCCCAGGCGCGGTCGCCAAAATACACCTTGCAGCCATCCACCCGGCTGATCCGCGTCACCTCCCGGCCAAAGTCCGGCAGGCGCTTTTCCACCATGAGCAGCCTGTGAAGGCGCTCCCTGTCCTCCGGGGTCAGGGCAAAATCCCGCTCCACCATGGCGCAGGAGCCGTAGCGTGCGTACAGATCCGCGATCAGGGCCGACAGGGGTTTGCCGGTCTTGCTGATCATTTCGATCAGCAGGGAGGCGGCATACAGCCCATCCTTCCCCAGAATATGCCCCCTTACAGTCAGCCCGCCGGAGGACTCTCCGCCGATGATCGCGTCATAGGTTTCCATGCCGGCGGAAATATGCTTGAAGCCCACCGGAACCTCCACGCAGGTCTGTCCCCAAGCCTTCGCGATGCGGTCCAGCAGGTGGGACGTGGCGATATTGCGAACCACGGCGCCCCGCCAGCCCCGGACCTCCAGCAGATAGTTATACAGAAGGGCGAGGATTTCATTGGCGCTGACGTACCGCCCCTGCTCGTCGATGACCCCCAGCCGGTCCGCGTCCCCGTCCGTGGCGATGCCCAGATCGGCGTTATGCTCCCGGACCGCCATCTGCAGATCCATCAGCGTATCCGGATTGGGCGCGGGAAGATGCCGGCCGAAAAAGGCGTCGTGCCGGTCGTTGATCACGTCCACATCGCATCGGGCCGTATACAGAATGGTCTGCAGCCCCGTCAGGCTGACGCCGAACATGGGGTCCAGCACGATGCGGGGCCGGCGGCGGCGGATGGCCTCCAGGTCGATCTGGGCCATGATGGAATCCAGATAGTCGTCCCGGGGATCGATGAAGCGGATTTTCCCTTCCGCCAGGGCCTGCTCGAAGGGAATCTCCCGAATTCCTTCCGGATCCAGGGCGTTGGCCTGCTCCTGGATGGAATCGGTGAAGGACACTTCCGCGTCCCGTCCGCCATGGGTGAACAGCTTGATGCCGTTATAGATCGCGGGATTGTGGCTGGCCGTGATCATCGCGCCATAGGGAAGGCCCAGATGGCGGACAGTAAACATGACCTGGGGCGTGGGGCAGGAAAGATTGACGAAGCGGACAAAGACCCCCTCCCCCGCCATGACCTGCGAAAACCAGATGGCCGCCTCCCGGCTCAGAAAGCGCCGGTCATAGCCAATGCAGATCCCGGTCTCCGCCTTGCCTTCCGCCCGCATCCTCCGGGCCAGCGCGGCCGCCACGGTGCGGATATTCGCCCGGGTAAAGCCGTCGCCGATAATGGCGCGCCATCCGCCGGTTCCAAATTGAACCATGCTCCTTCCCCCTTCTTTCTTTCTATCGTAACTTTTCAGTCCCTCAAGCGCAGCGCTGAGGTGTTTCCCTCCGGGGGCCTTGAGTCTCGCCGGTTCTTAGTGATTGGCGAGGCGAATGCCGAAGACAGAGCTTAGAACCGCTGCGTAAGCGAACGGAGCCGCGAGGCGTCCCCAGGAGGGGAATACCTCAGTGCGGAGCGACTGATTAGCTACTCTGAATCAGATCATCACTCCGATTTAGGAACCATTCGGGCGGCCCGGTATTCTCCCGGGGTCCGCCCGGTGATTTTTTTGAAGGTTTTGCTGAAATGCGCCACATCGGAAAAGCCGGTATCATAGGCCACATCCACAATCCGGCGGCCCGGATCCCGGAGCAGCTCCCGGGCGGCGTCGATCCGCATCCCGTTCAGCAGCTCCAGAAAGCCCATGCCCATTTCCCGGTTCAGCAGCTTGGAAAGATGCCACTGGCTGACATATACATGCTCCGCCACCGCCTCCAGGGTCAGATGCTCCGCGCAGTGCGCCCGCATCCAGGCCAGTGCGTTTTCAACGATATAGCCGTGGGCGGCGGAAACCTCCGGGATCTCGGCCTCCTCCCGCTCCACGGGCAGAGCATCCAGCCGGGCGGTCATGGCCCTGACCGCTTCCTCCAGCTCCTCCATATGGCTGGGTTTAAGCAGATACCGGCACACGCCCAGGCGGATCGCCTGCTGGGCGTACTCAAAGTCCCGGTAGGCGGTCAGCACGGCGATCTGCATCCGGGGAAACTCGCTGCGAACGGCGGCCGCCATGGTCAGCCCGTCCACATTGGGCATGCGGATATCCGTCAGCAGGATGTCCGGGCGCTTCTGCCGGATCAGTTCGATGCCGGCCTGTCCGTCCGCGGCGGTGCCAACTACTTCGCATCCCAGTTCCCCCCAGCGGACCACGGAGGAAAGCCCACGGACGATGAGCCGGTCGTCGTCCACGATGACAGCTTTATACATGCGTTTTCTCCTTTCATCGGAACGGGTTCAGACGCATGACGGTTTCCCAGCACGCCTCCGGCGTCATGCTGCCTTCCGCTACGGCGGGCACGCACTCCATCAGCCACGCTTCCCGGGCGGCGGCGTTCATGCCGTCCTGAATGGGGCTGAGCATCAGATGGCCGGCCTCGATCAGGGAGGCGGCCGATTCCGCCAGTTTCCCCGTCAGGCTCGCGCCTGCCAGCTGATTCCGGCTGTCCTCCCGGGTCAGATAAGCCAGAAGGCCCACCGCCGCGTCCCGGATGGCGGGCTGGCTGTAGGCGCGGCGCGTCAGATAAAAGCCCATGGACACGCCGCCGATGTAGGCGGCCGGCCGGGCGTCCGGGATCAGGGGAGGCACCGGAAGCACCGCGGTGCGGTTCATCTCTTCCTCCGTCATCTGCAGGGCAAACCAGCTGCCGTTGACCATCATGGCCGCTTCCCCGCCGCGAAACAGGGACTCGGCGCTCCGCGCGTCCATCAGGGACGCCTGGGAAGGAAACGCGCCGGCGTCCGCCAGCTCCCTGAGCAGGGCCATCCCCTGTATCCAGGAGGGCGGTACCTCCGCCAGGCTGCCCGGCCGGACCTGCTGCTCCTCCGGGGTGGCGCAGGCCAGAATCGCCATCTCAGCCACATAATGGGGCTCATCCATCAGCGAAAGGGCGATGGGGGTGACGCCCTGGGCCCGGAATCCCCGGACGGCTTCCATCAGATGCGCCCAGGTGTCCGGCAGGGGAAGGTCATACCGGTCAAACAGCTCCGTGTTGCACAGCAGCCCTTCCCAGAAGGGGCGGACGGGAATGGCGTATACCTCCCCGTCCGCCTCCCGCAGCGCGTCGCTGAGGGGAAGGTCCAGGGAGGGATAGTCCCCGTTGATTTCCGCAATGGGAACCACCCGGGAAAGCAGGGGCTGGGAATCCGCGCTCCTGGCGAAGAAAAAGAGGATATCCGGCTCGTTGCCGGCGGCAAAATCGCTCAGCACGCTCTGCTTCCAGCTTTCGCTGCTGGCGCTGGACCGGTCCACGACGGTGCAGCCGTATTCCGCCTCAAAGGACTGCAGCAAATGGGCGTAAACGGTGGCGGAGGCGTCATCCCCGGCGAAGGAGGAGGCGGTGTAAAGGGTCACGGGCTCCGCCGACGCCGCGCCCGCCGGGCCGCGGCAGAGGCCGCACAAGAAGGCGCAGATGATGCAGAATGAGCGGAAAAGTCGGGAACAACGGAAAAAGCCAAAAACGCCAGAATATCCGGAATATCCGTAACATCGTCCGATGGTCATGGGCGGCCCTCCTTTCCCAGGGGAATGCTCATCTGAACCAGGGTTCCCCTTCCGTCCGGGGCGGCGCTCAGCTCCGCCTCGCCGTGATAGATCAGGCGGAGCCGGCCGGCGATGTTGCTCAGGCCCACGTGCCGGCCCTCCAGCGTGCCGGCCAGCGCTTCCTGCATCCTGTCCGCGTCCTCCGGCGACAGGGGCCGGCCGGTGTTCCTGATTTCAATCCGCATCCGATCCCCGTCCCGCCGGATGGATATGGAAATCTCTCCCCCGCCCGCCGGGGCAATTCCGTGCTCCACGGCGTTTTCCAGCACAGGCTGGAGGGTCAGCAGGGGCAGGTCGCAATCCAGCAGCGATTCGTCCACCTGGCGGCTCCACGTCAGCTTATCGCCGAACCGTTCCTGGATAAAGAAGAAATAGGCGTCCACCACGGCCAGCTCCTCCCGCAGGGGAACCGTGCGCTGATCCCGGTGGGCCATGGTGGCGTTGAGCAGCACGCTCAGCGCCTCCACCATGCGGCTGACGGTCTGGCTGCCATCCATGCGGGCCTGCCAGTTGATATCCTCCAGCGCATTGTTGATAAAATGCGGATTGATCCGACTCTGCAGGGCCTGGATCTGCGCGTCCCGCAGGGCGATTTCCTCCTTGTAGGTCCGGTCCACCAGCTCCTTGATGCGGGTGCTCATGGCGGAGAAAGCCCTGCCCAGGGTGCCCAGCTCGTCCTTCCCCTGCATGGGAACGACGGTGCCCAGCGCCCCTTCCTCCACCTGGTGCGCCGCGTTGACCAGGATGGAAACGGGCCGGGCAAAGCGGCGGTAGGTGTACAGGGCGATCAGCCCCATGGCGGCAAACAGGAACAGATTCAGCAACTGGAAAATCCGCCGGAACTGGCGCGCCTGGCCGTTGATCCGCTCCCCCGGGATGGCCAGATGCCAGGAAAGGCTCCAGTCCCTGCCGGCGGATCGCCGCACATAGCTGATTTCCGCCTGGTCCGTCTCTGAAAGCCCGTCCTGAAGGGCGTCCCAGTCGATCAGGCCGGCGCCGATGTCATCCAGGCGAATCTGCTGGGCCGCGGACCAGCGATCTGCGACCTGCTCCAGCGGCGCAAAAAGCCCCCGGGAATCCACCTCCAGCACCAGCAGCCCGTAGCGCTGCATGGATGTGCTGTACAGATTGCGGGCCAGATAGATGCGGTCCGCCGCCTGAAGGAAGGCGCAGCGGGTGTCCATGCGTTCCCGCTCCGGCAAAAGGGAGGCGTGCACAGATTCCTGATAAACCGTCGCCCGGTCCGCCTGGGCCCGGGGGGACAGGAACAGGGGCTCCGCGCCGTCCGGAACATAAACCGCGCAAAGGATCAGGGGTTCCCGGCCGTATTTCCGCTCCAGATAGGTGCGGGACAGGCGGACAAATTCCGTGTCGCCCGAATTCCCCCGCGACCATTGATCCCAGGCAGTCCACAGCTCCTGATCGTAGGTGGCCCCGCGGGAGAGCGATATCAGCGCGTCCAGATTCCGGACGGTTTCGGACCAGGCGAATTCCGCCCCGGAGAGCAGGGAATCCTCCGTCGCCCGACGCAGGCCGGGCAGCAGCGTCCCAATGAAACGGGACAGGATCAGGGTGGGAATCATCCAGGCCAGAAAAATCGTAATCAGAAGGCGGAGACGAAGCGAATGCCAGAAATCACCGCGCCGGCCGTTCAACCGAATCCCCTCCTCCCTGCAATCGAATAATGCTTCTGTTCAGACCCTCAAGCGCAGCGACTGAACCGTTACGGCTTCTGGTTTTCCTCTCCACCCATTATGACCAGCACCTCATGGGTGCCCCCGTCAAACGTGGGAATATGTCCCGCCGGAGCCCCGTCCACGGTCAGGGCGGCGACGCCCTTCTCCACATGCCGCGGATTTTCGACCCGGATCCGGTAGGTCGCGCCTCGCCAGCGCCGGACAACGGTAAAGCCGTCCCAGCAGGCGGGAATGCAGGGATCCACGGTCAGGGAGTGAAACTCCGGCCGGACGCCGAGCATGTAATGGGTGGCGGCGTAATAGGCCCACCCCGCGGACCCGGTCATAAAGGGATGCCTGGCCCGGCCAAAGGCGGTATGATCCTTCCCCATGATAAACTGGCAGTAGGTATAGGGCTCCGCCTGCCGGATCTCCATCCGGTCATTCTGATTTTCCGGCAGGAGGGCGTCATAGTATTTCATGGCCTGGGAGCCGTGTCCGATCATGGTTTCCGCCACCCATGCCCAGGGATTGGGATGGCTGAAAATGGCCCCGTTTTCCTTCACCCCCGGATAGACCCGCGAGATGAACCCGATGCCGTCGTCCCGCCGGGTAAAGCTGGGCGCGTTGAGCAGCAGCCCATAGGGGGTATACAGCCATTCGTCCACCGCGTCCAGAATGCTCCGGGCCTGCTCGGGCGTGGCCGTGCCGGAAAGCACGGACCAGGCCGCGCTCTCCAGATGCATCTTCCCCTCCTCCGCCCGGGCGCTGCCGATGGGCCGCCCGTCCGCGGTAAAGCCCCGCAGGAACCACCTTCCGTCCCACAGCGCCGCCTGGCAGGATTCCTTCATCCGCCCCATCAGCGCCTCATACCGCTCCGCGTCCTCCGTCCGGCCCAGATTCCGCGCTGCGTCCAGGAAGTGCTCCGTCGCCCAGATCAGCAGGAAGGCCACCATGGCGCTCTCCCCGCCCCCCAGGTTCAGGCAGTCGTTCCAGTCCGCCCGCAGTCCCTTGGTGATGCCGTGGGCGCCGGTCTGGCTGTAGGAAAAGTCCAGGGCCCGCTTCATGTGCTCCCACACCGTGGCTTCGCCCTGATCCGCGAAGGGAATGACCCGGTCGAAGAAAGCCAGGTCCCCGGTTTCCCGTACGTTTTCCACGATGGCGGGAATCAGCCACAGCGCGTCGTCCGCGCAGGCGTCCGCGATGCCGTGGATCCGGCTTTCGTTCATGGAGGGCACGACGGTGGGCGATTTGCTGTCCTGCTCCCCTGTCTGGGGCTCGAACCAGGCGGGGTCAAACAGATGCAGCCCGTATCCGGCGCTGACCTGTCCGTGCAGCAGCTGCTCCAGCCGCGTCCGGCACATGCCCGGTTCTGCGCCGGGCACGCACATGGCGTCCTGGGCCGTATCCCGATATCCCAGCCCGGTGCGCCCGCCCACCTCAATAAAGGAGGAAAAGCGGGAAAACAGCACGTTGATTTCCGCCTGATACAGGTTCCAGATGTTCAGGCTCCGGTTCATGTTGTCATGGGGCGTCCGGATCTGCAGCGCCCCCAGCTTTTCGTCCCAGAAGCGCCGCAGCTCCGCGAAAGCCCGGTCGCACCCAGCGAAATCATATCGCTGCCGGGCCCGCTCCGCCGCGTCGCCCCGGCCCCGGCCGAGATAGAACAGCACCCGGGCCTCCTCGCCGGGCTGCAGGGTCAGCCGGCGCCGCAGGGCGCCCACCGGATTGCCGCCCAGCTCCGTGGCGCCGGTCAGGTCTCCCCGCTCCACCCCCAGGGGATTCCGCTCGGTGCGATAGGGCCCGATAAAGGCGTCCCGGGTCCCCTCGAAGCCGTCGGGCTCCGCGTCGGAGGCGAAGAATTCGAATTCGCCTTCCTCATAATGCAGGTCGCAGACCACCGCCCCCTTCTCGGCCAGGGAGCCGGCGCAATACAGGCTCATCTGGAAATTCTGCTGGTCGAAGGAGATATGGTGGAAGGAAAACTCCATGTAGCCGTAGAGGCTGATCCGCCGCGGGCGGGCGGAAACGTTTCTGACGCGGACGTCAAAGATTTCCACCGGATCCGTTTTCGGATCGGCCTCCCGGGGAATGAAAAGGGTCTGGGAAGCCTCCAGCCCGTTCCGCGCGCATTCGTAGACGGAATAGCTCAGCCCGTGACGGCATCGATAGCCGGAAGCGTCTTCCCCGCCGGCGGGCTGCCAGCTCAGGGAGTGAAACGCGCCGGTTTCGTCGTCCCGCAGATACACCCAGTGCCCGGGGCCGTCCGCGGGCAGCCCGTTGGGGCGGAACCGGGTGATCCGGCCGTACTCCGGCGTATCCAGCCAGGCATATCCGCCTGCCAGCTGGCTCAGTACGGCCCCCATCCGCTGGGTGCCCAGATAATTGGTCAGCGGCTGGGGGCAGCTGACGTCGTCAATCACATATTCCCGGTTCGCATCGTCAAAAAACCCGTATCGCATGGGGGAATCCCCTCCTCACTCCTCATTGATTTCCGTTTCGTTTCTGACGCTCCGGCCGCGGATGGCTGTTATGCCCCTGCCCGCCTTGCGCCCATGGGAATAACAGGTCTCCTCCCGTTCCCTTCCATCATAATCGGAAGCGGGAGAAAAGCCAATTGCTGTGTTTGTTGTCTTTTGTTGCTGCTTGCGCTCTTCTTTCCCTTTTCCGGAAGAAAACCAACCAGAGACAACAAACAGCAAGCGGATACGATGATTTACCGATGCGGTTATGATACCATGATCCCGAACCACAGGCAAGACACAGGGCGAAAGGAGGCGCGGCGGATGACAGCGCGGCGGGAAACGGCGTCCGCAAAATCCCCTGAAAGCGGCATCGCGTTGAAAAAGAGCGGCATCGCGTCGAAGAAAAGCGGCAGGGCGGGCCGAAAGACCACCTTCTGGCTGGATACCATGGTGCTGCCCGGGGCCATCTGGCTGCTGCTGATCCGGTATCTGCCCATGTTCGGCATCGTGCTGGCCTTCAAAAACTATAAGGCGCAGCGGCCGAATACATTCTGGAACAATATCCTGAAAAGCCAGTGGGCCGGCCTGGACAATTTCCAGTTTCTGAAATCCCCGGACACGGCCGTCATGGTCCGCAACACCCTGGGCTACAACCTGCTGTGGATCGTGCTGGGGCTGGTGATTTCCGTGACCTTCGCCATCATGATGAGCGAGCTGAGCAGCCGCTTCTTCGCCAAAGCGTATCAGACGCTGATGTTCTTCCCCTATTTCCTTTCCTGGGTCGTGGCCAGCTATTTCGTGCTGGCCTTCCTGGATCCCACCAGCGGCATGATCCCCGCCATGCAGAAGGCGGCGGGAGGAACGGTTTCCAATTTCTATCATGAAACCACCTGGTGGCCCCTGATCCTGACCCTGTGCAACCTCTGGAAGAATGTGGGCTACTCCTCCGTGCTATACCTGGCCGCCATCACGGGCATCGACACCTCCCTCTACGAGGCCGCGGCGGTGGACGGCGCCACCAAATGGCAGCAGGTGCTGCACGTGACGCTGCCCAATATCCGGACCATGATCGTGATCCTGCTGATCATGAACGTGGGCAAGATTTTCAACGCGGACTTCGGCCTGTTCTACAATGTGCCCCAGAATTCCGGTTCCCTCTATCCGGTCACCCAGGTGGTGGATACCTATGTCTACCGCGCCTATGCCAACACCCATAACATCGGCATGAGCTCCGCCGCGGGCTTCCTGCAAAGCGCGGTGGGCCTGGTCTGCATCGTGGCTGCCAACGCTGCGGTCCGAAAGCTGGATCCGGACAGCAGCCTGTTCTGAAGAAAGGGGGGCTTTCTGATGAGTACGCTGGCCGGAAAGAAAAAAATCCGCCCTTCCACCGCCTCCCTCAACCGGTTCGGGCCGGGCGCCCAGGCGGGGTTCCATCTGGCGCTGGGGCTGTTTGCCCTGCTGTGCATCATTCCCTTCGTTTTTGTGGTCATCATTTCCTTTACCTCGGAGGACAGCATCCGCCAGATCGGCTACAGCTTCCAGCCCCTCGGCTGGTCCCTGCAGGCCTATCGGTACACCTTCCAGCTGGGGGATCAGCTCTGGCGCAGCTATCTGAACTCCTTTCTGATCACCGCCGTGGGCACGGCGCTGTCGGTGCTGATGTGCTTCCTGTACGCCTATCCCCTGTTCCGGAAGGATTACGGCCACCGCTCCTTCTTCAACTTCCTCAGCTTCTTCACGATGATCTTCGGCGGTGGCCTGGTGCCGACCTTCGTGATCTGCAAAAGCGTCCTAGGCCTGAGCGACAATTATGCCGCCCTTATCGTGCCCATGCTCTTCAGCCCCTTCCATGTCATCGTCATGCGGACCTTCTTCCAGACCTCCGTGCCCATGGAGCTGATTGAAGCCTCCCGCATCGACGGCTCCGGGGAATACGGCACGCTGTTCCGGATTGTCTTTCCCATCGTCACCCCGGGCATCGCCACCATCGCGCTGCTGGTGGCTCTGGGATACTGGAACGAGTGGTTCCTGTCCCTGCTGTATATCAACAAGAACATGGACATCATTCCCCTCCAGTATCTGCTGATGCGGATGCAGCGGAACGCGGATTTCCTGGCCAAGAATTCCGCCATGCTGGGAGCGGACGCGGCCCGGGCAGCGGCCCAGCTGCCCTCCCAGACGCTGAAGATGGCCCTGGTGGTCTTCATCGTGGTGCCCATCGCCTGCGCCTATCCCTTCTTCCAACGCTATGTGGTCGCCGGGCTGACCGTCGGTTCCGTCAAGGGCTGACCCGGCTGATTCGGATTCCGGAGAGCGGAGCTCTCTGAAAGATAGAAAAATTAAAGGAGGTCTATTTCAATGAAACGGTTTCTGTCCCTGATCCTTTCCCTGGCGCTGATCCTCTCCCTCTGCGCGGCGGCGCAGGCGGATGATCTCCCCACCATCACCATCATGTTCCACGGTTCCAACGTCAGCGACGACGCCGCGGTGCTCGAAAAAGTCAACGAGTACATCGCCGATAAGGTCGGCGCGAAGCTGGAAGTCATCTGGGGAACCTGGGGCGACTTCGACGAAAAGGCCACCAACGCCCTGGCCACCGGCGACTCCGAGGTGGACATGCTGTTCACCTGCTCCTGGTCCGCCGATGAGTTCAACACCTACGCCAAGAACGGTTTCTTTGAGCCCCTGGACGAATATATGGACCAGTTCGGCGCGGATCTGAAGGCCGCCCTGCCGGAGGCCCTGATCCAGGCCGCGACGGTGGAAGGCCCGGACGGCGAAAAGCACATTTACGCCGTCAACGGCTTTAAGGATACCGCCACCCAGAATACCTGGGACATCAACGTGACCCTGCTGGGCGAGCTGGGCTACACCGTGGAAGATGTGCAGAAGCTGGGCTTCTACGGCTGGGGCGAAATCTTCGCCAAAGCCAAGGAAGTGAAGGGGGATTCCTTCTATCCCTTCCTGATTGAGCCGGCGGTCGCGGAGCGCATGGTGACCAACAGCATCATCATCACCGGCGATTCCGGTTCCGTGAACCTGCTGAGTTATTATCTGGATCCCGCGGATGTCACCAAGGCGGACGCCAAATACGGCGACGTGATCCTGAACAAGTTCGCCACGGATGAATTCGCCGCCTTCACGAAGCAGATGCGGGAATATTACCTGGCCGGTTACATCGATCCCGCCCTGGCCGTGGCGGAAACCTCCAACGATACCCGCAGCAACGCCCAGAAGACCGGCAGCTACCTGATCGGCACCCAGAGCTACGCCTACGGCTATGAATACTCCGCCGAGGTGCTCTCCCGCGGGATCGAAGTCCAGTTCCTGCCCTGCACCGACCCCTATGTGGATACGACGGTTTCCCAGGGCGCCATGGTCGCCGTCAGCTCCGCTTCCCAGCATCCGGAAGAGAGCTTCAAATTCCTGGCCCTGCTCAACAGCGATCCGGCGCTCATGACCCTGCTGAACTACGGCGTGGAAGGCGTGCATTACACCCTGGATGACGACGGTCTGGTGGTCTTCACCGATGCCCGCGCCAGCTACTCCCCCTGGACCAACGGCATGGGCAACGTAACCCTGCTGCCGGATACCCAGGCCGAGGGCAAGGGCTTCCGGGAAGCCTTCAAGGCGTACTACGCTTCCGGCAAGGCGGTTCCGATCCTGGGCTACATCTTCAACAACGAGCCCGTAAGCAATGAAATGGCTGCCCTGACCAACGTGGCCGCCCAGTATTCCCTTGCCCTGTGCAGCGGCGCGGTGGATCCGGAAACCGAGCTGCCGAAGTTCCTCAAAGCGCTGGACGACGCCGGCATGGCCGCCTACCTGGCCGAAGCCAACGCCCAGCTGGACGCCTACCTGGCCGAAGCCAACGCCCAGCTGGACGCCTTCCTCGGCAGATAACCCAAAAGGAGACAGGGGACGGTTCTCTGTCTCCTTTTGCCTTTTGTCAGGAGACGCCGGCGCTTCTCTGTGCCGACAATAAAAGCAAAAAGCCATCCGGATGTTTTCCCACGATAGCCAAGGGGCTGCCGCATATTTCGCGGCAGCCCCTCTTTTTGCCGGACAACAGGGAGCGGCTCAGTCCCCGACCAGCGCGGTCACTTCGATCTCGCACAGAACCCCTTTGGGCAGATCCCGCACGGCAACGCAGCTCCGGGCCGGCTTGGACACGAAGAACCGGGCATAAACCTCATTAAAGGCAGCAAAATCCTGCATATTTGCCAGATAGCATGTGGTCTTGAAAACCTTGTCAAAGCCGGATCCGGCCGCTTCCAGAATCGCGCCGGCATTCAGGCAGCTCTGCTCCGCCTGGGCGGCAATGCCCTCCGGAATCTCGCCGGTCACGGGATTGACCGGGATCTGGCCCGACGCAAAAAGCATTCCGTTTACAACGTATCCCTGGGAATAAGGTCCAATCGCTCCGGGGGCTTTGGCGGTTTCAATCACTTTCATGGCACATCCTCCTTGTCACTGTCTGATCTGTCCCTCGGTCCCGCCCGGCAGCCCTCGCTCCAGGACGTCCCGATGCCTGTATTTTTCTCTCCCGTGCCCTATTATATGCCATCCGGTCAAAACAGGCAAGGGAGACAGGGGACGCATATAAATCTTTCGTGCCCGGTCGTTACCATTCACAGTGAAATGAAGGGTACAAGAAACACATCGCTCGTTTTTTGCACAGAACTGAATGTTATTTTTTCGAGGACAGCTCTCTAACCGTATACGGCCGTCAGGCTGCCCCACGATGGACACTTCATTAATATTGATCCATATGTTCCTAAAAATGATCCCCAAAGGGGAATGTACGAAATCGGGCGCCGATAATACACGCTCAGAATTCACACAAATACAAGCAGCAGGACTGCGCGGTACCATTTATGTTTTTTCCCTTTATCGTATTTTTTTGTTCTGCTGTCCGTATCAGTGCAATTTATTTAGGAGGGATGCAGCATTTTCCGCCCATTATCTGTCGAAACAAAGCACTTAATCTTTCCGCTCTCCCGCAGAATTCCCTCCACATATCCGATGCATTCCCGGATCATGGCATTGCAATGCTGCATTTTCTCTCCTTTGTTTTCAGCATTCACACGGAGCAGATCTTTGCATTCGATCAGCCCCTTGTGGTTTTCCCTGACCTTTCGGATGATCTCATTGGAAGCCTGCGGATCGTCCACGCCGGCCAGTCCAAGGGCCAGCAAGCTGCCGGTCACAGCTCCGCAGACAGATCCCATCTGCATTCCGCCGCGGAAATAGGTTGCAGCCTTCATACAGGCATCCTCGTCATATCCTGCGTCCTGCGTAAAGACGGATACAACCGCCTGACAGCAATTCCAGGCCGGCTTCCCGTCCGGATTAAACTGGTTGCGGCGTTCCATGGCCAGATCGGTATATTTGCTCATTCTGTGGCCTCCATTATAAATCTCCATTCAACCGCGGGTTTTCAATCCGCCAGTCCTTCCATTGGATACCTGAAGCTGATTCCATCCATACTTGTTTTCCTGCAGCATCGGATATCGGACGCCTCTGAAATAAGCATCCAGGGATGCGATATGATCCTCCGCGAACAGTTCCGGAATATCATCCTTCCCGAAAAAACGCAGCTCCAACGATTCCGAATCAATTCTGGGTTCCCCGCTGACAATGCCGGCCGTGAACATCGCGGAAATCACATGGGCCGCGTCCCCGTTGCTCCACACCATGTCATGATTGTGAAAGATCCCCAAAAAGCTGTCCAGCCTGACCTCCAGCCCCGTCTCTTCCCGAATCTCCCGCAGCGCGGCCTGTTCGTATGTTTCATTCATCTCAACCAGTCCGCCGATCAGCCCCCATTTGCCGTTATCCGTCCGGCGCTGAAACAGAATCTTTTCGTCCCGGATGATCAGGGCCCCGGCGCAGTTCAGGATAATTTTCCTCGGTCCGATCACTTTTCTCAGATCATGGATATAGTCCATCGTCATTCTCCCTTCGTCCACGTACATCAATCGGCTTCTTCTGTGACGTGGTCACCGCTCCTATTCTGATCAGCTTTCAGGCTCCATCGCCCGGATTGAATGAACTTACAGCCTCACTGGCCGGAATAATAATCGGTCGCGGTCTGATTCGCCTGGAATGATTACAGATAGCTGACCGTCTCGCTGAGCGACTTGCGGTTTGCGTGGTTGGGCAGCGGGCCAGAGTCTTCCGCGGCATAGCCAAGATCCAATACCATCAGCACTTCCTCATTTTCCGGCAGGCCCAATGCATTGGCCAGCTTTTCCGGATCAAGGAAGTTGATCCAGCAGCTGTCCACACCCTCGTCCGCTGCGGCCAGTATCATGTGTGTGGCCACGATCGTGGCATCCTCTATGCCGGAATCCCGCTTGCCGCCGGGATAGGTAAAGACGTTGTTTTTGTCGAACGCCACCACCACCACTGTAGGCGCACCATAGCGGCAGGGCGTGACCGCATCGACTTTGGCTAAGCCCTCCGCAGACTGTACAACATAGATATGCTGCTCCTGTAGATTCTTCGCCGTAGGCGCCAATCGGCCGGCCTCAAGGATCGCATTCAGTTTCTCCTGTTCAACCTGTCGGCTGCTGTACTTTTTGCAGGAGTAACGGGTTTTGACGACTTCTTTGAATTCCATGGTTCATACCTTCCTTTCATATTCTCTGATGTATTTCCTGTATTCGGCTTATCTTCAGCTTTTTCCTTTATAATATGGACTAAGGTTGATAAACAGCTTTTGAAGCTTTTTGGGGTCATCACAGTTTCGGAACAGGTATTCCAGCAGCTCCTCCTGTCGAGCCTGTCCCAACGTTAGTCGGTACATGGAAAGAATCTTGATCAATCGTTCGTATGCCAGTTCATCCCTGCTGAAGGGGTACATGGGAACAATCCGCTCAATCCGAACCATGTCTCTTGTCTTCTTAAGCCCCCAATAAGGAATCAAATCAGACATTCCTTCTCTTTTCTCTTTCTCCTTCGCTTTTTCAAACATTTCTTCCCAGACATCGTGCTTAAAAGTAATATTCCCATAACGTTTTGCCACATTCTGCCTGATAGCCAGGCATTCAAAGCGATTGATTCGGCCCTCCCGCTGCTCAAGATCTATCGGGTTAGCCGGAAGATTCCAATGTACAATTCGTCTGCAATAATTGTGGAAATCCAGTCCTTCCTGTCCAATGGATGTAGTTGCAAGCACAAACGGCCTGAATGGCGAATTGAAAGCATTCCGAAGAACTTTCTTTCGATTGGTGCTCGAATCTTTTTCTTCGCCCCTTGTAAAGGCAACCGCAAAATGAGTTCGTATTCCGATCTGATTGTCTTTCAGCCCGCGCATACGTCTCTGAAAGCTCTGATATGTATCCACCCTGTATGTTGTTGCGCGAATATTCATAGCCTCCATCATCTGGGCATGCATCCGTTCAATCATATGTGAATCGTGATCGATACCGCTGGAAATCAGATGTGCGTACTCGTCAAATACGGCCTGTATATTTCCATGTCGGCAGTAAGTCAGCATGTTTTTCCAGTGCGGCGTATTCGGATTCTTGGCACAGGTCAGTTCCACGACAGCGGTTGACTCAACGGTGTTCATTCTGTTCAGAAATACCCTTGCTAACTGTGTTGGGAAAACCATAGGGACGTTCGTGCCTTCCGATGCATAGTACTCATAGGTTCGCCGGATACATACCGCAGGGGATGCAATTGCCATGTCCGTAAGTACGTCCAGCAAATCTGCGGGACATCTCCCCAGATTGCTGAATTGATTATTTCGGATTCCGGACAGCAATTCCTGGAGCAAATCCAGGTGTGCTTTGTATCCCTTTTTGATGTTAACATCTTCCTGATTGGCTGAATTCAGTACAGTCTTAACGGACGTTAGCCAACCGAGTGCCTTGTCAATTCCATCCAGCAGCATAGGGAGCAGATAGTACCAGCGTCCGTCTGACCTCCTGTTGATGGGAAATGTAAACTGCTTCAGCGTTTGTTGAATCTTTACTTTGATTTGATTTCGAATATCCCGCAGCTTCGCATGTTCATTCATGGAAGCAATTGGATCATAGCATTTCGCAAGATAACCGGAAGGATAGATCAGGCAGAACAATGGCATACCGGATGGCCTTCCATCCTTTTCCGAAAAGTTCATTCTTGCAGGAGGATAGCGTTTTTCGTCCGAATAAAAATAGCGGACTTCCCGGTCTGGTCTTTTAATAGCAGGATCACCGATGGTTAACCTTTCCGCCTCATAGGAAATCAGACTGGCAAGCATTCTGGGAACCATCTCCCAGGAAGAAAATATCAAGGTCTTTGTGAAACAGTCCACCCCTTTATACGGTCCCTGCGGTTCATAATAAGGCCTGGAGGGCGGCATCCATAACAGCTTTTCAGCTCCCTGGAGCATCACATAATCCATCACACGGTCCAGCCTTGCATTATTATTGGGGATCTTTTCATACCGGTCCAATGTTTGCTTTTTTAACCAGAATAGATTCTTATTGGCTTTCTCGGTTTCATCTGGATGGCTTTTGAAGTATTTTTCAATATCCTTTTTCAGCTGATAATCCTTCATAAAGGACATCAGGTATGGTGAAGATTTGATATAATCGACCGGCACATGTCCCCCGATTCCGACGGCATCCATCAGATTTTGTGCTTCCACATAGGATCGGATATCGTTCTCGAGAACTGTCAGCGGAATCCGCTTATCACTGTCATCGATAATATCTGCATTGCCTTTTTCCGATACCCGTTCCGTGCGGCAAACTGATTGGTACATCGCGTCTTCAGCTGCGTTTTTTGCAGCAAGGATGGTTGTATCACCCAGAGTCAGTTCTTTTAGCTTTACGGAAAAATCTTTCCACACAGTATGAAAATTGTTGCTCCTGGATCGATCTATGTTCAGGAAATCCATGACGCTCAGGAATTCTTCGTAGTGTTCATCCATATTCAATTCGTCAATTTCTTCCATCGTCGAATACATTTTATAGGGTGTTGCTGAAAGGAGCAGCATCCGGACATTGGCAGCGTGGAAGAACTTTTGAGCCAACATGCCAGTTTCTGTATCCGGTTTTCTCTCGGCATCCAACAAATACCGGAATCTTTGAAACTCATCCATGATGACCAGATCCGGCTCCAGTTTATCCAGACTGATTTTTGCAAAAATGATTCGAAGCTGGCCGATTATTCCTGTGTCACCGACCCGTTTTCCCTGATTCTGGCGGATGGCTTCGCACAGCTTTACAATGCCATCCTGATACGTCATTCCTTCTTTCCAGTAGGCATTTATCTCCTGCTCAATCCTTGGAATCATATCAGCGAAATATTTTCCGCCAGACTTTTCATTGCATTTAACCGCTTCATCCTCAAATGTTTTCTTGTCAGAGCCCCAGGCCTTGTACGCCTCGTCCATCATGGCGATTTCAAGTTCGGGGACATAATCTTGCAATTCCGGTATCCGTCTGAGGAAGGCGAACATCAAAGCTCTTTCGCCTACAACGCCGGTTCCCGTGGTCATACGGAAGGAAGTATCCGGCGTAAGGGGGATAAGCTGGATATATCGATTTTTCAGTTCATCATCATTTTCCTGTTGACATATATTCAGATGCTGCATGGACAGACGTGAGGAGGACACGCTCTCTGTTCTGGCTTCGCTTGTAATTCGAAGCTTCTGCAGATTCTGATCAGCAATGGCCCCGTTTGAACAGACATAAACCACCTTGAATAGGGTATCTCCCTCTTTCTTGCGGAGCCTGGCAACCTTAGCCACCGTTCCCCTTGCGATCAGCGTTTTTCCCAAGCCTACCTCATCGGATACCAACACACGCCGCTGTCCAGATTTATAGAGTTCTTCTATGCGGTTAACCGTGGCCTTTTGGAAATCCTTCAAGCCGCTGAAGACTCTTTTCTCAATTTCATCAAGCTGTTCAGCTACATTAGCCACGAATTCCCACCGCCTTCCTGAAGATGTCGTATAGCTTCCTGAATTCATCCGGAATAACACCGTCTTCTGAGATGGTCTTCATCAGGTATTCTATTCCTTTAAATTTCTCTGGTGCAGCTGCAGCCGTTCTAAGCATTCGTTCATATAGTGCAGGAATCGGAAAATGTGATTGTCTGAAGGAAAAAGAACCGTTTCCGGACAATTCGCCTGTCTCCAGCAGCGAAAGGATATTCTCATCCCCAAGCAGAAAAATGATATACCGATAAAAGCTGTCCTGATCCCTGATGACACTGGAAACGACTTCTTTTTCCCGTTGCTCTGGCATCCCTTCAGTTGAAATCAGGATGACCCTGGAAACAGTTTCTTCACCGTCAGAAGCGGAAATAGCATAAAACTCAGATATCTGAAGCAATGTTAATCCCGAGAAAACAATATGCTCTGCAAATGGAGCCGTTTCTTTTGAAAGAAGTGGATGGATACTAACCTGATAATCCTTTGTGTCTACAGTGGCGAAATCAATGATCGCATCAAATGTTCCATCGCTGTTTTCAGTGATCATTGCATGCTGATTGCATCTGCCAATCTCCTTGATGACCATCTCCAGCAGATGGGCTTTGTCCTCTTCCGCAGGCTTTTGTTCTACATCTAAATGGACTTTCTCGAAAGGGTTATCAGGGCCTTCCGGATCTTTTCCAAACAGGGCTGCCTTCATTTTATCCATATTCAGATTGCTTCTGTAAGTATGAAGGCACAGCATGAATTCAACATTCCCATATACCGCGTTTCGAGAGGCGTTCATTGATCCGAGATACAGATCTGTTTCTGAATGCTTCCGAATCATGTAGATCTTTGCATGTATGTCCTGACGCTGTATGGATCCTGCATCTTCAGATATCGCGGCTTCCCCGTCTACGATGTTTTCCTTCATCACATAGATATCGTCTTTAAAATTGCTGATTTCTTCAGGCTTCAGATTTCCCAGGGACATCCCACGGGTTATCAGCATATACCTGTCATTTTTTATGAGCGAATTTCTGTTTCGATCATTGAAGCTTCGGATAATTTTTCCCGACAGGAACGGAGAAATGATGACAATCTCGTGAAATGTGTTCCTGAACAGCGGTGTTTCACTAAACTGGTATTTTTTACCGTTCGCCCCATGAATTCCACCAGGAACGAAGCTATAATCATGGAACCATTTCAGATCCTTGTCTTCGAGTTGAAAAATGACATGATACAGTTCGCGAATCATGGAGCGAATCCCCCGGGCTTTCCTCTTTCCGGTTACATCGGATGGAAGCTGGCCAACCAGATATCGGAGGAAATCACACAGCGGTTCATTTTTACTGGTCACAGCTTCACCCAGTTGGCCGTCCATAGCGCATGTAATATCCCAGCTTCTGTCAAATGTCAGGTTTCTGCTGAGAACGATGAATCTATATCTGGATTCATTTTTCCTGTTTTTATATCGGATCAGCCACATTTTCGGATGAAAGGATGGATATGCTGTCATTCCCCTGCGTTTGTGGATCTTTACTGGGAACACCATTTTCTCCAGCAGAATATAAAGATGATTAACATGATTGGGATAATGAATCTGGCCATTTTCGCAAAAAAGCGCTACCTTATCCCCGGTATCGCGAAGTGCTTCCAGCAAACATACTGCGTTGTTCATCAGCACGCTGTCTGTTTCTTCCGACAGGCTTAAAGAAAGACTTGCACCAACCAGAGCATCCAGGTCCAGAGAATATGTCGTTCCAACTGCAAAATCCAATTCATATTCCGCCGGAGGGGCGAGCAGCTGACCATAGTCCAGCCTATCATTGTTCGGATTAAACACGCTGCTTTCCCTCGCTTTCGAAAATATCCCGGATAATCGTCTTTGCGTTATTGAAACGATATCCCAGATGTTCTCCGCTGTACCAGGCATTCGGGTCAAATTCACCGGGGTGCTGTGTTTTAGCTCTTCCTTGTTTCAGCTCCTTCTCGCGTTTTTTAATGAGCGTCTTGAGCTCTTCCGCATCCTCTGCCCGCATGGCTTCTCTTGTTTTTCGAAGAAACTGGCATAATCCCGGATTTCTCCGGAGAAATAGTATATCGATTATTCCTTCAAGATTGAATGACGCTATCTCTGTCAGGTGATCCTGCACAGCGTTCCATTCGATCAACACCCTTTTGTTTTCACCATTGGAAAGAATATCGTTATATAGAATACGAAGCACAAATAAGAATTCAGAAAATGCGCAGGCAAGATCATAATCCTGCTGTATTCCTTCGGGAAAACACGGCATCAGTCCTCTCAATTCCCTGAAGTTTTCAACCGCCAGAACCTGAGTCATATTATTCTTCAGAATATATGCCAGCATTGTGTCTGGATGATTCATGATGATCTGATGTTTCAGGTATTCGCCTTCCTCCGCGGTCAGCTGAAGGGTTAGTTGATTCTCCCATTCCGGCGTATAGGTTGGAACAGACCAGAAATGCTTGTGGAATAATCCGCCTGCATCCGAATCATCCGTCTCGTTCTCATCTCCATCTGCTTTGTCGTTTCTATTTCCCAATTTTTTTAAATTCGCTTTTTGGCTTTTTATGGAGCAAATCGCCCGAAGGTATTCGGACAGGGATACACCTCCGCCGGTAAAAATGCCATAGCTGCGCAATCCTGCCCAATAGATGCTGGCAGGAGTTCTTTTGACCCAGCTTCCCTGGCTTAATGATCTGCTTCCAATTACTCCGGCAGTATCATTTTCTTTTTCCAGAAGACGAACAGCGCACTTTTTTTCGGACTCATCCAGCATTCGCTGGAGACGATTCGGATTCGTTTCTTCATTGTGTTCAAGATCTTTCAGAATATACGGTACGATCAAAAAATACTTGGCCCTGGTCTGAATCGTCGATGTTCCCGGAAAGAAGCGTTCCGCGAACCCGTCTCTGACAGGAGCAATACCCAGTTCGTCCAAAGTTCCGTTTTCAGAAAGAAGATCCAGAACGCTCAGAACTTTGTCGCGTTCATTCTTTGAAAAATCGATCCAGCCAAGAGGCACCATTCACACCTTCTTTATTTCATCGTCACAAAATAACAGCTTGCACTTTACTCTACCCTTTTCTTTTAACCGATTCAGTAAGGCGCTCCTAGTGCACCTTCTCTTCAGTACAGAGCGGTCTTGGCCCATCTTCTGCATTCAAACAATATCAAAACTGATGCTGAATAAAACTAACATCAATTTGATTTACAGGCTGTCATTGAAGAAATCTGTATCTATCCTTTTGACTTCGTAGGTCTGTTCAATCGAAACGCCCAAATTATTTTTGATCATCAGGCGCATCAGAGCATCCCCATCGATCAGCACAATGTTGGATTGATGAAGATTACCTGCATACTGTATGGCTTCCTTGCTGAATTTGGCTGTCGTGATGAAAAGCCCCTTGGTTGCTTTTTCTCCCTGAAGCGCTCCGGCAAACTTCTGAATCTCAGGTCGTCCTACTGTGCTGCCAAGCGCCCACTGCTTTGCCTGAATGTAAATTGTGCTGAAGCCAAGCTGATCCTCTTTGATGGTTCCATCAATCCCACCATCACCGGACAATTTCGTCACAGCGCCTGCATTGTCTATACCGCTTCCATAGCCCATCTGCAGGAGCAGCTTTACGACAAGTTTTTCAAAATCGCCAGGTTCCAGTTTCATAACTTCTGTCATCAGCTCGTCTGCCAAGGAAGCAGTAACCTGCTTATATGCTTCATCCAAAATCTCCATAGGAGATTTTTCTTCCTCTTTTCCTCCGAAATCATCGTCTTTCCCCTTTCCTGGTTCGATCGTATTTACGGAGTGAAATGCAACAAAAGATGGATATTGCTCCAAGTATTTCAGGTCAATCTTTTCGCCGGACGCCAGGGCTTTTTTCCCTTCCTCTGTAATGCAATAGTTACCCCTGGACGGCGTGTTTATCAATCCTGCTTTATTAAGATAGGTTCGCGTCCAAGCCACGCGATTATCAAATGTTGTCTGTTTCCCACTTGGAAGTCTTTCCGCAAGCTCTTCCTCGGTCAGATTCATCTCAGACGCAATATATTTCCTGACTTCCTTAGCATGGTGGATTTTCTCATCTGATACTGCCCTTAAAAAAGCTTCGAAGAATTCGAAAAAACTTGGTACTGCCATTTTCTTACCCTCGCTCCATCTTAATAGTATTGTTCAACATACCCGTATGCTTTATCGAATACAGCCTTATCTCGTATCTTGTATTTTACCATGACAACTTCCCGCAGTGTCCTTTTTACTGTTTTCCTGCCCTCAGAGGAATCCTTCCATCCAGGGAAGCGAACAATCTTGACGATTGCGTCAATATCATTTACCAAACGCTCTACGATTACCGGTGTGCTGTCCGCACGGACCGTTTCAAACAGTTTCGTTAGGGCTGCTTTTCCTCGTTCTTCAGATGCTACCGGTTCTGCAGCACGTTCCATCTGCGCTGCTTCTTTTGCCAGATCTAACAGCGACTTAACAAACTCGATGCTGGATAGCAGACCTGATTCAACTCTCTGCCTCAATTCTTCGACGCGTTTCCCCAGCGCGATAAAACGTTCATCGTCTTCATGCCGATGGATTAAAGCAACCAGATCAATTTCCAGTTTCTTAGCTTTTCTTTTCTGATCGGTTTCCCCATCCATCATTTTTTCGATCAGTTCTGCCTCTAAGGCAATCGTTTCTTCTGAAACCGGCTTTTCTTCAACAGAGATATTTTCATGGACCAATTGCAGCGTTTTGCTTCCCAGTGCTGCCCAAATCAGTTTCCCTGAATCGTCTGCAGGTCGAATTGAATCATAAACTTTGGACAGCCATCGATAATCTCCCTTGAAAGGTGTCAAACAGTTGTCCGGAGACAGCGCATTCCATGCTTTATTCAGAACGCGATAGTCCGCTCCAAAGGCATCTTTTATATCGTCTGTGGGTAAACAGGATTGTGCTTCCATCAGCCCTTCCCAGTCAGCCCGGGTACGGTCAACACCAGGGAAATACTGAACGCACTTTTCGACAAATTCCCTGATTTTGCCACGGAGGGCATCAATATTGGTGATAATCTTCCTGGCAGCCTCATCATCGAAGCTCAGTGCTTTTGCAACATCATCGAATATACCAACATAATCAACGATCAGACCATAGCTCTTATCCTGTCCATAAACACGATTGGTTCGGCAAATTGCCTGCAGAAGCGTATGATCCTTCATCGGTTTATCCAGATACATAACCTGAAGGATAGGCGCATCGAAACCGGTTAGCAGCTTGCTGGTAACAATGACCAGCTGAAGCGGATTATTGGGATCTCTGAAGTCATCCAGCACCCTTGCTTCCTCGTCCCGATCTCTTCTCCACTCCTTGTACCGGTCCTCTTTGTCGTTATTTGTATCCATTACGATCGTGCTGGTCTGCTCGCCAAGCAGCTTATCCAGTTCGTTTTTATAGAGAACACAGCACTCACGGTCATAGCATACAACCTGCCCCTTAAAACCATTTGGGTTTATCTTTTCCATAAAATGCTGAGCAATATGCTCACATACCGCATGGATTCTGCCAGGATCTTTGATGATGGCTTCTACCCGGACATGTTCCGCTAACTTAATCGACTGGTGATCCGTCAGGCCTGCCTCTCTTTGCAGTCTGGCAAATTCCTCATCCAGAACATCCTGACGAACATGCATCTTGACTGGAACCGGTTCGAAATGCAGTGGCAGCGTTGCGCCGTCCTTAACCGAGTCTGCGAAGGAATAGCGGGACATATACCCACCACGATCTTCAAGCGCTCCAAATGTACGGAATGTGTTTCGATCCAGTTTACTGATGGGCGTTCCCGTTAATCCGAAGAAAAATGCATTAGGCAGCGCGAGCCGCATCAGGATGCCCAGATCGCCCTCCTGTGTCCTGTGCGCTTCATCGACAAGCACGATGATATTATCCCGAAGGTTCAAAGAATGCGTAACCTTTTCGAACTTAAAAATGGTCGTGATCAGCACTTTCCGGATATCCGCTTTCAGCTTCTTTTCCAGTTCGTCGCAGGAAGATACGCCTTCCAAATTCGGAACATCTGCCATCGTAAATGTACCAGCAATCTGTCCTTCCAGATCAATCCGGTCATTCACAATGATGACTGTTGGCGATTGCAGCTCTTTCATCATCCGCAGCTTCATTGCGGCGAATACCATCAGCAATGACTTACCGCTGCCTTGGAAATGCCATATCAGACCTTTCTTCGGCTGGCCCGCTTTCACTCTTTCTACGATCATGTTTGCCCCTTCATACTGCTGATAGCGGCAAACGACTTTGATCTTTCGATTTCGTTTATCCGTAGAGAAAAGGGTAAAGTATCTGAACAGATCCAATACTGTTTCAGGATTCATGATGGACGTCACAGATCTCGCCACATCGGTAAATGCACCTTCCTGATGCTCAATTCCCGCATACCAGGGTCCCCAGACAGTGACCGGAGCGCATACCGACCCGTATCGGAAGCACTTCCCTTCCGAAGCAAAATTGAAGATATTGGTCACAAACATCTGCGGAATGGATTTTTCATACTTCCCGATGTCTTGAGCTCCATCAACCCAGCTCACGCTTGGCCTGGTCGGAGATTTCATTTCTCCAATGATAACAGGGAATCCATTGATCAGCAGGACGATATCCAGCCTTTTTCCGCCATTGGCAAACGGATAGATCCACTGATTGGTAACAACGAATTCGTTCTGCGTGACATCGTCATAATCAAAGAAACGGATGCTGACAGACCTGCCATCCGGGGCAAAGGGAAAAGAATTCTCTTCAAAAATCAATTTCTTGAAGCGTTCATTCTGCGTGACAAGATCATGCGGTTGAACAGTGCTAATCAATGACCGCAGCTTGTATATGACCGTATCTGCATGCGTTGGATGCTCTGCAATGCATGGATTCAGCCGTATAAGAGCTGATTTCAGCATCTGGTCTACAAGGACATCCCCGTATGTCCTTGCAAGGGTATCTGCTGGCATATACTTCCAGCCCGCAGCAATACATGCTTCTATGACCATCTGCTCAGCTTGAGCTTCATTAAACGAATCCGCCACTCTTTTCCACTCCTTCTTAACTCTCTCTTCTCTACTGTAAAAATGCTTCTCTGATCACATTTTTGATTAAATTTCGTCTCCGTAGGCCACTCTTCCACCCGCAATATTTTGATTTGTCGGTCTGGTCACATAAAGCGCAGAACGCCTGTTGTTGCTCTATAGGTGGCAACGGAATTTGTAGTGCTTTCAGCTTTACTCCTGGTAAATGGGCGATTGAAGTTTTGCCTCCAACTATGTCCTCGAATTGATTGAAATCACTATGATGCTTGAACCAGTACGCAAGGTATCCCGGGACCAGATACTGCTCATTGCATCGTATTCTATGAACCGCCTTTTGAAAATAGCATCCCTCGATTTCATTGTGCCAAATGGCGCAACGTCCTACTTCGCCACCTTCGCATACAAGCAAATCTCCTTCTCGAAGCTCAAATTCCAGCTGATCCTCTGGAAGGAAATCCATCTCACGAAGTTCACTAAAATCAAAATGAAACCATTGGACATTGAAATTCGCGATGTAGGGGTGCCGATACTCGCCAGTCTGTTTTTTTGCATCAACCATTTTTCCGAGCCTTGTTTCGGCTATTGTTGCCAACGACCTCATTGGCCAGTTGAAGCTATTGGTAATAACATCCCCAAACATCTCCACAAATTGCGATTGAACAAGGGCATCTGCCTGCTTCAAAAGTGCTGTGTAGGCCATCTTTAATCGGTTCATTGCCCACAAAACACTTGAAAGGGCAATTTGTTCATCCAAAGAAGGAATCTGGAATTCCAACTTTGCAAGGTCCCGCCAGTTTATTGTGGGGGAAAGTGATCCGACAGAAATTTTGATAGCTGCATCGAGAAAATAGTCGGAGCTAATAAAAAACGGAAAGAAATACTTTGTGATAACAGATTCGATTGGCCGAAGTACCATTCCGTGAGCAGAAAAGATACCATCAAAAGGGGCGATGGCAACCTTCTTTTGATAGGCACGCCGGCGACCAAAGAGTACATCACCCTTATGCATAACCAGCTTATCTCCAATAGGAGCTACCTCTGCACCCCAGCGAGTAACTTCTAAGCTACCGCTGTCGAGATGCTCCAATCCAATATATGTATCCTTGTCCGTTTCAGCTGGCTTTTTCTTTTCGGTCGAATTGATAGCTATCTCTTCAAAACGGTACTTAGGCACACATATCACCACCAATCTGTACGTTTCTAAGCCATCCCTTTTGGATAAATTGCGATT
Source organism: Clostridia bacterium (assembly GCA_017512805.1). Classification (GTDB taxonomy): domain Bacteria; phylum Bacillota; class Clostridia; order Christensenellales; family Aristaeellaceae; genus Aristaeella. The sequence continues at coordinate 86,590 of JAFWES010000046.1, forward strand.
GGCAATCAGCTAAGGTACTTCTGATGGCTTGCTTTAACATTAGTTTGATCAACCATGGCATATTCCATTGTTGTTTCAATTTTCGAATGGCCAAGGAGTTTCTGGACCTGCTCAACAGGCATTCCTTTATCAATCGCTCTCGTTGCCAACGTCCGACGGAATTTATGCGGATGAACCCTACCGACGCCCAATTTGCGTCCCAATTCCCGAACCCTGATTTCAACACCGCTGATTTCCAAGCGGTCATGAGGCTTCTGTAGTGTAACGAAAAGAGCAGGATTATCATCTGTTCTGCTGTTGAGATAATTTTTAAGATGCACTTTTGTTCGCGCATCGAAATATACAGGACGTTCTTTACTGCCTTTTCCAAACACTACACACTCCCTTCCGTCAAAATCTACATCAGCCCGGTTGAGTCCAACAAGTTCGCTTACACGAATCCCTGTCGAAGATAACAGATCGATCATCGCCAAGTCTCTTAGGCAAGTACACCCATCCCGTAAGGTCTCCATTGTCTCGTCCGAATATGTTTCCTTTACTTGCTTCTCAGATCTGACCTTATGAATTCTCCGGACGGGACTTTTCAAAATAAGATCCTCATCTTCAAGCCAGGAAAAGAAACTTGAAAAGATCCTTCGAAGATTATCGATATTGCCTTTGCTACAGTTAGTCCGTTTACGGTAATCAGCAAGGTACGTTCGAAGTTCATCTGTTTTAACCTGTACCATCGGCTTCTTAATCTCACTAAACATCTTTTTCAACGTATTCTCATAATAATGAATCGTCTTTTCGCTACAGCCCTCCACTCTCTTTGCATCCAGAAATTTTCTTAACAATTCCTGGTTGTCCGGATCTTTCGAAATAAGTGGTTCTTCGGTTGGCAATATTGAAACTGCCATCAGGAGAATCGACAATGTGTCCTTGAGCATTCGAAGCTGTGAATTATTCAGAGCTCCCTGCATAGCCCGTAAGACGTCGTTGATGATCTGTTCTTTCATGTTGATACACCTCTCCTTTAATTATGTACCAACATCCTACACCAGCTTCAATCAGCCAAATATTCCCTTCATGATGGCGTTTCTACTTTTTTCAAGAGATTCTAACGCTTGCCGGATTGCCAATTTTGATTTGTCAGTCTGTTTGACATAACTAATAAATCGCTCTTGCTCCTCTAACGGAGGTACTAATAATTTGAGAGTTCGTATTGAATCAAAATTTAACCCCGCCTTTACTGAACTTAGATTCTTTTCAAAGAATTGTTTTTTGCCAGCTTCGCTCTCCATAAAAAATGCAACATAAATAGGATCCAATACTTTACGATCTAGACGTATGCATGTAAGGTGTTGATTGATATATGCCCCATGTTCAGCTATTTCTTTTGTTACAACACCTGTACGTCCAAGATCTGCTGTAATGCTGATAAGCAAATCACCTTCTTTAAGCCGTGTCCTATCCGCCTCAGCATTATGTGGTGGTTTTATGCATTGCACATCATCCACTGAAATAATACAATCTTTTACATTTTTAATCGTTATAAACCATTTGCCCTCATCAGAATAATATTGTGCCCAACCACGAGACCCAGAAGTCAAAAAGCTAATAAAATCGGATAATTGATGAACTGGTAGTCCCTTTGTATTGTTTACCGGATCCCCGAACATCTCCACAAATTGCGATTTTACCAGCTCGTCTGTTTGTATAAGTAAGTCTTGATATGCCTTTCTTGTCCGTTCAACAGACCATAGCAAAGTAGCAAGCTTATGCTGCTCTGCTAATCCCGGCAGATCAAATTCGTACTCCGCCAATTGTGCCCATTTAGCTCGAGGAGACAAAGATCCTGCTGACTTTTCCATTGCAAAATCGAAAAAATCATCGCTGCTGATGATAAATGGTAAAAGCGTTGGAAGCAGTTTGTCCTTTTGGGCAGCAATAACTGTAATATCTCCTGAACATACTCCATCAAAAGGTGCAACAGCAGCCTTTTTCAGGTATGCTCGTCTGCGGCCAAACAAAACCTGGCCTTTATGAAACAGCTTTGTAAATGTGTTGTCCGAAGCATCAGACCAATGCGTCAAATTAATCTCTCCAGGAATTAGATGCTCAAGGCCAATCACTGGCAGCCCTGTTGGATCTTTGGAAGTCTCTCGGACTTCAATCGCCACATCTCCCAAACGCACCTTACTCATCCGCTTCGCCTCCTTCCAACATGGCAACAACAGCTTCAAGCGCACTATGCATGATCGCTGCGTTTTCCTGCCAGGAATCGAGGCATTCCTGTAGATTAAGCGATACGAGCTCTCGATCCTTTTTTCTCACATATAGTGGGATACTGAGATTGAAACGGTTATTTGCAATCTCTTCAAAATCGACCAAGCGGGAATAGCCTTCCTCTTTCGTACCATTCAGATAGGCTCCCGCGATGTGCTCTATATGGCTATCTTCTAAGTAGCTCTGCGCATTTTTACGCGTGACTTCATCGACAGCATTAATAAATAATACCTTGTGCTTACGCTCTTCTGATTTGGATGTTCTGCAGATTACGATACACGCTTCCATCGGAGCATTAAAAAACAGATTGGGGCCAAGGCCAATTACACATTCAATCAAATCACTTTTTACCAGGTTCTCCCGAAGCAAAGATTCTTCTTCGCGAAACAGCACGCCATGGGGGAACAGAATCGCGCATCGACCGGTACCCGGCTTCATGCTTTTTAGAATATGCTGGAAGAATGCATAATCTGCACGCCCCTGAGGCGGTGTGCCCAGAAAATTTCGGCCGTATTTATCATTTTCAAATGCGGTGCGATCCCATTGTTTGATAGAATATGGTGGATTGGCCAGTACGAGATCAAATCGCTGAATCTGACCGCCAACCACGAACGCCGGGTTGCGAAGTGTATCGCCCGTGACAATGTGAAAATCGGAAATACCATGCAGGAAGAGGTTCATTCTTCCGATCGCGCTGGTCAGATTATTGATTTCCTGGCCGTAGATCTTTACATTTCTGTATTCCTGTCCGTGTTCTTTGATCCACGCGATCGAGGAGATGAGCATTCCGGCGCTTCCACAGGTTGGATCATAGATGCTTTCCTGACTCTGTGGCCGCAGCATTTCCGTCATCAGATGGACCACCGTTCGGTTTGTATAGAATTCCTGTGCTGTATGTCCGCTGTCGTCCGCAAACTTCTTGATCAGGTATTCATATCCCTGTCCTAATTCATCCTCTGGACAATTTGCGAGGGACAGAGTCAGCTTGGAAAAGTGCTCCAGCAGGTCCTTCAGGAGCCGATCAGGAAGGCGGTTCTTATTCGTCCAGGCACCATCTCCAAAGATACCAGTCAGTTTTTCGCCGTTCGCTTTCTCGATTTCCCGGAAGGCATTCACGATCGCTTGTCCGACATCTTCTGTTACCATCCGGACATCCCTCCAGTGATGACCATCTGGGATCACGAAAGAGTGATCGTCCGAAAACAGATCCGCATCCTCCCCATACTCGGCTTCGAATTCTGCTGTTTCCTCATCATAAACATCACAAAGCCGTTTAAAAAACAATAACGGGAAAATATACTGTTTGTAGCTTCCGGCATCAATGTTCGTTCTCAGCAGGACAGCAGAGCCCCAGAGATAGGATTCCAGCTCTGAGATGGGAATTCTTTCAGCCATGGATGTAACCTCCCTCCATCAGAAGCTTTGTCAATTCTTCCTCTGCTGCTTTGACCTCCGCCAGGGCAGCCATAAAATTCTTTCGGACCTCCCCTGGAGATATGGTCGGCGCCTGTGTTTTCTCGATATAGGAATTGACAGACAAGGTATAATCTTTTGCCCGAACAGTATCGAGATCTACCACCGCGGCGAAATCGATGACATTCTGATAGTCCTGCCACAGCCGATAGACTTTCGCGATGTCCTCCTCCGTCATGATGTTTTGTGCACGCTTCGGAGTATAGATCGTGCTGGCGTCGATCATACAGATTTTCCCTTGATGAGAGGCCGCTTTGTGGTTATTCAGATATAGAATGCATGCTGAAACGCCCGCGCCATAGAACACCCCGCCTACCAGGGTAATGACTGCTTCCAGCTTATCAGACTCAATCAGCTGCTTTCTGATCTCGCCTTCCTTTCCGCCATGGAAAAGGACACCCTGGGGCATGACAACCGCACATCGGCCAGTATCCTTCTTCATAGAGCACACCATATGCTGCAGCCAGGCAAAATCAGCATTGGAATCAGGGGGACAACCCCAGATATTCCGGCCATACTGGTCCATGGAGAATGCTTCCGCTCCCCAGCCCTTCAGGCCAAATGGAGGATTGGCCAGAACGCAGTCGAACCTGCGGATCGATCCGCCGGAAAGAAACTGCGGATGGGTCAGCGTGTCTTCCCGCAGGATGGAAAACTCCTTTGCGCCATGCAGGAAGAGGTTCATCCGGGCAATTGCGGAGGTAGACAGGTTCTTTTCCTGCCCAAAGATTCGGCCATAAGCCGCCTGCTCATTCTGCATCTGTCGGATCGCCTCGATCAGCATTCCGCCTGTTCCGCACGCAGGGTCATATACGGTTTCTCCCGGCTTTGGCGCAAGCATCTGGACCATCAGCTTGACAATAGAGCGAGGCGTATAAAACTCCCCGGCGTTTTTCTTGCTAAGGTCAGCGAACTTTTTGATCAGGAACTCATAGGCATCGCCCATGATATCTGCAGAGTAATTCCGGTTTCCTTTCTTGACGGAGCTCATATGCTCGATCAGGTCCTTCAGATCGGCATCCGTCAGCCTTCCTTTGTCCGTCCAGCTGGCATCATCAAATGCCGAATACAGACCGGACATGGTATTCGGATTGGCATGCTCGATACCCATCATCGCATTGACAATTGCCTGACCGACATCCTCTGTTGTCTGTCGCAGATCGTTCCAGTGGCAGCCATCCGGGATAATGAAGGCATGTATTTCTTCCTCATCAAAGAGGTCCACATCGTCACCATACTGGGCAATCGCATCCTGCGTCTCTTCATCATAGCAGTCTGAAACGCGCTGCAGAAACAGAAGCGGAATAATGTATGATTTAAAGTCCTCATGGCCGATGTGACCATGAAGAATATTGCAGGCCTGATACAGATGATTAAAGAGCTTCGTTGCGGATGTTTCCTGGCTCTCAATCGTTGTAGATGCTTCAGCCTGTTCGGTGGTTTTGACGGAATCCAGCATCATTTCGGAGCGGCTGCCAGCATCCTCTTTTTTCTGATTTGCCCGCGGTTTATATTCGATCTGTCTGCTCATATTCTCATTGATGTTCTTCTCAATTGCCATTCCGTATTGCTGCTCGAAAGCCATTACAATGCCAAGCTGAGTCTCATCCAGGAACGTAAGGGCATGTTTACGAATATCTGCCGGAATGCCATAATAAGCCTCCGCAATGCTGCCTGCCATCGCGGCGATGGTATCACTATCTCCGCCAATTGAGATTGCATTGCGAATCGCATCCTCAAATCCGGTGGATTCAAGGAATGCTTCGATCGCCTGGGGAACGCTTCCCTGACAAGAAACATCAAAGGAGTATTCTTCCCGGATCTGATCCAGGGTGAAATCCAGCGGATAATAATGATCATGAATATGATCCCGGATTTCCAGGATGCTGGAACCGTTTCTGGCCATCCAGATGGCGGACGTGATCGCTCTGGCTCCCTTGATTCCTTCAGGATGATTATGCGTAACGCCCGTCACCGCATCCGAGAGGAGCAGCGCCTCTTCCAGGGATCCTGCCGCCCAGGCACATGGCGAAACGCGCATGGCTGAACCGTTCCCCCAGCTGCCATATGGCTGAGGCTCAGCGGAAAGCAGCCATTGTTTGAAACGGCTCCCATATCCATGGGGATACTTTTTTCCAAGCTCTCGCATGGCTTTCACTGCCTCCTCTGGCAGGTCGGACCAGTCCTTCTTTGATTGCAGGATTGCCTGGGCGACAGCCAGCGTCATATTACTGTCGTCTGTGAGATGACAATGATATGTCAGCAGATCAAATTCTTTTGATTTCAGGTTCCTCCATTCGAAACGCGAACCTGAAATGTCTCCAACAATAGCACCCAGCATAATTGTACCTCTCTCTATTTAACCATGCGCATCATCGATCGCATCCTGGAGATATCTAACAAATGCCTCCTTGACACGCACTGGTTCCACAATGTTCATCTCTCCGACAAACTGAACGACCCAAGCATAGAAAGTCCCGCTGATACAAACCGGGACGGTGACATCAAACATCTCTTCCGTAGTATTCTTCAACTCGATTCCTTCGCCGAAACGGTCAATTACCTGATCCAGAATCTTTTTCCTACAGCGGAGGGTGACCTCTTCCTCGTTTCCATTATACATCCAGAAGACTTTGTCCGTGTAATCCTGAATGTTGAAGTCTTCCGGTTCCGGGACGCGTTTTTTCTGAATCTGTTTGACATGCATCATCCGGTCAACGCGAAAGGTATTGACATGCTGCCGCCTATCGGAGAAGCCCACCAGGTAATAGCGGTCATTGTTCCAAATGGTGGCGTAGGGGGAAACGATGTATTCTTCCTCCGGCGTGCCCTCATGCCGCGGAACCTGCTTCTTGTCCACGGTGTATTCCATATACTTGAATGTGATCTTGTGATCCCGGTCGATGGCCCGGCGGATGGCCTGCACGCTGAGAAGGATCTGCTGATTCGGGGCCTTCACATGCTCCGAAACCAGGATCTGCGGTTTTAAGCTTTCCCGGAAGGATGGGGCCCCCATTCTGACCAGCTTTTCGATCAGTTCGCGACTCTTCTCCTTGGTGATGAACTGGGAGGATGACACCGCGTCCACCAGGATCTGCAGCTCGGGCTGGCTCCATTCCCGGTCCAGCCAGCTGTAGGTTGTGGACAGGCCCTCTGTCTCATTCACCTGGATGTCGTAGCCCGCGCTTTGCAGTGCTTCGATATCGTCCCGAAGCGTGGGGATAATGATCGGGCAACCCTTATTGGCCATCTCCTCCCGGATCTGGGCAGTCGTCACAGGCTTGTTTTCGTCCGAATTCTCCCGCAGATACTGCATCAGATAGACGATCCTGTTTTTCGTTGCCATGGCATTGTCTCCTCGCCGACAAATGTGTTTATTATTTTACCACATCTTCAAGCGTTTCGTCTACTGCCTACCCCGATGAAAAAAGTACAGGGTTGGACTAAAGCCTTTTCGCAGTTCTGCGGAGAACAAAAAAACGCATGGCCACCTATACGATGATTGCTTCGGCCAGCGCCTGATATCCGTCCATGACGTTATTTTCTCCTTTGCCTGTCTCCTTGCCTGTTCCATCGGAATTGTCTTCCCTTCTGTCGCTTTGCTTTTCGTCCGGGAATGCGCTTCGCGCCTGGCGTTCCTGATCTGATCTTTCCTTGTCAAGATGATCCTTACTCCTTCGTTTTTGAAACTTCGTTACTGGAACAATGTGCATACCCAGGCCGCGATTGCCGAAGCCGCCGGAAATACAATCAGGAGCTTCAGCAGCTGGCTTTTGATGTTGTAACCGTATTTCTTCAGGGGATACACGCTTCCTACCTCCGGGAAGTAGTACTGGAAGAAGTGAAACCTCATCAGCAGAAAGTAGTCAAAGCAGACCATGTCGTAGACTTTGTAGATCGTGAAGATCAGCACAAATCTCGTGAAAAACTGCCAGAAGCCGAATCCATTCCGGAAGCCGTCCCAGATGGAAACAATCCCTGTACCCAGAATCATGAGGATACTGAATGCCATGAGCGTCCAGCCGATGGTTCTGGCGCCTACAAACAGTTCCTTTTCACGGGGAAGGATCGCTTCCCGCGCCTCCCTGGGGGCGGAGGAGAAAAACTCTTTCTTCTGAATGAAAGCCACGGCGGACAGCAGCATCAGCGTGATGGCCGCGCAGAACACAATCGCCATAAAAATCGTCAAAAGCATGCTTCATCCCTCCTAATGCATCTTGATTCTCCTCATGCTTTCCGGGGTAGCCAGGGGATGCAGCGGTTCACCCGTTTCATATAATCCGCATAGTCCTGCCCGTACAGATTGAGCAGCCATTTCTCTTCTGTAAGCTTCAGGGTAAGCGTCAGGATCATCCAGTTGACAGGAATGGTCACCAGGACCCAGGCATTGTGCCACTGGAGACAGATGCCGGCAAACAGCATCCACCAGCCACTGTACATGGGATTGCGCACCCAGGCATAGATGCCGCCAGTCTGCAGTCGGTTCTCAGCGATGCTCGCGTCCATGTCGGACCGCATCGCACCAATGAACCAGACAGCCAGCCCCAAAACAATCAGCAGCACTCCGGCAATCCGGCAAAACAGCGCCAATGGGGCTTCCAGAGCGCCAGTTTTCCAGACATAGGCAAACAGAATGATCCCGGTGGCAGTGACCATACCCATCCCAAATACAATCATCGGGCCGACACCATACAGGGGCAGCTTTTGTCCTTCCTTCACATAATTCTTCACACCGGTGCCTCCATAAACTCGTCGATGGCCTTCAGCACCGGTCCGGTGTACTGCTCCCCGCCGAAGAGCCACTGCTCGTGCTGCATGTCGAATGCCCGGATCTCCGGATCACGGAAATACTTCTTGTAGCGCTTTAGGTATTTCTCACCCATCTTGGTAGCGTAGATGAAATGAACTTTCGTATGCGCTACATGGATGTCGTCCTCCAGCCAGGTGAGCAGATCGGTGTAGTACTCGTTTTTGATGGATTCCGGCTTGAACCGGGCGAAACAGCCCATGAACCTCTCCGCCGTTTCATCGCTCATCTCAAAGAAGCCTTTGAGCTTTGCCTTCGTCTTCTCCCGCTTCTTCTCACTGCCGGTGAAGCTGGTCAGCAGCGGCACCACCAGCTTGGACTGCAGCCAGGCGCTGAGCTTTCCGCTCTGATCCAGGTCAGGGCTTCCGAAGATGCCGTGATCGATGTGCACCTTCCGGCGCATGATCAGCTGCCCCACAAAGGTGCTGCCCAGGGAGGAGCCGATGGCCCCATCCAAGCGACCGCCATGATTCTGGATCACATACTGCTCGATCTTGTCCACCACCGTGAGGATATCCGGAAAGACCAGATTGCTTGCGTCGAAGCCGTCATAGTTGACGCAGATCAGGTGATACTGTTCTCCGAGCCTGTCCAGAACCGCGGCGAAGTTCGTCTGATAGTCGCAGGCTGTGCCCGGCAGGAGCATCAGCGTTTTGCCCCTCATGTTGCCCATCTCTTCAAACTGCATGCTGCCCGCCTCCTCCTAAATGCTCCAGTCCGCGCTGGCTGCCTGCAGCTGCGTCATGCGGCGGAAGATGCTCTTATCCTTCGCCATCAGCTCCGCGGGGCTGCCCTCTTCGGCCACTTTGCCATCGGCGAGCACCACGATCTTGTCGGCGGCCTCCACCGTGCGCATCCGGTGAGCGATCACCAGCACGGTCTTGCCTTGCAGCAGGCGGGACAATGCTCCCTGCACCCTGGTTTCGTTTTCCACGTCCAGGGACGCGGTGGCCTCATCCAGCAGCACGATCGGCACGTTTTTCAGCAGCGCCCGGGCGATGGAAATGCGCTGGCGCTCGCCGCCGGAGAGCTTCGCGCCGTTTTCCCCAATGGGCGTCTGATACCCTTTGGGCAGCTTTTCCACGAACTCATCACAGTTGGCGGCCCTGGCCGCGGCGCGTACCTCTTCATCCGTCGCGCCGTGTTTGCCCAGGCGGATGTTCTCCATCACCGTGTCGTCAAACAGCACCACGTCTTGGAACACCATCGAATAGTCCGTCAACAGCACTTCCGGATCAACGGTGGAAATATCCACGCCGCCCACCGTGATCTGTCCCTGATCGATGTCCCACAGCCTGGCCGCAAGGCGGGCGCAGGTGCTTTTGCCGCCGCCGGAGGGGCCCACCAGGGCGGTAACTTCGCCTTCCTTCGCCGTGAAGCTGACGCCCTTCAGCACCTGCTTGTCCTCATAGGAGAAGCCAACATTTTTGAATTCGATATCATGCCCGTTTGGCACAAAACGTTCCGCGCCTTCCGCCGTGGGTGTGTCGTAGATTTCGTTCAGCCGGTTTGCGGACACCTGGCTCATGAACATTTCCGCAATCAGCGCCAGGGCCTGGTCAAAGGGCGCGTACACCCGGGTGATGACCAACAGGAACATGAACAGCAGCATAAAGTCAATCTGGCCGGAGAGGATCAGACCGGTGCCGGTCAGGATGGTGGTGGCCACGCCCAGACGCATAATCACGCTGGCCCCGTTGACGAACAGGCCTGTGACCAGTTCGCCGTAGATGTTGGTCTTTTCGTGTCGGTCGATTTTGTCGTTGAGCGCCTGCAGAAAGCGCTGTTCCTGGTTGGTGGCCCGGATCTCCCGGATGTTTTCCAGCGTTTCCTGGATGCCGTCGGACACCTGCAGACTGTCCTGCTTCAGCTTTTCGGAATTGCGCCGGGACAGCTTCCGGCTGCCGAACAGCAGCGCGAAGGCCACCGGAACACCCCACAGCACGGCGATTGCCAGCCGCCAATCATAGCAGAACAGCGCAATGGCGATGATCACCGTGGAGATGATCGCGCCGTGCAGGTACCCCAGACAATGGGACCATACGTGTTCCAGCCGGTTCACATCGCCCATGACGGTTTCGGTCAGGTCAGCCAGGTCACGCTTGCCAAAGTATCCCAGGGGAAGCTTGCGCAGCCTTTCCGCCAAGCTCAGGCGGGTGGCCTTCACCTCGCCGTATACCAGGCCGTAGGTAGCTTTGTACTGCTGAATGTGCGTGATCAGAGAAAGAACGATAAAGGCCAGCACCAGTAAGATGAAAACCCATGCGTTGGGCAGCGGCGAACCCTTTGTCAGCGTGTCCATGTATTTGGTCATCATCAGGTACAGGATGCCCATGCCGCCCATGACCACCAGATTGACGATCACCGTCCAGAAAGCACCCTTTTTTGTATTCTTCACGCCCTGGCCGGTGAGGGCGTAACGGCGCTGAAACGCTTTGCCAAACATTTACTTCGCCTCCTCTGCGGTGATTTTCCATTGTACGGCCTGGTTGTAATCCTTCCACATCCGGGCGTACAAACCATTCCCACGCACCAGCTCGGCGTGAGTGCCCTGCTCGGCCACCCGGCCTTCGTTCAGCACGATGATCTGATCCGCGTTCACCACCGTGGACAGGCGATGAGCGATCATGATCACTGTGCGGCCCTGCGTCAGCGCGGCAAAAGCCTTTTGGATCATCGCCTCGTTTTCCGGGTCGGCAAAAGCGGTGGCCTCGTCCAGCACCACGAGGGGCGCGTCTTTCAGGATGGCTCTCGCCAGCGCCACCCGCTGCTGCTCGCCGCCGGACAGATAGGTGCCCTCCGTGCCGATCACGGTGTCGATGCCGTGTGGCAGTTTGGCGATGATATCATCGCATTGAGCGGCGGACAGCGCTTTTTCAACCTCCTGCCGGGTGGCATCGGGACGGGAGGCACGCACGTTTTCCAGGATGCTGGCTTTGAACAGCCGGTTGTTCTGGAACACGAAGGCCACCTGGTCCATCAGCACATGGGGATCGGTGTCCCGCACGTCCACGCCGCCCACCTTCACGGTGCCGGAGGTGACATCCCAGAACCGGGGAACCAGGCTGGCCGCGGTGGTCTTGCCGCCGCCGGAGGGGCCCACCAGCGCCACGGTCTGGCCGGGCTTCACAGAGAAGGATACATGATCCAGCGCAGGCAGCTCTGCCCCGTCGTAAGTGAAGGACACGTCCTCAAATTCCACGCTGTTGTCCCTGGGCGTTTTCGGGTGATCGGTGATTTTCAGCGTCGGCGCGCTCATCACCTGGTCGATGCGGCCCAGAGCGGTCTTGGCCAGCATCATGCCGCTGGCGGCGAACATGATCCGGGCCAGGGCGGTGGAGATGATGGCTGAAAACACTGCGTAGAACGCGAAGTTGGTCACAAAACTCGCGAAGGTTCCGGAGCTCAGGGCGGCGGGAGCCAGCAGCAGGGCCACAGGAACCAGGAACACGAAAGCACCTTCCGTGGCGGTCAGATTGACAGCCTGGGGTACCTTGCACACGTCGGCCTGATAATGCTCTGCCTTGGCGCTGTAATCCTCGATGGCCTGCTTGAAGGCCCTGAAGGAATACACCGTCTGCTGGAACACCTTCACCACCGGGATGCCCCGCACATATTCGGTACCCGCCTTGCTCATCGTGTCCTGGGCGGCCTGGTATTCCGCCATCAGGCCGGCGTTTTTGCCGCCCATCATGGTGAACAGCGCCCCGATGGATACCACCGCCGCCAGCAGGCAGGCCGCGCCCATCCGCCAGTCGAACCAGAACATCAGCACCAGCGTCGCGATGAACATGGCGACGGTGCCCACGATGTCGGCCAGGTTATGGGCCAGCAGGGTTTCCGTTTCGGCCGCCGCACCGTCCAGACGGTTGCGCAAAAGGCCTGAAGCGTTGCTGTCAAAGAAGCCCAGCGGCGCTTTCATCAGATGCGCCATGCCCTGCTTGCGGATGTTGGACGCCGTGCGGAAGGCCGCCAGGTGCGTGCACATCAGGGCGCAGAAATAGACGAGGATGCCCGCCAGGGCAAAGGCGAAGGCCATCCAGCCATACCGGGCGATCCCCGCTGCCTCCGTCCAGTTGGGGGCCACTGCGATCAGATCCCTTGCCACCAGCCAGATGCAGATATAGGGCAGCATCCCAAGGATCATGGCCACAGCCGACAGGCCCAGCCCCAGGAAGGTGAGCCCCTTGTGCCTGCCGGCATACCCCAGCAGCACCTGCAGGTCATTTGGTTTCTTGCTCTTCATTTCCCAAGCCTCCTTTTACTCTTTTCATCATGCCCAGCAGGCCGCCGAACATCCACAGATTCCCGATGCTGATCCAGCCGGCCGTCAGAGCGTTACGCAGCGGCGTCTCCGGGAAAAACTTCAGCAGCATGGTCAGCGCCATGCCCACCACCGGGCAGAAGATCCAGCACCATCTCGTATAAGGTGTCAGCCCTTTGGAAAAGGCGGCGATGTGCGCGATCTGGTGCACCAGCCAGAAGACGAAGAACAGGATCATCCCGGGCAGCAGATAGTACAGGCCAAAGCGGACGGTGGCTTCCAGCGCCGTCTCCGGGCTGGCCGCCATCATGTACTTGTAGAAGAACACGCAGGCCAGGCAGGGAACGTGCACGCCGCAGCCGCCAAAGGCCAGCACGCCCAGAATGCCGCTGCGATACAGGTGCGCTATGCGGGAGGAGTACGGCGCGATCAGCCGATATACGGCGAAATAGCACAGCGCCTCCAGCGGGATCCCGATCAGCCCCAGCAGCGCGGACCAGAAGATCCTGCCGTCGGACAGGTTCAAGTATGCGGAAAGGAAGCCCTCCATGCCGACCTTTGCTACGTCATGCATGCCCCAGCCCAGCAGCATGTCCCCCGCCAGCACCATCAGGGCCGCGATGATGCCGATCTTCATCAGATGGGCAATCCTTGGCCAGTCCAATTCCTTATTCATCCGGCATTGCCTCCTTCATCAGCCGCACCATCATCTCCCAGCCCTCCCTGGCTTCTTTCACGATCCTTCAAAGCCGGGATGCGGTTCTTCGCGTTCTGCTTCCTCCTGTTTTCCAGGAGTTCTTCCGTCGTGGCGCTGAGCCAACGCTTTTTGAGTCCCGCCGCTACGACAAGCTTTTTCAGCACCTCATACTTGATCGACATTCGTTTCATCTCGTGTGTTAGCATATGCTAACCAATCTGCAAAAAATAATGCACGCCAAGTGCTCATCTGTTTATTCATTCCTATGGCTTCTCTCTGACGTTTCTTTTGGCTTAGGCCCGGATTTGTGCTTCTCCGGTTTGACTGCGTCTTCTGGAATCGCCCAGGATCTGCCCAGTCGTATCGCGCCAGGGATCCTTCCATCCAACGCGTACTGATTTACCCAACGCACAGATATACCCCACTTCCTTGCTGTTTCTTGAACAGAGCAATAGCCTTTCACGATGACACCTCGTAACATGAGTTCCCGACACCAGGAGACAGCTTCGTTAGCCGCCTCTAACTATATTATATTCCATTTTTCGCAGAAGACAAGCATAAAATTGTAAATATGGCGGCGTTGGGACTCTACATCCCAGCGCCGCCATATTTATATCATTCCGCTGTACTAGCTGACCTTCACGTTGATAATATTTACCTCATCACCGGGTATACAGACATGAGGAAATAAAACACCGGATATCCTGTGAAGGATATCCGGCGTTGTGCTGTCCGGTATCTGAATCTGATTACTCGCTCAGGCTCAGGTATTTCGCCAGAATCTTGTCATATTCTCCGCTGGCTTTGATGTTTGCCAGGCCTGCGTTGAATTTGTCCACAAGTTCCTGCTTCTCAGCGCTGAACACAACAAAGCCATAATCAGTGCCCTCGTTAGCGGTGCCATCCACCATCTGCAGGAACACTCCGCCATTCAGAATGTAATCCTCCAGGGCAGGGGTGTCGTCGAAGCAGGCCGCACAATCACCACCGGTTACCGCCATGTACACGGCGAGGCTCGATCCATAGGTCACCACTTTGAATTCATACTTTTCCGACAGACTGTCGGCGTAATCCTTGCTCAGGGTACCGGCTTTCACCGCTACGCTGTGTCCCTTCAGGTCTTCAAAGCCGGTGATGGACACGCCCTGGGCGACAGCCATGGATTGGGTTGCGTTAAAATACGCATCTGAGAAGATCCAGCCGGAGGCTAAACGTTCTTCGGTGATGGAAGCACCGGCAATCATGCCGTCTTTCTGGCCCGCCTGACAGGCAGCGATGGATCCATCCCAGCCCAGAGGTTCGATACTGTAGGTGAAGCCCTGATCCTTAGCGATGGCAGCCAGAAGCTCCACATCAATGCCCACCAGCTCACCGGATTTATCGGTATACTCGAAAGGCCGGAAGGCGGTATCGGTAGCAATGGCATAATCCTCGCCAAACGCAGCGCCAACGCACAGCAGCAGAGAGGCACACAATACAATGGCAATGGTCTTCTTCATGGTATCAACCTCCTTGGTATTTGCTGATATGGTTTTCTGAATCCTTCTTATTCTTCCGGGATTTTGATCGTGATATTGCTGAACTCAGCGTCGCAGCCGTCGGAGAACACGCCGATGTGGGCGCCGGATATAGAATGACTGATGCGTGAACTGAGAACCTTTTCACCGTCGACATACATTACGACGATTTCATTCTCACACACAAGTGTCACATGGAGGCTCCTGCCGTCCGAAAAATCGAACCGGGTAAGCGCCATCGGTTCATAATCCGAAAGCTCCGTGATTTCATACCCTTCATAGTGCAGCATGTTCCGCCGGGCATCCAGGCACAGAGCCGTATACGCCTTATCCGCGTCACTGCCGCCGAAAGCAAAGCCGGCACAGCCGTTCGGATCCAGCACGACATCACATTCCAGCATCATCGTCGGGGCACGCATGCCCATGTCCGTCAGAGCGATTTCACCATTCTGAGCAGAAAGAGCGATCCTGTTTCCTTCAATATCCGTTTTTCCTTCCAGACCTGATGCCCGGAATGGAACCTCCTGCGTGAAGTAATCCCCAAATGTCTCCGGAGCCACTACACCCAACGTCCCATCCTCGTGCCGGATAAGCTGATGATTGAGAACATTTCCCGCCCACTGGTAGATGCCGGAATCCGCAGAGAGCGCGGCCCTGCCCAGCCAGCCGCAGAGATAGGTATGGTCGCCCCATTCCGCCGTTTTGGCCGCGTAGAAAACGAAGCCGTTTCCTTCCATCAGCCCCTGGCCATCCAGAATGTTGTTTTCAGGCACGGTAAACGGGCCGTTTATCGTCGGACCCATGGCATAGTAGGTGACACAATCCCAACTGTAGGTAAGATACCAGGTGTCTCCCATGCGGAACAGGTCAGGGCATTCCAGCATGTACTGCGCCTGAGGAGCGAAGAGGGGGCCTTCAAACGTCCAGTGTGTAAGATCGGAGGAGGTGTATTTCGCAATCACGCCGCCCAGGGTGTTGTTTCTTGCCGCGATGAGCATCCAATAGCACCCGTCCTCTTCCATCCAGAACACCTCGGGATCACGGAAATCATCCCTGGAATATCCATCCGGGCTGAAGAAAGTGTCCTCCGGATGTTTCACCCAGTTTTCGCGGTCCGTGCTGGTGGCATGCATAACGCATTCCTTTCCCATACCACCGTTGCCGGTATCGTTATGACCGGTGTAAAACAGATGGTACAGGCCCTCCCGGTCGCGCATGACGGATCCTGTTCCCAGCGCCGGATCAGGTTCCGACATGAGGCCGTAGCTGAGCATCATGCCATCGTCCTCATAACCGACTAAATCATCTGTGGTAAATCTGTAAATCGGGTGATAGCCCTGTCCGTTATGATCCGTGTCATACAGGTAATACAGCTCCAGGGTTCCATCCTCCGTCACAAAGGGCATGGTATCACCGACATAGGCATTTTCCGGCGCGGGATAGAGCTGATAATCCACCGGTACGTAAGCTTCCTCCGTACCGCCGGCCAAACCGCCGGCAATCGGTAAGAGCAGGAAAAGCACCAGTAAAGCCGGAGCAGCCGCACGCATTATTTTCATCATTTACGCTCCGTTTTTCCGGTATGTCTGTATGGTATGTAATAAAAGGACTGGATGCCAGGAGACGGTATTCCCCTGGCGTCCAGTCTCCTTCATTTGAAAATCAGAAATTGTATTCCTTACACATCGGCGCATTTGCCTTGAAAGCAGCTTCGTCATACCAGATCAGATTATTGCCGGTCTCCTTATCAAACAACTGGATCAGCCTCGGCTGGGTGGTGAAGTGAATGGTCTTTCCCATGGAAACATCGACCGTCAGGTCCACGGTAGGAATGACCATGACCACTTCGTCCTCATTGGAACGGGTATGCAGGTTCACTTCGGTACCCAACATTTCGGAAACTTCGATCAACGCCGTCAGTTCGCCTTCACCCACGGCGATATGCTGGGGCCGGATACCCGCCACAATCTTGCAGGGTTTCTGACCGTTTTGAGCCAGCGCTTTCTGCTGGAAGTCATCCAGCTTGAATTTTACGCCACGGATCTCAGCGTAATAAACACCGCTTTCAAGAAGCAAATTGCAGCCGTCGAAGAAGTTCATTACCGGCATACCGATGAAACCGGCCACAAACAGGTTCACGGGCTTATTGAATACTTCCACGGGAGTGCCGATCTGATTGACATAACCACTCTTCATGATCACGATGCGGTCGCCCAGCGTCATGGCTTCAGTCTGGTCATGCGTGACGTACATAAAGGTTGTGTTAATGCGCTGGCGCAGTTTGATGATTTCAGCACGCATCTGGTTACGCAGCTTTGCGTCCAGGTTGGAAAGCGGTTCATCCATCAGGAAAACCTTGGGATCGCGCACCATGGCGCGGCCAATGGCTACACGCTGGCGTTGACCGCCGGACAGGGCTTTGGGCTTCCGTTCCAGATACTGGGTGATGTCCAGGATCTCAGCGACCTCACGCACCTTCTTGTCGATTACATCCTTCGGCGTTTTTTTCAGTTTCAGGGCGAAGGCCATGTTGTCATATACGGAAAGGTGGGGATACAGGGCGTAGTTCTGGAATACCATGGCAATATCGCGGTCCTTCGGAGCAACGTCGTTGCACAGCCGTCCGTCGATATATAGTTCACCGCCGGAAATATCTTCCAGACCGGCAACCATGCGCAGGGTGGTGGACTTTCCGCAGCCGGAAGGACCAACCAGAACGATGAATTCCTTATCCGCGATTTCCAGATTCACATCGTGAACCGCCAGAACGTTACCGTCATAAACCTTTCTCAGGTTTTTCAGCTCTACCTTTGCCATAAACTTTTGCTCTGACAGCCGGGAAGCTTTCCGGGCTGCCTCGCGTCGCATACAGAGATGCGAACCGCATTACGACAGGTCTCCACACTGCCGTACCGCGAGCCTGCGGAACTACATCCTCCTTTTTGAATGTACGGAAAACCATTGTGTGGAGTGGCTTTCCGCCATGGAAATTGGTACGTTTGGGTGATTTCTCAACCATTCAGTGTTCGTTCAGAATCGCTTCTACCTGGGTACGCTCCGGCATGGAGCGGATCGCTCCTTTTTTCGTGGTGACCAGATAGGCTGCCGCATTCGCAAAGCGGAGCATCTCTTTCAGGTCATCCCGGTTCAGGGAATCCAGGCCGTGCTCCAGAATGAAGTTCAGCACGCTGGCACAGAAAGTGTCCCCCGCACCGGTGGTTTCGATGGTTCCGCCCAGCAAAAAGCCCGGCACGAATACCTTTGTTTCCGGAGCATAGGCGTAGCTGCCGTCAGGGCCGGCCGTAACATTGATCAGGCGGATGCCGGGGAACTGTTTCCGGATGTAGGCGACACCCTTGTCAAAGTCGTCCGTCCCTGTCAGAAACTCAATCTCGTTATCGGAAATTTTCAGTACATCGCACTGAGAAAGTCCCCATTCCATCTGTTCCCTGGCTTCCTCCATCTCTTTCCAGAGGGGCGGACGCAGGTTCGGATCAAACGAGATAATCGCTCCGGCTTCTTTTGCTGTCAGAACCGCTTTTTTCGTTGCTTTACGCACTTCTTCGTGCGTCATGGACAATGTGCCAAAATGGAAAATCCGGGTATTCCCTAGCATCTCCAGCGGCAGCTCTTCTTCCTTCAGCATCATATCCGCGCCCGGATTGCGATAGAAGGAAAAATCTCGGTCGCCGTTGGGAAAAGTTTTCACAAACGCCAGTGTGGTGTGCACCTCCCGATCCTGCCGGAGAGCGCACATGTCAATCCCCGCCTCTTCCGCCACGGCTTTCAGCTGATGGCCGAACATATCGTCCCCCACCTTGCCGATGAACGCGCAGGTCTTGCCAAGCTTGCGCAGCATTGCCAGCACGTTGCACGGCGCTCCGCCGGGATTCGCCTCGAAGACAGGGTTCCCCTGGTCGCTGTTGCCGTTTTCGGTGAAGTCAATCAGCAATTCGCCAAGGGCGACTACATCATAGCGCTTCATTTCTCAATTCCTCATCAAAGACCAGGTCATATTTTTCCACATCCATCCTCACTTCTCCATCCGCCTCAAAGCTGATGACATCGGCAGATTCATCCGTGTGCAGTACAAAGCTCGCTACCTGCTCACCGTCGTTCACGAACAGCTCTAAGCTGTGGCGGTCCAGGATGCAGCGCAGTCTGATGCAGCCGTGCTTGGAGTAGACCGGGAACTCACGCACATGCACGATATCGAACCGGAAGCCACAGCGGGAACGGTCCACCCGCACAATGCCCTGTTCGGGTTTGTACCGGATGGTGGTCACATGCTCACCGTCCTTTGCCAGGTGTATCCTGAAGGCCCGGTACATGGTGCTGCCGTCAGCGGGGCGTACATCCACCGTCATGTCGATAACTCTTCCCCGGATGCCGGTCAGGAAGGTTTCTGTGGACAAGGGTACGTTCTTGTAGATGATCTTTTCCCCATAATAGTTTGCGATCTCCCGGACCGGCTGCTGAATCAGCCTGCCATCCCGGATGCTCAGTTCCCGCGGCAGCGTCATCTGTCCGCAGATGCGCGTTCCCTTGGGGTAGCTTCTGGCCGTATCCCAGTTCTGCATCCAGGCGATCATAATTCTGCGGCCGTCCTGAGCCAGCAGGGTCTGCGGCGCGTAGAAGTCTATGCCGTAATCGATCGCGTGCACGTTTTCACGGATCAGGTGTTTCTTTTCATCGGCCTCGCCGATCATACAGACGGTTCCGTTACCCGCATGGAATTCGAGACCTATCGGGCTCATCTCCTGTGGGCTGACGAGCAGGACATCCTTTCCCTGCAGCTTGAAATAATCAGGGCATTCCCACATCATACCGTACTGGTGATGGTTGGAGGCGGCGATGCCATAAAACTTCCAGTTGAAGGCGTCTTCGCTGTGAAACAGCAGCGTCGAGCCGCTGCCGTCGGCGGGACGGTTTCCTACAATGGCGTAATAGCCATCGTCTTCCTTCCAGATCTTCGGATCCCGGAAGTCCTCCGTACTGCCGCCCTTCGGCAGATCCTTAGCCGTCAGCACCGGATTCGTCTGCACCTTTTCATAATCAACGCCGTCACCCACAGCGAGGCATTGCGTTTGATAGGATTTCAACGATCCATCCGGCTGGGGTTCCTCACGGACGCCTGTATACATCAGCAGATGACGCCCATCCGGCAGCTCTATGGCGCTTCCGGAGAAGCAGCCATCCTTATCATAAGGCATATCAGGAGCAAGGGCTGCGGGCAGACGATCCCACTTTATGAAATCCCTTGTCTTGACATGGCCCCAGTGCATGGGGCCCCAGATCGGTTTATAGGGATAGTACTGAAAGAACAGGTGATACTCCCCTTTATAGGTGGAAAACCCATTCGGATCATTAATCCAGCCGATCCCCCCCGTGACATGAAACATCGGGCGTTCGCTCTCTGACACATAAGGGGTATACTGAGCCTCAAAGTCCCGCGCCTTCTGCAGTGTCTCGCTGATCATATACAATTTCCTTCCTGAAGCCGTTTGTGCTGATATAGGGGCTTTCCTCCCCCCGTGGCAAGCACGGGGGGAGGAAGCCGGGAGGTCAACAGTTTAGTTGGCAAAGAAAGCATCCAGATACTTCTGGTGGATTTCCAGATACTTATCCAGGCCGTAGGCCTTCAGATCATTCTGGAGGCGATCCCAGTCAGCATCGGTGAAGCCGTTCATCACCCAGTCGGATTTCGCGGTGTTGATGCACTTGCGCAGATCCGCGTTCAGGTTGGAGCATTCCTTGTTGTCATCGGCGTTCATGAACACGTTGGGATAGACATACTCGGTGTTCATGTCGGGAGTATAAACGTCCTTGATCCAGTCGAGGCGGTATTTCGCGTCGTCCGGCAGGGTCACATACACGCCATAGTAGCTGTCCAGAATGGCCAGAGGTCCATTCACGCTCTCAGCCTCGCGAACCTCCACGGGGGAAGCGTCGCCCAGCCAGGCATGGGTCAGCATGGGTTCGCCATTGGCATTCGTGCCCATGGTGAAAATGTCGAAGTCATCACCTTCGCCATAGGTGCCCCAGTTGTTCTGAGGAGACTGCAGAGGCGCGTACATCTGGTCAATCCAGGAGCAAACCAGCTCGGGGTTCTTGCAGGTGGCGGTCACGACGCAGCGGCCGCGATCAAAGCCGGAGGTGAAGGAACCGTTCTGGGGGGTGATGTTGCGCACGTCAGCGGTCAGCGCGGGCAGCGGCACCCAGCCTTTGCCGGCGATCAGATCATCCATGCTGACCTGGGCGATATTGGCAACGTCCCAGGTGAAGCAGACGCCATAGCGGCCAGACTTGCCCTTGGCTACATAGGTAGACCATTCCTGAGTGAAGGCTTCGGGGTCGATCAGGCCTTCGGTATACAGCTTGTGCATCCATTCGGTGCCCTTCTTGAAGCCTTCCTGGGTGGCAGTGCAGATAACCTTCTTGTCGCTGGTCACGGCGATATGACGGCCGCCGTCCACGTCGCCGTAGCCCTCGCCAAAGCCATTGATCAGGATGTAGGGATCCTGGTCGTTCATGATAAAGGACATGGGGATGATGGAACCGTCGATTCCAAACTCAGCCTTGATGGCGTCGGCATTGTCACGGAAAGCAATCAGAGCCGCCTCAAAAGCATCCACCGTGGTGGGCACTTCCAGGCCCAGGAAGTCCAGCCAGCCCTTGTTAATGAAAGGCATATTGCCGACGGCCTGGATAGCGGTCTTTTCATAACCCAGCTGCTCAATCCACGGGAAGGCCCAGATGTGGCCGTTCTCGTCGGTGCACATGGTGCGGTATTCAGGCGCCTGCTCGAATACCTTCTGCAGGTTGGGCATGCAGGAATCAATGTAGCCCTCCAGAGCGATGATGGCGCCCTGCTTGGCATACTTCTGCAGGTCGGTATCGCCGAAGCCGGCGTTGAAGACCAGTTCAGGCAGCGTCCGGGCATTGGACATTTCCAGAGCGATCTTTTCACCCCACTGGTCACTCTGAATGGTGCGCCATTCCACATGGACGTTGGTGGCCTCTTCAAGGCGCTTGAAGATCGTGCGGTTGTTGGGGTTGGACTCGGTACCTACGGGGAAGTTGGTCAGAGCGGTAAAGGTTTCGGTCTTCTCGATCGGGAAAGTGTAGTCCGCGTGAGCCAGAACGGTCATTGCCATGACCAGGCACAGGCTCAGAGCCAGGATCCTTGAAATTTTGCGCATTGTTTTGTCTCCTTTTCTTTTATTTCACAGGCACCAGCCTGTGGATTCAAAAGTGATCCGGGATAGAAGAAACCCGTTTTAGCCCTTGACAGCTCCAGCCATGATACCGCTGTCAAAATACCGCTGGAAGAAGGGATACATGATCAGCAGCGGCAGACTGGAAATAATAATGGTTGCGTACTTCAGAAGCTCGGCCAGCTGAGCGCGCTCGGCTGTGGACTGCATATCGGAAACCATCCCCTGCTCCGGCTGGCTCTGAATCAGGATGCTGCGGAGCACCAGCTGCAGCGGCTGCTTGGACGCGTCATTCAGATAGATCATTGCGTCAAAGTAGCTGTTCCACATACCAACAAACTGCCACATGCAGATGGTGGCAATGATCGGCGTGCAGACCGGCAGCAGAATCTTGAAGAAGTAAACCATTTCGGTTGCGCCGTCGATGGAAGCCGCTTCCTCAAGATCGTGGGGGATACCCTGATAATAGGTCCTTGCGATGATCATGTTCCAGACGCTGAAGGCGCCCGGCAGCAGAATGGCCCAGATCGTATTGAGCATTCCCAGGTCGCTGATCAGCAGATAGGTGGGGATCAGCCCGCCGCCGAAGAACATGGTAATCATGTAGATCGTATTGAAAAAGCGTTTGAACCGGAAGTCCGGCCGAGACATCGGATACGCCGCCAGAAGCGTGATGACCGCAGAGAGGCCGGTGAACAGCACCGAATACTACATCGCGTTTTTGAAGCCCACCCAGATCATCCCATTGGACAGTACGCGCTGGTAAGCCGTTGTCGTCCATTTGCTGAAGTCAAAGGTCACGCCTTTGTTCTGCAGCGTGATGGGGTCAATGAAGGACGCCAGAATGATGTACACCACGGGGAGAATGATCGAGAGCAGGAAGATGCCCAGGATCACATAGGCGGTAATCAGGATCGCCTTATCCCCAGCGGGATACTTGGCAAACTCGCTCTTCTTTTTATTTACCGGAATATTTGCAACACTCATTCGCTCTCTCCCCTTCCTTTAATAAATGCCCTTGCCTTCGTTCATCTTCTTGACAATCGCATTCATGGAGATCAGCAGAATAATGTTGATGACGGTATTGAACAGGCCGACCGCTGTGGAGAATCCATAATCGCCATCCAGAAGGCCCTTCTTGTACACATAGGTGGAAATGATTTCAGAAGAGGCCATATTCAGGTCGGTTTGCAGCGCGTAAGCCTTTTCGAAGCCAACGCTCATGATGTTGCCCACCGCCATAATGAACTGGATGAGCACTGTATCCTTGATCGCCGGCCACTCAACCGTCTTGATCTGCTGGATCAGGTTCGCGCCATCGATGACAGCCGCTTCCTTCAAATCCTTGCTGGCGTTAGACAGCGCCGCTGTGTAGATGATGGAAGCCCAGCCAGCGCCCTGCCAAATACCGCTGGCAATGTAGATCGTACGGAACGCCTGAGGCATGGTCATGAAATTGTAATTCGTTCCCAGGAACATATTCACCATGCCGGTAGGAGACAGAAGGATGCGGACGATACCGCAAAGGAC
>JAFWES010000047.1 GCA_017512805.1 Clostridia bacterium
ATCTTCGCTGTCTCTCGCAGGCTCTTCCACTTCCTTCAGCTCCCCTCTCGGAAAACTAACCTCCATGGGTCCCCTGCGCCTTTCTTTCCTTGCGCGTTTCTCTCTCTTCTGTATCGTTTTCAAGGTTCGGTCCGCTCCCTCAAGCTCTTGGCCCTTTCGGACCCCCGCTCGAGCGAGCTTGCACAGAATACCAGACTTTTTTTCTTCTGTCAACCCCTTTTTTTCATTTTTTTTGAAAAAATTTGATGTTTTTAGGCCTTTCCGGACGTTTTTTACCCTAAAAATAACGAACGTTCGGATTTTTGTCTATTTGTTGCGGTTCTTCGATGAGAAGACCACAACATTGTTCGGCGCCCCCTTCAGGCCGATTCTTCGCCCCAACGTCCTCCCTCCCTGAAGAGGGACGCCAACGGGAAATCAACGGGAGATGATCATATCTCCGCTGACGGTTTTGCCACGGATGCTGATCCCGGCGCTGTCTGCCGTCTGGACTCCCCGCAGCCGCAAATCGCCGCTGACGGAATCCAGCCGGGCATGAACCTCCTCCGTCCGCTCAGGAACCTGAATTTCCGCATCGCCCGACACGGTGCTGATCTCCACTTCCGCCTTCTGCTCCTCCAGCCGCAGCGTCAGATCCCCGCTGACGGCATGCAGCCTGGCCAGGGTCACTCCGCCTTCCATTTCCGCGTCACCGCTGGTCGTCTGGACAGACAGCACACCGGCATCCCCGGACCAGTCGATATCCCCGCTGATGGTTTCCAGGCGGACTTCCGCCGCGCTCATCCTGCAGGAAATATCCCCGCTGGTGGTGCTGGCTTCCATCTTCGGCACCATTTCTTCCGGATCCAGGACGATTTCGATATCGCCGCTGGTCGTCTGAACGGAAAAGCCGTCTCCGGGGATCGCCTTTTCCCAGTTCACATCCCCGCTGGTCGTGCGGATGGATACGACCGGATGCGCCTCTGCGGGCAGATATACGGTCATCTTTCCCTGGGTTTCCACCGCGCTGCGGATCCCGTCCGTCACGGACTGAACCAGCTTCCGCACGCTCTCCCCAAAGGTCTCGAAACTCTGAAAAATATTCCCATCCAGGTTGATATCTCGGAAAAAAGCCTTCGTCGCCGAATCCTGACGGAAGCAAAGGGTTCCGTCGTTGATTTCCATCCTGATATCCCCCAGAACGTTCGCGTTCACCATGCCGTCCGTGCTTTCCCCGATTTCAACCTGGCATCCGGCAACCTGGATGTCCAGCTTCTGTACTTCCTCCGGCCGGAACGCCCAGGAACCCTCCTGCTCCTTCTGTTTCCCGTCCGTCTCCGGAGAGGCGTCTGATTTTCCGGCCTTTTCGGCGGTTTCCTCCCGCTGAGGATATCCCGCCAGAACCTCTTCCATTCCCTGCAGGCTCTCCATGACCGCCGCGGCGGCTTCCTCCTCGGAAAGGCCCCGATGGACCAGGTCCGTAAACCGCTCCTGACAGTTGTTCATGACTTCGTCGTGCAGCGCGCGCACTTCTTCCGAAAACTCCACCTTCTGAAAAAGCAGCTCTACCATCTGTTCCACACGGGTATTCATGCTTTCGCCTCCTCTTGCGCAACCCGAATCACCGGGACTTCTTCCAGATCCGGCTCCTTCGCCCGGACCTCCGTCAGCAGTGCGCTGAGGGTTTTTTTCGTTTCCCCCCAGGCCATCAGATCCTCATACATCCTGTCCCGACCGGCAGGCGTGATCGCGTAATACCGCCTGCGCGCGCCGGACCCCTCGGTCCCCCAATAGCTGATAATCAGCCCCGCCGTTTCCATCCTGCGGAAAGCCGTGTACAGCGTTGCCTCCTTCAGTTCAAAAGACCCATGGGAAATTTCAGCAATCCGCTTGTTAATCTCGTAGCCATAGCTGTCCCCGCCCGAAAGCTGGCAGAGGAGAATGGTATCCGTATACCCCCTCAGCAGATCAGCCGATAACGCCATGCCACCACCTCCTTCTGGTTGATGGAGATATCATATCACGTTATGCATCGCCTGTCAAGGTATTTCATCAAATTTCAATTTTAGAATCTGCCATAGACCAGATACTCTTCGATCTGGCGCTGCATGGCTTTCAGGTTCTCCACCCCGTTTCCGTCCACGATATGGTGCATGAGGACGATCTGCGCCCGCAGGATGAGCTTGAGTTCCTCCTCCTGCCGCTCCGTGGCCCGTTCCAAGGTGGTCAGCCGTTCATGATCGTCCCGCAGCCGCTCCTGGAGCCCCCTCGCGTCATTGACGGAAGGCTCCCGCAAATCCCGAATATGACGGATCAGCTGCAGGATCAGGAGCGCCAGGGCCGCGATCGCGGCCAGGGTTCCCAGGGTGATCCACAGCGAATCCGGCCCAAAACCCAAAGAATTGTCCAATTGTTTGACCTCGCTCTTCTTCCATATTTGCCCCCCCTTCCTGGCATCCAGCCAGAGGCTTGGGGCATTTCATTGCCTGCTTGCCCCTTTTTCCAGCCAGCCAAAGGCCTGAGACATCTTGCTGCTTATGCGTTCTGAAATCTTCCCGATCAGCCCCGTTCGCCCAGCGCCTCATCCATGGCATCGAGCAGCTTTTAGATGGCCATCATACTGAGTTTCTTCGATCGCGTAATCCCGCAGCAGCTTTCCCAGCTCCCGCAGGGCTTGAGCCTTCAGGCGATAGACGTACCGCTCGCTGTAGTTGGTTTGGGCGGCGATGACGTGAATGGGCGTTTCGTGAAAGTAGAAATCCTCCAGCAATTTCTGGGCCTTTGGATGCGAAAGCTGGGAAAGCAGGTCCCATGTCTGCACCTGCAGGGCCTGCAGATGGACCTGATCCTCCTTCAGCTCCCGGTCCAGGTCCGCGAGGTGGCCTGGGAGATCCTCCGGGACGATCAGGTAACCGTCTCCAACGGCGCCGCCAGATCCGGAGGCGGCGCTTTTCGCAATATCCTGAAGGCGCTTACGGTAGAGGGAGCGGGTCCAAAAGCGGTTTTCCGCTCGGAGGACCGCCCGGAGATAGGATTTGGCCCGACGGGTATACTCATTATCATTTTCTATAGCTGCCATATGCGCATTCCTTCTTTCCTTGGGTTCTGGTTAAAAATGATCTGTGCAGTAGTTCAGGGGATCGAGCGGTCTTTCCTTAGCCGCAGCTTGTAAAAGGGATTCGCTGCCGCTCGGATGCAGTATCACGCATCTGGCCGATCAGATAATCCGGGTCGGCCTTTGTCAACACGCCAAACCAGGCAGAATGAATGAACCGTTCGATCCGCCGGATCTCCTTCATCGCCCCCCTGGCGTCCGGATATTCGTGTATCACATGCAGCGCCTCCAGATAGTCCATGGCCGCCTGTGCGATGATGGCTTCGGCCAGCGCCTGATATCCGTCCATGACTGTATTTCCTCCTTTGCCTGTCGTCCTGGCTGTTTTATCGGGATAACATATGACGCATGGGCACCCCCTTCTAAATCTATTCGGAACCGAAAAACACTAACTCACCCTCTTTTGCTATACTCTATTTCCCTTATAGGTTATTTACCTATTCTATGTTCTCTTTATATCCTTTCTCCTATTAAAATATATATAATATAAGGTATTTGGGGCAGAAATCGAGGCGGAACAGAAACGGAACAGGAGAACAAACGGGCCTGAAAATGCCTCAAAGAAAGGCAGAGTTAGGCTTAAAATGGGGAAATACGGAAGGTCTTTCACATAATAGCGCTGCTTTCCCCAGCGGGTCATGGTCGTAGACTCCGCCCTTTTCCAGCCTCCCAGGGAGAGCACGATCTGGGAAATTTCGATAGAATCCTTGCGGCATGGTTTGATCTCCTC
>JAFWES010000048.1 GCA_017512805.1 Clostridia bacterium
AACCGACCGGGATTGGTCGATCCTCTTGCTTACTACCTGAGAAATACTTGAAACCATGTTTCGATGTAGCGCCGTATACCAGACCGGTACGTACGGTGCAATGGGAGGGGCGAGGGTTAACGCCCTCCCTCTACCCTATTATACATTAAACAGCAGTTCGTCGTAGGTGGGGAAGGGCCAGGCCTTCCGGTCGGTGATCCGTTCCAGATCGTCCGCGGCGCTGCGCAGCTCCTGCATGGCGGGCAGCACCACATTCTTCATATACCCGGCTTCCGTCAGGGGGTCAGGGCTCCGGGGGATCCCGCTCATGGCGGATTCCAGGGCTTCGATTCCCTTGTGCAGCCGGTCGCAGCCGCAGCTGAGCTTCGCGGCCAGGGCGGCCGCCGCCGTATGCGGCTGCTCCGGGTTAAAGGACCGCAGGCGGTTGGCAGCCTCCGCCATGTCCCCCGCGTAACGGAGGACCGCGGGAAGGATCTCCCGCCGGGCCATCATCAGCATCGTCTTGGCTTCGATGCCGGTCATCTTGGCATAGCTGTCCAGCCCGATATCCCGCCGGCTCTTCAGCTCGCTTTCGCTGAGCACCCGATGGGTGGAGAAGAGGCGGATGTTTTTCTCCGACGTATAGCAGGGAAGGGCGTCCACGGTCGTATCCAGCCGGGTCAGCCCCCGGCGTTCCGCCTCGGCCAGCCAGTCCTCCGCGTAATTGTTGCCGTTGAAAATGATCCGCTTGTGCTCCCGGATGTTCCGGACGATCAGATCATGCAGGGCTTCCTGAAACCGGTCCGCCCCCTCCAGCTCGTCCGCGAACTGGCGCAGGCTTTCCGCCACAATGGTATTGAGCACCACGTTGGCGGTGGAGATGGAGGCGCTGGAGCCCAGCATCCGGAATTCGAACTTATTCCCCGTGAAGGCGAAAGGGGAGGTCCGGTTCCTGTCGGTGGTATCCCGGGGGAACTTGGGCAGCATATGCACCCCGATGGCCATATCCGTTTTTTCCCGTCCGTTATAGCTCGCGCCGCTTTCCAGGGCTTCCAGAATCTCCGTCAGCTCATCCCCCAGAAAGATGGAGATGATGGCCGGGGGCGCTTCAAAACCGCCCAGCCGGTGATCGTTTCCGGCGCTGGCCACGGAAGCCCGCAGCATATCCTGATGTTCGTCCACCGCCTTGATCACGCTCATCAGGAAAAGCAGAAACTGGGCGCTCTCGTAGGGGCTGTCCCCGGGCTCCAGCAGGTTGTATCCCGTATTGGTGGTCAGGGACCAGTTGTTATGCTTGCCGCTGCCGTTGACCCCTTCGAAGGGCTTTTCGTTCAGAAGGCACATGAGCCCGTGGCGCCCGGCCACCTTCTTCATGATCTCCATCGTCAGCTGGTTATGGTCGCAGGCCACGTTGACCACGGAATAGATCGGCGCCATTTCATGCTGCGCCGGGGCGGTCTCGTTGTGTTCCGTCTTGGCCAGCACCCCCAGCTTCCACAGCTCCTCGTTCAGCTCGGTCATGAAGGCCTGGACCCGGGGCTTGATGGTGCCGAAGAAATGATCCCCCAGCTCCTGCCCCTTGGGCGGGTAAGCGCCAAAGAGCGTCCGGCCGGCGAAGATCAGGTCGCTCCGGCGGTCATAGAGCGCCTTGTCCACCAGAAAATACTCCTGTTCGGGCCCCACGGAGGGAACCACCCGCGTGCAGTCATCCCGGCCAAAGAGCTTCAGCACCCGCACGGCCTGCCGGCTGACCGCTTCCATGGACCGCAAAAGCGGCGTCTTTTTGTCCAGGGCTTCGCCGCTGTAGCTGCAGTAGGCCGTCGGAATGCACAGGGTCTGATCCTTGATAAAGGCATAGCTGGTGGGATCCCAGGCGGTATAGCCCCTGGCCTCAAAGGTGGAACGCAGGCCGCCGCTGGGCAGGCTGCTGGCGTCCGCTTCCCCCCGGACCAGCTCCTTGCCGCTGAATTCGCTGATCACCCGCCCGCCGGGCACGGGGGCGATGAAGGCATCGTGCTTTTCCGCCGTGACGCTGTTGAGCGGCTGGAACCAGTGGGTATAATGAGTCGCCCCGCGCTCGATGGCCCAATCCTTCATGGCGTTGGCCACCACGCTGGCCACCTGGGGATCCAGCCGGCGGCCGTCATCGATCGTTTTATGCAGGGTACGGTACGTCTCCCGTGGCAGGCGCTCCCGCATGACGAAATCGTTAAATACATTGATCCCGAAGGTCTGATCCATGCTGCTCATCGGGCGAAAAACCTCCTTCCGCTTTCTGCCGGAAACGGAAAAAGTTTAGTTGAGGAGCCCCTGATTGTCAAGGCGTGCGGCAAGTTTTTTTCTTCGCGCGGCAGCGTTTTTCTTTCGCGTGCGTCAGCGTATTTTTTCCTGCCCCGGAAGGTTGCTTTTCCCTTTTCGGCTATGGTATAATTAGGATTAATCGGAAGCGTGAGGAAACCATTCCGAAAAATATAGGAGGTGTATGTACAATGAAATGGGTATGCAGTGTTTGCGGATATGTGTATGAAGGACCCGAACCGCCGGAAAAGTGCCCGGTCTGCAAGGCGCCGGCCAGCAAGTTTATCAAGCAGGACGCCGAAATGTCCTGGGCAGCCGAGCATGTGGTCGGCGTGGCGCAGGGCGCTCCGGAGGACATCATTGCGGATCTGCGCAGCAATTTCCAGGGGGAATGCTCCGAGGTCGGTATGTATCTGGCCATGGGCCGCGTTGCAGCCCGGGAAGGGTATCCGGAGATTGCGGAATACTGGAAGACCGCCGCTTTTGAAGAAGCGGAGCATGCGGCCAAGTTTGCCGAACTGCTGGGCGAAGTGCTGACCGACTCCACCGAGAAGAACCTGCGGATGCGCGTGGAAGCCGAAAACGGCGCCACCGCCGGGAAGACCGATCTGGCCAAGCGCGCCAAAGCGCTGAACCTGGACGCCATTCACGACACCGTACATGAAATGGCACGCGATGAAGCCCGGCACGGCAAAGCCTTTGCGGGGCTGCTCAAGCGGTACTTTGGGAAATGAGGATTCCTGACCATGGCAACGTTTTTCAGGAAGAATCCACCCGCGGCTTGTCCCAAGTGTGGCAAAGCGGATGGCTGGCGCGTACTGAAGGCTGAAGCATCCCAGGATTATGTTAACCAGGGCTCAGCGGTGAATTCATTCTCATCAGCTCCCATCCGCAACACTTTTAGTCAGAACCTGACGGGTGCGATGGGCAAAAAGAGCAGCAAGCTCCGCTATCACTGCGACAGTTGTGGATACGAAAAAGCTTATTGACGAAGCCCGGCACGGGAAGGGCTTTGAGGGCCTGCTGAAGCGGTATTTCGGGAAATAAGGAGCTCGCATCATCATGGCATTGTTCAAGAAGGATCCTCCCAAGACATGCCCCAAATGCGGAAAAGAGGATGGTTGGCATATCCTCGACACGGAAAGCGCGGCGGTCGATTTAGGGGATCGCTACAGAGAGTCGTTTCGTCCTGGTGGGCATGCAGGCTCGGCGGTCGATTTCGGCGACCGCTACAGAGAAACGCTCCGCCCCGGCGGAGTCTCCAGCAATCAGTTCACAGACATGCGGATTCAAAGCGGCAGAGTTTCCGTCCTGACGTATCATTGCGATCAGTGCGGATACGAAAAAGCATATCATGTCTGATTCCGCAAAGGCTTCGAAGGGCTGCCGGACCGGTTTTTCGGGAAAGGACAGCCCCGCGGAGCGGAGTGACGCCCAAAAGGCGTCACTCCTTTTTATAGGTGGCTTTTTTAATGGTTTTTTCATTTGAATTTCCGGCGGTCTTGATGTATGATATATATTCGCGAGGTAAAGCGTGAAATTGCCCGCAAAGGAGAATTGCCATGATGTTCGAGCCCAAGATACGAAACAGGCAGACGGATATGCTGATGCAGGCCGTACTGGCCCTGGAGACAGAAGAGGACGCCTACCGCTTCTTCGAGGATCTCTGCACCATTCCCGAAATCCGCAGCATTGCCCAACGCCTCGAGGTCGCCTATCTCCTGCGCAGGAAGGAGACCTATCAGAAAATCGCCGATCAGACGGGGGCCTCCAGCGCCACCATTTCCCGCGTCAAGCGATCCCTGAGCTACGGGGCCGACGGCTACGACAGAGTACTGGACAAAATCAAGATTCCGAATCAGGAGAAGTAAGCATTCATGGATTTCAGCGGACTGAACAAGGAACAGCGTCTCGCGGTGGAAACGCTGGAGGGGCCGGTGCTGATTCTGGCCGGCGCCGGAAGCGGGAAGACCAGGGCCCTGACATACCGGGTGGCCAACCTGATCGAACACGGGGTGCAGGCCTGGCATATTCTGGCCCTGACCTTTACCAACAAGGCGGCCAGGGAAATGAAAGACCGGACGGCCCGCCTGGTGGGGAGCGCCGCGGCGGAGGACGCCTGGATCAGCACCTTTCACGCCACCTGCGCCCGGATTCTGCGGCGGGATATCGAAAAGCTGGGGTATCAGCGGTCCTTCGCCATCTATGACACCGATGATCAGCAGGCGCTGCTGAAGGAAATCCTGAAAAAACTGAACATCGATTCCGAATATCTTCAGGTCCGGGAACTGCAGCATCAGATCGACGACGCGAAAAACCGCCTGCTCTCCCCGGACGAATGGTTCGCGCAGTCCTCCCGGGACTATAAGGCCAGCCGCGTCCATGATGTGATGACGGAATACGAGAAGCGGATGCGGCAGCTCAACGCCCTGGACTTTGACGACCTGCTGCTGAAGACCCTGGAGCTGCTGGCGGATCATCCGCCGGTGCTGCAGTATTATCAGGAGCGCTTTCAGTACGTGCTGGTGGATGAGTATCAGGATACCAACAAAGCCCAGTATGAGCTGGTCCGCCTGCTGACGGCCAGGAGCCGGAACCTTTGCGTGGTGGGCGACGACGACCAGAGCATCTACGGCTGGCGGGGGGCGGATATTCAGAATATTCTGGATTTTGAAAAGGACTATCCCGACGCGAAGGTGATCCGGCTGGAGCAGAATTACCGATCCACCGAAACCATCCTGGACGCCGCCAACCAGGTCATTGCGCACAATACCAACCGGAAGGACAAGCACCTGTGGACCCAGATCGGCGAAGGGGAAAAGATCCGATGCTACACGGCCAATGACGAGCGGGACGAAGCCGCCTGGATCGCCGATACCATCCACCGGATGAACCGGGAGGGGGAGAGCCTGGGCGGGATGGCGGTGCTGTACCGGACCAACGCCCAGAGCCGCGTGCTGGAGGAAACCTTCATGCGGGCGGGGATTCCCTATATGATCTTCGGGGGCCTCAAATTCTACGAGCGGCGGGAGGTCAAGGACCTGATCGCCTACCTGCGGGTACTGGTCAACCCGGCGGATGATATCAGCCTGCGGCGGATCATCAACGTCCCCCGCCGGTCGATCGGCGATACGACGGTGGAGATGCTCAGCGAGCACGCGGAACAGAACGAAATGCCCCTGTACAGCGCGATGGCGGACCTGCCGCCGGCCCTGGGATCCCGGCCCCGGAAGTGCGTGATGGACTTCTTTATGATGATGACCCGGCTCAGCGCGCTGAAGGATACCCAGCCCCTGACGGAATTCATCGAAACGGTGATCCGGGAAACGGGGCTGCGGGCCCAATACGAAAAGGATCAGAGCGACGAGGCCCGGGCCCGGATCGAAAATATGGAAGAATTCGCGGGAGCCGTGACGGAATTCGCGAAGATGAGCGAGGAACCCACCCTGGAAGCTTTCCTCGAAAACGTGGCCCTGGTGACGGACATGGACCGGGCGGATACCAGCCGGGATTTTGTGACGCTGATGACGCTGCATTCCGCCAAGGGACTGGAGTTCCGGAATGTGTTTATCGCCGGGCTGGAGGAAAACATCTTTCCCAGCTTCCGATCCGTCGACAGCCAGGACCGGCTGGAAGAGGAACGCCGGCTGATGTACGTGGGGATCACCCGGGCCCAGACGCGGCTGTTTCTGAGCCTGGCGCGCAAGCGCACGCTGTACAACCAGGAAAAATGGAACAGGGAGAGCCGGTTCCTGAAGGAAATCCCGGACCGGCTGATGGAGGAGGTCGGCCTGAATACCCGGACGGCTGCCTTTGGGCACCTTCCGGCGGCCCGGCAGGGCACCCCGCCCCGGCGGGGCATCCTGTCCGGAAGACCGAACCTGCCAGTCGCCCGGGGGGAAATCGGCAAGCCGAAGCTGACCCTGCGGGGGGCCAGCCTGGACAGCATCCCGGGCGTGCAGAAGGGGTTTGCGCCCAGCAAGGCGCGGGCGGAGCAGGACAGCGCGCTGGAACATCTGTTTTCCCCGGGGGACCGGGTGCTGCACAGGAAGTTCGGCGCGGGGGTGGTCCGTTCCATCGCCGGGACCGGAGCCGCCGCGCGCATCCGCATCCTTTTTACAGCCTACGGCGAAAAGGAATTCGCGCTGAGCATCGCGCCGATCGTCAAATTGGAGGACTGAGCGGCCGGCCGGGAAGCGGAACGGACGGGTACGGATGCTCACAAAGGAGGAAAGAACCGAACAATGTTCAGAAATCTTAGCACATGGATATACAGCCTGCGGAGCGATCCCCTGGGGACGTTGATCGAAATCGCCATGATGGTGGTCGCGCTGCTGCTGAGCCTGATCCTGCACGAAATCGGCCACGGCTATGTGGCCCTGAAATGCGGGGATCCCACCGCCAAATGGATGGGCCGGCTGAGCCTGGATCCCCGGAAGCACCTGGATCCCATCGGCACGGTCTGCATGTTTTTGCTGGGGATCGGGTGGGCCAGGCCCGTTCCCATCAATCCCAACAATTTCAGGAAATGGAACCGGGATACCATTCTGGTGTCCTTCGCGGGCATATTTGTGAACCTGGTCCTGTTCCTGCTTTCCACCTTCCTGTACGTGGCGAGCTTCCGGGCCAGCGGGGCGGTGATCGGGTATGTGCGGCAGTTTCTGGTGATCCTGCTGAGCTACAACATCTCCCTGGCTGTGTTCAATCTGGTGCCCGTGCCGCCGCTGGACGGATACCGGCTGGTGAACCAGATCTTTTTCCGGGGGCAGCTGGACCGGCAGCTGAATCCCCGTACGATGCAGATGATTCATTTTGTGTTCCTGTTCGTCTGCCTGAGCGGAATCCTCAGCAACACCTTCAGCCAGGTCTGCTCCTTCTGCATGAACGGGGTTGCGCAGCTGTTTTTCCGGATGCTGTACTGACGGAGCCGGGACGGACGAACACCGATGAATATGACTTTTCGGCTGAAGGACTTTGACGGGCCGCTGGACCTGCTGCTGACCCTGATCGGCAAAGCGCAGATCGACATCCGCGAGATCTTTGTCAGCGACATTACGGACCAGTACCTACGGATCGTCCGGAGCGCGCCGGATCTGGACATGGACGAGGCCAGCGATTTTCTGGTCATGGCGGCGACGCTGGTGGAAATCAAGAGCCGGGCCATGCTGCCCCGGCCGCCGGCCCCGGAGGAAGGGGAGGCGGATCCGGAGGCGGAGCTGATCCGGCGGCTGGAGGAATACAAGCGATACAAGGAAAGCGCCGAGAACCTGCGGGATTTTGAGGCCGCGGCCCGGGACGTGTTTACCAAGCTGCCGGAGGAGTATCCGCTGCCGCCCCCGGAGGTGGAGCTGACGGGGCTGACCCTGGAGGGGCTGGCGCAGGCCTTTCTGCGCATCCTGGCCCGGAAGCCCCCGGCGGCGGACGAACCGGCGGTGAACCACTATGCCGCCCGGAACATACACCGGGACCAGCATACGGTTCAGGAATGCATGCTGAACCTGCTCAGCGGCATCCGCGCGAAAAAGCGCATGCGCTTTGAGGAGGTCTTCTCCGACGCCCCGACCCGGGAGGAGGTGACCACCTACTTCCTGGCGGTGCTGGAGCTGCTGAAGCTGGGACATATGCACATCATCCAGGAGGGGGTTTACGGGGAGATTCTGCTGCTGAGCGGCCGGGCTCCCTTTGAAGCCTTCGAGGAGGAACCGCCCCGGAAGATCAAGGCGTCCCGGCGCAAAAGGGCGGACGCGGATCCCCCTCAGGCGGGGACAATGATGGAAGCAGCAGAGACGGAGGACGTTTTTTGGAAGGAAATGTGAAGGGCCGCATCGAAGCCATCCTGTTTGTGGCGGGAGACGCGGTGGACATTCGGGACCTGGGCCGGGCCCTGAAGCTGGAGGAAAAGGAGCTGCAGAAGGCCCTGAAGGAGCTCTCCAGCGAATATGACTACGATCAGAGGGGCTTTCTGCTCAAGCGTTTCGGCACCAAGGTGCAGCTGGCCACCCGCCCCCTCTACGCGGAGGACGTGGTGCGGCTGCTGCAGCCGGTTCAAAAGCAGAGCCTTTCCCAGGCGGCTATGGAAACCCTGGCGGTGGTGGCCTACCGGCAGCCCGTCACCCGGGCGGAGGTGGAACAGATCCGGGGCGTGAAATGCGACTACAGCCTGCAGAGCCTGACCGGCCGGGGGCTGATTCAGGAGGTGGGCCGGAAGGATACCGTCGGAAGGCCGATCCTCTTCGGCACCACCGATGAATTTCTCAGCCGGTTCGGGCTGGAAAGCCTGGAGGACCTGCCGGCCCTGCCTCGGGAGGAAACGGAGGAAGAGGATGCGCCGCCCCCGGAGGAACTGATTCCGTGAGAGCCCGGAATTCACCTTTTCGGCCGCTCCGCTCTCTGATGTATTCCCCTCCGTGTGACGCCTCTCGGCTGCGCTCACTTACGCAGCGGTTCTAAGCTCTGTCTTCGGCATTCGCCTCGCCAATCGCTAAGAACCGGCGAGAATCGAGCCACCCAGAGGGGAACACATCAGCGCTGCGCTTGCAGGACAGTACAGTTACAAATAGCAAAGGAAGAAAGAACCCCATGACAGATTACAATGAACTGATCGAGGAAATGCTGGAGAAGGTTCAGAAGGCGCCCCGGTACACCGGCGGGGAGATGAACGCCCAGGTCAAGCCCTGGGCGGAAGCCCCGCTGCACTTTGCCTTCTGCTTCCCGGATACCTATGAAATCGGGATGAGCCATCTGGGCATGAAGATTCTGACGGGCATCATCAACGAGCAGAACTGGAGCCTGTGCGAGCGGTGCTTTATGCCCTGGGTGGATATGATGGCTCTGATGAAGGAAAAACAGGTTCCCCTCTTTACGCTGGAAAGCCGCCGCCCGCTGAGGGAATTCGACGTGGTGGGCTTTACCCTCATGTATGAGATGAGCTACAGCAATGTGCTGGCGATGCTGGAGATGGGCGGCATCCCCCTCCTGAGCGCGGACAGAGGGGAAGAGGATCCCATCGTGGTGGCGGGGGGCGGATGCGCCTCCAATCCCGAACCCATGGCGGCGTTTATCGACGCGTTCATGATCGGGGCGGGGGAGGATCTGATCGTGGAGCTGAACCGGGCCATCCTGGACGCGAAAAACGAAGGCCTGCCCCGGATGGAATGCCTGAAGAAGCTGGCGCAAATTCCCGGGGTGTATGTGCCCGCCTTCTACCGGGCGGAGTACAACCCGGACGGGACGCTGAAATCCTTTGGGCCGGTGAGCCCGGAATTCCCCGCCCGGATCGAAAAAAGGTATGTATACGATTTTGACCATACCTACTTTCCGACGAAATTTCCCGTGCCCTATACGGACGTGGTGTTTGACCGGATTACCCTGGAAATCATGCGGGGATGCACCCGGGGATGCCGGTTCTGCCAGGCGGGGATGCTGTACCGCCCGGTGCGGGAGCGGAGCCTGGAAACGCTGGTGCGTCAGGCGGAAGCCCTGGTGGCCTCCACGGGATACGAGGAGATCTCCCTGTCCAGCCTCTCCAGCGGGGACTACTCCTGCCTGCCGGAGCTGATCCGGGAGCTGATGCGCCGGATGAAGGACAGGCGGGTGTCCATTTCCCTGCCCAGCCTGCGGATTGACAGCGTGCTGAAGGAGAGCCTGGAGGAAACCCAGCAGGTCAAAAAGAGCAGCCTGACCTTTGCGCCGGAGGCCGGAACCCAGCGCCTGCGGGACGTGATCAACAAGGGGGTCACGGAAGAGGATCTGATCGAAAAGGTGCGGGACGCCTTCGAGGGGGGCTGGAGCAGCGTCAAGCTGTACTTTATGGACGGTCTTCCCACGGAGACGGAGGCGGACCTGGACGGGATTGCCGACCTGGCCCGAAAGGTGGTGGCGGAATATTTCCGCGTGCCGAAGGAGCAGCGGGCCAAGGGGCTGCGGGTGACGGTCAGCGCCAGCACCTTCGTGCCCAAGCCCTTCACCCCCTTCCAGTGGGCGGCGCAGGACACCATCCCGGTGATCAATGAAAAGCAGGAGCATCTGCGGGAAAAGCTGAAGATCAAAGGGGTGAATTTTAATTGGCACGCCCCGAACCTGAGCTTTCTGGAGGCCTGCTTCTCCCGGGGGGACCGGCGGATGGGCCTGGTCCTGAAGCGGGCGTATGAACGGGGCTGCATGCTGGACGGATGGAACGATCAGTTCAAATTTGACGAATGGATGCAGGCCTTTGCCGACTGCGGCATCGATCCCGCCTTCTACGCCAACCGGGAGCGGGGGAAAGACGAGCTGCTGCCCTGGGATTTTCTCGACTGCGGGGTGACGAAGGAATTCCTGTGGCGGGAAAAGGAAAAGAGCGACCGGGCGGAGGTAACAAAGGACTGCCGGCAGGGCTGCAACGGATGCGGCATCCAGCGGTACAAGGGCCTTTGCTCCTATGCCCCGCGGAAGGAGGAGCGGCATGCGGATCCAGGCGGTATTTGAGAAGAATGAACGGGTGCGGCACATCGGCCACCTGGACATCCAGCGGGCGGTGCAGCGGGGGCTGCGGCGCAGCGGCCTGCCGGTGGCCTACTCCAACGGGTTTAATCCGCATATCCTGGTTTCCTTTGCCTCCGCCCTGAGCACCGGGGCCTGCGGCCGCCGGGAGATCATGGACGTCACCATGGCGGAAGAGGTGGAGCCCGCGCTTTTCCTGGAAAAGATGAACGGCGCCATGCCCCCCGAGATGCGGCTGCTGGAAGCCCGAAGGGTTGAGGATCGGCACCCGGCGCTGACGGCGCTGCTGAAAGCGGCTTCCTACGACCTGACCCTTCGGGATCCGGGGCAGGCGGAAAAGCTGATTGCCGCCGTCGACGCGATGATGGGTCAGGATCGGATCCTGGCGGTCCGCAAATCCAAGAGCGGGTTGAAGGAATGCGATATCAAGCCCTTGATTTACGCCCTTCGGGGAAAGGGCTCCCACCTTTACGCGACCCTGGCCCTGACGGAACGGGAAACCTGCAAGCCCGGGATGCTGCTGGACGCGATGAAGAACGCGGCGGGCATTCCGCCGGAGGAAGAGGTGCGGATGCTGGTGATCCGGACCGCCCTGCTGGGGGAGGACGGGGAAGGCCGTCTGGCGCCGCTGGAGAGTCTGTAAACAGAGAAGAAACGGAGCGGGAATGGAGCGGATCGTATATCTTCACGGGGAATTCTGCGCCGTGGCGGAAGACCGCCGGCTGGTGGAATATATTCCCCTGGACCCGGCGGAGGAAACCGGACGCATCCTGTGGGGAAAGGTGGACCGGATCATGCCGGGGCTGGACGCGGCCTTTGTGGACATCGGCCGGCGGAAAGCCGGCTTTCTGCCCCTGAAGGAGAACAGCGCCACCTTTCAGGGGAGCACCCTCCGGTCCGGGGAACGGGCGCTGCTCCAGATCCGGAAGGAGGAAACCGGGGAGAAAGGCGCGTACCTGACGCGGGATCTGAGCCTTCCCGGATCGTATCTGATCCTGATGCCGATGAACCGGCATATCGGGGTCAGTGCCCGGGTCGGAGACGAGACGGACCGGGCCCGGATGCTGGAAACGGGCGCCCGCCTGGCGGAGGGCCGGTTCGGCCTGGTGATGCGGGAGGCGGCGCTGGAGGCTCCGGAGCAGGCCCTGCGGGAGGAGCGGGACGAGCTGCTGCGCCGCTGGGAAGCGGTCACCCGGGGGGAGATCCCGGATATTTTCCCGGCGGCGGAGCTGATGCGGGACTACGCCCCGAAGGGGATCGACCGGGTGATCCGGGATGAGCCCCTGCCCGCGGATCTGGCCCGGCAGCTGACGGAAGCCTCGAACCGGCGGATCACCCTGCCCCACGGCGGCAATATCGTGATCGACCGGTGCGAGGCGATGACGGTGATCGATGTGAACAGCGCCTCCAGCCGGGGCGGGGGAAGCCGGCGGGAAACGGTGCTGGAGACCAACCTGGAAGCCTGCCGGGAGATTATGCGCCAGACGCGGCTGCGGAACCTGTCCGGCATCCTGATTCTGGACATGATCGATATGGACACGGACGCGGACAGGGAACAGGTGCAAAAAGCGCTGGAGGACGCCTTCCGGCTGGACCGGATCAAGACCGTGATCCACGGCTATACCCGCCTGGGGCTGCTGGAAATGACCCGCAAACGGACCCGGCCGACCCTCGCGGAGATGACGGAACGAAAGCGCCCGCAGGGCTGAAGGAACGGGGCACGGCCGTTCTCCTCTCCCGGGCGCGGCCCCGGCCCCAAGCGCGGCATTTTTTCCGGCGTTTCGCCGAATACAGGAGCAGGAAGGAAAGCAGATGGAAAGAACAGCAATCCATGTCAGCAGTGAAGAGATGGCCCGGCAGCGGGCCGCCATGGCCGAAATCCGGGACCTGCCCCAGCGGCCGGAAAGCTACCATGTGGTGACATACGGGTGTCAGATGAACGCCCATGATTCGGAAAAGCTCGCCGGCATGCTGGAGGAGATGGGCATGCGCCCCGCGCCAACCCGGGAGGAGGCGGATTTCGTCATCTTCAACACCTGCTGCGTGCGGGACAACGCGGAACGCCGGGCCCTGGGAAACGTGACCTGGCTGAAGGAAGTCCGCAAAACCCGCCCCAATCTGATGATCGCGGTCTGCGGATGCATGATCCAGGAGCCGGGAATGGCGGAAAAGATTCTGAAGCAGTATCGGTTCATCGATCTGGCCTTCGGCACCGCCAACCTGCACCGGTTTCCGGAACTGATGCTGGAGGCCCTGAACAGCCGGGCCGGGCTGGTGCGGGTGACGGGGGAGGACGTGATCGCCGAGGATCTCCCGGTCCGGCGCGTGCGGCAGGACGCGGCTTACCTGACCATCATGTACGGATGCGACAATTTCTGCTCCTTCTGCATCGTGCCCTACGTGCGGGGCCGGGAGCGCAGCCGGGAGCCTTCGGACATCCTGCGGGAGGCGGAGGCGCTGCAAAAATCCGGGGTGCAGGAAATCATGCTCCTGGGGCAGAACGTCAATAGCTACGGGAAGGGGCTGGCCCAGCCCGTTTCCTTCGCGGGGCTGCTGCGGGAACTGGACGGCATGGGCATTCCCCGGATCCGCTTCATGACCAGCCACCCCAAGGACCTGAGCGACGATCTGATTGAGGCCATGGCCGGGAGCCGTCACATCCTGCCCCAGTTCCATCTTCCGGTGCAGAGCGGGAACGACGAGATTCTGCGGCGGATGAACCGCCACTATACCCGCGACCAGTATCTGGACCGTGTGGCGGCCCTGCGAAGGGCCGTGCCCGGCATCGGGCTGAGCACCGATATCATCGTCAGCTTTCCCGGGGAAACGGAAGCCCAGTTTGAGGACACGCTCTCCCTGGTGGAGCAGGTGCGCTATGACAGCGCCTTTACCTTCATTTATTCCCCCCGCACCGGCACCCGGGCCGCCGCCATGGAAGGCCAGATTCCGGAGGAGGTCTCGAAGGAACGGATTCAGCGGCTGATCGCCCTGCAGGAGGGGCTGCAGCAGGAGACACTGCGCCGCTTTGTGGGACAGGAGGAAGAGGTGCTGGTGGAGGGGCTGAGCCGCCGCAGCGACAGGGCCGTATCCGGAAAGGGGCGGCACGGCGTTTCCGTGACCCTGCCGGGCACGGCGTCGGATACGGGAACCATCGTCCGATGCCGCATTACGAAGGTGAAGAACAATACCCTGATGGGTGAAAGGCTGGAACAATCATGAAAACGGTGCTGACCAAGGCGCAGGAGCTGGCGGAGGCCATATCCGCGAGCGATGTGTACCTGCGCATGAAGGAAATGGAAGCCGGCGTGGAGCAGGATCCGGAAGCGGCCGCCGCGGTTCGCCGGATGATGGAGAAGCGGGAGCGGGTGGAGGAGCTGCTGACCCGAAAGGGCATGGATCCCGGGGAGCTGAAGATCGCCAACGCGGAAATGATCCTGGCAGAGCGGGAGATGAACACCAACGAAAAGGTCATGGCGCTGAAGACAGCCCGAAAAGCGTTTTCCGATATGATGGACAATGTAAACCGGATTCTGCGGGTGGTGATCACCGGGGAAATCCGGGAGGAGGATGTTGCGGCACCGGACTGCTCCGGCAGCTGCGAGGGCTGCAGCGGGTGCGGCTGACCCTCGCCCGGACGGCGGCCGCGGGGCCCTTCCCGCGGAAGCGGGCATATTCGGAACGTACGATGAGATGAGAGGCAAAAGATGGCACTTTCTCCGATGATGCAGCAGTACCTGCGGATTCATGAGCAATATCCGGACTGCCTGCTGCTGTTCCGGCTGGGGGATTTTTACGAGCTGTTTTTCGAGGACGCGAAAACCGCCAGCCGGGAACTGGAACTGACCCTGACGGGAAGAGACTGCGGTCTGGAGGAGCGGGCGCCCATGTGCGGCGTGCCCTACCATGCGCTGAACACCTATGTGGAGCGCCTGATCGAGAAGGGATACCGAGTGGCGATCTGCGAACAGCTGGAGGATCCCGCCCTGGCCAAGGGGCTGGTGGAACGGGACGTGGTGCGGGTTATTACCGCCGGCACCGTCACGGATCCCGGGATGCTGGACGAAAAAGCCAACAATTTCCTCCTCTGCGTCTGCCTCAGCGGCCGGGACGCCGGCCTGGCCTGGGCGGATGTGAGCACGGGGGAATTCTTTGCGTGCGAGCCCGGGGAGAGCCTTTTGCGCCAGGAGATCAGCCGCATCGGGGCGGGGGAGATTCTGACCAACGACCCGGCCCGGCTGCGGGACTGGACGGGCCTGGACCTGCCGGAGCACAGCCGTCAGCCGGCGGAGCGCTTCCAGTACAGAAACGCGGAGGAGACGCTGGAGAAGCAGTTCCATCTTGCCTCCCTGACTCCGCTGGGGCTGGATGACCATCGGACGGCCGCCTGCGCCGCGGGGGCGCTGATGCGATACCTTCAGGAGACGCAGAAAAACGCGCTGGAGCATATGCGGCCGCCCCGGCTGGTTCAGATCGGCCGCACGATGCTGCTGGACCCCGGCACCCGGCGCAACCTGGAGCTGCTGGAACCCCTGCGGGGAAAGGGGAAAAAGGGCACGCTGCTGGGCCTGCTGGACCGGACGGCCACCGCCATGGGCGGCAGGCTTCTGCGAAGCTGGATCGAATCCCCGCTGCTGGAGCGCTCCGAGATTCTCAAGCGGCACGAGGCGGTGGCGGAGCTGGCCGCCTCACCCCTGCTGACCGCCTCCCTTCGGGAGGAGCTCGGCGGCGTTTACGACATGGAGCGGCTGCTGAGCAAGGTGGCCTACCGCACGCTCAACGCCCGGGACTGCCTGTCCCTCTGCGCCAGCCTGAAGAAGATTCCCGCCCTGCGGGAGCAGTTGTCCGGGGCATCGTCGGAGGCCCTGCGGGAGATCCTGGGGGATCTGGACCCGCTGGAGGAGCTGACCGCGATGCTGGAAAGCGCCATCCATCCCGACTGCCCGGCGGTGATCACCGAGGGCGGCATCATCCGGGACGGCTATCACCCCCTTCTGGATGAATACCGCGCCGCCCAGACCAGCGGCAAGCAGTGGATCCTGGACATGGAGCGGAAGGAGCGGGAGGAAACCGGCATCAAAAACCTGCGCATCCAGTATAACCGGGTGTTCGGGTATTATATCGAGGTCACGAAGAGCTACCTCTCCCTGGTGCCGGAGCGGTATATCCGCAAACAGACGCTGACGGGCGCCGAACGCTATATGACCCCGGAGCTGAAGGAAACGGAGCAGAAGATCATCGGCGCCCAGGAGCAGAGCGTCCGGCTGGAGCTGCAGCTCTTCAACGAGCTACGGGACCGCATCGGCGAACGGATGGACCGGATTCAGCGGACCTGCGCGGCGGTCAAAGCCCTGGACGCGTACCAGAGCCTGGCCGCCGTGGCGGCGGACAACCATTACGTCCGCCCGGACATGAATGAGGACGGCAGCCTGAACATCCTGGACGGACGGCACCCGGTGGTGGAACAGAGCCTGCCCTCCGGGGAATTCGTCCCCAACGATACGCAGATGGATACCGGGGACCAGCGGATGATGATCATCACCGGCCCCAATATGGCGGGAAAAAGCACCTACATGCGCCAGGTGGCGCTGATCTGCCTGATGGCCCAGATGGGTTCCTTCGTCCCCGCCCGGGAGGCCAGCCTCCCGATCTGCGACAGGGTGTTTACCCGGGTCGGCGCCTCCGACGATCTGGCCTCCGGCCAGAGCACCTTCATGGTGGAAATGAGCGAGACCGCCTACATCCTGCGCAACGCCACCGCCCGGTCCCTGATCATTCTGGACGAAATCGGCCGGGGCACAAGCACCTTCGACGGCCTGGCCATTGCCTGGGCGGTGGTGGAATATATCGCCGATCCAAAGAATATCGGGGCCAAAACCCTCTTCGCCACCCATTATCACGAGCTTTCCGAACTGGAAGGGCACCTGGACGGGGTGAAGAACTACTGCATCTCCGTGAAGGAACATGGGGAGGACGTGATCTTTCTGCGGAAAATCCTGCGGGGCGGGGCGGACAAGAGCTTCGGCGTCCATGTGGCCCGGCTGGCGGGGGTTCCCCATCCGGTCATCGTCCGGGCCCATGAAATCCAGGCCCGGCTGGAGGTCAGCGACATCAATCAGAACACCATCGGCCAGAACATCCTGGGCGAGGATCAGCCTTCCCGGAAAAATGAGCAGGTGGATCTGTTCGAATACCGGAAAACCGAAATCATCAACGAGCTGCAGTCCATCGACGTCATGGCCCTGACGCCCATGGACGCCATGAACCGCCTGTTCCTGCTGCGGGAAAAGGCGCGGAAGCTGTAAGGAGAGAGATGGTTACTGCTCAGTTCCATGGC
The DNA here is from genome assembly GCA_017512805.1 of Clostridia bacterium. Classification (GTDB taxonomy): domain Bacteria; phylum Bacillota; class Clostridia; order Christensenellales; family Aristaeellaceae; genus Aristaeella. The sequence continues at coordinate 17,093 of JAFWES010000048.1, forward strand.
CGAGAGCGAGGCTGAGTAGTAACGAAAGACGCGGAAACTGTAAGGAGAAAGACGTGGCAAAGATCAATCTGTTACCGCCCGATCTGATCGGCAAAATCGCCGCGGGAGAGGTGGTCGAGCGGCCGGCCGCCGCGATCAAGGAACTGGTGGAGAACAGCCTGGACGCGGGGGCGAAAAGCATCACGGTGGAGATTCAGGAGGGCGGGATTTCCTCCTTCCGGGTCACCGACGACGGCTGCGGCATCGACGAAAGCGACCTGCGGATGGCCTTCGAGCGCCACGCCACCAGCAAAATCCACTCCCTCAACGACCTGAGCGCCATCGGCACCCTGGGCTTCCGGGGGGAGGCGCTGGCCTCCATCGCCGCGGTCTCGAAGGTGACGCTGACCACCCGCCCCCGGGATCGGGAAACGGGCCTGCGGGTCCAGAACGAGGGGGGCCGGATCCTCTCTATTACGGAGGTGGCCTGCGCGCCGGGGACCGGCATCCTGGTGAAAGACCTGTTCTATAACGTTCCGGTTCGGCTGGGCTTTCTGAAAAAGCCCGGCACGGAAGCCAACGCGGTCACCGATCTGCTGGTCCGCCTGATCCTGAGCCGGCCGGACGTCAGCTTCCGGTATCTTTCCGGCGGAAAGCTGATCTACCGGTCCCCCGGCGACGGCCGGGAGGAATCCGCGGCGCTGACCATCCACGGCGTACAGGCGGTGAAAACCATGCGCCGGGTGGAGGGGTGCGAACAGGGCGTGGTGATCCGCGGCTTCGTGGGCATCGGGGAAAACGCCCGCAGCAACCGCAGCGGCCAGAGCTTTTTTGTCAACGGCCGCATGCTGCGCAGCCCGCTGCTTTCGGGCGCATTGGAGGATGCGTGCCGGGAACGGGTCATGATCGGGAAATATCCCATCTGCGTCCTGTATCTGACGATGCCCTTCGAGTCTGTCAACGTCAATGTTCATCCCAATAAAATGGAGGTTCGCTTCCGGGACGATCAGGCGGTCCGCAGCGCGGTCTTTTCCCTGGTATGGGACGCGCTGCAGGACCGGGACGCCTTCCAGCGGCCGGTGGAAATGCCCCTGACCGAAGGAGAGGATCGGGACGGGGGGATCCCCGACCGGCCGCGCGCCGCCGCGGGGACGGCGGTCGGGGCCGACGCCGCGCCGCGGATTCAGGTTCAGAAGGAAGCCTGGATTCCCGACGATGCCGCCCCCCGCATGATGGAAAAGCCAGCCCCGGTTTACGCGCCGGTGGGCCCCCGGCCCGGTCCCGCCCCGGGTCCGGCCCCGGAAGAGCCCCTGATCCTGCCCGCGCCCGAAACCCGGCTCAGCCCGGCGCGGCAGGAAGAGTTTATGCTTCCGGACGTCGGGGAAGCGGCCCAGGCGGAGGCAACGGACACGGAAGCGGAGAGTTTCCGATATGCTGACATTGCCCCGGAAGGGGAAAGGAAAGTTTCCCCCTATGCCGAAAAGGCCCCGGGCGGGGAGGAGCAGCTTTCTGCCCTGCCCGCCGATACCCCGGTTCCGATGAAGATCTTCGGCGCGCTGTTTGATACCTTTATCCTGATCGAATACGCGGACCATCTGCTGATGGTGGATCAGCACGCCGTCCACGAGCGGCTGCTGTACGAGAAGATGATGAAAGCCTACTCGGATCAGTCCGCGGGGCAGGAGATGCTGGTGCCCTACGTGGTCAGCCTGACCCATCAGGAAATGAACATTCTGGAGGAAAACCGGGAGCTGCTGGAGGGGCTGGGTCTGACGGTGGAACCCTTCGGGGAATACGAGGCCGCCATCCGCCGCGTCCCCGTGACGCTGGGGGAGAACGAAACCGCCGCCTTCCTGCGGGAAGCCATCGACGCCCTGGAAAACGGGCGCATCCCGGGGGCGGAGAAAAAGCGGGCCGCGATCCTGCAGATGGCGTGCAAGCACGCCGTCAAGGGCGGGGAGCCGCTGCCGGAGGCCCTGCTGCGCAGCCTGGTGGAGGAAATGATCGACAAAAAGGTCACGCCCACCTGCCCCCACGGCCGCCCGCTGGTGGTCTCCATCAGCCATACGGAACTGGACCGAAAATTCAAGAGGATACAGTGAACGGACAAAACATCCTTTGCAGGGTCCTGACCGGCCCCACCGCCAGCGGAAAATCCGCCCTGGGCCTGGCTCTGGCGGAAAAGCATGGGTGGCACATCCTGTGCATGGACAGCATGCAGATCTACCGGCGCATGGATATCGGCACCGCCAAGCCCACCCCCGCGGAGCGGGAACGGGTACCTCACGGGCTGCTGGATCTGTGCGAACCGACGGAAGCCTTCACCGTCGCGGACTACCGGGAAGCGGCCGAGGCCCTGGTCCGGGAAAAGGCCCGGCAGGGCAGGGAAGTGCTCTTCGTGGGCGGGACCGGGCTCTATCTGCAGGCGCTGATTCATCCCATGGGCCTGGGAGACGCCCCGGCCAACGAGGCCCGGCGGACGGAGCTGCGCGCCCTGGCGGAATCGGAAGAGGGGAAGGTTCTTCTGCACCGGATGCTGGAAGCCCTGGACCCGGACACCGCCGCCCGGCTTCCCCTGAACGATACGCGGCGGGCCATCCGGGCCATCGAAGTCACGGAAACCACCGGCGTCCCCTTTTCCCGGCAGGCGGACAGAGCGGAACCCTCCCCCTTTATTTGGCGGGTGGCCGCGCTGAAAATGCCCCGGGAGCTTCTTTACGGCCGGATCAACCGGCGGGTTCTGTCCATGATGGACCAGGGCCTGGCCCGGGAGGTGGAAAGCCTTCTGGCGGAGGGCGTTTCCCCGGATGCCCGGAGCATGCAGGGCCTGGGCTACAAGGAGATGATCCCTTATCTGCGGGGGGAGCGGAACCTGGAGCAAACGGTGGACGCGATCCAGAAGGGAACCCGGCATTACGCCAAGCGGCAGGAGACCTTCCTGCGGCGGCTGCCGGAGGTGCGGTTTCTGGACGCGGCCGAGCCGGATCTGCTCGCCCGGGCGGAGGAACTGTTGTCGGAATAAGGCCAACACGCGGTGGCGTCGCGTAAACCGTCCCAGGGGCGCGAAAAAGCCTTCCCTGGGCGCCGCGCATAAACCGCCCCAGCGAGCCGCGTACACCCCCGGTTCCGGGAAGAGAGGCGCCCGGAGCGAAAAACGTCCCCATTCAAGTCGAATCATATGAAGGAGAGACCATCACCCATGCAGCACGCAGCCCGTTCCCGCATCGAGGAAATGATTCAGAAGGCGGAGGAGGAACTGAAGGAACCCTTCCGCGCCGCGGAAGAGGTGGAACGAATCCGCACGCGGCAGATTCTGGACGTGTTCCGGGACCATCAGATCAGCTACCGGCATTTTGCCCCCACCACCGGATACGGCTACGACGACGTGGGCCGGGACACCCTGGAGGCCGTCTGGGCCGATCTGTTTCATACCGAAGCCGCGCTGATGCGGCCCCAGATCGCCAGTGGAACCGCCGCCCTGTCCCTGACCCTCTTCGGCCTGACCAGGCCGGGGGAGCGGATTCTCAGCGCCACCGGCCTGCCCTACGATACCCTGCTGGGAATCATCGGCACCGGGAAGGACACCCCGCCCGGATCCCTGAAGGAAAACGGCCGGGCCTTTGACCTGGTGGAGCTCACCCCCGACGGCCGCATCGACCTGGAGGCGGTGGAGCGGGCCATGACCCCGGACACTACCCTGGTGATCGCCCAGCGGTCCCGGGGATACAGCTGGCGTCCCAGCCTGATGCCGGAGGCCTTCCAGCCCCTGGCGGACTTGCTGCACGAAAAGTATCCGCGGGTTCGGCTGATGGTGGACAACTGCTACGGGGAATTTGTCCGGGAGAAGGAACCGACGGACTTCGGCGCGGATGTCTGCGTGGGCAGCCTCATCAAAAACCCCGGCGGCGGCATCGCCCCCACCGGCGGTTACGTGGTGGGAAGCAGGGACGCAGTGGAGCGGGTGGCCTGGAGGCTGACCGCCCCCGGCCTGGGCCGGGAGCTGGGCTCCTATGCGGGGGATTACCGGGTCTTCTACCAGGGGCTCTTCATGGCTCCCCATACGGTGTGCCAGGCGCTGAAAACCGCCATGCTCGCCGCCCGGCTTTTCGAAAACCTGGGACTGGGTTCCACCCCCGGCTCCATGGAGCCGCGGGCGGACATCATTCAGGCCATCCGCCTGGAAACCCCGGAGCGCCTGGTGGCCTTCTGCCAGGGCATTCAGGCCGCCAGCCCCATCGACAGCATGGCCCTTCCCGAGCCCTGGGCCATGCCCGGATACGCGGATCCGGTGGTCATGGCCGCCGGCACCTTCGTGGCCGGCGCCAGCATCGAGCTGAGCGCGGACGGCCCCATGCGCGCTCCCTATACCGCCTATATGCAGGGCGGCCTCACCTATATCCACGGCCGGCTGGCCATGGCGGAAGCCCTGGAGCGGATGGCGGATACCGGCGCGCTGAATTTGGGGTAAACGTTATCTAAAGGATCTGTACAGTCCAGCAAGCGCAGCGGCTGAATCGGTGCGGCTGAAGAGTTCCAAAAGAAGATTGACAAAGCTTTTTCAGAACGCATATAATAGATGCAGTCATTCGAAATATCGAAGGAGGGATCATCCTATGGAAATCCAAGCTCTGGAGGAAAAAGCCCGGCTGGTGCGGCAGGATATTATCCGCATGACGTCCATGGCGGGTTCCGGCCACCCCGGCGGCTCCCTGTCCGCGACGGATACCCTGGTCGCCCTGTACTTTGAAATCATGAATGTGGACCCCGCGGACGAAAAGAATCCCGACCGGGATCGGTTTGTCCTTTCCAAGGGACACGCGGCCCCCGCCCTGTACGGGACGCTCTGCGAGCGGGGCTATTTCCCCCGGGAACACATGGAAACCTTCCGGCAGCTCCACAGCATCCTGCAGGGGCACCCGGATGTGAAAAAATGTCCCGGCGTGGACGCCTCCACCGGCAGCCTGGGCCAGGGCATTTCCATGGCCGCGGGCATGGCGCTGGCCGCCAAGCACCTGGGCAAGAAGAACCATGTATACACCATGATCGGCGACGGGGAAAGCCAGGAGGGCCTGGTCTGGGAAGCCAGCATGGCCGCCGCCCATTACAAGCTGGATAACCTGACGGTCATCCTGGATCACAACGGCCTGCAGATCGACGGCTCCAATGACGAGGTCATGAGCCTGGGCGACATCAAGGCCAAGGCGCTGGCCTTTGGCTACGATGTGATCGAAGTGGCCGACGGCAACGATATGCGGCAGGTGCTGGACGCCCTGCGGGCGCCCGCCTGCCCCGGAAAGCCCCGGTATATCATCATGAATACCATCAAGGGCAAGGGCGTCAGCTATATGGAGAACCAGGTCGGCTGGCACGGGAAGGCCCCGGACGCGGAACTGGCCGCCAGGGCGCTGAAGGAACTGGAGGGCTGAGAAGATGGAAAAGAAAGCTACCCGCAACGCATACGGTGAAGCGCTGGTCAAGATCGGCGCCGCCAATGACAAGGTGGTCGTGCTGGATGCGGATCTGGCCAACGCCACCATGACCCTGACCTTCAAGAAAGCGTATCCCGAACGGTTCTTCGACTGCGGCATCGCCGAAGCCAACATGGTGGATATGGCCGCCGGTATGAGCACCATGGGGCTGATCCCCTTCTGCTCCACGTTCGCCGTCTTTGCCGGCCGCAGCTACGATCAGATCCGCAACGGCGTCTGCTACTCCCGCTTCAATGTGAAGTTCGGCTTCAGCCATGCCGGCGTCACCGTAGGGGAGGACGGCGGCAGCCATCAGGCCCTGGAGGATCTGGCCCTGATGCGGGTTCTGCCGGGGATGACGGTGCTGGTTCCCAGCGACGCCAATGAAACCATTCAGTGCGTGGAAGCCGCCGTGAAGATCGAAGGCCCCGTGTACATCCGCACCTGCCGCCTGCCCACCCCGGTATACGATCCCCAGCCCTTTGAAGTGGGCAAGGGCGTCGTCCTGAAGGACGGGAAGGACGCGGTTCTCTTTACCTGCGGCATTCTGAAGGAGCAGGCCCTGCTGGCGGCGGATCTCCTGGCCGCCCAGGGGGTTGATCTGGCCGTGATCAACATTCATACCATCAAGCCCTTTGACGAAGCCCTGGCCCGGACGTACGCCGCGAAATGCAAAAACGTCTTTACCCTGGAGGAACACTCCGTCATCGGCGGTCTCGGGGATGCCGTCGCTTCCGCTGTGATCGGCCACGGGGTGGAAAAATTCCACAAAATCGGCGTGAACGATGTCTTCGGCCAGAGCGGCAAAGCCCTGGTGCTGCTGGAGGAATACGGCTTCACCGGGCCCCAGATCGCCGAAAACATCAAGAGCCATCTGTAAACCCGCCGCACCGGATCGGACGGCGGTTCGGCCGGAAAGGGCCCTCAGGCGTGGAACAAAGCATCCTGAGGGCCTCTGGCCGTCCTTTTCGAAAGGAGCGTACCCATGGCGGAGATCGGCAGCAATCTGAAAAACATCTGGATGCGGGGGATGGAAGCCATCGGAAATACCGCCTCCAACATTGCCAGCAACACCCGGTTCAAAGTCCAGGAGATGAACCTGGTGAACCGGCGCACTGAGATCCTGAAGGATTTCGGCGCCAAGGCCTATGCCCTGTGGCAGAAGGGGGAGCATTTTCCCGGAGAGCTGGAGGCCCAGCTGCGGGAGCTGGGAAAGCTGGACGAGGAGCTGAACGACCTGCGGGCAGAGCATTTTGCCGGAATCCGTCCCGAACAGAGCATGGACGCGTCCCCGGAGGAGGAGACACCGGCGCAGGCCGATGAAGCGGGCGATGACGACGCAGCCCCGGAGGCGGAAGCGCCGGCGGAGCCCGCCGAGGATCTCCCGCAGGAAGCGGAAACGGAGCCGGCCGTGGATCTCCCGCAGGAGCCGGAAACGGAACCGGCCGAGGATATTCCCGTGATCCGTGTGGAAAACGCCTCCGAGCCCGCGCCCGATTTTTCGCCCATCAGCGAAGCCATCAACGAGATGTTCGAAAAAGACGATGGCGCGGAATAACCCGGATATTCCATCGTACGCTGCATAAACGCCTTCGATCGGAAGGCGTTTTTTGCGTTGAATTGTCTCCACTCTTTTGGTATAATGCTCCCGTAACGCAGCGAAAGGAGGGAGCGGGGATGAAGCAAGGAAGAAAGGCGATCTGCCTGCTGGCTTTGCTCTGTATGTGTATTCAGGCGGGGCCGGCCCTGGCGGACTGGCAGATCGAAATGACGCCCGGGGAAAACTGGAGCTGGGAGGCCGGCGGGATATCCGAGTTTTCCGGGGTCATCCGCTCCGACGGGGCGGACGTGGCCGGCGCGGTGCTGACCCTGTCGGTGGACACCCGGATGGAGGATTCCGGCTCCGTGGTGTTTACCAATCTGAACGGAAAGAAGGTCAAGATCCGGAAGCGCAGCGATACCGCCGAGGAGGATCTTTCCGGCGGAAACGCCGAGAATACATTTGAGGGCGAATGGACGCTCCCCGATGAGGTGGAGGAAGGCCTGGCCAGCGCGGTGGTGCGGCTGACGGTGTCCGACGCCGGCGGGAACGAGCTGGCGCGGTCCGAAATGCAGGTGGGTTCCGCGGCGGCGGACGAGGCTTCGGCGGAAGCCGCCCCGGCGGAAAAGCTGGACCGGCTGATCCTGATCCTGCTGCTGTGCGGATGCGGCATCTGGGCCCTGGCCCTGGGAAGGTTCGCCCTGCTGCGGCGGCGGGCCGCGAAAAGCGCCTGAACATCCCGCGGCAGGCCGGTGAACGTTAAGCGGCCGCGGCGCGGGACAAAAAACGATATACACTGGAAGGAAAGAAAAAAGAATGCAGATTTATAACAGCATGACCCGCAGGAAGGAAGAACTCAAGCCCCTGCACGAGGGAAAAGTCGGAATTTATGCCTGCGGTCCCACGGTTTATAATTATTTTCATATCGGAAACGCCCGTCCCTTCATCACCTTCGATGTTCTTCGGCGGCAGCTGGAACGGGAAGGCTATGAGGTGACCTTTGTCCAGAACTTTACGGATATTGACGATAAAATGATCCGGCGGGCCAACGAGGAAGGCATCACCGTAAAGGAACTGGCGGATCGGTTTATCGCGGAATACTTTGTGGACGCCCAGGCGCTGGGCATCCGCCCGGCGACGGTGCATCCCAAAGCCACTGAGCACATTCCCGAAATCATCGCCCTGATCTCCCGGCTGATCGAGAACGGCCATGCCTATGCCGTCCCCAGCGGAGACGTTTACTATCGGGTCAGCGCTTTCCCCGGCTACGGCAAGCTCAGCGGCCAGAGCGTGGAGGATCGGGAAATGGGCGCCAGCGAGCGCCTGGATGTGGAAACGGAAAAGGAATCCCCCGCGGATTTCGCCCTCTGGAAGGCGCAGAAGCCGGGGGAGCCGGCCTGGGAAAGCCCCTGGGGCATGGGGCGGCCGGGCTGGCATATTGAATGCTCCGCCATGAGCATGAAATACCTGGGCGAAACCTTCGACATCCACTGCGGCGGGAAGGATCTGCTCTTCCCCCATCACGAGAACGAGATCGCCCAGAGCGAAGGCGCCACCGGCAAGCCCTACGTCCGGTACTGGATGCACAACGGCTTCATCAACGTGGATAACCAGAAGATGAGCAAAAGCCTGAACAACTTTTTCACGGTCCGGGATATCGCGAAGGAATTCGACCTGGAGGCCGTCCGGCTGTTCATGCTTTCCGCCCACTACCGCAGCCCCATCAACTTCAGCCGGGAACAGATCGAGGCGGCCAATGCCAGCCTGACCCGCCTGTATACCGCCCGGGATAACCTGCTGTTCCAGCGGGAGAACGCGGAAGACCGCCCCCTGAATGAGGCGGAGGAAGCCTTCCTGCAGCGCCTGAAGGGGTATGAACAGAAGTTTGACGCCGCCATGGACGACGATATGAACACAGCGGACGCCCTGGGCGCCATTTTCGAACTGGTGAAGGACGCCAATACCGTGGTTCAGCCCGGCTGCGCCAGGGGAGCCGCGGAAGCCGCCCTGAACAGCCTTCAGGCGGTCTGCTCCGTGCTGGGCCTCCTGACGAAGGAAAACGACGGCCTCACCGACGAGGTCCGGGCCATGGTGGCCGAGCGGGCCGAAGCCCGGAAAAACAAGGACTGGAAGCGCTCCGATGAGCTGCGGGACGCCATCCGCGCCGCGGGATACATCCTGGAGGATACCAAACAGGGGCAGAAGGTCCGGAAGGATCCCAATGCGTGACGGAAACGGACGGGCCCGGGGGCGGGGGATTCAACCGGCGCTGCGCCGGCTGAAGAACATCCGCCTCCCCGCGGCCTGGGGCATGGCGCTGACAGCGCTCGCCGTCGCCCTGTGCCTGCTGTCCCTGAAGGACGCTCCCCGCGGCCTGCGGCAGCGGTTTGACGCCGCGGGGGCGGAGCCCTTCACGACGGCGGCGCGGGCGCTGCCCGGGGGAACCGTCAGCATCAATGAAGCGGAAGCCGACGAGCTGCTGCAGCTCCCCGGAATCGGCGAAACCCTGGCCGCCGCCATTCAGGACGAGATTGCCGCCCACGGCCCCTTCTACTATCCGGAGGATCTTATGTCCGTCCGGGGCATCGGGGAAAGCAAATTCCGGAATCTGCTGCCCTATCTCCATTTTGACGAAGAAGGAGAGTAATCATGGCGTATCAGGCCCTTTACCGTGAGTGGCGTCCCAAGGACTTTTCCCATATGGTGGGTCAGGAGCCCATCGTGGAAACCCTTCGCCATCAGGTGGAAACCGGCCGCATCCCCCATGCCTACCTCTTCTGCGGCAGCCGGGGGACGGGGAAAACCTCCACCGCCAAAATTCTGGCCGCCGCCATCAACTGCGAGCATCCGGTGAACGGGGATCCCTGCGGCGAATGTGAAACCTGCCGTCGCCTCAGCGGGGAGGAAAGCCTCGACGTTGTGGAGATGGACGCCGCCAGCAACCGGGGTATCGACGACGCCCGCATCCTGCGGGAAAGCGTCAAATATCCCCCCCAGGCCGGAAAATACAAGGTCTATATCGTGGACGAAGTCCACATGCTGACCACCGAAGCCTTCAACGCCCTGCTGAAGACCCTGGAGGAACCTCCCTCCTTTATCGTCTTCATCCTGGCCACCACCGAGCCCCACAAGCTCCCGGCCACCATTCTCAGCCGCTGCCAGCGGTTCGATTTTTCCAGGATCCCGGTGCGCCAGATTGCCGGCCGCCTGCGGGAAGCCACGGACGGGGCGGGGGCGGAGGCCACCGACGGCGCCCTGATGGCCATCGCCCGGGCGGCGGAAGGCGGAATGCGGGATGCCCTCAGCATCCTGGATATGTGTATCGGCTACGGCCGGAAGATCGATGAATCCCTGGTGCAAACGGTTCTGGGCACCAGCGACCGCGGCTTCCTGTTCAGATTCAGCTCGGCCCTGGCCGGCGAAAACGCCGCCGAGGCCCTTCGCCTGATCGATGAGCTGATGCGGAACGGGCGGGAGCCCTCCGCTTTCGCCCGCAGCGTCTGTGACCATCTGCGCACCCTGCTGATGGCCAAATGCTGCGGCGCGGACATCGCCGATGTGCTGGACCTGACGGACGAAACGGCGGCGGATTATGTCCGGGGCGCGGAAGGGATCTCCGCCTCCCGGCTCATGGAAATGCTGGATCTCTTTATCGCCCTGGAAACGGATATCAAATCCGTCTCCTCTCCCCGGATCGCCTTGGAAAACGTCGCCCTGAAGTGCTGCCTGCGGACCGCGCCGGTGGATACCCTGGCCCTGAACGACCGCATCGCGGAGCTGGAAAACCGGATCAGCCAGCTGCAGGAACTGCTGAAAAAGGGCGTCCGGCCCGCATCCGAGCCGAAAGCGGAAGGGGAGGGCGAAAAGCCTTCCGCGAAGAAAGCCAGCGCCGAAGGGCAGCCGAAACCGGCCGCGAAGAAAAAGCCGGTGGCCGCCGACGACCAGGGCATCTGGGCGGAAACGGTCAAGCAGCTCCTGCGGACGGAACCCATGATCGGCAGCTTCCTGCGCAGCGGGCAGCTCGTCGGCGTCAAAGGCGCGGAATACCGCTGGCAGGCGAATCCCGGCTTTGAAATGACCGTGCCCCAGCTGAACAGCCCGGACCGGAAGAGCAAGATTGAAGCCGCCCTCAGCGAAGCGGCGGGCAGTCCCTGTACCTTCGCGGCCCTGGACCGGAATACCCAGGCCCCGGACACCGGGGAGGAATCGGACGACGACTATACGGAGGAGCTGGCGGACACCTTCGGCAGGGCAGCCCTGCAGGTCGTGGAGGACATCCCGCCGCAGGGATAAGCAGGGGAGTCAAACATAGGCACAAAAAATGCCGGAGCCATTCTCGCTCCGGCGTTTTTTGTGCGGTTTTCTTTTCTGTTCAGAACCTGTCAGTTCAGTTCCTGGGCGTCGTTCTCGATGGAAACTTCTTCCACGCTGCGGATACCCCAGCGGGCGAGCACCATGGTCGTATTGTTCACGCCCACGGACAGGGTCACGGTATCATCCTTCAGACCCACGATCGTGCCGTAAATCCCGCCGATGGTGCACACCCGATCCCCGGCCTTCAGATTATTCAGCATATCCTTCACGGCCTTGTCCTTTTTCCGCTGGGGCCGGATCAGCATGAAATAGAAAACCACGAAAATCAGAATCATGGGGAGGAAGGTGGACAGCAGGGCGGCGACGGAATTCATCTGGCCCGCGGCTTCTCCGGCGGCGTCAGCGGCGGCAGCCGCGTCCGTGGCCGCACCGGTCGAAGCGGCGGTTTCCGCGATGGCAGATGTGATTCCGAAAAGCTTTTCAATCAACATGTGGTTCGAACTCCTTTGCGTTTCATTCCCTTTGGGTAACGACAGAAATTATAGCAGAAAAAGGGTATGGATACAATAGAAAATATTTTTTGAAAAAATCATGTAATATAATTGACATATGTGAAAAAGGATTGTATAATTTTTGTCACAGTTATAAATTTGAATACGGTCGGATTTGCAAGGGGCATATTGTAAGTACATAGAAAGGGTGGCGGCGGAAGTGAAAAAAGAATTCCACGGATTCCGGGTGGAACGGGTCATGCTGTCATGTGAAAATATCATTACTTCGTCGGTGACGGGCCCCAGCTCCCAATGCTATTATTCAAATAATTATATGAAAGCAAATCCAGGCTACAATCCTACCGAATATCAGATTTGTATCATATTAAATATTACAGAAAATAATGATTATGTATACTTAGGCGCAAGTTCATAAAACCCTATCTCCCCAAGGAGGCAACAAATGAAACTCAAAGAACAATACGAACTGGTCTCCCTGGCCGGCGATTCCCTGCTGATTCCCCTGGGCGACGAAGGGGTTCGCTTCCATGGGGTGGTGGTACTGAACGATGAAAGCGCGTTCATCCTGGAAAAGCTGAAGCAGGAGCAAAGCATGGACTCCCTGGTGCAGGCTTTGCTGGATGAATATGAGATCGACGAGGCCACCGCCGAAACAGCCATCCGGGATCTGCTGCGGCAGCTGGATGAATACGGCATTACGGAAACGAAAGGATGCTGATCTCCCTTGGAGGAACAGCGGGAGTTGAACGCCCTGACGCTCCTGGACGCGATGAAGGAAAAGGGGGTCTCCCCGGATGAGCGGTACCGCCGGTTGAACCGCTATCTGGAAGCCAACGCCAGGCGGAACGGGATCCCCCTGCACGGATCGCTGGAGCTGACCTCTTTTTGCAACCTGGACTGCAAAATGTGTTACGTGCATCCCGAAAAAGGAATGCGCGCGGAGGCGCCCCTTTCCCCGGAAACCTGGATCCGTCTGATTGACGAAGCCCGGGAGATGGGGCTCCTGCGGGTCTCCCTGACCGGCGGGGAATGCCTCACATATCCCGGGTTTGACGATGTTTATCTGCATCTGTATGAGAGGGGAATGAAGATCCGGATTCTGACCAACGGCCTGCTGCTGGATGAAAAGCGGATCGCGTTTTTCCGGCGGTACCGCCCGACCTCCTTCCAGATCACCCTTTACGGCGGGGATGAAGCGGAATATGAGGCCGTGACCGGCCATCGGGTTTTCGGAAAGATGATGGACCATCTGGCCATGCTGAAGGAAGCGGAGCTGCCGGTGTCCCTTTCCATCACGCCGAATCCCTTCATGCGGCAGGACGTCCGCCCCCTGCTGGAAGCCGCCGCGCGGACGGGCTTTCCCTGGCAGATCAATTCCTTTCTGATGCCGCCCCGGGCGGAAACGGGCCGTTCCGGGGGCGATCTTCCCTCGGATCGCTATATCGAGATTCTCCGGACCGCAACGGCCCTGCGCGGGGAGGAGCTGACGCCGGCGGATCCCGCCGCCGTACCCCCGCCCAGCGCCGCCGCGGCCGAACCGGTGCGCGGAACAAGCTGCGGCGCGGGACGAAGCTCCTTTGCGATTCTCCATAACGGGATCATGTGCCCCTGCGTGGGCTTGCCCGACATCAGGACGGAGCCCCTGACCGTGGGCTTCCGGGAAGCCTGGAACACCCTTCATGAAGCGGCCGTAAACCTTCCGGCACCCGGGGAATGCCGGGGCTGCGCCTACGAGGCCCAGTGCACGCTCTGTCCCGCCAACCATCGCAGCGCCGCGCCCGGTCACTGCGACCGGCGAATCTGCGACCGGACCCTGAAGATGGTTTCCGCCGGCCTGATGCGCCTGCCGGACATCAAGAATCCCTGCGAATAGAGTAAAAAAGCAGATGAATGGGGGAGGGAAAGCACCGTGAACAGCCCGATTCCGCTTCCGAAGCGTTACCTCTTCCAGATCGGCCTGGCGGGAAAAACCGTGCAGATCGAAAGCAGCTACCGGCGGATTTATGATGAATGCCGGGCCTATCTGGTGCAGGGAGCCGTTCCCGACCTGTTCGTCAGTCCCTCCCGGGAGTCCCTGGCCGCCATGACCGCCGAAGCCCTGACCCCCGACGGTCAGCCTCAGGGCCCCTGGATGCCCACCGAGGACGTCCAGGAATCCATGGCCGTCTGCAAGGAAATCGCCAACAGCCTGCTGTCCAGCGATCTGATGCTGATGCATGGGGCTGTGGTGGCGAAGGACGGCTTCGGCTATATGATCACCGCTCCCAGCGGAACGGGCAAAACCACCCGCCTGCTCCGCTGGCTGGAGGCCTATCCGGATTCGGTGGTGGTCAACGGAGACAAACCCCTTGTTCAGCTTTCCGACGATCCGCCCCTGGCTTACGGAACCCCCTGGTGCGGCAAAGAGGGGATGAGCACCAATATGGCTGTACCCCTGCGGGCAATCTTCTGCCTGGAGCGGGCGGGGGTCAACCGCGTCACCCGGCTGTCGCCGGCCGCCGCCTACCTCTCCCTTTTTCCCATGGTCTATCAGCCGGCCGACATCGAGGCTTCCCGGCGGGTCCTGCGGCTTCTGCGCCGTCTGATCTCTCAGGTGGCGGTCTATCGCTTTCAAAGCGAACCGACGCGGGAAGCCGTCCGCCTGGCCTGGGAAAGCGCCCGGCCCCGGTAACTGCCCGGAACAGGCTCTCCCGCCGCACGGCGAAAGGAGACAGGGGACGGTTCTCTGTCTCCTTTTTTGATTGACTTTCAGGCGGTGAACAGATAAGATATGTTAACAAAAAATCATACCATGAACAGGAATGTGAACTTCCTGAAAAATTAACCCGCTATCGTCAAATTTGCTTCATTCCGATCCGATAAGGATCGATTTTTTATATCTCGATTATTCGTCTTCTTCGTTCGGATTTTCACCCTTCAGGAATGCCTTGATCTCGTCAA
>JAFWES010000049.1 GCA_017512805.1 Clostridia bacterium
GACAACTTTAGTTGGCAAATTTTCAAAAATGTCGGGATACGATCGGTCACGGATGTGATAATCCGGAGCCTTGAAACGATGCCTGTAGCCTTGAGTATCTGATTATCCATCAAACAGTGAAAACGCGGTTCGTTATCCTCCCAGAAAGACTTTCCTGCGGCGTAACGCTTCCGTCCCGCAAGCGCGGCGTTCAGGGGGTTCCCTCCTGCGCACAAAAACAGCGCTGCCGGAGGATCGTTTCCTCCGGCAGCGCTGTGATCGGTTGATACAGGCGGTTCCTTAGTTCTTCAGCTTTTCCAGCGCGTCGTAGCTTCCCAGAATGACCAGCATGGTATCCCGCTGAAGCGGCGTATCAATATCCGGCGGAATGCTGATGGCTTCTTCCCGCCGCATGGCAATCACATTCAGCCCGTACTTTGAACGCAGATCCAGGGCGCGGATGCTCTTGCCCACCCATTTGTCCATCGGTTCGATCTCCAGAATGCCGAATTCTTCCGAGAGTTCAATATATTCCATGACCCCGGCATGGGTCAGGCCCAGCGCCAGCTTATCCGCCGCTTCCCACTCCGGAATGATGACCCGGTCGGCGCCCAGCTTCTCCAGAATCTCCCGATAGGTGTCATCGTGGGCCTTGCATACAATGTAGGAAACGCCCAGGGCCTTCAGGTTCATGGTAATCAGCGCGGATGCCGCCAGGTCGCTTCCCACGGCCACCACCGCCCGGTCAAAATTCTCCACGCCCAGTTTTTCCAGCACATCCCGATCCCGGGCATCCGCCGCGACCGCCCGGGTCACCCGATCCGCGATCTTGTCCACGATCTGCTCGTCCAGATCCACCGCCAGCACTTCCTCGCCGCAGGCATACAGCTTCGCCGCGATTTCCGCCCCAAACCGGCCTAACCCGATCACCACGTAGGATTTCATCTGGTTTTCCCCTTTCGCTCTTATCCGATCAACAGCTCCGTATTCGCGTAGCGGTATTTTTCCCCCGCGGGTTTCTTTTTCAGGAAGCCCATGCTGATGGTCAGGACGCCGACCCGGCCGAAATACATCAGCAGCATGATCAGTATTTTCGCGGCAGGGCTCATCCGCGCCGTGCCCCCCGCCGTCAGCCCCACGGTCCCGATCGCGGACACGGACTCAAACAGCGCGTCCGTAAAATCCAGCGGGGAGGTCCCAGAAATCACGATCGCGCTGAAAAAAGCCAAGGTGATCATCAGGATAAAAATCTGAAGGGCGTTCATGACATGATCGTCCGAGATCGTCCGGTGGAATACGCTGACCGTGCGGCGCCCCCGCATCCTGCTCCACACGAACATCGCCAGCACCACGGATGTCACGGTTTTCAATCCACCCGCCGTAGAGCCGGAAGAGCCTCCGATCAGCATCAGGAACAGCGAAAGCCCTTTTCCGGCAGGCGTCAGCGATCCCTGATCCAGGGCGGCAAATCCCGCTGTCCGCAGGGTCACCGACTGAAAAAAGCCGGCCAGCAGTTTCTTCCCCGCCGGCATCGGACCCAGCGTCGCGGGATTATTCCATTCCAGCAGGCAGGTCGCCGCCATGCCCGCCGCCAGCAGGATCCCCGAGGTGATCAGGACCAGCCTGGTGTACACGCTCCATTTGGAAGGGTGCCTTTCCCGCAGCACTTCATCCCAGACCAGAAAGCCTAATCCGCCGAGGATCACCAGCATCGCCAGGATCAGGCAGACCGCCGGATCCTCCCGATAGGTGATCAGGCTGCCCCCGGGGGCCCGAAAGCCCAGAATATCGAATCCCGCGTTGCAAAAGGCCGATACCGCGTGGAAAATGCCCAGCTTCACCGCCTGCGGAAGCGGATATTCCGCCAGGAACCGCGCCGTCAGAAGGGCGGCTCCCGCCCCCTCGACCGCGAACGCCCGGATCAGCAGCCTTTTCTGATGGATCACCACGTCGCCCATGTTCTGAACGCCGATGGCCTCCGCCATGACCATCTGCTGCTGGATGGAAACCTTCCGCCGCAGGCTGAAGTACGCAAGGGAGGCCGCGGACATAAATCCCAGCCCCCCGATCTGGATCATCAGCAGAATCACCGTCTGCCCGAACCCGCTCCACTGGGTCCAGGTATCCGCCAGGGTCAGCCCGGTCACGCATGTGGCGGATGTCGCCGTAAAGAGGGACACCATCGCCCCGGCCGGCCTCCCGTCCCGGGAAGCCGCCGGCAGATTCAGCAGGGCCGCTCCAAACAGAATGATTCCCAAAAAAGTCAGCGCCATCACCCTGCTGATGGAAACAGCCCGCCGTGCCGCCTTCTTCCGTTTCCGGGTCAGATCAGACATAAAACGTATTTCCCCTTTCCGTCCCTGAGGGCGTCCGTTCGTTTCCTGCCCGTCCCCGCCCGGAACCCATGATATCACAATCGGATTCTCTTTTCCACTCCGGGACCGTTCCTTACCTGGCAGCTCTCAGCTTCGCCAGAATTCCGGCGCTCTTCAGCGCCGGCCGCATCGCGTGGTAGAAGATCGGCGCCGCCACGATGGCTGCCCCGGCGTTGATGATGGATGCCGGGAACTTGCTGATCACCGGCGCCCAGAAATTCCCCGCGATGGCTCCGTAAATCCCGGATTTCAGCATGTACAGCACCACATAGGTCAGCGCTCCCGCCACGCAGGCCAGGATCAGCCGGGGCGTGTCGACCTTCTTTTCTTCCGCCCCGTTGTACAGCTTCCCGCAGACCCAGGCCATGGCAAACTTGCTGACAAAGGTGATCAGAAGGTTGATGATCCCTTCATTATACAGCATCAGATCATACAGCGCGGATCCCATACCCGCCGCGAATCCGCCCCACACCGGGCCCAGCAGCAGCCCGCTCAGCAGGCAGACCGCGTTGGCAAAATGCACTTTGGAACCCAGCAGGGGGAACCGGAACATGGTAACCAGATAGACCATGGCCGCCAGCACCGCCGCGAACACCAGCCGCAGCAAAGACGCGTTACTCCTGTCAGAACCCTGACTCATCATTCATCCCTCCTTGACGAAATCTTGCGGGAAGTATAAACTGGATTTGGCTTTGTGGAAAGGCCCAGAACGTAAGAAAAATATAAGGCCAGTTTAAACCGCATGCTTGATCGTACGGGAGGGTGTCCTATGGATGAAAGTCTCAGGTCCAAATCACCTCTGTATCTGCAGGTCTATCTCCGCCTGCGGGAGGAAATCACGCGGGGGGAGCGCCGCCCCGGAGATAAGCTTCCCGGCCGGCGCCAGCTGGCCCGGGAGGAGAACGTCAGTATCGTGACCGTGGAGCACAGCCTGGAGCTTCTCTGTCAGGAAGGATATGTGGAAGCCCGCCCGAAAAGCGGATACTATGTGATCTACCGCCGGGCGGACAGCTTCATCCCCGGCGGGCTCTCCGAAGCATCCGTTCCGGCGCCGGCGCCGGACCCGGACATGCCGGCGTCCTCGGAGCCCTCGGAGGAATTTCCCTTCCCGACCCTGGCCCGCACCATGCGGCGGGTTCTGACGGAATACGGCGAACGAATTCTGCGGAAGACGTCCAATTCCGGCGCTCCGGAGCTGCGGGAAGCGCTCTGCCGCTACCTGGGGCGGAACAGGGGCATTCATGTCCGGCCGGATCAGATCGTCATCGGGGCCGGGGCGGAATATCTTTACGGTCTCATCGGCATCATTCTGGGACAGGATCGGCTCTATGCCATCGAATCCCCCTCCTACGCCAAAATCCGTCAGGTCTATGAGGCCCGGGGCATCCGCTGCGATCTCCTGCCACTGGGCCGGGACGGCATCCGTCCCGAGGCCCTGGAGCGAACGCGGGCCACCGTCCTGCATATTACGCCTTTTCGCAGCTACCCCAGCGGGGTGACCGCCTCCGCCACCCGCCGATCGGATTATCTCCGCTGGGCGGATCGGGAAGACCGTTATATCGTGGAGGATGATTTCGAATCCGAGTTTTCCCTCCTTCGCAAGCCGG
This sequence comes from Clostridia bacterium, assembly GCA_017512805.1. Taxonomy (GTDB): domain Bacteria; phylum Bacillota; class Clostridia; order Christensenellales; family Aristaeellaceae; genus Aristaeella. The sequence goes on from JAFWES010000049.1 coordinate 3,962, forward strand.
AGGAAACGGTCTTTGCCCGGGCCTCCCGGGAAAACGTCCTTTATCTGAACACGTTCTCCCGCACGTTCTCTCCCGCCCTCCGCGTAGGATACCTGGTTCTTCCCCGGCGGCTGCTTCCCGTCTTCCAAAGCCGCGCCGGTTTTTTCTCCTGCACCGTCCCGACCTTCGAGCAATACGTCCTCACCGAGCTTCTTAACAGCGGGGATTTCGAACGGCATATCAATCGGGTTCGCCGCGGCCGCAGAAAAGCCTCCGCCTCGGTCGGTTGATCGCATGTATCTGATGTTCCGGGACGGCTCAGTCGCTGCGCTTGCAAGACCGAACCGTTACGATGATACGAGAAGATCAGCTGCTGCGCAGCCCGTGATTCTGATTAAATCGCCGGGCGCCAGCTCAATCTGGGCGCCGACTTTTCCGGCGCTGACGCAGACGGTTTCGTATGCTTTTGCCGTTTCGTGCAGAAAGGTCGGAAAGGCTTTTTTCATCCCGATGGGGGAACAGCCCCCGTGCACATATCCCGTCAGGGGCAGCAGCTCCTTCTGGTGAATCATGGCGATGGCTTTTTCCCCGGAGGCTTTGGCGGCTTTTTTCAGATCCAGTTCCCCGCCCACGGGAATCACAAAGACATAGTAGGCCCCGGATTTGCCCCGGGTCACCAGGGTCTTGAAGACCCTCGCCGGATCCTCCCCCAGCAGGCCCGCGATCTGCTCTCCCGTCATGGTGGCATCCGGCTCGTAGGTATGGGCGGTATAGGAAATCTTTTTGCTGTCCAGGATCCGCATGACGTTGGTCTTGTCGTTATTATTCTTCATGATCTTCGCCCCGGCAGGAAATCTTCAGCGTGTTGGCGCAAATGCTGGGCAGCTTTTCCGGCAGCGCCGCCGCCAGCACCCCCAGTTCCTGTTTCCAGGCCACCGGTCCGACGCCCAGCAGTTCCACGGATGTAACCCGATCCTTCCCGAAGCTCCGGAGCACCGCCGTCTCTCCGCCCTTCGCGCCCAGCATAAAGGCGTAGACCTGTCCGTCCTTTTGCGTGAACCGAAAATCGCTCCGGTTCCATTCGGTCTTTTCTTCCCGGAAGCCCTCGATGAGAACCCGGGTTTCTCCTTCCCCGAAGACCCGCCAAGGCCGGGTGCCGTAAACAGCCTCCCCGTTGATCTCGAACCATCCCGCCAGCTTCTCCAGAATGAAATCGGCGTCCTCGTCGATGCTCCCGTCCGGCCGCTGCAGGATATTCAGCAGCATGACCCCATTTTTGGAAATAATATCCACCAGCATTTCGATGATCTGCTCCGGGGACTTATAGGGATCCCGCACGTCGTAGAACCAGTTGCCGATACAGGTATCCGTATGCCAGGGCTCGGGCATGATTCCCGGCAGCTGGCTCTTCTCGATATCCAGCACCCCTACGCTGTAAATCTCCGGCCGGCGGTCCTTTTGCAGATAGACCGCCTGATTGCTCCCATGCTTTCCGATGGACGTATTGTACAGATGGGCCACCGCCTGCAGCCCCCACGCGTAATCCGCGTCCCGAATGTCCCGCTGATCTCCGATCCAGTGGTCTCCGAAGGGCAGCGCCCCGTCCGTATACAGAATCTCCGGCTGGAACCGATCCACCATCTCTTTTACGCATTTCAGCCAATAGTCCCGGAAGGGACGATTCCCGGTATACCAGGGGCCGCAGTCCATGGGATTCTCCGTCCCATGCTCCTGATTGGCATGATAAAAATCCTGCCAGGCCGGATCGTTCCCGTCGTAGGGGACGCCGGCATAGGGACCGGTCCGGTCGCAGCCCTTGTTGACCCGCCACCAGGAGAAGGAGGCCCCCAGGTGCTCGCTCAGGCCGAAGGGCATCCCCTTCCTGTCCGCCGCCGCCTTCCACAGCGCCAGGATGTCCTTCTTCGGCCCCACGTTCACGCTGTTCATGCGGTTCATCCGGGAGTCGTAGTTAAAAAAATGATCATGGTGCGTGGCCTGCGTCATCAGATATCGGGCGCCCGCCCTGTAATATTTTTCAATCAGCGCGTCGGGATCAAAGTTTTCCGCCTTCCAAAGCGCGCAGATATCCTTATATCCGAATGTGGAAGGATGGCCGTAATGGCGGATATGGTATTCGTACTGAGGGGTCCCCTGGATATACATGTTCCGGGCATACCAGTCCCCGAACATGGGGACGCTCTGCGGTCCCCAATGGCTCCAGATTCCAAATTTCGCGTCCCGGAACCAATCCGGAGCGGTGTATTCCCGAAGGGAAGCAAACGTGGGTTCAAAGCGCGTATCCATCCTTTATGACCTCCTGCGATGCGTTTTTTCATGGGATTTCAGTTGAGAGCGGAGCGGTTCATTCTTTACAACGCTGTGGAAGAGCTCCCGCGAGGGGATCCCGCTTTGGAACTCCGGCCTTCCGGGGGTATTTTCGAGGGGTCGCCCCGGTTTTCAATACCGGCAGAATCCGGTGATCCCAGTCCCTGCCCTCCACCGGACACGCCAGGGGCTCCTCCGTCCTTCCGCCCAGCAGGAAGGCGGCTCTTCTGCCGCTTTCCATCTCCTCCGCCAGGCCGGGCCCCTTCCAGCAAAGCATCCTCCCCCCCACCCGGACATAGGGCAGCAGCAGCTCGCAGAGCACGTTCAAAGGCGCCACCGCCCGGGCGCAGGCGAGGTCGAATTGTTCCCTCAGTTCCGGCTGCCGGGCCCCGTCTTCCGCCCGGACATGCACAAGGGTCACGTTCCGGGTACCGGTTTCCGTCCGCACCGTCTCCAGGAAGGACAGCCTTTTCTGCTGGCTGTCCAGCAGGGTCACCCGGGCCTCCGGCAGCGCCATGGCCAGCACCATGCCGGGAAAGCCCGCTCCGGTTCCCACGTCGATGAGGGTCGGCGCCCCCGTCACCAGCCCCGTCCGCAAAACCGTCAGGCTGTCGGTAAAGTGCCGGTCCAGCAGGTCCGCTTCTCCTTCCACCGCCGTCAGATCCATCTTTTCGTTCCACGCCCGCAGCAGCCGCAAATAAACCGCCAGCTTCCCCGGGAGTTCCGAATGAAAGGGAATCCGGTTCGCCTCCAGCCGGGCGGCAATCATCCTTTCATGATCCCTTTCCATCATCCGAACACCTTCTGCAGCCAGTATTTGACCCAGGACAGCGCCTCCCGGGCATGATTCTTGATACAGTATTCCGGCTTGCAGGGAGAACCCATTCCTGCCGTCTCCAGGCCGGCGTCCCGGGCGATGGCCATGGCCCGGGGCAGATGATAGTCGCTGGTGACGATCATCACCTTATTCACGTCCCCCCGTTCCCGCAGAAGGCGGGCGGCGTTCCGGATGTTCTCACGGGTATTGAAGGAATCGGGATCCGTCAGAATCATTTCCGCCGGCACCCCGTGGGCCGTCAGATAGGTCTTCATGGCCTCGGCCTCCGTCAGAGGCTCGTCCTTTCCCTGAGCGCCGCAGACCACGATGGGAACCTGCTTTTTCTCCCAGATCCGCAGGGCCGTATCCAGCCGCCACTGCAGCTGGGTATTGGGTTCCCCGCTGGGAAGAACCTGCGCCCCCAAAACCACGATGGCGTCGTAATCGTCCTTCATCTCTTCCATGGGTCTGTTCACCTGATGCTCCCGGATCACCACAAAGCCGACCAGTCCCGCATAGCACAGTACCCCGGCCAGAATCAGCATTCCCAGCCATCTCAGTCCTCTGTGACCCTGTTTTTTCCCTCGCATATCCGGTCCTCTCTCCCGGGCTCAGGCCCGCCCCCGGGCGCCGAATTCGATGTCCCCATGCTGCGCCATGCTGTATGTATTGGCCCCGGCGATGATCATATGATCCAGCACCAGGATCCCCAGGCCCCCCAGCAGCCTTTGCAGCTGCAGCGTGGAGGAAATATCCTCCGCCGACGGGGCGCATGTGCCGCCCGGATGGTTGTGACAGAAGAACACGCTGTGCGCGTTATAGTTCAGAGCGGTTTCCACAACCAGCCGCGGATAGGCGGAGACCTCGCTCAGCGATCCTTCGGAGATCATCCGGCACCCAATCACCCGGCACTGGGCGTTGACGCAGATCACCCAGAACGCCTCCACTCTTTTCCCCAGCTCCAGGCTCTTGCAGAAGTACTCCAGCTCCCGCCTGTTGGCGATCTGTCTGGGATCCTGCATCTCGCACTTCATGACGACCCGGGTCAGGGGCAGCATCATGGAAATAAAGGTGGCCTGCAGCTCCCCCACGCCTTCGACGGTCTTCAGCTGCTCCGTCCGGGCTTCGAAAACGCCTTTCAGGTTCCCAAAGGTCTCCAGCAGGGCCTTGGCCTCCCCTTTGGTATCCTTCCGGGGACTGGCGTAGGACAGCAGCAGCTCCAGCACCTCGTGGTCACTGAATCCGTCAAAGCCCTGCGCCTCCCGAAACCGCTGACGCATCCGGGCCTTGTGCCCCGCGTTCGGATTCTTCGGCTTTGCTTTCTTCCCCTCCCCGGCCTCCGGAGCCGCCTGCGTGTCCGACGCCGGATCATTTTCCCTCATCAGGGCCGGATCCGCGGTTCTATTCTGTTCAGTGTCTTGCGGATCCATGTACCAGATTTCCCCCTCCGTATTCCGGACGGTTTCCTTCTCCTTCGACGCTTTCCTCATCCGTGCCATCGTCCGCTCCTCCATGATCCCTTCCAAAGCCTGTTCCCGCCGCGCGGTCAGCCGCCGGACTTACGTTCCGTAATACCTCCAGATATCGAGACAGGCCTGCTTTTCCATCTCCGGCAGGGGAATAAACGCCCGCCGATAAACCGCTCTGATCTGATCCCGGGTCAGCGCCATGGGATGGTTGCCGATCCGCTCCACATTCACCGAATCCGTCAGTTCATTCAGCATTTCGTCCGTCGGCCGCTCGGGAAGGGGCATCTCCATCTCCAGCATCATCCCCCGGATCAGCCTGGAACCCATGGAAGGATCTCCCAGCCGCATCCGGCTGGCCAGCCCTGCCATCAGATCCCGGGTCTCTTCGTTTTCGGTCAGCAGATCCCACAGCACGGGCAGGGTCAGCGCGCATGCATGTCCGTGGGCCAGCCCCATCCGCTGGGTGATCTGGTAGCTCATGGCATGCGCCGCGGTGGTCCGTGTATGGAAGATCGCCCTGCCGCTCTGGTAGCTGGCGTCCATCATCTGCTCCGCCGCGCGGGGATCCCCCGCCAGGTACCCCTTCAGGTTATCCAGCACGCCCTGGAACGCCAGGAAGGCATGAACCCGGCTGTCCTCGGTGGCCGCCCTGGCCCAGTAGCTCTCCACCCCCTGACAGAAAGCGTCCAGGGCGCTGGACTTCTTGTGATACAGGGGCAGGGTGTCCAGCAGCGCCGCGTCGAGAATCACCCCCTCCGGCAGCAGGGCCGGATGGCTCACATTCAGTTTTTTTCCCTTTTCATAGACCACCGCCGCGGCCGTGGCTTCCGCGCCGCTGCCCGCCGTTCCGGGGATCGCCAGGTGCGGAACGGAGCCCGTGTTCCGCTGCCGCAGCGTCCGTTCCTTCAGCGCCCGGAGGCTGGTGATCTTTTCCGGCGCCGCGTCCGAACCCTCCGGGACGCGCAGACCGCCCCTCTTCAGCGCCTCGTAGCTCCCGGCGTACAGCCAGGCCTTCACGGCTTTGGCGGTATCCATGGCGGAGCCGCCGCCGATCGAGATCAGCCCGTCGCAGCCCGCCTCCCGGTACATCCGAACCCCGGCTTCCGCGTCGGAAAGATCCGGATTGGGATGATATCCGGTAAACACCGGCGCCTCCATGGGCAGGAACTGTTTCAGCCGGGGAATCAGGTGCTTCGATCCTACGATCAGAGGTTTGCCGATCCCCATCTTTTCCGCCGTTTCTCCCGCCCGGCGGATGCTGTCCCGCCCTCGGATGACCATTTGTATCACCGCCATACGCCTCCCTTTATTTGCCGACGCAGAACTGGCTGAACACCGCGTCCAGCAGCTTTTCATCCACCTGATCCCCGGTCAGTTCCCCCAGGGCGCTCTGGGCCGCCTGCAAATCCGTGGCCGCCAGGTCCGGGGAAAAGGTTTTGACCGTCTCCAGCGCCTCTTCCAGGTAAAAGACCGCCCGCCGCAGCGCGTCCAGATGCCGGGGCTGGGTCACGGCCATCCGGTCCGACAGCGCGGTGAAGCGCTTCAGATACTCCTTGACCGGTTTCAGGCTTTCCGGATCCCGCGCGGAACAGAATATGACCTCCCTTTCCCCGCAAAGGGTTCGAATCTCTTTTTCCTCCACGCCCCGGCTCAGATCATTTTTATTCACCAGGACGGCTCCGCCCGGCGGCATCCCGGAAATCAGATCCCGGTCCTCCGCCGTCAGGCTCTCGGAGCCGTCCACCACCAGCAGAAAAACATCCGCCTCCGCCATGGCTTTTCGGGTCCGTTCCACGCCGATGCGCTCCACCGCGTCCTCGGTTTCCCGGACGCCCGCCGTATCCGTCAGCAGAACCCGGATTCCCTCCAGGGTCATTTCCCCGGAAACCAGGTCCCGGGTGGTGCCCGGTATGTCGGTGACGATGGCCTTTTCCTCCCCCAAAAGCGCGTTCAGGAGGCTGCTTTTCCCCACGTTGGGCCGCCCCGCCAGGGTGACCCGGAGCCCCTCCTGCAGGAGGCGGCTGGACCGTTCCTGAATCCCCGACCGCAGCCGGGCGATCAGCTTTTCGATCCGGGGAACCATGTCCGCGGCGCCCTCCTCCTCGGAGATCTCCTCCGGATAGTCCACGCAGGCCGCCAGCCCCGCCTGGATGCGGTAGAGTTCATCCGCCGCTTCCCGGACAAAAGCGGTGACGCCCCCCTGCAGCTGCCGCACGGCCGCCCGGTGCTGCTGCTCCCCCCGGGCAGCAATCATGCTCATGACCGCCTCCGCCCGGGTCAGATCGATCCGCCCCGCCAGAAAAGCCCGCCGGGTGAATTCCCCCGGCTCCGCCATCCTCGCCCCCGTCCCGAGGCAAAGGCTCAACGCCTTTTGCAGGATCCAGGGCCCGCCGTGAAGCTGAATCTCCGCCACGTCCTCCCGGGTATAACTCCGTGGGCCCTTCATGAACACGGCCATCCCTTCGTCCAGCGTCTCCGTCCCCGAGGTCAGAAAGCCGTAATACATCCGGTGGCTTTCCCAGGGGAGGTCCGGTTGGATGCCGGCCCGGCGGAACACCGCCTGCAAAATGGGTCCCGATGCCGGTCCGCTGACGCGGATAATCCCGATGCCCCCCGCGCCCGGGGGCGTGGCGATGGCGGCAATGGTGTCCTCCGCCGGCCCTTCGTCCCGCCGATTTTTTTCGTTCATGCGATTACCCCATGGCATGCAGCCGGGCCATCATCGCGGCCGGATCCTCCGACCGGTACAGGCCGGTCCCCATAACCGCCACCGACAGCCCCGCGTCAATGAGATCCTGCAGATTGTCCTCCCGGATCCCGCCGTCCGCCTCGATTTCTCCCCGGTAGCCCATCTCCCGCAGCGTGGAGATTTTCCGCAGCATGGACCGGTTCAGGGGCTGCCCGCCGAATCCCGGTTCTACGGTCATGACCAGGAGAAGATCCGTCTCCGGAATCAGGCGTTCCGCCGTCCAGATGCCGGTGCCCGGCTTCAGCGCCAGCCCGGCCATTCCGCCCCGGCGGCGGATTTCCCGCAGCATGGCGGAAAGATCCCCCTCGATCTCCGCGTGGATGGTCAGGCAGTCCGCCCCCGCGTCAAGGAAAAGGTCCAGATACTTCTCCGGATTGTCCATCATCAGGTGTACATCCAGCGGAACCGTGGAAACTTCCTTCAGCCGCCGGACCGTATCCGGGGAAAAGGCCATATTGGGAACGAAATGGGCATCCATCACGTCCACGTGTAGCCAGTCGCATCCCGCTTCCATCATGCGGCGGGTTTCCCGCTCCAGATTCAGGGGATCTGCTGCCAGAATGCTGGGGGCAATCTTGATCATCTTTCTGTTCCTCCACGCCCGTCGGTTTGTTCTCGCCGGTTCAGTCGTTCTGCCTGTCCGGGCCCAATCACCCGGCCCGTTCCGTCAACAGGGGAGGCGGCCTCCCTTATCCGAACCTGTTTTTCCAGTTCTCCCGGGTTTCCGCCAGAAGCATCCGGTACCGCTGCCATCTGGCGGGGGAAATCTCGCCCCGTTTCGCGGCTTCCGCCACGGCGCACCCCGGTTCGCTGTCGTGCAGGCATTCGTTGAAACGGCATTTCCCTTCATAGGGAAGGAACTCCGTATACCGCTCCCGCAGCGTCTCCGGCGGCAGATTCCGCTCCGCTTCCAGCAGAGAGAACCCCGCCGTATCCATCACCCTCAGGCCTTCCTTTTCCAGCAGCACCGCCGTGCGGGTGGTGTTTTTTCCCCGCGCGATCTTTCGGGAAAGATCTCCGGTTTCCCGATCCGTATGCATCAGGGCGTTGATGGTGGTGCTTTTCCCCGCCCCGCTCTGACCGGAAAAGCAGCAAAGGCTGCCTCCCATGGCCTCCCGCAGGGCGGGAAGCCCCGCTCCGGTCAGGGCGCAAACGGGGAAGACCGGGATCCCGGCCCCCGCGTACTCTTCCCGCAGCCCGGCGGCCAGACGGTCATCCAGGTCGCTTTTATTCACCGCGATGAGCACCCGCATTCCCTGCGCCACGGCCCTGGCAATCTGCCGGTCCGCCAGCATCAGATCCGGTTCCGGCTCCGGGGCCAGCACGATGATCAGGGTCTCCACGTTGGCCACCGGCGGCCGCAGGCAAAGGGTTTTCCGGGGCAGAATCTCCTCCAGCCATCCGTGCTCGCTCCCCTCCACCGGAGGCGAAAACAGAACCTCATCCCCCGGAAGGGGCGACAAGCGCGTCCTGCGCACCTTCTTCTGCGCCCGAAGGATGTATTCCTCCCCTTCCGCTGTTCGGACGGTATAAAAGCTGCCGATTCCCTGAACCACTGTTCCCCGCAGGGATTTTGTCGCCATCTTGTTCACTCCGCCCCAAGGTCTTCTTTCATAAACGGGTTGCCATCCACATAAATCTGACACATATAGTCCCGGTCGTCAGGCAATTCCACGGTCACCACCTGGGTTCTTCCCATGGCCGGGGTGCAGACATAGGTCACATACACCCATTCCGTCGATGATCCTTCCGCCTGCAGCGTCATTCTGACGGTTACATCCTGATCACTCTCCGGAACGGTCACCTCGACGGTTCTCCTTTTGGCGACGGTTTCATTCCGGTACAGGCTCAGGCTGACAGGCGCCTGCAGCAGCACCCGGCTTTCCGACGCGGGGCTCTGTTCCCCGACCAGCCCGTGCAGGCTGGCCTGATCCGTGTCCACATAATTCAGCGTCGCCGACAGGCTCAGCTGGCTGTCGGCCACCTTCTCCTCCGCCTCCCGCAGCGTCATTCCGGTAAAGTCCGGCACCACCACTTCTCCGCCGCACACCGTCAGAACCACGTCCGTATCCTTGTCCACGCTGGTTCCCGCTTCCGGCGCGCAGGCCATGACCGTATCCGCCGCGTACTGGGAGGATACCGCCCGCTCCACGGTGATGCTGGTAATTCCCATGGATTTCAGAAGTCCCATGGCATCGGAGACCGTATTGCCCGCCAGAGAAGGCATCTCCAGCTTCCGGGCTCCGGAGGACACCAGCAGCTGCACCGGATCCCTGCCCTTCTGCACGGTTTCCCCCGCTTCCGGCACCTGCATGATGACCGTGCCGGCCGGATACTCATCACTGGACACCTCCTTCACCACGGTTTCCAGCCCGCTTTCCGCCATTTTCTGAACGGCGGAAGCCAGCTCCACCCCCACCGCGTCCGGTGTCACCGTGGTGGTGCTGTAATGCCGGATCAGCGCCCGGGTTCCATAATACAGCCCGACGATCACGCCGATGGTGGCCAGGACGCTCAGCGCCGTCCAAACCCGTTTCAGCCTTCTGTTTCGCGCCTCGATGGCCCGCTGCCGGCCGCTTTCGGTCATTCCCTTCGCGTCCCGCACATGGGGCGTCGGCGGCACCACCTGCGAAAGATCCGCTTCCGGGCGCCGTTCATTCGGGTCGTCCAGCACCATCCGCAAATCCGCCGCCATGTCCCGCGCCGACTGATACCGCATCGCGGGATTCTTGTTCATGGCCTTCATGCAGATCGCGATCACCGCCGGAGGTACATCCGGAGCCAGGTTCTGGATGGGAATCGGCACCGTATGCAGATGCTGCATCGCCACCGCCACCGGGTTTTCCCCGTCGTACGGAACCCGCCCGGTCAGCATCTCGTACAGCACCACGCCCGTGGAATAAATGTCGCTGACGGGGCTGGCTCCGTCTCCCCTGGCCTGTTCCGGAGAGAAGTAATGCACCGACCCCATGACCATGTCTCCCCTGGTCAGGGTGGCATGATCCGCGATCCGGGCAATGCCGAAATCCGCCACTTTAATATGGCCGTCGGCGTGCACCAGGATGTTCTGGGGCTTGATATCCCGGTGGACAATCCCCTTGCTGTGGGCATGCTCCAGGGCGGACAGGATCCGGATGGTAATCTGGCAGGCCAGGGGTGCGTTGAGCCGTCCCCGTTCCTGAATCACTTCCTTCAGCGTCTTTCCCTGGACGTATTCCATCACCAGGTACCGGTTTTCCCCGTCCATCCCCACGTCCAGCAGATTGACGATATTATGATGGGTCATCTTGCTGGCCGCGTCCGCTTCCCGCTGGAACCGGGAAACGAACTCCAGGTCCTCGTTGAATTCGGGGCGCAGTACCTTTACCGCTACATTGTGTCCGGTGCGCAGGTCAATGGCCTTATACACGATGGCCATGCCTCCCGTACCGATCTGTTCCGTCAGCCGGTAGCGGTCGGCGAGAATTTTCTCCGTCATTCCGCCACCTCTTCCGCTGACGCTGTGCCGTCCTCCGCCAGCACCAGGGACACGTTGTCCCGTCCGCCCTGATCCAGGGCCTCCCGGATCATCTGATCCGCCGCTTCCTCCATGTCATCCATGGTCATCAGTTCCCGCAGACGTTCCTTTCCCACCATCCCGTGAAGCCCGTCAGAACAGACCAGCCACCGGTCTCCCGTCCGCCGGGGCACGGAATACACGTCCGCCTGAATGGTGGGTTCGGTTCCCACCGCCCGGGTAATATAGTTGCGCATGGGATGGGTTGCGGCCTGTTCTTCGCTTAACAGCCCCCTCCGCACCATGTCCGCGACCATGGAATGGTCCTCGGTCACCTGGCGCATTTCTCCGTCCCGCAGCAAATAGGCGCGGCTGTCCCCTACGTGGCCGATCAGCATCTGCTTTTCGCCGGGCCAGAGAACGGTCAGGGTGGTCCCCATGCCGGAAAGGCTCTCGTCCTCCAGCTGCTGGTTCCACAGCGCCAGATTCACTTCGCTGATGGCGTCCCGCAGGGTTTCCTCCGCCGGCTCCTTCTCCTTCAGGATCCGCAGCAGCCCGTCCCGGGTCCCCATGGAGGCCGTCTCTCCCCCCAGGTGTCCGCCCATGCCGTCCGCCACGCCCATGAGGGTCTCGCCCAGAATCACCGCGTCCTGGTTCATCCGCCGGACCAGGCCGATGTCCGTCCGGGAGGTCACCTTGAAGGCGCGCTTTTCCGGCGCGGGAGAATCCCCCTCCGGCGCGGCGGCGCGTTCCTCCTGCTGCGCAGGCTGAACAGGTTCGTTATCCAGGCCCCGGAATTTCCGGGCGATTCGGTCGCTGATGATAAATTTGCGCATATTCTTCCTCAAATCCTGTCTTTATTCCGGGTTTTCCGCTCCGGGGAGGCTTCCCTCCCGCAGGGTCTTCCGTCGCAGCTGCCCGCAGGCTCCCTCTATGTCGTCCCCCATCTCCCGCCTGCGGGTGGCGGAGATTCCCTCCGCTTGCAGCGTCTCCAGGAACCGGCGCACCGTATCCTCCCGCACGCCCTTCAGGTTCCGTTCCTTCACCGTATTCAGGGGAATCAGGTTCACATGGCACTGCAGTCCCCTCAGCCTTCCCGCCAGCTCCCTGGCCTGGTCCGGACTGCTGTTGACCCCGTCCACCAGGGCATATTCGAAAATCACCCGCCGGCCGGTTTTCTTCACATAGTACCGGCAGGCGTCCAGCACCTCCTCCATCGCGTACCGGTTGGCGATGGGCATGGTGCGTTTCCGGATCCCGTCATTGGGGGCATGAAGGGATACGCAAAGGGTGACCGGCAGATCCTCCTCCGCCAGCTGCCGCATCTTCGGCACCAGCCCGCAGGTGGACAAACTGACGTTCCGCAGGCTCAGCCGGATCCCGTTTTCTTCCCGCAGCAGCCGGAGAAACCGGATCACATTCTCATAGTTGTCAAGGGGTTCTCCGCTGCCCATCAGCACCACGTGGGAAACGGACTCTTCCGCCCCGCTTTCCTTCAGATACCGGTTGGCCGCCAGAATCTCGCCCAGCATTTCCCCGGCGGACAGATCCCGCAGGCACCCGTCCAGCGTACTGGCGCAAAACTTGCACCCCATTCGGCAGCCCACCTGGGTGGAAATACAGAGGGAGAACCCGTAGTGGTACTTCATCAGCACCCCTTCCACGCAGTTTCCGTCCGTCAGCGCGTACAGGAACTTGACCGTCCCGTCCAGCCGGCTCACCCTCCGCAGGGCGATCTGTACAGGCTGGGCCACGGCCTCCCGGGAAAGGGTCTCCCGCATCTCCCGGGGAAGGTTGGTCATCTCCGGAAAGTCCGCTCCCCGGTGAATCCATTGAAAAATCTGCTTTCCCCGAAAAGCGGGCAGTCCGCGTTCCTTCCCCCAGGCCGCCAGTTCCGTTTCGGTCATCCCGGTCAGCTCCGCCCGGTCTTTCCCGGGGAACCCGTTTTCGTTCAATGCTTCGCTCAAAATGCCGCCTTTCTCACCATCCGGCAGATGTAAAAGCCTTCCACCCCGTCCCGATGCGGGAACAGCTGCAGCCCCAGGCCCTCCTGCCTGCGGAAGGCTTCCGGAACGGCCTCCGGCAAGGGCTCCGCCTCAAATTCGGGATGCCGGTCCAGAAAGCTCCTGACCTGCGTCTCGTTTTCTCCCTTCAAGACGCTGCAGGTGGAGTACACCAGCACTCCGCCCGGCCGCACATACTGGCACACCGTATCCAGCAGCTTCTCCTGCAAAGCCATCAGCTCCGCCACGCCGTTTTCTGTCACCCGCAGCTTGATATCCGGCTTCTCGGCGATCACCCCCAGCCCGGAGCAGGGGGCGTCCAGCAGCACCGCGTCCATCCGTTCCCGGAGGTCTTCTTTATATTTGGCCGCGTCCCGCACGATGGGCCTGATGTTTTCCAGCTTCAGCCGTTTCTGCTGGGCGGAGATCAGCGCCACCCGGTGATCATGGATGTCCCAGGCCTGGATCCGGCCCGTATCGCCCATGAGCTCCGACAGATAGCAGGTTTTCCCTCCGGGAGCGGCGCAGCAGTCCAGCACCTGCATCCCGCGCCGGACCCCCATGGCCAGGCATGCCGCCATGCTGGGCTCGCTCTGAATGGAGAACGCTCCGTCCAGGAAGTCCGCGTCCCGGGCGATATCCATGGCCCCAACGATCTTCCAGCTGTCCGGCAGAATCCCTTTGGTCTTTCCCCAGATCTTCTTTTCCAGGATCTTTTCAAACCCGGTCTCGTCGGTTCTGATCAGGTTCCGCCGAATCGTGATGGCCGATTCCTCCGTCCGCCAGGTGGCGATCTTTTCCGCCTCTTCCGCTCCCCAGTCCGCCTTCAGCCGGACGCCCAGCCATTCGGGCAGGCTGTTTTTGACGGCAAAATGCCGTTCCGGCTCCGTCTCCGGATCCGGCAGGCTCAGTTCGTCCTTTTTCCGGACCAGGTTGCGCAAAATTCCGTTGCAAACGCCCTTCAGGGCTTCCATGCCGTTTTCCGCGCACAGCTGCACGCAGGTGTTGGTGGCCGCGCTTTCGGGGATCCGATCCTCCAGCAGAATCTGGCACGCTCCCAGCCGCAGGATATTTCTCAGCTTGATGTCCGTATCCTCCCGGGCCATGACCTGCCCCAGCATGTGATCCAGGTAGATCATCCGGTCCAGGGTGTCATACACCAGTCTGGAAACCAGCCGCCGGTCCGCCCCGCTCAGGCCGCTGCCCTGCAGGATCCGATCCAGAACCAGGCTGGCATACGCCCCTTCTTCGGTCATCGCCCGGATCACTTTCAGCGCCGCCCGCCGGCTGGCCAGCCCTTCCATTTCCGCCGGGTTCGCCTTTTTAACCGGTTTGGCGGGAGACACCGGCCTGCCGGAGGGCTTTCCGGTTGCCGGTCTGCCGTATGCCGGTCTGCCTGATGGCTTTCCGCTTGCCGGCCTCCCGGAGGGTTTTCCATATGCCGGTTTGCCGGAAGGCTTTCCGGTTGCCGGTTTGCCGAATGGTTTTCCGCTTGCCGATCCGCCGGAAGACTGTCCGGTTGCCGGTTTGCCGGAAGGCTTTCCGGTTGCGGGTTTACCGAAGGACTTTCCGCCTGCCGATCTGCCGGAAGGCTTTCCGGTTGCCGGTTTGCTGTCGTCCGCCCTGCCAAAGCGTCGGCCTCCCGCCGGTTTGCCGCCTTCTGACCTGCCGAATGCCTTGCCCCCCGTGGGCTTTCCCGTCGATTGGGAATGATTGTTCTGTTTCTCGCTCATGAGAACTCCTTATAAGATCGTCCCCGCGGGCATCCCGTGCCCCCGCAGATAATCTTCCGCTTTCATTTTCTTTCCGCCGGGCGCCTGCAGTTCCAGAATCCGGACCGCTCCCTCCCCGCAGGCGATGATCAGTCCGCCTTTCGGATCCCCGGAGATCACCTCTCCGGGCTGCCCTTCTCCGTCCGCCAGGCAGGCCCGCAGCAGCTTCAGCCTGCCCGCTTCGCCCAGGGGCACGGTGACGCAGGGCCAGGGGTTCAGCCCATTGATCAGGCCCTTCACCTCTTTGGCCGGAAGGCGGAAGTCCGCTTCCCCCATTTCCTTGCTCAGCATGGGGTCGTAGGTCATCAGACGCTCATCCTGAGCCGTCGCCTTCAGGGTCCCGGCTTCCATCTGTTCCAGGGTTTCCGCCAGCAGATCCGCTCCCAGCAGGCTCAGCCGTTCCGTCAGCTCCCCGCAGGTTTCCGTGTCCCCGATTTCGGTCTCCGCCGTCAGGAGCATCGCCCCGGTGTCGATGCCTCTGTCCATCATCATCGTCGTGACCCCTGCCGTCTGATCCCCCTGCATAATGGCGTACGCGATCGGCGCCGAACCCCTGTGCCGGGGAAGCAGCGAGGCATGGACATTGATATTCCCCATCCGGGGAATCTCCAGAATCTCCTGGCTCAGGATCTGTCCGAAGGCCGCCGTCACGCAAAGATCCGGGGCCAGCGTCTTCAGGTCCTCCACCCCGTCCCGCCGGATTTTTTCCGGCTGGAAAACGGGAATCCCGCGGCTGACGGCGAAGGCCTTCACCGGCGAAGGCGTCAGTTTATTCCCCCGCCCCCGCGGACGATCCGGCTGGGTAAAGACGCCCACCACGTCCCGGCCGGTGGAAATCAGCTTTTCCAGGGACGGGACCGCGAATTCCGGCGTCCCCATAAATACGATGCGCATCTTCTTTCTTCCTTCCGGGCGGTTTATTCTCCGTCCTCCGGGATCTTCCCCCGGATTTCCTCCTCTGTCAGCTCCCGATCCATGATGTCCACATACAGCACCCCGTCCAGATGGTCAATCTCATGGCAGACCGCCCGGGCTTCAAACCCCTCCGTCTCCAGGGTCCAGAACTTCCCGTGCCGGTCCTGAAAGCGAACCTTTATCTTTTCCGGACGGGTGACGACTCCCTGCCGTTCCGGGACCGACAGGCATCCTTCCCGTCCCGTCTGCGTGCCTCTTCTTTCCAGGATTTCCGGATTGACCATTTCCTTCAGGCCGGAATGGTCTTCCGTCACGTCCACCACCGCCACCCGGCGCAGGATCCCGACCTGAGGCGCTGCCAGACCCACTCCTTCCGCCTTGTACATGGTATCCGCCATGTCCTTCAGCAGGATGGCCAGCCGCAGGTCAAACTTTTCCTGCTTCCGGCACACCTTCCGCAGCGCTTCGTCTCCGATGGTTACGATTTTTCTGGTTGCCATTTAATACATGCTCCTTACATCATGGATGTTGGGTTATACTCAAAAAGAATCCGGCAGCCCTCCGCGGGCTCCTCCGCAAGTCCCGCCATCAGGGCGCTGAGCGCGTCCGTCTCCGGTCCCACCAGGCTCTTGACCAGGATTTGCCGTCGCTCCATTCCCCGAAGCATCCGGACCCCCGGCGGCTCATCAGACAGAAGGAGCACCTTTTTCTTCCAGTCCGGGTGGACTTCCATCGCCTCCCGGATCCGCTTTTCCAGTTCCCCCGCGGTGCGCTCCGCCGTGGCCGCGTCCCGGCTTTCCGCCAGCAGCCGCATCATCACCGTAAAAGGCGGATAAAGGGCCTGCCGCCGGCGCCGGAATTCTTCCTCAAAGAAGGCCCGGTAATTCTGTTTCGCCGCCATATTCAGCACGGGATCCTCCGGTCTGTAGGTTTGGATGATGACCCTTCCCGGCTGCTGTCCCCGTCCGGCCCGGCCGGCTGCCTGGGTCAGCAGCTGAAAGGTCCGCTCCCGGGACCGGTAATCCGGCAGGTTGAGGGTCAGATCCGCCGCCACAATCCCCACCAGGGTCACCTTCGGAAAATCCAGGCCCTTGGCAATCATCTGCGTTCCGATCAGAACCCGGACCGCCCCGGATCGGAATCTTTCCAGGATCTTCGCGTGCCCGTCCTTTCCGGAGGTGGTATCGATGTCCATCCGCGCCGTCTCCGTTCCGGGAAACAGCTTTCGGACCTCATCCTCCACCTTCTGGGTCCCCGCTCCGAAATACCGGATGTAGGGGGAGCCGCAGCTGGGACAGCGGGAAGGGATCCTCTCCCGATGCCCGCAGTAATGGCACCGCAGCGTTTCCGCGTCCCCTCCGCCGGGGGCCCTGCCTTCCTCCACATGGCACGTCAGGGACACATCGCAGTTCGGGCACTTGATCACATGCCCGCAGGCCCTGCAGGAAACAAAGCTGTGATAACCCCGCCGGTTGATCAGCAGCATCGCCTGTTCTTTCTTTTTCAGGCACTCTCCCAGCGCGCTGACCAGCTCCCGGCTGAGCACGGACCGGTTTCCGGATTCCAGCTCCCGGCGCATGTCCACCAGCCGCACCTCCGGCAGCGGCCGATCCTGAACCCGCACCGGCATTTCCAGCAGCACGGAATCCCCCCGCCGGGCCCTGGCGAAGGAAAGGATACTGGGGGTGGCGCTGGCTAAAATCAGAACCGCGCCTTCCCGTTTGCACCGGGAAAGCGCCACGTCTCTGGCGTCATACCGGGGATGATGGTCGCTGTAATAGGTGCTTTCGTGTTCCTCGTCCACCACGATCAGGCCCAAACGGTCCGCCGGAGCGAATACCGCGCTCCGGGCTCCAATCACCACCCGGGCCTCTCCCCGGCGGATCCGCCGCCATTCATCGTATCGCTCTCCGGGGCTGAGCCGGCTGTGTAGCACCGCCGCCACCGCTCCGAATCTGGACTGAAACCAGGAAACCATCTGGGGCGTCAGGGCGATCTCCGGCACCAGAATCAGGGCGCTTTTCCCCATGTCCAGCACCTTCCGGACCGCGTTGAGGAAAACTTCCGTTTTCCCGCTGCCCGTTACCCCGTAGAGCAGGAAGCTTCCCTTCCCTCTCTTCAGGGCCGGCAGAATCTCCTCCATCACTTCCTGCTGCCCGGGCGTCAGGGGCAGCCAGTCCGCGCTTCCGCCTCCAAGGACACTCTCCGGAGATCGCAGCTGTTCCTGCTTTGTGATTCGGATCAGTCCGGCGTCGGCCAGCACGTTCAGGGCTTCCCGCGGAGCCTGTATCCTGTCCCGGATCTCGGAAACCGGCCGGGGGCTCTTTTCCAGCAGCATCCGCAGGATCTCCCGCCGTTTGGGGCTTCTTCCTTCCCCCGCCAGGGCCGCCTGAGCTTCCGCCGGGGAAACCGCCAGCTCTGCCCATTCCTCTTCCCGAACCCGCACGCGCCCGCCCCGCATTTGCGCGGGAATCATCAGGCGAAGCGTCTCCGCCAGCGGGCAATGCGCCTCCCGGGCCATCTCCTCCGCCAGTTCCATCATCGCGGGCAGAATCGCCGGATAGTCCTCCAGCGGCCCGATCACCGACCGGATCCGCTTTGGGTCAAAATCCGCCGTTTCGGAAAGGCTCAGCACGATCCCTTCCAGGGCGCCGCTGCGAAAGGGGACCCGGACCCGCTGTCCCCGCTCCAGGTTCATTCCTTCCGGAACCCGATAGGTGAAAGCCTGCGCCACGTTCTCATGCACGATGTCCACGATCACCTGGCAATACAAGCTCCCTCACCTCCCGGACACAAAAATACAGGATATTATACACCGAACCCCTGCCCTGTGGCAAATATTTTTCTTTCCCATTTTGGCGGTGTATGATACAATCTCCCCGGGGAGGTATGACCATGCCTTATTTTGAAAGAACGGATTCCGAAGCCTATGCCCGCCGGTTTGAAAACCCGGAAGGCGGCGAAGCGAACGCTTCCTACGATGAATTTGAAGAAGATTACGATGACGGGTTCGAGGAACTGCTGGAAGATCCGGAGGCCGAAGGCCCCATTGACCCTGAAGAAGCCCGTCTCCAGGAGGAAGAAGCCCGCCGTTCCCGGCAGGAGAAATACGTCATCGCCACAGGGCTGGGGGACTTTGTAGGCGTGCTGCTTGGGGTCGCCGTGATCCTGCTGCTTCTCGCCTTCCTGATCAGCATGCTCCGCTTCGTCTCTTCCGATTTCTCCCGGACATTCTCTCTTTGGCAGCTGAAATTCTGATCATCCTTAACGATTCAGTCCGGAACTTCCCCTGCCCCTTCACCTTTCATAGGTTTACGCTGAATCTTCCGTTTGAGGCAAAAAAAAACCGGCTGGCTGTGATTGACCAACCGGGGAAAACTGTCTGAAAAGCGGGCGCTGAATTTCCTCAGCGCCCGCTTAGCCATATGCTGCTGTTACGGAACCGGCTCAGCGTAAACCGCGCCGCCATCCTGGCCAATGGTCCGTTTGACAAAGTCCGGCAGGTCATCCCAGCCGCTGAGCTCGCTGACGCCGCTGCTCTGGCTGTTGGATTCGGATGCCGGCGGATCGGCCGGGGCGCTGACGTCCGCCAGCTCCCGGGTGATCCCGCCCGTTGCTTCCGCCAGACCCCCGTCCCCGACGCCTTCACTGGCGGCGGTATAGCCGCTGTCCAGCCATTCTGCGCTGCTTTTCAGGGAACTCTCAATGGTCTTGACACTTTTTGAGGAAGAGCTGAACAGAGGCTGCACCGGATTGGTGGAAACCTCCGCCACCGTTCCGTCCTCGGCCGTGACCCGGACCGTAATGGCCGTCCCAACCTCGGAAGCGGTCACGGTAAAGGAGTTCCCCGTGCTCAGCAGCACCCGGTTATCCGCCCGGTACCAGATGGCGGAATACTTGATGTTGCTGGGAGTCACCGCCAGCTTCAGGGTATCGCCTTCATGGGGGGACAGAATATTCAGCGCGACTCCCTTCAGAACGTCCGGCTCCGGCGTGATGATGGGCGGAGGCGTCGGCGTCGCCGTCACGCCCGGCCCCGGCATGGCCGTAATATGGGGAGGAAGCGTAAGGGGCACCGTGGTCGGTCCCGGCCAGGGGCTGTACCCCGTGGTCAGGTACCGGGACATCATGTACCCATATTTCCCATCGATCTGAATGTAGCTCCAGCCGTTATTGCTGACTTTCAGCTCCAGCACCGTCCGGCCTACGGGATACAGGCCCATGACGTTATACTTGTTCACCACCGGCGCATTCCGCATCCGGACGCCCTTCCCGTTTTCACTGGTCACCCATGCGTTCCGATTGACGGTTGTCCAGGCTACGGGGGAGGCGGTGGGAGAAGACGTGGGCGGAGCGGATCCTCCATCGATATACAGATACCGCTGATCCATATATCCCAGCCGGTAATCCGATGTCATCACCCGGGCCCAGCCGCCGCTCTGGCTCAGGATCGTCACCACGGACCCCGTCCTGTAGCTGGTGATGACGGCCGCGTCATAGCTGGGATTGGCCCGGAGGCGCAGCCACCCGCCCACCACCGTCCCATAGGTGGCGGCCAAGGCCCCGGCCATCGCCAGGCCGCAAAGCAGCACCGCCAGCAGCAGCGCCGCAGCGAGTTTCTTTTTCATCTTTTCCACTGCTCCTTTCGAACGAAACATCCGCGGAAAACCCGCGTTATTCTTCCTTCGAATACTGCATCATGATACCCAATCCGACCCGGAAAGTCAACCCTGCTGTTTTCCTCGCGAGATCGCCTTGACCCCTCCCCTGCGGCAGCAGCCTCCAAAAAGGGGGTTCAAAAACCAGCCGGTCCGGCGCTGGTTCCTTCTTTTTTCTGTCAAATCATCTTTATAACAGAGGCGCCACGACATTCATCCACAGTGCGCTGACAGGCATTACCAGCACCATGGAAAGCAGCATATTGGCCACAGGAATTTCTACCACCTTCATGATCGAGAAGCCGGTGGCCAGTAACACGATACCACCGCAGGCCTTGAAATCAGCAATCATCGCGTCATTAGTCAGTGGGAGAATCAGCCGTGCGGAGAAGAACAGAGCAAGCATGATAACCAATTGCGGGACGCCAATGAGCATCACCGCCTTTTTGAGCTGGCAGGCGAAAATCATGGACGTAAAGAAATCCAGAATTGCTTTGGCAATGAGAATGCTTTGATCCCCGGTCATGCCGGAGATCAGTGAGCCGTAGATTCCGGTGCCGCTGGCGCAGAAGAGTACCATGGCAGTCACCATCAGCTGCATGTCTGTGTCAAGGTTCAGCTTGTTCAGGAGGACGCCGGTTCCCTTTCGAATATGTCCGTCCAAATTAAGTGTGATGCCGAGCAGGGAGCCGATGATGACCGCAAAGATCACGGCCGGCATGTTCTTCATCAGCACGACAGAGGTAACCCCCATGGTCATGGCACACACGCCAAATATGGTGGTCATCTGTTGCTTCAGGCGGTCACTCAGCTTTTCGCCAATGATGCTTCCCAGCAGGCCGCCTAATACAACGGAGGTCACATTGATCATAACACCTGTTGGCATAATACTCCCCCTTCTCTTTTGTCAGCCCCTTATCCCGGAACAACGCTTCGAAGCTGCTGTCATGCCTTTTTTCTCCTTCCTTACCGAAGAAGCAGGCAGGCACACCGGGCGCCTTGAACCGGTGATTCCGCACGCATTCCTGTCCTCTTTTCTATACTGCTTTCATACACGTGTCATGTACGCAAGTATAGCACATCCGTAGTACAAGCACAAGGTAGTCTCCAAAATGTGTTATCATCGAAACTCCTCTGTTTACTTCCCTCCGCAATATTGACACGCTTTCCCGATGAGGCTAAAATAGCCGATAGAAACCTGGAAGCAGTTAAAGCGCTGTTTCCGCTTTATAAGGAGGAAAAAGACATGAGTCGGGCCGCGGGCATTTTGATGGCCGTTTCCAGTTTACCGGGAAAATACGGTATCGGTTGTTTTGACCGGGAGGCGTATCGTTTTGTGGATTTTCTGGAGCGTTCCGGGCAAAGCTACTGGCAGATTCTCCCGCTGAATCCCCCGAACCACCGTCCCCTGGCCTACGATTCCCCCTACCAGGGGTTTTCCGCCTTTGCCGGAAATCCTTTCTACATCTCCCTGGATGCCCTGATTCAGGAGGGGGTGCTTTCGCAGGAAGAAGTGGACGCGGTGGATTTCGGCAGCGACCCTGCCCGGGTGGACTACGATAAGCTTTTTTCTAACCGCATGCCCCTGCTCCGGAAGGCCTATGAGCGCTCCCGGGTGGCCGAGCGGGAGGATTATCTCCGTTTTATCCATGAAAATGCCTGGTGGCTGGACGACTATGCCCTCTTCATGGCCCTGAAGGGGTTCTTTCATGACGCTGAATGGCCTGACTGGCCCGAAGATATCAGCCGCCACTGGGGCTATGCCATCGACTACTATAATCAGCTGCTGTATTTTGATATCGAATTCCACAAATATACCCAGTACAAATTCTTCCAGCAGTGGAACGCCCTGAAGGCTTATGCCAACGCCAAGCACATCAGCATCATCGGAGACATTCCGATCTACGTCTCCTTCGACAGCGCTGACGTCTGGGCCCACCCGCATCTCTTTCAGCTGAATGAAAACAACCGCCAGAGCGCGGTCGCCGGCTGCCCGCCGGACGCCTTCTCCGCCGACGGCCAGGTGTGGGGCACGCCCCTTTACCGCTGGGAAAAGCACCGGGAAGACCATTTTGGCTGGTGGATGGCCCGGCTGTGGATGAATTTTCAGCAATGCGACCTGCTGCGCATCGATCACTTCCGCGGGCTGGATGAATACTACTCCATCCCCGCGGGTCAGAGCGCCATGGCCGGACACTGGGAAAAAGGGCCGGGCATGGCCCTCTTCCACCAGATGTGGCAGAACATGGGCTATAAACCGGTCATCGTGGAAGATCTGGGATACATGACCGAATCCGTCCGCCAGATGGTGCGTGAAACCGGCTTCCCCAACATGAAGGTGCTGCAGTTTGCCTTCGATCCCGACGATATCGGGGCCAGCAACGATTACCTGGTGCACAATATCCCCGAACACTGCGTTGTCTACCCTGGCACCCACGACAATGACCCCATCAACGGTTGGTTTGCCGGCCTGTCCGAGCAGGAACAGAAAATGATCCGGAACTATTTTGGCTGCGAGCATCTGGCCAAAGGCCGGATGAACGAAGTCTTCATCCGGGCCGGGCTCATGTGCAGAGCGGAAACCTGCGTAATCCTGATCCAGGATTACCTGGGGCTGGGCAGCGAAGCCCGCCTCAACGATCCCTCCCATCAGGAAAACAACTGGTTCTGGCGTCTGAAGCCCGGCATGCTGACCGAAAGCCTGGAAAAGGAAATCTTCGAGCTGACCCGCTGCTACGGCCGCCTGAACTGGGACGCGGACAGCGTCCAACAGCGGCAGTGGGTGAAGTAAGAAAACGGGTAACTGTTCAGTCCAGAAAACGGAGCGATTGAATCGTTATGAAAACGGAAAGAACCGATCAGATTCCCCGCATGCTCCTCAGATCCTGAACAATCGATATGATGGTCCTCGCGGTCTCGTCCATTTCTTCTTCCGTATTTTCTTCCCCCACGGTGATCCTGATACTGCTCTTGGTCTCTTCTTCCGAAAGGCCGATCGCCTCCAGCACATGGCTCGGCTCCGCCGAGCCGCTGGTACAGGCGCTGCCGCTGGAAACCGCGATCCCCGCCAGATCCAGCCGCAGCAGAAGCGCTTCCCCGTCGATCCCGGGGATGCTCAGGTTGGCGTGCCCCGGCAGGCGGTGATCCGGATCACCGTTTTCCCGGAGATTCGGGATCGCTTCCCGCAGCGCCGCGCAAAGCCGATTCCGCAGCCCCCGGACCTTTTCCGTCCGCTCGGGGATGTTCCCTGCCGCGATTTCCATTGCCCGGCTCATGCCGGCAATGCCCGCGGTGTTTTCCGTCCCGGCCCGAAGTCCCCGTTCCTGCGCCCCTCCGTGAATCAGCGGATCCACCCGGGTTCCCTGTCGGATATAGAGCAGTCCCACGCCCTTGGGGCCGTGAAACTTATGGGCGCTCAGGCTCAGCATATCCGCCTTCCACTCATCCACGTTCACGGTCATCGCGCCCATCGCCTGCACCGCGTCCGTATGGAAAGGAATCCCGTGGGCTCTGGCTATTTCTCCAAATTCGGCCACCGGCTGAACCGTCCCGATTTCGTTATTGGCCGCCATCAGGGAAATCAGCACGGTATCCGGGCGGATCGCCCGCTCCAGCGCTTCGGGGCTGATCCGTCCCCGGGAATCCACCGGCAGACAGGTCACCTCGAACCCCAGCTTCTCCAGATACCGGCAGGGCCGAAGCACCGCGTGGTGCTCGATCGCCGATGTAATGATATGCCGCCCTTTTTTCCGCTGGGCCATGGCGGTCCCCATGACGGCCCAGTTGTCGCTTTCGCTGCCTCCGGAGGTGAAGTAGATTTCCCGCGGGGAAGCCCCGATCGCTTCCGCCGCCGTTTTTCGTCCCTGATCCAGCGCCCTGTGGGCTTCCCGGCCGGTCGCATATACCCCTGACGGATTCCCATAGGCATCCTCCAGGTAAGGCGTCATGGCTTCACGCACTGCGGGCAGCACCCCCGTCGTGGCCGCGTGATCCAGATAGATCCTGTTTCTCATGAACAATCTGTCCCTTCTCCCGTTTCGGATGTGATTATAGCATAAGCGGCCGGCTGTGATCCACCGTTTCTGTCACGAAAGCATTGAAAAGCCGCGGAAAATATGCTATCTTAGCCCTATCGAATTGCATGGAAAGGGGATATATGCCCATGCGCAGCCGGGAAAAATGGCTTTCCCTTCTTTTTTCTCTGTTTCTGTTTTTCTCCTTTACCGCCCATGCGGATACCCCCTTCCGCTTTTCGGATGAGAAAACCGCCAGCCGGAAGGCCTTGGAGCTCTTTCACCTCTGTGCCTTTTTCCCGGAATACGGTCCCCCGGAAGAACAGACCCTGATCCGCTGGGAGGAGGAGATCCGGATCTGGGCCGGCGGCTCCCCCACCCGGGAGGATCTGCGGGTGCTGGACGGCTTTATTGCGGAACTGTCGGAAAAAGTCCCGGATCTTCCCGCCATCCGCCGGGTCCGGCAGGATACCCAGTCCAATGTCCGCTTCTGGTTCGTCCCGGGGTACATGCTCCCCCTTTATATCGAAGGCTATGTGGACGGCAACTGGGGCTTCTTCCATACGCTGCATCCCGCCGGACGTATCCTTTCCGCCCGCATCGGGATCGCCACCGACCTCACGGAGCAGGAGGACCGAAACCACCTGATCCTGGAGGAGCTGGTCGGCGCATTGGGGCTTCCCGGGGATCATACCCTCTATACCGACAGCATCCTTTACGACGGTTGGACCACCACTTTCTCCCTCAGCGAGGTGGACTGGCGGATGCTCAATATGCTGTACCACCCTTCCCTCCGTCCCGGAATGACCTGGCCGGAGGCACAGCAGGCGCTGCACAGCGCACTGGGGCTTTAAGGATGTTTTCGTCCTATAAGGAAGAACCGGCTTCCCGCCTTCTCCGTTCAGGGAAAAGGCTGAAAGCCGGTTTTTTGATCTTCTGACGAATCCTTATTTCGCCTGATCCAGCGTCTTCAACAGAATCGCCAGATCTCCCCGAGTCGCTTCCGTCGCTTCCGTTTCAGGGAAGAGGATTTCAGGCATTTCCTGATCTCCGCAGAAGGCCTTGCACAGGGCCAGGATGCGTTCCCTGGTCAGTACGGTTGAGCTGTCCTCCACGGGCGCTTCTTCAGCCACAGCTTCAGCTGCCTCTGCAGGCGCTTCGACGGTTGCTTCTTCTGCGACAGCTTCTTCAGCGGTAGGCGCTTCGGCGGCGGGCGCTTCAGCGGCCGCTTCTTCCGCTGTGGTTGCTTCGGCGGCAGTTTCTGCCACGGCGGCTGCTTCTTCGGCGGCAGCTTCCTCCGCGGGCGCTTCAGCAGCAGGCGTTTCAGCGGTGGGCGCTTCGGCAGCTGCTTCTTCGGCGACAGTTTCATCTGCTGCGGCAGGCGCTTCCTCAGCGGGCGTTTCAGCAGCAGGCGCTTCAGCTGTGGGCGCTTCGGCGGCTGCTTCTTCGGCGACAGCTTCCTCAGCGGGCGCTTCAGCTGTGGGCGCTTCGGCGGCTGCTTCTTCGGCGACAGTTTCTTCCGCGGCAGGCGCTTCCACGACCGTTTCTTCCACGGCTGCTTCTTCCGCAGCGGGCGTTTCCTCCGCCGTTCCGTCAACCGCGTTTTCCTCCGCCGGCGTCATGGCGGCCAGATACGCTTTTTCGGTTTCCAGCAAATTCGCGGCCGCTTCTTCCCGGGTACCGCTCAGGCCCTGCATCCGGAAAAGCCCTTCCGCCATTTCACCCAGGGTCGCCGCCTCGGCCGCGCCGAAGTTCTCGTCATCCTGGGCGTCCATCAGCTGGTGCTCAACCACGTAGTCCACCGCTTCAAAGTAGGGGGAATCCACGGCTACATCGGCATAAATCTTCATATAGGGGGACAGCACACTCTCAATGCTGCCCTGAGCCCCATCGGTCATGATGTACAGAATCCCCTGCATCTTCTGCTGGGAAGCGCTCAGGTTCCGGGTCAGTCCCTCCAGGTTCTCGGTCAGCTGTCCGTTTTCCGCTGTCAGGACATCCTTCTCCGCCGTAAGGGCCTCCACCTGTTGATTCAGATCCTGAATCGTTTTGGCGTCCTGTTCGCCCTTTTCCTTCAGGGTATTATTCTCCGCCTGAACATCGCTCAGATCCTTGTTCAGGGTATCAATCTGCCCCTGCTTATTGTTGACCACCGTTACAAAGGCAACCGCGCCCGCCAGGACGATACAGCACAGGGCAATCAGCCATTTTTTCATGCTTCGTTTTCCTCCGGATCATGCGCAAAGTCATCCGCAAAATCATCCACAAACCCCGCGGCTTCCTCGGCCGCTTCATCCGCGATTTCCTTCACGGTTTCCTCGACCTCTTCAACGGTCTCAGCGGCGGCTTTCTCGGCCGTCCCGGCAGCCTCTTCGGCGATTTCTTCCACCGCCTCAGCCGCGTCTTCCGCAGACTCACAGGCTTCTTCCAGCCCTTCATCCACTGCTTCCGCGGCTTCCCCGATGATTTCTTCCGCGGCTTCGGCGGTTTCTTCCGCGGCTTCGGCGGTTTCTTCCGCGGCTTCGGCGGTTTCTTCCGCGGCTTCGGCGGTTTCCTCCGCGGCTTCCTCCCCCGCTTCGCAGGCTTCTTCGTCGGCCTCCGCCGCTTCGTCCGCCTCCGCCGCCGCTTCGTCCGCCGGCTCCTCCGCCTTGATTTCCTTCTGTCCGATCAGCAGAATGTCGCCGGCCTCTTCCTTCAGCGCATCGCTGTCATTATGCAGATGCTCCAGAATCTTTGCGCCGAACCGCTCCTTGATGTCCCCGCCGTCCCCGGAGAACAGGCTTGCGCCGGTTTCCTGCGCCGCCTTGGACATGGCGTCCATCAGCGCGCGGATCTGGTTCATATAATAGGTGTAGCTGCCGGCAAAGGTCTGAACCGTTTCGGCGACCAGGTGTTCATTGTCTTCCCGATTGGTCTTGATTTCATTTTCCAGATCATGGCGCTTGGTCGCCGCTTCCCGGGCAAACCCTTCCTCCAGGCTTTCCCGGTTGGCGTCGATCTCCTTGTTCTTCTGTATATACAGATCCTTCAGCCCTTCGTACTCCACGATGGTATCCTGGGCCTTTTTCTTCAGGGCTTCACTCTCGCTCTCCGCCAGCTGTTTTTCCAGACTTTCGATCTTTTCCTGAGCGGATTTCAGCCGTTGAAGCATATCCGTCTTTTCTTTTACCGCGCTCTCCAGCTTATCCTTCATGGACACGAGCTGGCTTTCCAGTGCCTTCAGTTTCCCGCTGCCAAACATGTTCGACCCTCCTTTGTATCAGGTTCCGTCCTCCCGGTATTCGCCAACAGTCCGGTTCTTCCCTTATTACGTCTACTTTCGACATTTCATGTCTGTTTTCCTTCTGTCTTTTTCCAGACCGTCAAATTATCCTGAAAAGCCTACAGATCGCTGTCCATCTCAAATTCATCCGCGGGCAGCGCTTCTTCCTCGTCGCCGACCGGTTCCGGCGCGGGGATGAACTCACTCATCCAGGCTTCCTGGGGAAGGTCCGCCTGTTCGTCAG
The DNA here is from genome assembly GCA_017512805.1 of Clostridia bacterium. GTDB lineage: Bacteria > Bacillota > Clostridia > Christensenellales > Aristaeellaceae > Aristaeella. Next base: position 31,664 of record JAFWES010000049.1, read on the forward strand.
GCTTTGGCCGCCTCTTCCGCGAGATTGATCTGGCTCGCCTTCTTCTGCTTGGCGCCGCGCCACGCATACATGATCAGCGCCACGGCAATGACGCCGTAAGAGAGGAAAGCCCTGAAATATTCGCCGACAGCGGAATTCCCAAACATGGCCGAAGCCGCGCTCTGGGCTGTAATGAACAGGGAGTGGAACAGGAACGTCCCCACCAGAGCCTGCAGGTTGGTCGCCCGGTCAATGGACGCGCCGCCCACCAGAATGGCGGCGCCGGCATACAGGCCCACCTGCTCATGCGCGGCATAGGTCTGGAAGGTTCCGATGCCCTCGCTCTGCATAAACAGGATCTGGCCCCAGCCGGCCAGTACGGTTGAAATCATGATGGCGATGATCCGGGTGCGGTCCACGTCGATTCCGGAAGCGTTCGCCACGGTCTGGTTCTGCCCAACCGCGCGGAATTTCTGCCCCAGCCGTGTGCGCATGATCGTAGAGTTGAAAAGGCAGAGCCCCAGAATCAAAAGCCACGTCACCAGAGGCAGCTTCAGCTCTCTTCCGTGGGTTCCGTTTACGACGGCCGCAATGGAGGGAATCGAGAAAATCCCGGCGATGACCGCTGCGATGATCAGTCCCACCGCCAGCCGTTTGGCCGTGATGGCCTTCCGTACAAATTGGATCACCGACGCGGCTGCCAACACACCGCATCCCAGATATACCGCCAGCAGGAAGGGAATGTGGGCGATGCTGTCAACCGCCGTATACAGCCCGACGGATCCGGTCAGGTTCAGCGTGTTCTGCACACCGGAAGCGCCCACGATCGTCACGTTGCTGTTCAGGGGAATCACAGACCCGAAGATGAACAGAAACAGCAGCTGGTAAGCCCCGTTGGCAAAATAGCCAAGGATGAGGGATCCGATGGTTTCCTGCCCTTTCATCTTGTTCAGCAGCTTTCCGATCAGAAACCCGAAGAAGGAGCCCAGCGGAAGGGTGATCAGGCCCGCCAGCAGGATGCCGGGAAGGCCTGTAATCCCCCAGCTGATCACCAGCAGCAGACCGATTTGCGCCGCCATGGCCCCGATCGTAATGGCGAAGTTGATACCCATGCCGGCGATGATCGGGATGATGAGCGCCAGAACGATGAAAGCGTTGCGGTTCAGTCTCAGCAGCAGCTGGCTGGCAACATAGTTGATGTCCAATCCAGAGGTAACGATAAACAGGATGCTCAGGGCGATAAACAGGTAGGTTACCACATATTTTTCCAGATGCGCCTTGATCTTGTTTTGCTCACCCACGGCGTCCACCTCCACTCTGCGTCAGGGCATACAGAATAATTCCGTTGGAGATCATGATGCGCATGACTTCGCTCAGTCCTCCCCCCGCGACCACGGAGTTTGCGATCTGCTGTCCGAATACCAGCACCCCTTCAAACAGGAACACGCCGATCAGCACATGGCTGACCTTGGCCTTGCTCACCGTCGCGCCGCCGATCAGAATGGCGGAGGAAGCGATGAAACCCAGCTGCCTGGGCGCGGTGTAAAGCTGCGCGTATCCAAAGGCCTGGGAATAAATCACGATGCCCATGGCGGCAATGATCGTGGACAATACCGTCCCCACCGTCCGCATGCGGTTCACATTGATGCCGCTCGCCTCGGCGAACCGGGGATTGGAGCCCGCAGCCGTCATGGCAATTCCCAGCCGGGAGCGGGAGAAAAGCCAGATGGCCAGACAGCAGAGCCCCAGGAAAAGGAGGCCGCCCGTCGGCACTTTGATGCCAAAGATCCGGAATGCCAGGAAATTATCCAGCAGGTGCGCGAAGCTGCCAAGCAGGCTGTGCGTCACCCTAAGACCCTTTCCGCTGAGCAGCCATACGATCTTGGGGTTGTTAAAGGGAAGCATCATCCATCCGATGCACATCAGGGATACGAACGAGAACCCTACATAGGTAGAAATGGTCATCTCGTTCCCCTTCATCCGGTTCAGCAGCTTGGAATACGCCCATCCCAGCGGAAGGGAGACCACCGTACCGGCGGCACACGCGAAAAGCAGCGCCGGAAAACCGGTCATGTTGAACTGCAGGGCCAGCACGATGCCCAGCAATCCGGAGATGCATCCGATCGTCATGCCCATGTTCAGGCCGATTCCGCACTGGATGCCTGGCATCATGGCCAGCACCAGCACGCCGTACATCGTCATCCGCTCAAACACGTTCCCCAGCATCATCCGCACGCTGATGTTATACAGTTCCGCCATCAGGCACAGGAAGATAAAGAACAGCGCGATAATGGTCCGCGGCACGCCAAAGCGCTCCGTCAGCGGTTTCCAGAACAGGATCACCAGCCCCAGCAGCAGCACGGCGGTGCCGGCCAGCATCAGGGGCTTGGCCACGGCCGCCAGCTGCATTTTCCATGTCCCGCCCGTTGCCTGATTCGCGGTATACATGCTGTAGCGGGCGGAGAAGCTGTCGTCCTCCAGCCAGAGCACCTTTTCGATGTTCTCACGCAGGGAAGTCTGCAGCTTGTCGCTCAGCGTGCCCAGATCCGGAATCACCGCCACCAGCTGGCTGTAAAGCTGTTCGTAGGAATCGCTTTCCTCGCTCTCTTCCTTCTGCAGCGCCTCGCTGGGGGTAAAGTAGCGGTAGTCCGCCTGGGTCTCCGCCACGGTGACCGATCCTTCTTCCGCTTCGGCCGGAGCAGAAACCGCCTCTCCCTTCTCCGTGGCCGCGATATATTCACCGGCGGTCTGAATCAGGGTGTCCCGGAAACGCTCCTCATCCTTCAGCTCCGGAATTTCCTCGCACAGCTTGACCCACAGCGCATCCGCTTCCAGCCCCGCGAAAGCGGTCCAGTCGGGGATTTCCGACGCCAGCAGGCTTTTCAGCTGCGTCTCCAGCGCCGCGTCCTCCCGCTCCTGCTGTGCCTTCGCCTGATCCCTGGCCAGCTGGACGAATCCGGCCTGCAGGTGCGCGTTCTCATCCTTCAGCAGATCCGGAGCCGTCTCTCCCATCGCGCGCAGCACCGCGTCGTCATCCACGTCCGTTCCGGCGATCGTCCGCCAGTCGGATGTATTGTCCACCAGCTGCACGTAAATCTCCGCGAAAACGGATCTTTCCTTTTCCGACATGGAGCTGGATTCCGCCAGCGCCCGCTCATAGCTGCTGATCGCGCTGTTCAGGGCCGTCTGGTCCTGGACGACCGGGTTGGCGTAAAGGCGCTCCGCCTCCGCCCGGGCTTCATTCATGGCCCCGTCGCAGATCGCGTTTACCTCATCCAGCCCGCGCTTGCGGAAATTCTTATCCTTGCGCAGCTCGGCCAGCTTTTCCGCCCGAGCCTGCTGGGCAATGCTGTTGATCAGCCCTTCGGAGGCCGCGTGCAAAACAGCCTGCGTTTTCATCTCCTCCAGGCTGTTTTTGCTGTCCTGCGTCATTTGCAGGGCATATCCGCCAACGGAGGAAATGATCAGTATTCCCGCGAGGATGAAAAGGACAATGGAAACAATCCGTGCCCGGGGGCTCCGGGTTTCCTTGTTTTGTTCGCTCATGCGCAACCTCCCTCCTCACTCCTGACGCCCGACATGGCCAGACCGAACGCGGTATCGGACGCATCCGTTTTCAGAATATCCACCACTTTGCCCTCTGCCACGATGGCAATCCGATCGCAGATGGAACGCAACTCCTGCAGCTCCGAGGAAACCATCACGATGGTCATCCCCTTTTCCCGGTTCAGCCGTACCAGGGTTTCCAGCACCAGATGCTTCGCGCCGATATCAATTCCCCGGGTCGGCTCGGATACAAACAGGAATTTGGGATTCATGGCCAAGGCTCGGGCAACGCACACCTTCTGCTGATTTCCGCCTGAAAGGGTGCCCGTGGGCTGCGCCGGAGACGTGCACCGGATATCCAGCTCCCGGATCATTTCCTCCGCGTATTTCCGGATCTTCCGCGTATCCTTCTGGTGCAGGAAGCCCTTCATGAAGTCTCCGTTTACCTGCATCGCAGTAAATACGATATTGTTTTCAATCGACTGATCCAGCAGCAGTCCGATGCCCCGCCGGTCCTCGCTGACCATCGCCAGCCCCGCCTTCAGCACGGTACCGGCATCCCCCAGCGGCAGTTTCTTTCCCTCGAATTCGACTTCGCCGATGGCCTCATACAGGCCCATCACGCCATTGGGAATGCCGATCTTTCCCTGGCCCGCCAGGCCGCCGATGCCCAGGATTTCGCCTTCCCGAACATCCAGATCAATCCCCTTGTCCACCTCGCCGGGCATGTTGACCCACAGCTTGCGGATCCGCATCACCGGGCGGTCCTCCACCTCGGTGTCCCGCTTCTGAATCTGGATCACGCTTTCGCTGCTCCGTCCGATCATCTGGGCCGCCAGCTGGGCGGGCGATGTTTCCTTCTTCGGGAAGGTGGAAACCAGCTGCCCGTCCCGCAGAATGGTCACGCTGTCCGCAGCGTTCATCACCTCGTCCAGTCTGTGGGTGATGAAGATGATGGCGATTCCCTTGGCCGCGATGGATTTCATAACCTCCAGCAGCTGCTGGGCCTCGCTTTCTGTCAGCACGGCCGTGGGTTCATCAAAAACCAGCAGCTTCATCCCGGTTTTGTCAATTTCCCGGGCGATTTCGATAAACTGCATGTGCCCGACGGGCAGGCCGCTCACCAGCGTGTATTCCTCGATGTTCATGCCTACGTCGTCCAGTGCATTGCGGGCATCCCGGGCCATGGCTTCTCTGTCCAGGAATTCCAGATCCCGGCCCAGAATTTTGCTGATGGGCCAGGGGCGGGCGATTTCCCGGTTCAGCTTGATGTTGTCCGTCACGCTGAATCCGGGAATCAGCATAAATTCCTGGTGAACCATGCCGATGCCCTTGTCCATGGCGTCGATGGGTGAGGAGATGCTGACCGGGCTGCCGTTGAAAAGGACCTCGCCCTCAAATCCCCCCGTCGTATGGATCACCGGCATCCCGAAGAGTACGTTCATCAGCGTGCTTTTCCCGGCGCCGTTTTCCCCCAGCAGGGCATGAATTTCTCCGGGGCGGATTTTCAGGGAAACATCCTTGAGCACCGCGTTGGAACCATACATCTTCGTAATGTGATTCATCTCAAGGATATACTCGTCTGCCAACTGTTCCAACTCCTTTATTGGTTTTCTTTCCGCAAGCGGGCTTTCCGCCGGATCCCCCCCCCGCGGGAGCTCCGGCGGAAAACCCGCTCTTTTTTTCACTGAATACATAAGGAAGGGGGCTGCCCGGGCCCGGGCAGCCCCCGATTTGTCGCCTTACTTCAGGTAATCCGCGAAATTGATGGGCTCGAGAGCGATCAGCAGGTAGTTCGGATATTCCGTACCGGCCGCGTCCACATAGGTGCCCAGTTCGATTTTGCCGCCCGCGGCGTTGGCAAAGCACTTGCTCAGCACATCGAGATCCACCTTGCCGTTGGTCTTGCCTTCCGCGTAGGCGCAGGCATACTCGAATCCGGCGTTGATCATGGACATGTTCACTGGCAGGCTCCAGGTGGAGAAGCGGTTCACAGCGTCATGTTCGTTCAGATAGGTCGCCAGGTTCTTGATGGCGCCTTCCACATCGCCATAGGTGGCGGTGAGGCCGAAGGCTTCCTGGAATCCGTGATAGGGGCTGGGGCAGCAGGGCAGCGCATAGTAGGCGTTGGGCTCGTTCACAATCGCCTGCTGCAGCGCAACCTGCAGACCGCAGTTCGTGCAATAGAAGCAAACCTTCTTGCCGGCATATTCAGCCATGACCTTCGGAATATCTTCCAGCACCGCAGCCTGAGCACCGCTCATCCCAGCGTCGCCGGTGGGATCGGGGCAGTCGCGTTCCACGAATTCGATGCCCAGGCTCTCGGCCGTGGCCTTCATGGCGTCGCGCTTCGCAACGATGGTTTCATAGCTCAGGTGACGGGCGAAGGAATAATGCACCAGCACGTCGCAGTCCCAGCCCTTGGCCAGGTCAGCCACCTGGTATCCGCAGCCGATTTCGTCATTGGCCAGCACGATGTCGGTCACCGCGGAGATGTCAGCGGGATCCTCGGCAGGCACGCCGGCGATGAACAGGATGTCGTCCCGTCCCATTTCCTGGGCGATCTGCGTGAAGGCAGCCGTGGCGCCCTGAACAGCCTGGACGAAGATGATGGCTTTCACATCCGGATCGCTGGCAAAAGCAATCAGCTTGGAGATGGTGGTTTCCACTTCAGAGGAGAAGGCATCCGGATAGGTGTCGTGAATCACGACGCCGGGATTCTGCTCCGCCAGGGAAGAGGCAGCATAGAATTCTTCTTCACCCTGGGAGGTGGTGCCGGTCATGATGGCGATTTTGTACGCGGGCTTCTCGTCGGCGACGGCGATGTTCGCCAGGCCGATCACCAGCGTCAGAGCCAGCAACAGGGAAATAAGCTTCTTCATTTGGACTCCTCCTTTTTGTTTTTTTCCCGTATGGGAATACTATACTGTGCATTATAAGGAAGAAAAGCCTTATATGTCAACAGAAAAACAGATTAAATGCAATTTTTCTTCCCTTTTCGGCCTCGCTTCCGTCCCGGGGGAGAGCCGTGCTGCCCGGTGCTTCCATCCCGGGGAAAGGCTTCTCGGCCTGGGGCTGCCGCCCGTTCTCCACCGGAAGAGCGTCCCGGGTTTTTCTTCGGGCGCGCCGGGCCTCCTCCGCGTGCTTATCCGACGATCCGCCAGTGCTTGTCCTCATGGTTGAGAAGCTCACAGCCGTCCTCGGTGACCATCACCAGATCCTCCACCCGCACGCCGAATTTCCCCGGCAGATAAACGCCCGGTTCAATAGAGAAAATCATCCCCGGCTCCGTCAGCCTTGTGTTCGCGCTGCTGACGTCCCCTTTTTCGTGGTCCGTCTGGCCGATGAAGTGCCCCAGCCTGTGATTGAAGTACGCCCCGTACCCCGCCGCCGTAATATGATCCCGGGCCGCGGCGTCGATGTCGCAGAAGCGTACGCCCGGCCGGATGATGGCCTCCGCCTTCTCGTTCGCCTCCCGGACCAGATCGTGAATCTTCGTCTGCTCCGGATCCGCCGTCCTGCAATAGAATGTCCGGGTCATGTCGGAGCAGTACCGATCCTTCACGCATCCCATATCGATCAGCACGCAATCCCCTGCCCTGAGCGCCGTATCGTCCGGTTCGTGATGCGGATCCGCGGCGTGGGCGCCAAAGGACACGATGGTGGAAAAGCTGCAGCCGCTGCAGCCCCGTTCCAGGAACGCCGCGTCGATAAAAGCGGCCACCTGTTTCTCCGTCATGCCCTCCCTGACGTATTCGGAGGCCAGCCGGTTCACCTCGTCATTGATCCTGGACGCCTCCCTCATCTTGGCCTTCTCCGCCTCGTCCTTGACCGCCCGGCAGTCGTCCACGCAGTCGCTGGCCAGCACCGGCTTCATCCCCGGTTTCCGCTCCATCAGCGGGATCAGGAATCCGGCTTTCCATTCCTTATCGATCCCCAGGGGACCTTCGTCCACCTTCCCGGCCATCAGGCCGATCGAATCGTCCGTGTCGGAGAACCAGCATTCCTCAAACCCCGTCTGAGCCACATTGTACAGCCTGTTCAGAAAAAACACGTGGTTCCCGTCCGCCCTGACCAGGAATGTGAACAGGCGCTCGTAAGGCTCCACATCCACCCCCGTCAGATACCAGATGCTCTTCGGGTCGGATACCATCATCTGGGTCAGGCCCATGGCCTTCATTTTATCCTGAACCCGCTGAATTCTGCTTTCCATGAATTTGCCCCCTCTTTTGTTCGCCTCGCGGCAGTTGCCTTCGGCAAACATCATATCACATTTCCCCGGAAAAAGGAAATGCTTTCATACGATCTTGGTCTGAATACATCGTTATAAGACCGAGGCCGCGAACCGCGGATGATTCTTCCCTCCCGCAGGCGTGGCGCGAAAAGAAAAGAGCCCCGCCCCTTGGGGGTAAGGCTCCTTTTACGCTTATCCGATATGATCTTTTCCGCCCATATACATCCGCAGGGCTTCCGGAATCGCAACCGTTCCGTCCGCCCGCAGATTGTTCTCCAGGAAGGCGATCAGCATCCGGGGCGGCGCCACGCAGGTGTTGTTCAGCGTATGCGCGAAGTATTTTTTCTTGTCCTTGGTCCTGACCCGGATCTGCAGCCGCCGGGCCTGGGCGTCGCCCAGGTTGGAGCAGCTTCCCACCTCAAAGTACTTCTTCTGCCGGGGGCTCCAGGCTTCCACGTCCAGGCTCTTGACCTTCAGATCCGCCAGGTCGCCGCTGCAGCATTCCAGCGTCCGGACCGGGATATCCAGGGTCCGGAAGAAGTCCACCGTATTCTGCCAGAGTTTATCGAACCACATCATCGAGTCCTCCGGCTTGCAGACCACGATCATTTCCTGCTTTTCAAACTGGTGAATCCGGTACACGCCCCGCTCTTCGATGCCGTGGGCGCCCACTTCCTTCCGGAAGCAGGGGCTGTAGCTGGTCAGGGTTTTGGGGAGTTCCTCCTCCTCCAGAATGGTATCGATGAACTTGCCGATCATGCTGTGCTCGGAGGTGCCGATCAGGTACAGATCCTCCCCTTCGATCTTGTACATCATGTTTTCCATCTCGGCAAAGCTCATGACCCCGGTCACCACGTCCCCGTGAATCATATACGGCGGAATCACGTAGGTAAATCCCCGGTCAATCATAAAATCCCGGGCATAGGACAGGATCGCGCTGTGCAGCCGCGCAATGTCCCCCATCAGATAATAGAATCCGTTCCCGCTGGTTTTCCGCGCCGCGTCCAGATCGATCCCGTTCAGTCTCGCCATAATATCCGTATGGTACGGGATCTCCCATTCGGGAACCACCGGCTCGCCGTAGCGCTGGATCTCCACATTTTCGCTGTCGTCCTTCCCGATGGGAACGGAGTCGTCGATGATGTTTGGAATCACCAGCATCCGCTTGCGGATCTCCGCCTTCAGCTCCTCTTCCTTTGCTTCCAGCCGTTCCAGTTCCTTCGCAAGCTCCGCGTTCTCCGCCTTGGCCGCCTCGGCTTCTTCCTTCCGGCCTTTGCCCATCAGCATACCGATCTGGTCGCTCTTCTTCTTCCGCTGGTTCCGGACGCCGTCCGCCTGCTGCTGCGCGGCCCGGTACTCCCTGTCCAGGGCAGAGACCTCGTCCACCATGGGCAGCTTTTCATCCTGAAACTTCTTCCGGATATTCTCCTTCACTTTTTCCGGATCGTTCCGGATCAGATTGATATCAATCATGGCTTCTGCCTCCTGTGATCGTCGTTTCCGCTCTGACTTCGCTTTCGCTCGTCAGTCGCGGGTGCTCACCGCCTGCTTACTTTTTCACCGTGATGACCACGTGCCGGTTGGGCTCCTCCCCTTCGCTATGGGTCGTCACGTTTTCGTTGCTCTGCAGCGCGAAGTGGATAATCCTCCGCTCGTAGGGATTCATGGGCTCCAGGCTGACCCTTCGTCCGGTCCGGAGCGCCCGGTTCGCCATCCGGTTGGCCAGCCGGATCAGGGTATCCTCCCGACGGGCGCGGTAATTCTCCGTATCCAGGGTCACCCGGGTGTAGCCTTCCCGGCCCCGGTTGACCTTCAGGCTGGTCAGATACTGCAGCGCGTCCAGCGTTTCCCCCCGCCGGCCAATCAGGATTCCCAGAGGATCCCCGGTCATAGAGGCATACACGTTTCCGTCCGGATCAGTCCCCATCTCAACGTCCACATCCACGCCCATCAGCTTCGTGATCTCCGTCAGGAAGGCCTTCGCCGTTCCGGCCGGGCTTTCCGGATCGATCTGCTCCGGGTGAATGACGGTGATCTCCGGCTTCTCCAGGGTCCGCAGCTCTTTCTCTTCCGCCTCGGCGGCGATCCCGGCTTCCGCGGTTTCCTCCGCCGCCGGCGCGGCATCCGCTTCCGCCTTCGGCGCCGCCGGGGTTTCCGGTTTCTTCGGGGCGACCCGCCGCACGGGCTCCGGCCGCCGTTCCTCCGGCTTCTCCGCCTCTTTTTCAGGTTCCAAAGCCACGGCCGGCGCCTCCGCCTTTTCCGCTTTCGGCTTCTTCTCCGCCGGTTTCTTCGCCCGCGGAGCCTCCGGCTCCTCCATCAGGCCCTCCAGCAGATCGTCTTCCTCATCCCGCACGGTCAGGCTGACTTTCGCCAGCCGGCTGCCGAAGAGCCCGAAAAGCCCCTTGCTTCCCTCTTCCAGAACCTGCACGTCCACGTCGCCGATCCCGACGCCCAGCTCCTGCAGCCCCTGCTCAATCGCTTCCTCCACTGTCCTGGCGGATGTTTCCAGCTTTTTCATCCTTTATTTCACCGTACCCTCTCCGGCCATCTTTGCCTTCTGTTCCTTGCTGTCCAGCACCTTGTTGATCGCCACCGTCTGCACCATCATGACCAGGTTGCCCGTCACCCAGTACAGGGCGAAGGCGGAGCTGTATCCGAAGCAGATCACCAGCGAGAAGATCGGGAAGAACCAGTTCATCATCTTGCTGGTGGCCGCCGCCTGATCGTTGCCCGAGGAGCTCTGGGGCTGCTGCTGAGCGCCGGTCACCTTCGTCATGATGATCTGGGTCACGGCGCTGAGGATCGGCAAAATCATATATCCGTTGTATTCGTTGACCAGCGTCAGCCTGGCCAGAATCAGGTTGAAGGTCCACCCGTCCCTGGTCGCGATGGCGTTGGCGTAGCTGGCGTTGCCCTTCATGGCTTCCACCAGGGTATTGATCGTCGCCTGCAGATTGGCATTGTCGAAGCTCTCCGCCGTCAGACCCAGGTCTTGCATCAGCACCGGCAGGTTCTCGCCCAGGCCGCTGTACCAGCTCTTCCACAGGTCGGCGGAAATCTGCCTCAGGGTGTCCGCGTTCGGCCAGGCGGGGCTAAACAGGCTGTCCGGCATCCACAGGTTCTTGATCCACAGCCAGGGCTCCATGGTCGGCGCCTCATTGTTCAGAATCTGGCCCACCTGCTGCAGAAGCTCCCGGTTCGCCGCCGTCCGCATGGCGGAAAACACGATGATCAGGATCGGCCAGGTCAGCAGCAGCGGCAGGCAGCTGCTCATGGGGTTGACCCCTTCCTTCTTATACAGCTCCGCCGTTTTCTGATTCAGCTTTTCCTTGTCGTTGGCATACTTTTTCTGCAGCTCGTTCAGCTTGGGCTGAAGCAGCTGCGTTTTCCGCATGCTGGCCCTGCTGCGGATATCCAGCGGCGTCAGCACCAGGCGGATCAGGATGGTGAAGATGACCATCGACCAGCCCCAGTTTCCGACCCAGCTGTTGATCCAGCTCAGGAAGTTGAATAGCGCTTCGTTCATCCTTGGTTATTCCCTCCTTATGATTGTATACAGATCCTCGGGAACCGGGTCATATCCGCCCCTGCTGAAGGGGTTGCACCGCAGCAGCCGCCAAAGCGCCATCCGCCCGCCCTTCCAGGCGCCGTACCGCTGAATCGCGGTCACCGCGTACTGGCTGCAGCAGGGGATATAGCGGCAGCTGGGGAGCCTCTTCCGGGGGCTGATATACCGCTGATAAAAACGGATCAATGCCAGAAAGACCTTTTTCATTCGGCGCGATTCCCTTCCTTCAGGGCTCCCTGCTTCTTCAGCAGATAGCGCACGTCCTTTTTCAGGCTCTGGAAGGTGGCCTTCGCGGCTGAGGGCCTGGCGACGATCACGTACAGGCCGGTTTTCACATCCCCCAGACAGGGCCGAAAGCATTCCCGCAGGCGGCGCTTGATCCTGTTCCTGGTCACCGCGTTGCCCACTTTTTTGCTGACGGAAAACCCGACCTTCAGCTCCCGCCCCTTGGCGTGAAGCATGACCAGATCCCTGCAGGCGGCAGACTGTCCACGCCGGTAGACATACTGGAACGCCCGGTTCTTTTTCAGCCGATACTGTCTTTCCATGTTTCCTTTCTCCGGTCTCCGTTCCCGGGAATGGCTGTCAGTATTCCCGCCGGCCCCCTCCCGTCCCGGCGGCCGCGGTTTTTCCTTCCGGATAAAGTGGAAAAAGCCCGCCTTATATCACACAAGGCGGGCCTTTATCCACAGTCAAGCGTTGCAGCTGGACGGTGCCGGTCACACCGTCAGCTCCTTGCGGCCGCGACGGCGGCGGGCAGCCAGCACACGGCGGCCGTTCTTGGTGGCCATGCGGGCGCGGAAGCCGTGGACCTTGCTGCGCTGACGCTTTTTGGGCTGATACGTACGGAACATATTCTCGTCACTCCTCTGTCAATAATCATTCAAAGGGGGCCTCCCCATCCCGGGAAAAACCCCCGGAACCGCTCAAACAGCCTTTAAAGTATACGGAAGGATCATCCAAAAGTCAAGTTGTTTTTCCGGAATTATTTTCGGGTTTCGTTCCGTTTTCCCACCCGCCACCGGTCCAGCAGGAACAGAACCGCCCCCCAGCGGATCATGCCGCTCCAGAAGCGAATCTCCGCCATTTCCGGCGTTTTCCACTGCATGGGCTTCGCCGCGGCGGCGGTCAGGCTCCAAAAGGTCTCCCTGATGGCATCCGGATCCACCAGGACCCGGGGAATCCACTCCGGGAACTGAAGCATGACGTCCGCCATCATCATGACCAGCAGCACCCCGACGCCGATGCCCGCGCCGAAGAGCAGCAGCATTCCGGCCACCCGGATCAGGGCAAACCCGATCAGCTTCCCGGCGTACACATTCTGCCCTTTCTCCCGGATCTGCCCGCGCCAGATCACGCTCCGCCTCTTCGCGTACCGGAACCAGACCGCCAGCAGCCGGATGCCGATGACCAGCGCCATCACCCGCAGCAGAACGGTCCCCCGGTTCCGCTCCTTTCCCAGATGGAAGGCCTGGCCGTCCCCAAACCGGTCCCTGGCCGTCTTTTCAAAGGTGGTATGCATGGCGGACAGCCCGCCGCCCCCGGCGGAAAACACCATCACATCGCTTTGGGGGGCGCCGCTGACGCCCAGGGGGATCCAGGCGGCGCAGGCGTCCTCTTCCCCGATGCGGCGGACGTGCTTCACCACCCCCACCGTTTCGTATACCTTGTCTTCAATCTTCACCTGCCGGCCGATGGGATCCAGTTCCCCGAAAAGCTGGAAGGCTGTGGATTCATCCAGAACCGCCACCTGGCTTCCGGCTTCCACGTCTCCTGCGGCAATGAGCCTCCCCCGAACCAGCTCCTGGGCGTACACGGAATGCCAGTCCCCGGAAACCCGGTACAGGGTCACGCCGCTGACTGTCTTCTTCTCCGTCCCCACGGCCAGGCCCGCGGTGCTCCCGTGAAGGGCGATGGATCCGCTGTCGGTCCCCAGTTCCTTTTGCGTTTCGGAAAGCACCTGAGACGCGTTGATGTCCTTCGGCGCAAAGACATACTGACTCATGGCCGGCCCGCTGTAAAGGCCGATCAGTCCCGCGATGACCAGCATCGCCCCCAGGACCCCCGGAACGGAGGGTCTGTATTTCTTCTTCATGCTGTTCAAGCTCTCCGTCCGCTCTTATTCATAGGTCATGACGGTGGCCCCTTCGCTGATGGCCCGATCCTCCATGTAAATGATCTGCTCATAGCTCAGGTCCTCCGACACCGATACGGTGCTCCCGGATTCGCCCAGCACGGTGACGCTCATCTTTTTGCACTTCAGCCGGTTTCCGCCGAAGGTGGAACTCTCCCGCTCCGCCACATAAACGTACCGGTCGCTGCCGCTGCCGCGGACCGCGCTGGCCGGCACCAGGCAGGTGGATTCCTTGGCCTTGCTGGAGAGGATCAGTTTGATTTCGCTGAGCTTCATCATCTCCGCGACACTGCCCAGCGCATACCGGACATCCTTATTGATCGCGCAGTCCACGTAGGGATGTCCCTCCAGGCTCAGCCCCGTATCCACCACCTTGGTTTCCGTCCGTCCCCAGGTGTCGGAATCCACCTCCAGCACCGATCCCTTTTCCACGGTCTGCGTCAGGCTGCCCAGGTTCACCCGAATCACAGGATCCGTATCCTCCGGGGTCATCTTCACCAGCACGGTCTCCCCGTCCAGGATGCTGCCCTTTTCGATCGGGACCTCGCTGATATATCCGGCATGGGGCGCGGTCAGCTTTTCCGCCTGCCTTTTCAGGATCTCCAGGTCGGTGATCCGCTCTTCGGTGTCCGCCATGGTCTGCCGGTATTCTTCCATCTTCCGGATGTCCGTCCACAGCTCCTCGGGAATGGCAAACCGTTCCAGGGTCTTCAGCTCCTCCTGCTTTCCGGCCCACTCCTTTTCCGCCGCCCTCCAGGCTTCATACGCCTGCCCGGCGTCCTCATCCGCCTTTTCCGGCAGCGTCCCGTCCGCTTCCAGTTCCAGGCCGGCCTGATTCAAAAGCACCTGCAGATTCACCCGGGCGTTCCGCTCCTCCTTCATGGCTTTCTGTTCCGCTTCCCAGGCCTCCTGCCACCTGCGCTCGTTATGGCTCAGGCGGATATCTCCCCGCTTCTTCTCCAGGCTCCGCAGGTTGGTCTGCGCCGTTTCGTAATCCTTTTCCAGGGCGGCCAGGGTCTTGTCCGCGTCCGTCACCTTGCCCACAGCCAGCGCGTCCCCGCTCTTCACTTTGTCCCCCACAGCGACCCGGACCCGGGTCACGGTCAGGCTCATCCCTTCGGGAATCGGAATCCGGACTTCTTCCTCCGCCGGAAAAACCACTTTTCCCGTCAGGTTGGTGCTCTGCTCAAATTTCCCGTTTTTGGCCTGGGCAAAGCGTACCTTGGGGGTCGTCAGCGTCCGGATCGTTCCCGAGAAAAAGATGCACAGGGCCACCACCACCGCCAGGACGATCATCCCCCGCAGGGCAAATTTCTTCATTGTTTTTCACTCCATTGTCCGCCGGCCGCAGGCCGGCAGGTTCCGTTCTTATTTCAGCTCCGTCAGGGCAATGCCGCTGAGAATATCCTCCTGGAAAAAAAGGTAGATAAACAGGGCGGGCAGAATATACAGCGTCGCCCCCGCGAACTCAAACCCCGTGTTTTCCGTGGCCAGTTGATTGAACATGGTGGACAGGGGCTGCAGATCCGTCCGGGTCGTCAGGTAGGTCAGCGGCTGCTCCACCAGGTTCCAGCTCTCCGCGAAGGAAAGGGCCGCCGCCGCGCCGAGGATCGGCCGGCAGACCGGGAGCACCACCCGCAGGAAGGTGGAGAACGTGCCCGCCCCATCCATTTCCGCCGCCTCGATCAGCTCTCCGGGAAGCCCCACCATGAACTGTCGGATCAGGAAGATGTAAAAAGGAGCGAACCACATGGGAATCACCACCGCCCAGACCGTATCCAGCAGGCCCGCGGACCGCAGCGTCAGCACATTGGGCACCATGGTGACCTGAAAGGGCAGCAGCATCAGCAAAATGATGATAAAAAACAGCGCGTTTCGTCCGGGAAACCTGAATTTGCTGAGCCCGAAGGCCATGGCCGGAATAATCAGGGCCTGCCCCGAAAGAATCATCGCGGCGTACATGGCGGAGTTCAGAAACAGCCGCAGAACCGTATTGTCCGCGATGAGAATCTGATGATACTGAAGCAGGGATACCCTGTTCGGAATCAGGTGCGCCTCCATCCACCGGGTCTCGTCATAGCTGCCCCGCGTCTTCATAAAAGCCTGCATCTCGCTCATGCTGGAGAAGGAATACAGGAAGGTCTGTACCATCGGCAGCAGCAGGATGATGGCCAGCAGGCCCAGAAAGGTCTGAATCACCCGCAGGCGGAATCCTTTCATTTCTCTCATCTTTCCGCCTCCTCAGTTCAGCCCGCGCTGGGCCCGGTTCTGCAGGAAGAACAGCAGTCCGAACAGCGCGAACACGATCCCGGCAAAGATATAGGCCGCCGTCGTCACGTTCTGGTAATTCAGCTTGCTGTACATGTTGTTCATATAGTTCTGCAGGGTATACAGCGGTTCATCCGGATACGCCCCGCCGATGAAATACACTTCCTTGAAAATCCGGAAGGCGTTCACAAAGCTGAGGATAAAAACCAGGAAAGCCGAAGGAACGATCATGGGCAGGGTAATGGAAAACGCCTGGCGCAGGAATCCGGCGCCCTCGAGGGCCGCGTATTCATACAGGGAGACCGGGATCGCCTGCAGCGCGGCCAGAAAAATGACCACGCAGAACCCCAGGTTTTTCCACAGGAAGAGCAGGACCACGGGCACCCGCAGCTCCGCGCCCTGCAGCCAGAGCACCCTCTGCCCTCCCAGCAGGAAGATCTGGTGATTGACGGGCCCGCCGTAATCGAACCACAGCAGCCAGATGATCAGAACCGCGCTGGAGGGCATCAGGTAGGGCAGCAGCACGCTGGAGCGGAAAAACCCGCCCGCCGGCCTGATGCGGTTCAGCAGCAGGCTCAGCAGAAACGACAGCAGAAACAGGCTGGGGGCGCAGATGAAGGTCAGCTCCATCGTGTTCTTCAGCCCCAGCTGAAACATGCCGTTCTGCCAGACCTTGCTGTAATTGTCCAGCCCGACAAAGGCGTTTTCAAAGCTTCCGTCCGTCAGGCTGTACCAGATCCCGCCGATAAACGGCGCCACATAGAACATCAGGATTCCGATCAGGCCCGGCAGCAGAAACGGCAGCACCAGGCGCTTTTTTCTGTACAAGTTCTCAATTCCCTTCCATTCTCATCATCCGGATCTTCTGATCCATGTAGGTGAGTACGTCCTGCACGCTCTTCTGTCCCTCCAGGAAGCCGCTCCACAGCGTGCCGAAGGTTTCCCCGTTTTCTCCCCCGTAAAGCATGGACCAGAAGTCGTAGCTGTCCATCCGAATCAAAGGCGCCCTGCTCCGATAGTTGGCAATGGCGTCTGGCGAAATCATCCAGTTTTTCTCGTCGAACTCCGCCAGTTCCTTCTCGATGGCCTCCAGGGACCTTTCCAGCTGCTCCCGGGTTTCCTCGTCCTCCGTTTCCTCCAGGCTTTTCCGCGCCTCATCGGCCCAGCGGGAAATGTTCTTTTTCTGTTCCTCGTGGTCCGGGTAGCGCTGCGGCTCGTTCCGGTCCGGACAGAAACTGTAGGCCGTGGATGTATCCAGGTTTTCCAGCATCGTCTCCAGGTAGGCGGTGGCTTCCTCCGGATGTTTGGAATAGGGATTCAGGAAGGCGACGCCCAGGGACACCGTCAGCACCGGTTCTTCATCCTCTTCGAAGGCAAGCGGAAGCGTCTGATATTCCTGGCGGTAATTCGTGATCGGGACTTCAAAGCCGGTAATCAGCACGGCGGGCTTCTCCCCGCCCAGTTCCGTATACCGTTCGAAAATGTCTTCCTCCTCCTCATCATCGATGAGGCCCAGACCGTCCAGATCCAGTTTGGAGGCCCGCTCCAGCAGCCTCTGCAGCACCGGTGTGTTGAAGTTGTCGTCCGGCCTGGTCAGGGCGTACTTCCGGATGATCGCGCTCATCAGCGCGCCGCGGAAGCCCTGTTTGGTCAACCACAGCTCAAAGAGCCGATACTCCGTCCCCTCCAGTTTGTCCGGCAGGGTCTCCAGCAGATCCATGTACTGGTCCCATGTCCGGGGCAGATCCGCATCCGTATATCCCAGCTTGCTCCAGGCCTCCTTATGATACCCGAAGGCATCGCCGTACATGCTGATCGGAATCGCCACCAGCTGTCCGTCCTTTTGGCAGGCTTCCTGAATGAAGGGATACATCTGTCCGATCAGATTCCTGATTTTTTCGCTGCCCTCCAGGCTGCCCATGAAGCCCCGATTGTAAATCGCGCTGTAGACGCTGGAAGAGGAATCGATGGTATAGAGATCAATCCGATCATCCTGATTCATCATGGACTGCAGCAGGGTGCTCATGTCCCCGTTTTCTTCCCGGATGACGCTGATGTCCCCCCGCTCATTGGTGAAAGCGTAATAGGCGGCGTTCGCCCCGCTGGACCAGGTAAAGGGCTGAATCCGGATGGTCACCGCGCCCCGCTGGCTGGGATCGGTATTGCGGATCACCGCGCCGTCGTACCGGTAAACCGCCAGGAACCCGTCCTCCGTCATCTGGGCGAACATACTGGAGGGGACAATGCCGCAGTCGTTTACGCTCTCCGCGTTTTCCGTATCTCCCTCCCTGGCGGCGAAGATTTCCCCGTTCGTCACATAGTACAGGGTTCTGTTTTCCTCCCGCCAGGCGATCCCGCGGATGTTATAGGTATACTCCCCCTCAAACTCCGCCAGCGTCTCGGTCGTTTCCTCCTCGATGTCATACGTCTCGATGATCAGGTGGGAATCCCCCCGCCGGTCAATCCGGGCCACAAGCAGCTTCCCGTCCGGCCCTTGGCCCACATCCTCCAGGTTATCGATTTCCGCGGTCTCTTCGTCCCCTTCTTCCAGGTCGAAAATGTGCAGCTCCATGTCTCCGCTGTCCCCATAGACCGAAAGGGCCAGGTGTTCTCCCGTGCAGACGCTGCCGGTAATCCACCGGCTGAACCGGTTGGCGCCGTTGCGCTCCACCATGCCCCGCCACTCCAGCTGGGGCAGCTCCGTCTCCTCCAGGCTGGCCTGTCCATCCGCGAGAACCAGCTTCCGGACGTATCCGCCGTCGATGTCGCTGCCGTCTTCGAAATTAATATTCCGGTACACGACGGCGTAGATCTCTCCCCTCCAGGCAAACCAGCAGGCGATCTCTTCCGTGTACCGCTCGCCGTCCTCCGTCAGCATGGGTTCATCCCCCAGGCCGTGCAGTCTGTCGTTCATCGCGGTGGTATCAAAGGTCTCGGTTTGTCCGGTCCGGGTGTCGTATACGTAAATCGCCTGCGTGGTTCCCGATGTGGCCATGTACACCCGCGTCCCGATGATCATCAGCCGCTCCACGTATTCCGAAAAGGTTTCGCTGTTCGTCTGCAGCAGGGTCCGATCCCCCGTGGAAGCGGTCGCGGCAGCGCTGACCAGCAGCAGGACCGCCGCCAGCATCCCCCCCAGGAGCTTTTTCCATTTTCTGTTTCCGATCATCCGTCATTTCCTCCTTCTGCCCGTTGGCCCGGCGGCCGGGACGTTTCCCCGCCCGCGGCCGGAATCATGCGCCGCCGGTTACGTTCCCTCCGCGGGGGTCTCCTCCCCGGTCTCCGCGGCTTCCCCCTCCGCCGCGGCATTCCCGCCGTCCGGGGCCGTCTCCCCGGTCTCCTGCGCCGCGAAAATCGTCACGGTCATTCCCGCCCGCAGATTCTCGTCCGCCTGGATGGAGGCATATGCCTTATAGTTCTTCCGATCCGTGGAGGCGCCATCCTTGGTCTCCTCCTGGATATGTGAAATCCGGGTGACCTTCCCGTCATATTTCCGGCCCAGCTCCGTATCCCAGTACAGTTCCATCTGCACCTTCTGTCCTTCCTTCAGAAGGAACAGATCCGCTTCCTGCACCAGGAATTCCACCCGCAGGCTTTCGGTCGGAATCATCTTCATCAGGATTTCGTTCTTGGCCACCGTTTCGCCCCGGCCCTTGCTGACGCTGCTGATAATGCCGTCCGCCGGGCTGATGATCTCTCCGGAGGGGGCATACAGTCCGTCCAGCACCCCGTCCACCGTCTCAAACAGGATTTCTCCCCGTTCCACAAAGTCCCCGTTCTGCACATGGATCTTCAGGACGCTGCCGGCTCCCTTGACGGCCACGGGCTTCGCCCGGTCCACCGTTCCCCGGCCGATGGCGCTTTCCGCGGTATAGTTGGCGGAGCGGTAGATCCCTACCTTCTCCTGCATGGAGAATTCCCCGCCGGTCACCTCGATGTTATATCCCTTGTCCGTCAGGGCGGAAACCATCCCCGTTCCCGTGTGGGATCCGTCGGTCAGGCACTTCAGATAAACCCGTTCGCCCAGATGGATGTACCGGTTCTCGCTCCGGTTATAGGCCTTTTCCGTGGTCGCCTCGATCGTATAGCGGTTGGTGGGCTCGATATAGATGCTGGCCCCGTACCGTTCCGTGATGTCTTCTGTCTTGTCCCCCTCGGCAATGTAAAGACCGGTCACATATCCCTCGATGGGCGCGTAGTTCCGGGTGGTTCCGATTTCCCCGAGAATCTGACCCGCCTCCACCATATCCCCGGCTTCCACCTGAATGTCCGCCAGCTGTCCGCCGTACGCCGCCAGCACGGGGATGATCTCCCCCGCCACGACCGTCCCGTCATAGGACATTTCCGCCGATGCGGCTCCCCAGAGCAGCAGCGCGGCCATCCCCAGGCAAACGATGAACTTCTTCATGGTCTTTCTCCTCTCTTTTTTGCTGAATGCCCTGAACTGCAGGAGCATGAATTCCTTCCGCATGGACCGCCGGCCCCGGTGATCTTACGGCGCTGTTCCGGCCTGCGTCCTTCCGTCCTTCTCCGTCTCCGGATCCTTGGGGATCACGGTAATCCCCGTCAGGTAAATCGGCGCTTTCGGATCCTCATTCAGATCGTAGTCTTCCCCTTCCACCGTCAGTTTCCATGCGACGGCTCCCCCGGTGATCAGGGTGTAGTCAAACCGGCGTCCGGCCACGCCCCGGCTCTTCATCCCGTCATACGCCCGGCCGGCCAGGAATCCTTCCGTCGGCACGATCACGTCCTCGGTTTCATCCCGAAACAGGATGAAATCAATCCCGGTCTTATTCAGCCGCCGCAGCACCGCGCCGTTGATCTCCCACCGGTTTCCGGGTTCTTCCGCGGCCTTCAGGATCAGCGTATCCACCAGATCCGCCGTGGCGGCTGTCCCGTCCCAGATCGTATCCCCCACCGCGAAAGCGGCGGTAAAGGCGGCCGCTTCGTCGTTTTCTCCTTTCAAAGAAAGGGGCAGTGTTTCTCCGCCCAGGGTCAGCTCCTGCATGGGCGCCGTTTCCCCGATTCCTACCGTGACCTGATCATACCCGTGGGTCACCTTCGTCCCCGGTTTGGTATGTTTGGGTTTTTTCGCCCCGGTCCCCCTGGAGGTGCTCACCGCGGGCACTTCCCACTCGATCCCGTCCAGGAAACCGTCAGCCGTATCTTCCCCGTCGCCGTCGGACGTCTCTTCCCCGTCGCCGTCGTCAGGGACGGCCGTGGGCGTGGGGGTCGGCGTGGGGGTCATCTCCGGGATGCCCGCAAACGGATCCCCCTCCCATTCCTTTCCTTCCGCAAAGCCCCGGTCCTGCAGCTTGTAGCAATAGCTGAAGGCGCCGTCGAAGAGTTTATTCAGCCGGCTCTCCTCACCGATGACCACCGTCTCCAGATTCGGGCAGTCCGCGAAGGCCATTTCCCGGATTTCTTCCACCGAATCCGGCAAAACGACCGTTTTCAGTTCCCTCAGCCGTTCAAACGCATGCGGTCCGATCGCCCGGATCCCCTCCGGAAGATCCTCCAGCGTTTCGATATCCCTGCTTCCGGCATAAGCGATCAGGACGCCGGCGTCATCGACCGTATATTCCCCCGGAAATACGGTGAAGGCCGGGGTGACCGCAGGCGTTTCGGTCGGTTCCCCCGTGGGCGTTTCCGTCGGTTCCCCCGTGGGCGTTTCCGTCGGTTCCCCCGTGGGCGTTTCCGTCGGTTCCCCCGTGGGCGTTTCCGCAGGCGGTTCCGTCGCGGGCTGCTCCGGGGTGACCGTTTCCGCCGGCGGCTCCGACGGCCCCGGCGTAGGCTCATCCGCGGGCGGCGCGTCCGGGGTGGGTTCTTCCGTCGGCCCTTCCGTCGGGTCTTCCTGAGAATCCGATGTCGGTTCAGCCTCCGGAGGTACCGTCGGATCCGAAGCCGGTTCCGCGGGCGGTTCTTCCGTCGGAGCCTGCGTCACCCCCGGCGTTTCCTCTTCCTCCGGCGTTTCCCGCTCCCCGGCCTGCCCGGGAACCGGGGGCCAGGCTTCGGCCGCCGTCACCGTCGCGTCCGGCTCCGTGCTCTCCCCTCCGGCCGGAACCTGATCCGCGTCCGCGGGCCAGATCAGGCACAGCGCCACGGCCAGCCAAAGCCATGTCCGTCCCCGTCTCCTGACATTCTCTTTTTTCATATGTAATGCCTCCCGGCAGCCCCTTTCATCTCGCATTGGGTGGATCGCAAAACCCACCTGCTTTATTATACCCCACTGCGCCCCCTCTTTCAACTTTCCCCGTATCGGATCGGTCAGGCCGCTGGGCCGGGGCTTTTCCACTCGGGGAGGCCCGGCCCAGCGGCCACGGAACGAAACGACTTTCTGTCCTATTCCATTTTTCCGAAGCAGATCAGGCTCCCCTGGGACCGGAGCCCCTTGTCCCCGGTCTCGATGATCTTTCCGTTAAAGATCATGGTGGCCGTCTGTCCCCCGTCCAGATTCAGCGCCTCCACGCATCCCCGGTCCAGCAGCTGCCGGGCCAGCCAGTCCAGGTGCACCCCCGCGTACTGACCTTTGGGTCTTCCCCGAACCACGATCGCCACATAGTGCCAGGGTTCGACCATCCCGAAGGCCACCCGGGGTTCATTGTAGGGATAGTATTTGGGATCCAGAACCTGCTGCGTGATCTTCCCCTCCCGGATCAGAATCGGGCCGAAGGAAAACACCTGCGCGGCCCCCATCTCCAGGTATTCTTCGGCGGTATACGCGTCGCAGAGATAGGTTTCGATCCGCCCGTCCCCGAACACCGCCATGGTGTCCAGGTTCGGCCAGGGACGTTTTTTCTGACTGTTCCGGGTCTGATCGGAGATGATCTCCCCGTCCCGGATCACGATCCCCTTGTATTTGTACTTCTGCAGGCGGATTCCGTACATATCGTCGCTCATGGCGAACAGCGGCCGATGCTTGTCCGTCAGCAGATCGGGGCTGACCAGTTTATATCCCTCCGGCCGCTTCGTTGTCGCTTCGGTCATAATCGGATACAGGGGCGACTCCGGCGAAGCCTGAATATCCGCGATGCAATACTCCCTGATCTTCGTTTTTTTCCCGCTCTTCACCTGCTCCGAAAACCGCTCGATGGTGATCCGCAGGCTTTCCGAGCGGTATTCCCATCGCCCGTTCTCCGGGTCTTCCATCAGATAAGGCTCCTCCGCCCCTGCCCATGTACAGGCACAGGCCAGAATTATCCATGCCGTCAGCGCAAGCGCGCCAACCCTTCCGAACCGTTTTGACCTCATCCGTCCGCTTCCTCTCTTCCTTCCGCGTCCGCTTCTTTCTTCCGGATCAGCGCCAGCTTCTCCGCGCGGGTCATCTGTTTCAGGCGCCAGTCCCGGCTCATGGCTTCCTGCTTCGTGCCAAAGCATTCCCAGTAGACCAGCTTCACCGGCAGCCTGCTCCTTGTGTATTTCGCGCCTTTTCCCTCGTTATGGCGCCGGATCCGTTCCTCCAGCCGGTTGGTCCATCCGCAGTACAGGCTCCCGTCCGCGCATTCCAGCAGATACGTATAGCATTCCCCTTCATGGGATACCTCCTCTCCCATGGTGATGAGAATGGCTTCCCGATCCTCCGCCCGCAGTTTTGCCGCCGCGGATCGCTCCGTCCGGTAATCCAAATGCCGAGCCGGAAAAATGAATATTCGCTGACCGGCGTCAGATCGTCCCCTCTCGGCAGCTTCCTTCTCCGTCAGGCACAGAGCCTCCTCCGCCAGTCCCAGCCGTCGGAAATCCGCCCGGGCCCGGTTCATTCCGGTTTCATCCCCCGTTACCCAGCTGATCTCACACTCCGGGATCCGATCCCTCAGCAGGCCGATCAGCGCCGCTCCCTGCAGCGTTCGCCCGCCCGGACCCGGGCAGGGGATGCGCCAGTTTCGAAAGCCCCTGCCGATTTTCCGCTGCGCGGTTCGCAGCGCTTCCATCTGGTCCCAGTTCAGCATCCGCTTCCGGATTCGCTCCCGTCCGTCCTCATCCCGAAGGCTTTCGTACCGAATGCCGTACCTGAGCAGGAACAGAAACCGTTCCGGCGCCATCAGTCCCGTCAGCATCCGGTGGGTCGGCGTTCCCGGGTCCTTTCGCCGCAGGATCTCGTTGACCTCCGGCAGGTCTGTGATCCCGTTATCCGTCAGAATCGTCCGTTCCGTTTCCCGGTCCGGCCTTCCGATTTCCCGGGGCCTTTTCGGCATTTTTTCCGGCCCCGGATACACCGGAAAATCCGCCGGGGCCCCCGCCGTGAAATAAGCCCCGTCCCTGGGCAGCAGGGCCAGCCCTCCGCACTCCCGGTCGTTGGAAAACAGCCAGATCTGGGCCGCCTGCAGAGAGGGCCGGAAGCTTTCCTGGTGAAAGCGCCGGCACATTCGCTCGTATTCACTCTTCAGGCCGCCCCGCTGGTCGGGGGCCTTCACTTCCATGATTCCCAGCGGCAGTCCGTTCACAAACAGCGTGACGTCCGGGCGAAAGCGCCGGTTTCCGGTTCCGCAGGCCATCTCCGTTCCCGCCAGAAATTCATTCTTTTCCGGGTGGTCGAAGTCCAGAAGCATCAATCCGTTCCAGCCCGTTCGCAGCGCCCGGTAAAAGCCCCGGCCCAGATCCGGTTCCCGAAGCAATGCCTTCAGATCCTCCAGCATCCGCCTGAAACGGTCTTCCGCCAGCGTGATCCCGTTCATTCGCTCCGCCGCTTCCCGCAGCCTGTCCGTCAGGATATTGGTTTCCCGGTCCCGCCGGGCCTCTTTTCCCGGCAGATATCCGTATCCCAGCCGCGTCAGATGCAGAAGCGCCGGAATCTTGACGCAGACATCTTCCCGTTTCATTCCCGCTTCGCCTCCCCCCGGCCGAACTTCTGTCATCATAGCATACTTTCACCGTTTTCGCGAGCACAAAAAAACCGGAGCTTTCGCTCCGGCCCGCAGGCAGACCCCTCCCGCACCGCCGGCCCCAGAGGACCGGCGATGTCCTTTCGGGCGCCCATGGCTCAGCTGCGCGGCTCGCCACGGTTCAGGCCCGGAAGACGCTCGGGACGGATGCGCCTCTCCCTTATTCCGCTTCCGTAAAGGCGCTCTTGTCCAGACCGCAGACGGGGCACACCCAATCATCCGGGATGTCCTCAAAGGCCGTCCCGGGGGCGATGCCGCTGTCGGGATCGCCGACTTCGGGATCATACACATATCCGCAGGGGCACTCATACTTCTTCATGGTTCTTTTCCTCCTTTGATCGGGGAGCTCGCCCCCCTCGCTTCCTCCTCATTCTATCGGTTCCCGTCTTTTCTGTCAAGCAGTTACACCGTCTCCGGCAGCAGCCGGATATCGGCAAGGGCCGGCGTCCCCTCCGGCACGCTGCCAAATCCGTAAGCCGCGTGCAGGAAGGGCACCCCCGCTTTCGCTGCCGCGTCATAATCCCCCTGGGTGTCTCCCAGATAGACCGCCTCGTCCAGGTGATTCCGTTCCACCACCAGCCGGATATTGGCGTCCTTTTCCTGGCCCGTTCTGCCAAAGTTCTCCGTATCGTCGATATACTTCCCGAGCCGGTGATACTCCAGGAACGCTTCGATGTACCCTTCCTGGCAGTTGCTGACAATCGCCAGGAAAAGCCCCTTCTCCTTCAGCGCTTTCAGGGTCTCCTCCAGTCCCTCGACCAGGATCCCCCCATGATGGCGGACGTATTCATTTTCTTCCGCCATGCATTCCGCCAGCATTCGCTTCCCGTCCTCCGGTTCTTCGCCCGGAAACAGCTCCGCGGCAAAGGCGTCCATGGTCTTTCCCATTCGCGCGCCGACCCATTCCGCTGTGCACCGCTCCGGCCTGCCCATTCGCTCCAGCGCGATATTCCAGGAAAGGGCCACCGCCTCCCGGGAATCCCACAGCGTCCCGTCCAGATCAAACAGAATCCCCTTTTTCATATCCCGATTTCTCCTCTGTGCATGCCTCTGTCCGTGTACACAAAAGCCGGGGATGGGAAAAACCCGTCTCCGGCTTTTGGATCAGTATGCGATTACTGATGATTCTTCAGCCACTCATCGGCTTTGGCCGCGGCCACCCGCTTGATGTCTTCCTTCTTGTAGGGAGAATCTTCGCCGCCGTTGGTGTACAGGAAGAACTTGCCGTCCGGGGTCTTGAAGAGGCATTCCTCATATCCGGCAGGATCGCCGATGGAGCCAGCGGTCACCTTGCCCAGCAGTTCGGCGGATTCGGTATCGTATTCCACCTTAGCAATGATCTTCTTCATTCCCTTTCGCTCCTTTCTTTCCATTTCCATATTTCGTCCGGAAACACTCAACACCTTTTTTGTCAAGCCCTCCGGACGGTTTATAATCATATCACAAATCGATTCATAATGCAACGCGCCGCGGTCGGCCTGATTTATCCCAAATCACACAGGTTTCCCTTGCGTTTCTGTCTCTTCCGCCCTTTGGATGATCTCCGTTCCGTATCTGACCGCGATCCGGGCCGCATCCTCTTTCGCCATCAGCAGGGTGATTTCCGTCCCCGTATCCGTATGCTTCTCCGCAATCACCCGTCCCTGCGGCCGGATCTGGGCCAGCAGGCCATATTTCGCAAAAGGAACCATGAAGGTCACCGGCGCATAGGAGGTCTGGAGCGCCTCCGCGATCCGCTCCTTCAGTTCCTCCAGCCCCTCTCCGGTCTTCGCGGACATCATGACCGCGCCGGGAAAGCTGGGCCAGGGATCCGCGATGTCGCATTTGTTCACCGCTTCGATCCGGGTTTGCTCTGTGGCGCCCAGATCCCGCAGCACCTCTTCCACCGTATCGTGCTGAGCCGTCATCTCGCTGCTGGCGCCGTCATTGACAATCACCAGCACATCCGCCAGAGTGGCCTCCTCCAGCGTGGATCGGAAGGCGCTGACAAGGGTATGGGGCAGCTTGCGGATAAACCCGACCGTATCCACCAGCAGGTATTCCGTCTTTTCTTTCGTTTCCATTCGCCGGGACACCGCGTCCAGGGTCGCGAACAGCTGATCCCGGGCGTAAACGTCCGATCCGGTCAGCTTATTCAGCAGCGTGGACTTTCCGCTGTTGGTGTATCCCACCAGGGCCACCACCGGCGTGCTGTTCTTCTCCCGGCTCTTCCGGCGGATCTCCCGCTGCTTCTCCACCTCCGCCAGCCTTCGCCGCAGGTCCGTCATCCGGTCCCGAATCCGGCGCCGGCTCATTTCCAGCTTGCTTTCTCCCGGCCCCCGGGTGCCAATCCCGCCGGCCAGGCGGCTCAGCACCAGTCCCTGGCCGATCAGCCTCGTGCTCTGGTACTGCAGCTGGGCCAGCTCCACCTGCAGCTTGCCTTCCGCGCTGGAAGCCCGCTGGGCAAAGATGTCCAGGATCAGGGTGGTCCTGTCGATCACCTTCACCCGCAAAACGTCCTCCAGGTTCCGGTTCTGGATTCCCGTCAGTTCCTCGTCAAATACGCATAAGTCCGCCTCCAGCGCCTGACACTCCCGGGCCAGCTCCTCCGCCCGGCCCCGGCCGATGAACAGGGCGCCGTCCGGCTTGGTCCGCTTCTGCAGGAACATTCCGACCACGCGGGCGCCGGCTGTCTCCGCCAGGCGCCGCAGTTCTTCCAGAGATTCCTGGCTTTCGATCCCCATCAGAACAGCCTTTTCCTGTCCGTTGGCAATCCGGCCCGTCTCCTCCGTCCCCACCAGCCCGTCGCTGATCTCGATCTGATCCAGCCACGCCCGATCCGGCACCCTGTACCATCGGACCGCCTCCGGCTCCAGTACATCCGTTTCCGACGTCAGGAAGGCCGTCTGGACATTCACGGGTTCTCCGCCGCGCACGCCCACCGCCGTCATGGCGTCATAGCGGAAAATCTTCAGCGCGCTGATGTCCACATCGCTCAGGTGTCCGTCCCCGTCCGGATGGGTATGTACGCAGCGAACCCGGCTGAGCCGCCGGGTATTCCGCCGCAGTCTGAAATCGATCAGCTCCACGTCGCAGTCCGTTCCCACCGCCACGTGGACGATTTCTCCGTCCCGGGTGATATAGATGGCAATCTCCCTGTTCAGCCGGCAGGACACCTCCGCCAGCCGCTGCATCAGTTCCCGGGGCAGGAATTCGTCCTTTTCCAGTTCCCAGTTGTACAGGTCGTCCAGTTCCCGCAATATCGCGTCCCGGATGCCCTCCGTGTTTCCGTATATATTGTGTTTCACGCTGTCTCCTCGGTCGTATCGTCCGGCCGTTCCCGGCCCGTCCGCCTGTTCCGGAGCGTTCCCGTCAATGGGCCGCCCCCCTGGGCATGGAAAGAGCGGCGCGGCCGTTTCCTTCCAGGCAAAGCCCGGGACTCCGGCAGGGCAGGAAAAAGCTTTCTCCTTTCTTCATCGCGGCGAACCCCTCCGGCCAGATCAGGGTCAGCCCTTCGTCCAGCGCCGTCAGAAAGCCGAAATGCTCCGGCGCGGGAAGCGTCACCTTTTGAGGGGGCACCGCCCGGATCAGATCCAGACTGAAAAAGGGTTCCTCCAGCATGCGCGTCACCCCGGGGGTTTCCTCCCAGTGCGTCGGATCGGGCGCGAACTGAAGACGGGTCACGTCCAGCGCCTTCTGCAGATGCAGTTCCCGGCGGTTCCCCCGGGCGTCTGTCCGATCCCAGTCATAGAAGCGGTAGGTCACATCCGAGCTCTGCTGAATCTCATACAGCAGGATGCCCGCCCCAATGGCGTGCACCGTTCCGGCGGGGATATTGCACACGTCCCCCGGCCGCACCGTCACCCTGCGCAGCAGAGGTTCCACGGCGCTGCCCTTCAGGCTGGCCTCCCTCAGGGTGTCCAGATCGGTTCCCGGCCGGATCCCGTACACCAGCTCCGCCCCTTCCGGACAGTCCAGAATCAGCCAGGCCTCCGTCTTCCCCAGTTTTCCCCCTTCATGGGCGCCGGCGTAGGCGTCATCGGGATGAACCTGTACACTCAGGGGTTCCCTTGCGTCGATCAGCTTCAGCAGCAGGGGGAACGCCTTCCCCGCGTACTTCCCCACCCAGCTTTCCCCATGCTCCGCAATCAGGTCCGTCAGCTTCCGGCCCGCGTCGTCCCTGCTCTCCAGCCCGGGAATACAGCTGATCTCCAGGCTTTCCCCGGTGGGAATCTCCGTAATCTCCTTGCCAAAGACCGTTTTCAGCTTTTCCCCGCCCCAGGGGGTCAGTTTTCCGCCCCGGAAGGCCGGGTGCATGCGGACGGGCGCAACTGTTTGTCGATCCAAGTCCTTTTCCTCCATCACTATTCAGTCCTTCCAGCACACCGCTGAGGTGTTTCCCTCCGGGGACCTTGAGTCTCACCGGTTCCTATCGATTGTCAAGCCGTATGGCGCAGACAGAGGCCCGTTCCCTCAGGACTATTTTCCCGTAGAGCCCATGCCGCCTTTGCGCTGCGCAAAATCCGCCTCTTCCTCGGCCAGGCCGTAGGGCAGAAAGATCCCCTGGCAGAAGCGTTCTCCCTTTCCGATCTCCAATTCCCTGTCCAGCGGGTTTCGCAGGGAAACCTGAATATGCCCTTCGTTGTCGGCCAGGGCATAGTCGCTGTCGATAATGCCCACCGTATTGCTCAGGCGGGTCTGATACCTGAACCCGAGCCCGCTGCGGGGAAAAAGCATCAGCACCCAGCCCTCCTCCATCTCGCAGCGGATCCCCGTGGGAATCACTGCCTGCCCTCCCGCCGGGATGACCGTCTTCACCGGGGAAACAAAATCGTATCCCGCGCTCCCCCGGGTGGACCGTTTCGGCAGAGGAATTTCCTCCACGGGAAGAACATCCTGCCTGGTTCCCATGTCCCGGATATACTGCGCTTCGCTTACATGCAGAAACCTTGCAATCCTCATGCGTTCCTTTCCCGCCTTTCCGTCCACAGATCTGAAAGACGCCCCAGTTCATCCAGCGTCAGCTTCTCTCCCCGGATTTTCTCATCCAGGCCGGCGGCCCGGATCATTCCCAGCGCGTCCGACCGGTCCATATGCAGGTTGGCGCAGAGCCCGTTGACCATGGTTTTCCGTCTGAGGGCGAAGGCCGCCGTCACCATCCGGAAGAAATCTCCTTCATCCTTCACCTTTACAGCCGGCTCCTTCCGCATGGGCAGGACGACAAAAGCGCTGTCCACCTTCGGCGCGGGCGTAAAACAGGAGGCCGGCACCTCCCGGGCCAGATAGGGTTCGCCGTAAAACTGGCATCTTACCGCCAGGGGACCCCAGCCTTCCGTTCCCGGCCGGGACAATATCTTGTCCGCCACTTCCCTCTGCACCATCAGCGCCATCCGGCGGATGGGCAAACCGGGCGTCATCAATCTGGTCATCAGCGGCGTGGTGATGTAATACGGGATATTGGCCGCCACCGTAAAGGGCTTTCGCAGTCCCTCCGTCAGCTGTTCCAGGTCCGCGGTCATCACATCCCCCTGCACCAGCGTAAAGTTATCGTATTCAGCCATAAAAGCCTGCAGCAGGGTAATCAGCCTCCCGTCCAGCTCCAGGCTCAGCACCCGGTGCGCTTTCCCGCAAAGATGCTTCGTCAGGCTCCCGGTTCCCGGCCCGATTTCCAGCACGTCCTCCTCGGGCCCGATGCCCGCGTCCTCCGCCAGCGCCTCCAGCAGTTCTTCGTCGTAAATAAAATGCTGCCCCAGGCTGTGCTTATATCGCAGATTGCTTTCCCGGATCCGCTCCTTCGTCTTGCTCAAGTGCCTGCCCTCTCTTTCCGCCTCTCAGTATAGCATAAACCCTCCTCCCGCGAAAGAAGAAAATCCGGCCTCCGCGCGTTCAAAAGCGCCGGCAATCAAAAAACGCTGCCCGAGGGCAGCGTTT
This sequence comes from Clostridia bacterium, assembly GCA_017512805.1. GTDB lineage: Bacteria > Bacillota > Clostridia > Christensenellales > Aristaeellaceae > Aristaeella. The sequence goes on from JAFWES010000049.1 coordinate 62,182, forward strand.
TTTGATTGAAATAACCGATCAGAACCTCAGGGGATTCACCCGGATGCCAGGGCCCATGGTGCTGGAGAGATAGATGCTCCGCATATAGGTTCCCTTGGCCGCGGCGGGCTTCGCCTTGTTGATGGCGTCAATCAGGACGCCCAGGTTCTCCTGCAGCTTTTCCTTGCCGAAGGACACCTTGCCGATGGGGCAGTGAATGATGGCCGTCTTGTCCAGACGATACTCCACTTTACCGGCTTTGATATCGCTGATAGCCCGGGTGATGTCCATGGTCACGGTACCGGACTTCGGGTTGGGCATCAGGCCCTTGGGGCCCAGGATCCGGCCGATGCGGCCGACCATTCCCATCATGTCGGGGGTCGCCACGCAAACATCGAAATCGAACCAGTTTTCCTGCTGAATCTTCTGGATCATATCTTCCGCGCCCACGTAATCGGCTCCGGCCGCTTCCGCTTCCTTCGCCTTCTCGCCCTTGGCGATGACCAGGACCCGAACGGTCCGGCCCGTCCCGTGGGGCAGCACCACCGCGCCGCGGACCTGCTGGTCAGCGTGCCGCGGGTCAACGCCCAGGCGGACGGAAATTTCCACGGTCTCATCGAACTTGGCTTTGCCGGTCTTCAGCACCAGATCCACGGCTTCCTCGGGATCATACTGCTTCAGATGGTCGATCAGCTTCAGGCTCTCGTTATATTTCTTTCCGTGCTTCATCTTCGCTCGCCTCCCTCTTACTCTTCTACCGTGACGCCCATGCTGCGGGCCGTCCCGGCGACCATGCTCATGGCCGCTTCCAGACTGCCGGCATTCAGGTCAGGCATCTTGATGGTGGCGATCTTCTGGACCTGCTCCTTGGTCAGCTTGCCAACCTTTTCCTTGTTGGGGCGGCCGCTGGCGGTTTCAATGCCCAGTTCCTTCTTGATCAGCACCGGCGCCGGAGGCGTTTTGGTGACAAAGGTGAAGGTGCGGTCGGTATACACGGTGATCACCACGGGGATGATCAGTCCGGCATCCTTCGCGGTCCGGTCATTGAATTCCTTGCAGAATCCGGGAATGTTCACGCCGTGCTGGCCCAGCGCGGGACCGATCGGCGGAGCAGGCGTCGCCTTGGCGGCGGGCACCTGCAGCTTGATGTAAGCAGCAACTTTCTTTGCCATTGAAAGGCACCTCCAAATATAATGTGGTCAGGCGGAAACAGAAGCCGTTTCCTCCCACGGCCCGGCGATGATTCGCCGAACCCGGCCGCGGCCCATCGGCCGCAGCCTTGTTCAGAGGCCGCAGGGGCCTCATAAACATCTTTTCCGGATCCGTTCCTTCTCAGGATTCCTTCTCCACCTGGTCCAGATCCACTTCGACGGGCATCTCCCGCCCAAGGAACATCTGTACCTTGACGGTCAGCTTTCCGCGAACGGTATCCACATCCTCCACCACGCCGGTGAAGTTCTCCAGGGGGCCGGACAGAATCCGAACGTTTTCGCCGATAGCAAATCCGAAGTCCACAGAGGTCTGCTCCGTATGGAGCATCATGTCAACTTCCTCCTGCGTCAGGGGCACGGGTTTGGAATCCGGACCGACAAAGCCGGTGACGCCCCGGGTGTTTCGAACGACGTACCAGCTTTCGGTAGTCTCGATCATATGCACCAGGACATATCCGGGATACACTTTCCGGGTGCTCTTCACCCGTTTGCCGTTTCTGATTTCGACAACTTCTTCCATGGGAACCCGAACTTCAAAGATCAGGTCCTGCATGCCGTTGTTTTCCACGGACTTTTCCAGTGTATCCTTGACTTTGTTTTCATAGCCCGAATAGGTATGAATCACATACCAGCAGGGCTCTTTATTCGTGGATCCTGCCATGATTATTTCCCCTCATCAGCAGCGTCAGCGTTCCCTTCCGTCAATCCTTCGCCGACCGCCTCGGTCACAGCGTTTTCAACCTCTCCGGCGGCTTCCGTCACCGCTTCGGCAGCGTCAGATGCGGCATCCGTTGCGGCCTCGGCCGCGTCGTTCACGGCTTCGGCCGCGTCCGTCGCAGCGTCGCTCACCGCTTCAGCCGCGTCAGTCGCGGCGTCTGTTGCCGCTTCGGCAGCGTCCGTCGCAGCGTCTGTCGCCGCTTCGGCAGCGTCTTCAACGGCCTCCGCGGTTTCTTCCGTGGTCGTGGTCGTGGTGCCGGAAGTCGTGGAAGCCGGAATCAGACTGCGTACAGCCGCAGAAGCACCCATATCCAGCAAGCCGATCACAACGCCCATCGCCAGCATGAAGCAGAGTACAATGATCGAATAGGAGATCAGCCGCTGCTTGGAGGGCCAGGTCACCTTCTTCAGTTCATAGTACATATTTTTGAAGGGCTTCACAATCCTCTGGGGAAGGGTCTTGAACCAGTTCAGGATCTTTGCCCCTTTGCCGGGCTCAGCCTTTTTCGCTGGCGTCTTCTTTTCCTCAGACATCTTCTTTCACATCCTCACGGTTCATTGTGTGTGTGCTTCAGAATCACTTGGTCTCACGATGGGCCGTATGCTTCTTGCAGAAGGGGCAGTACTTCATCAGCTCTACGCGATCCGGCGTGTTCTTCTTGTTCTTCATGTTGTTGTAGTTCCGCTGCTTGCACTCGGTGCAGGCCAGACAGATCTTGTTGCGGGCAGCGTTAGCCATTGCTTATCCCTCCCGTATGTCGGAATTATTCGATCACCTTGGCCACAACGCCGGAACCCACGGTACGGCCGCCTTCACGGATAGCGAAGCGCAGTCCCTGCTCCATGGCGATGGGGGTAATCAGGGTGATTTCCATGTCAATGTTGTCACCGGGCATAACCATTTCCACGCCCTCCGGCAGCTTGATGTTGCCCGTCACGTCCGTCGTCCGGAAATAGAACTGAGGACGATAGCCGTTGAAGAAGGGAGTGTGACGGCCGCCTTCTTCCTTCGTCAGCACGTACACCTGCCCGATGCAGTGAGTGTGCGGATGAATGCTGCCGGGCTTCGCCAGAACCTGGCCACGCTCGATCTCATTCCGCTGCACGCCACGCAGCAGAGCGCCGATGTTGTCGCCCGCTTCCGCCTGGTCCAGCAGCTTGTGGAACATTTCCACACCCGTTACAACCGTGGTCCGCTTCTCGTCCGTCAGACCCACGATCTCTACCTGGTCAGACACCTTCACGGTGCCGCGCTCAACACGGCCCGTCGCCACGGTGCCGCGCCCGGAAATGCTGAATACGTCTTCAACCGGCATCAGGAAGGGCTGATCCGTCGCGCGCTTGGGTTCCGGAATGTAGCTGTCCACAGCGTCCATCAGTTCCCAGATGCACTTGCACTCGGGCGCGTTGTCCACGTCGGTGCCGCCGCCCTGCACATATTCCAGGGCCTTCAGCGCGCTGCCGCGGATGATCGGAATGTCGTCGCCGGGGAAATCATAGCTGCTCAGCAGCTCACGGATTTCCATTTCTACCAGCTCCAGCAGCTCCTCATCGTCCATCATGTCTGTCTTGTTCAGGAATACAACGATGTAGGGCACGCCTACCTGACGGGCAAGCAGAATGTGCTCACGGGTCTGGGGCATGGGGCCGTCGGGAGCGGATACCACCAGGATCGCGCCGTCCATCTGCGCCGCACCGGTGATCATGTTCTTAACATAGTCCGCGTGTCCGGGGCAGTCCACGTGCGCATAGTGCCGCTTCGCGGTCTCGTATTCCACGTGCGCCGTGTTGATCGTGATTCCGCGCGCTTTCTCTTCCGGTGCCTTGTCGATTTCGTCATAACGCATGGCCTGCGCTTCGCCCTTCAGGGCCAGGGTCATGGTGATGGCGGCAGTCAGCGTGGTCTTGCC
>JAFWES010000002.1 GCA_017512805.1 Clostridia bacterium
ATCCTGGGGCATATCTCCACGGAGGTGGTGGCAGCCAATTCTTTGGCAAGCACACTGCGGAATCTGGTGATCGTGGGCTGCGGCGGATTTGGTACTGCAGGCAGCATTCTGATCGGCAAGCTGTTGGGGAAAAGCGATTATGACAATGCCAGATGGGCTGGCAAGCGGGTCTTTGCAGGCTCCCTTCTGTCAGGCGCTGTCAGCGGCTGTATCCTGTTTCTGCTGTACTTTTCCGTGCCGCATGCTCGTTCCGTTGGAAGAAAGCGCCGCCGCGCTGTTTCAGGGCATGCTGTTGATCCGGAGCCCGTCCGGCGTCAGGGTTCTGCCATGCAGCTGGTCGGTCAGGTACTGCTGGTACTTTTCATATTCCTTGTTCGATATCTGCTTCATCGTGCCCTCCGGTCATCTCGGGAAACTGGAATTTGCAGATTACCTGGATTCTTTGCTCTCGATCCAGTCAGAGGATTTGATTAACTGCAAATCAGCTTTTCCAAAGTGCTGAACAGGATCTCCGGCTCTACCGGCTTACTCAGATGAGCGTTCAAGCCAGCCTGCATGCTGCGCTGCACGTCTTCATCGAAGGCATTGGCTGTCAACGCGATGATCGGGATCGTGCCTGCATCCGTCCGATCCATCGCACGGATCGCTTTTGTGGCTTCCAGTCCATCCATCTCCGGCATGCGCATATCCATCAGAATTGCGTCGTAGTACCCCGGTGCGTGTTCCGCGAACATCTCCACAGCAATCTTGCCGTTCTCTGCATGTTCGGCTGTGATTTCGCGCATGGAAAGCACCATCATGATGATCTCCGCGTTCACCTGCACGTCCTCCGCCAGGAGGATCCGACGGCCTTTCAGGTCAACGGGCTGCTTTGCAGGCTGGCGGTTCTTCTTTTCGAATGCTTTCGTGAACTCGTCCATGGCGCTTTCAGCGAACAGCGGTTTGGAAACAAAGGCGTCGACACCGGCTTCCATGGCCTCTGCGGCGATGTCGTCCCAACTGTAGGATGTCAGGATAATCACCGGAACCTCGCTGCCGACCAGGGCGCGGATCTGTCTTGTCGTTTCCACACCATCCATATCCGGCATCTTCCAGTCAACGAAGATGAGATCGTAGGGGGTTTGTCTTGCTTTCCGGATCCCGACCATTTTCAAGCCTTCCTGGCCGGAGGAGGCTATGTCGCTTGTTACACCCACCTGTCCAAGAACGATCTGAGCGTGTTCGCACGCAATCGGATCATCATCGATCACCAGCGCATTCAGATTCTGAGGGATGGCCCTTGGGGAAATGACATCTTTTTTCGCCTGAGCAGCTATGGGCAGCGTCACCTGAACGACAATCGTGGTTCCTTTTCCTTTTTCGCTGTCCACAGAAATACTGCCGTTCATCAGCTCTATTATGTTTTTCGTGATCGCCATGCCAAGACCGGTGCTCCCATATTTGCTGGTTGTCGAGGAATCCTCCTGGCTGAACGGGTCAAACAGCTTTGGCAGGAATTCTTTGCTTATGCCGATGCCGGTATCGCGGATCGTAAAGCGGAGCGCGGACTGACCGCCAAATCTGGCAGTTTCTTCGAGCATGAAGATAACACTGCCTCCGGACGGGGTAAACTTAACCGCGTTCCCCAGAATAATCAGGATCACCTGGCGCAGCTTGATCTCATCCCCGATAAACCGATCTTCTATATGACCTTTGATCCGGCAGTCATACTCTATGCTTTTTTCTTTGCACTGACTGCTGATGAGGGTATTGATCTGCTCAAGAACTCTGGCAAAGGAGAACTCCTCATTTTTCAGTGACAGACGTCCTGATTCAATGCGGGACATATCAAGTACAGAATTGATGATATCCAGCAGGTGATGCGCGGAGAGACTGATTTTTTCAAGGTTCTCCCGTGTGCTGTCAGAGATGGTCGCGTCGGCCAGCACAATGCTGTCCAGCCCGATGATGGCATTCATCGGTGTGCGGATCTCGTGGCTCATGTTGGACAGGAAGGCAGTCTTCGCCCGGTTCGCAGCCTCCGCAGCAACCAAGGCGTCGCTCAGCGCTTCGCTCTGTTCCAGCGTCCTTCTCATTTCTTCGTCGACATCCATAAAGCACATGCTCACAGCGTGAACCAGATGATCATCCCGATCCTCCGGACGCCGGACTCCGGCAAAGCGAATCATCTCATAGCTCTCCCGCCCGTTTCGCTTTACCATATATCGGTGGGAGATCACCAGCTTTTCCCTCAAGCCTTCACGGATTGCGTCTGGCTGTATGAAATCAAGAAAAGCGCCGCGATGCTTCTCGATGATATATTTTTCCGCATATGCTGTCAGCATATTCAGATACGGAAACTTCTCCCCGACTTTGAGGCCTTCATCAAGCGCTGTATGCGCCTGGTAGCAGATCCCTTCGTTTTTGTCCAGCTCCAGATAATATACGCCCCAGTAGTCTGAAGCCAGGGCCGTGATCATCTTCCCGGACTCCGCGATGGTGTCGTTCGCCGCAGCAATCGTACTGTCCGCCTCGGCGATGATCCTCCTGCGCTGCCTGATATACCGGATGATGAAGCAGGCTCCCACGCAAAGAAACAGCGAAACCAGAATGGCCAGAAGCGTTACGCCGTTTCGATTCGCGTTGCTGATCATGGTTTGATAGACTTCCGGCGGGAAATATACAACGATGTAATAGTCCGAAGAGCCGCCAATATAAGCGGCATATCCAACGGAGTCCCTGCCCGAGTCGCGGAATGTAAACGGAAAGTTGTTTCCGCCGGAGAAATCCGGCATTTCCATGTCCATGATCCCATCCCGCACAGCGGTTTGAAAATTGTCGAACAGTTCGTTTCCGGCAGTGTTCTGGATCACTGTGCCATCCCGGTCGCACAGCACCGCTTCGCAGGGATAATCAAAGATGGAAACTGAGATCAGGCTTTTGATCCGTTCCTCTCCGAAGAATCCGACCACAACTCCGATGATCTCGCCCTCTTCCCACCCGTTTGCATAGACCGGCGCATAGAAACCAAACTGCCTCTCTGTGGCTAGAACAGGTGTCAGAACATACGTTACCCCGGAATGGCCTTCTATGCCGCGCTGATAGTATTCCCGCTGGGAGACGTCCGCCTGTACGCTGATTCCTCGTGGCGAGTAATACCGACCATAGCGATCGACGTACCGAAGATAATCAAAGCCGAAGCGTTCCTGATAAAGGGACAGAATATCATAGATCTGCGTCGATGCTGTCTCCGGAACATCCACTTCGCTTTCCGCGTTCAGTGCGGATGCATCAAATCCTCTGCTGAGGAATTCCGCCTCGAGTGCAATGGAAGCGGTATTAATGTGATGGAGGTTTTCCTCAAAAAAGATATCCAGCGAGGCCGCCCGGTTTGTGGCAGTGTCTTCAATATAGTTCCGGTTCTGGGCGGTGATTCGGCTCACATTTGAATGGTAGAACACGGCAAACGCAATGAAAATACCAAGTGCCAGAATCAAAACGCCTATGATATTCTGATGCCTGTTATTTCGCACTTTTCTATCCATCTTATACCACCCTTTCAGAATTCAATCTGGTGATATAGGAAACCAGAGTCAACTTAGATCTCATAGTCCTCATGGGAAAACGGAAGAATCTCCGGATCGATACCATATCTCTTTTTGTGTAAGCATCTATTTGCTCACGGATCATTTTCATTGCCACATGCCATCTCTCCAAATTCCGATTTGTCGATAGCCGACAATCTCAAAATTCAATCATCCAGAGTATGATAGTATGGACAGATATCTTCATAATGTCCATCCTTCATTCTAAACCCGCCGGGAATCGTCCCGAGCTGGATAAAGCCCAGCCTTTCATACAAATGCCGGGCATGGATATTGCTTTCCACCACCGCATTGAACTGGAGAACACGGAATCCGAGTTCTTTTGCCTTCTCCAGGCAATCCAGTACCAGTTTTTCCCCGATATGCTGCCCGCGCACAGAGGAAGAAACAGCATAGCTGGCATTGCAGATATGCCCGCAACGCCCGACATTGTTCGGATGCAGGATATAAAGGCCGATGATTTTCCCGCCATCATCCGCCACTCCGGTATAACTTTGGGAGGCAAAAAAGGCTTTCCCGCTTTCCATATCCAGGCATTCTTCCTGTGGAAAGGCGATTCCTTCCTCGACAATCTCATTCCATATCGGAATCATTTGTTCCAGATCTGCCTCTGTATATTCTCTGATCTGCATTGCCAGCCTCCTTCAGTTGAATCGTTATTATGAAGCAGAAAATCAAAAGTTAATCTGCTTTCCTCCGTTCGCCCTGATGGTTAGATATTTCAAAAGTTACAGCTCATTCTGTGATTGCTTTTTTTCCGACAGATAACAGATCATATTCAGCGAATCCGGCAAGCCTTCATCAACATATCCGGAATCTGCAAAGCCGTATTTCTCGTATCCTAAACATTTTTTACTCCTCAAATTCAGACAGATCCAATGCTGAGGAAACTTTTCCCTTCTTCATATTTTCAACAGCACTGTCCATCATCTTCAGAGTATTTGCAGATACTTCAAACGGCTTCGTCAGCACTCTTGGCTCCAGGATAATCCTGTGATCCGGAAGAACAGAGACATGGTAGTACTCGTATCCAGCTTCACGCAGCGTAAGCCTCTTTTTTGAATCCAGTTTTGCATCATATTCCCGTACAGCAGCTTCCATATTCATTTCCTCCACAATCACATAAGTGGGATATCCCACTTGAATAATACAGTTTCAGAGCACAGCTGTCAATTGCATTTTTGCAGAGATAACTCAAAAGTTAAGTGGCTACTGCCAAATCCCGAACGACCATGTTTCAGGCACAATCAAAGTACCACAAAACACGGTCTTCTGAAAGTGATTATTCGTTGCCTCAAATCGTCCCGCTATTTGGACAATTTGCGGTGGCAGACAATTCTGATCCGCTTTATAATGAGGTCGGCCCTTGAGGCCTTTGTAAGCCCCAGGGAAATGAGGTCTGGTGAATGATCAGGGCAGAGCAGGGAGACATCCTGCGCGTCAGCGGAATCAACTGGCCTGTGATTGTTGTCAGTAACAATCATTTCAATCAGATCGGTGAGGCAATCGTTTGCCCAATCCTGAACAATATCACGCAGAATGCTGTTCATCTGCCGATCCGTGTTTCCACTTCTGCCGGGGAACTTCAGGGACATATTGCGTGCGAGCATTTACGCCATGTGGATCTGAACGTGAGGGGAAATATACTACGTAAAATCATTCTTGACGGCGTGCTTTCTCCTATTTATACTACGTCCTGATATTCATCTGACCGGGATGCAGGAGGCATGGCATGGGAATTCGGAGAAGCGCAATTGACATGACAGCAGGACCGATTCTGCGGAACGTAATGGTTTTCGCCATTCCCCTGGTGCTCGGAAACATTCTGCAGCAATTGTATACCACCGTGGATACCCTGGTGATCGGCGCCTACTGCGGCACCGCTTCGCTGGCGGCCGTAGGCACCAGCTCGCAGCCGGTGGAGGTTGTCCTGTGCATTTTCCTGGGAATCGGCGCCGGCGTTTCCATCCTGGTCTCCCAGTTCGTCGGCTCCGGCAACAGGCTAAAGGCCAGGGATGTGAGTCGGACGGCCTGCGCCTTCGTCTGGATCTGCGGCGTGGCGGTCAGCCTGCTGGGCATTCCTGCCGCGCCGCTGATTCTCCGCTTCATGCAGGTTCCGGAGGACGCCATGGATCTGGCGGTAACCTATGTGCGCATCGTTCTCGCCGGGTCCCTGGGCAACATCGGCTATAACCTGAACGCCGGGATCCTGCGGGGCATGGGAAACAGTTCTGCCTCCCTGTTTTTCCTGATGATTTCCTGTGCCGTTAATGCGGCGCTGGATCTGGCCCTGGTGGCGGGGCTGGGCATGGACGTCACCGGCGCCGCCCTGGCCACCTGCGTTTCCGTCTACATCAGCTGGTTCGTCAGCATTCTCTATATCCGGAAGTATTATCCGGAGCTGAATTACCCGGTGTTTACCCTGAAAGCCTCCGCTGCGCACCTGAAGCAGATTCTTCGGATCGGCATTCCCATCGGCCTGAACCATTCCCTGTATTCCCTGGGCCATATCGCCCTGCAGACGCTGGTCAACGCCCAGGGCTCCGTCTTCATGGCGGGGCAGGCTGTGTCCGGGCGGATTACCGGGCTCGCCAGCATCGCCATCTCCGGCCTTTCCTCGGCGGCAACCACCTTCTCCGGCCAGAATTTCGGTGCCGGAAGGTATGACCGGCTGCGGCAGGGTTATCGCCGGATCCCCCTGGCTTCGGGGGTGATTACCCTCGCTGCGGGCCTCCTGTTTCTGCTGATCCGCGCCCCGATGCTCCGGCTCTTCAGCCAGGATGAAGCGGTTCTGATGTACGCGGATCGATATGTTACCGTAGATCTGCTGGGCCATTGGATGTTTGCGGTTTTCAATGCCATCCTCTGCATCGTCAACGGGGTGGGAATGGTGCGGGTTACGATGGTTGTTAATCTTCTGATGCTCTGGGCCGTGCGTATCCCCTGCGCGTATATGATCCGCACCTGGTTTGACGGCACCTGGATCATGCTGAGCGTTCCGATTTCATTCGCCTTCGGCATGTGCTGCATGATCGGTTTCTGCACGTTTTCCCGGAAATGGAAGGAAATCATTCAGCGGCCCGTCGGGACCGGCTGATCCTCCCATCGATCCGCGATCAGAGATGCAGCGCCCTTCGGAGCCTGTCGGACAGCAGCAGGGCCAGGGCCAGCTTGACCAGATCCGGCAGGAGAAAGGGGACCACGCACCAGGCAAGCGCCGTGCCCAGGGCGATGGCGCCGCTCTGGCGGGTGTATACGAGGATGAACCAGGCGGTTCCGAAGGCATAGCAAAGCAGGAGACCCAGGAGCATGGAGACGATCCGAACGCCCCGGCTGTCCCTGCTCAGCCGCTCTCCGACCCAGTAGACGAGCCCCATGAGGATGAATCCCAGCAGGTACCCTCCGGTGGTTCCGAAAAGGATGCCGATGCCTCCGCTGAAGCCCGCGAACACGGGGACGCCCAGGGCCCCCAGCAGAAGATAGACCAGGATGGCAGCGGTGCCCCGCTTGCCGCCCAGGAGTCCCAGCGTGCAGAAAACGGCGAAGGTCTGCAGCGTGAAGGGAACCGCTGCCGGGATGCTGATCCACGAGCACACCGCCATCAGCGCGGCGCACACCGCCCCAAAAGCCAGATCCATGGTCTGAAATCCTTTATTTGTCCTTTGCATCTATCCATCCCTCCCGGGTGTTCCTGCACAGGCCGAACCATTCGCAGCACCCGCATATCTTCCCAAACGTATCCTTTTCAAGCACCTGCTCCCTGGCCTCGCGGGCCAGCACGCTCCAGCTGCGCGTTTCGCCCGCGGAGAAGCCGCAGGCCTCCAGGACGCCCCTGTCCAGGCGGTTTACCTTTTCCTCGGAATCGCATCTGCCGCCGGCTATATGCGGGCAGGCGGCACAGATATCGTCCCGTCCTTCGACCAGGGTGACAGCCGTGTCGGGACGGGCTTTCAGCCGGCAGATGAGCGCGTCCATGCCGGCCGCAAAAGCGTCATCGTACCCGTGGCCGGTGTACTTCTGGACGCACAGCAGATGATGGGGCCGCATCTTCATGATACAGGCCTCACGCTCACTTCGCCGGAAGACAGGGCCTCAGAGGAGCCGTCCTCATAGCGGACAAGCAGGCGGCATTCGTCATCGATATCACAGGCCGTGGCCGGGCGGGAGGCTCCTCCGCGGAGGACGTAAACAGGCTTTCCGATCAGAAAGCTCCTGGACTTGTATTCCTCCGCAAAGCTTCCGTTTTCCAGATCCGCGTATACCTGGCGGAAGCTCTTCAGGAATTCGGCCGCGATCCGGCTCCGCAGATCCCGGCGCCGGGTCAGCGCGATGGGCCCGGCGATGGTTTTCAGTTCCTCGGGGAAGCCCCCCTCTGGTTCGTATACGTTGAAGCCAATGCCCATGATGGCCCAGTCCATGCCTCCGCTTTCCAGATCGATGGAGGCTTCCGTCAGGATGCCGCAGGTCTTTCTGCCGTCCACCAGGATGTCGTTGACCCATTTGATGCAGGGCTTCCGCTCCGGGCTTTCCCCGGCGGTGCAGGCTTCTATGGCGCGGCAGGCCGCCACGGCCGCCGCTGTGGTGATCCGCACGGCCTGCCGGGCAGAGAGGCGCGGCATAAGAAACACGCTCAGATACACGCCGCTGCCCGAGGGGGAAAGGAAGGATCTGCCCATACGGCCCCGGCCGGCGCTCTGGCTGCCGGCGATGACCGTATGCCAAGGAGCGGCATCGCCGCCCGCGGCTGCCTTCAGCTCGGGGGCCCTGCGCTTGAGGCAGGTGTTGGTGGAGTCCACCTGGCTGAGTACCTCCAGATCGAACAGGGGAGCCGCATCGCCCAGATACCGGAGGACGGCGCTTTTGCTGATGGCGTCACTCTCTTCGCTGAGTCGGTATCCCTTCCGGGTCACCTCGAAACGGTAACCTTCCTCTTCCATCTGGCGGATACACTTCCATACCGCCGCACGGGTGATGCCCAGCCCTTCCGCTATGGCGTTTCCCGAGAGGTATTCCTTACCGGCTTCTTCCAGAAGCGCGGCAATCTGCTGCCTGGCGTTCATACGCTGCGTCTCCCTTCCTGTTGATCGCTCTTTGCGACAGGTAGGATAGCACATAAAAAAGAATACGTCAACTTTCTCAAAATGAAAAAGTTGACGTATTGCGCATCCATCTGGCAAATGGTCTTTCGGTCAATGTAATTCAGCTCAGATAATCATGTTGAATATATAGCCTGAAAAATTTGATCCTGCTGGATTTGTTCAGCAGGTTTTTTTCTGCCATAGAGCTCCTTCACAGCCCTCCGGGACGGGCGCGAAAGAAGCGCAGCAAACAATCTGAGAAGGCGGATATTTTGTTATGGATTTTGGACGCCGGATACAGTACAATGGCTCCGATGGATTGTGCGGGATTCATACGGTTCCGGGGCGGGCTGTATGCCGCTCAGCAAGTGAGCTTAAAAGGGAGAACAGGGATGAAGCTGAAGAAACTGAACGCGGCCCTCGGCCTTTTATCGATTGCGGCCCTGCTGCTGCACGTGGGATACACCGTGGTTGCGTACCTGATGTATTACTATAACCCGACGCTCAAGCTGCTGACGGCCATGCCCTTTATGGTGCTGGTCTGTCTGCATGCGGTTTGCGGCATGCTGACGGTATTCCTTCAGGCGGACGGAACGAGCCTGGATCTGTATCCGAAGCAGAATCTGCGGACCCTCCTGCAGCGGATTTCCGCGGCTCTCATGCTGCCGCTGCTGATCCTGCACATCAATACCTTCGGTCTGCTTCAGTCCGCCGCCGAGGCAGGACAATGGCTCTGGTTTGCACTGCTGATGATCAGCCAGCCGATCTTCTACGGCGTTGCGCTGACCCATGTGGCGGTGTCCGTAACCCGCGGGCTGATTACCCTGGGGCTGCTGTCTTCCCGCGAGAAGCAGAAACGCATTGACAGAATCATCTATATCCTCTGCGGGACGGCCTTTGTGATCTCAACCTATGTGGTGATCAAGACGGAGCTCGCCATGTTCCTGGCCGGAGGTGGCGCGCCATGAAAGATGTGCTGATCATCGGCAGCGGAATCTCCGGGATGGCCTGCGCGGTACGCTGCGCGGCCCGGGGCGTGCATGTGACGCTGGTATCCCCCTTTCCGTCGGAGCGGTCCCAGTCGGTCATGGCCGCGGGCGGCATCAACGCGGTGCTGCCTGGCGGCGAGGCGGGGGAGTCCGTCTCAAGCCATGTAGAGGATACGCTGAAGGGCGGGTGCCTGCTGGGCGGAGAGCGGGCCGTGACCGGCCTGTGCGAGCACGGCGAAGAGATCCTGCGCTACCTGGAGAGCATCGGCACGGTGTTCTCGGTGGACGGGCAGGGGCGCCCCCGGCGCAGGGCCTTCGGCGGCCAGTCCCACAAGCGGACGTATTACTGCGGCGCCTCCACGGGCAAGCAGATCGTTTCCGCGCTGGTGATGGAGGCCAGGCGATTCGAGGCGGCGGGGCTGATTGAGCGCAGGCTGTGGTGCTGCTTCCATTCCGCGCTGATCCGGGACGGCGTCTGCCACGGAGCCATGCTGTTCGACGAAGCCCGCGGCGGGCTGCAGGTCGTCTGCGCGGACGCCGTGGTGATCGCAACCGGCGGCCAGAATGCGCTCTTCGGCAAGACCACCGGCTCCACCCAATGCGACGGCTACGCCGCGGGCAAACTGTTCATGCAGGGGGCGGAGCTCAAGAACCTGGAGTTCATTCAGTACCATCCGACCACGATGGAAACCCAGCAGAAACGCATGCTGATCTCTGAGGCGGCCCGCGGCGAGGGCGGCCGGCTGTTTACCCGGAAGGATGGGCGAAACGTATACTTCATGGAGGATAAGTACGGCCCCGGCGGCAACCTGATGACGCGGGACGTGGTGTCCCGGGAAATAGACGCGCTGGAAGGTCCGGCCTGGCTGGATCTGTCCTTCCTGGACCGGGCGGTCATCGACGAGCGGCTGCCGGAGGTGCGGGATCTCTGCGCGAAATATGCCGGGATCGATGTGACCCGGGAGCCGATCCCGGTTCAGCCCTCCGTGCACTTTTTCATGGGCGGCCTGGCAGTGCATATGAATCACGAGACGAATATCCGGAACCTTTTTGCCATTGGCGAATGCGCCTCCATGTATCACGGAGCGAATCGGATCGGCGGCAATTCGCTTTTGTCGGCTATATACAGCGGAAACATCGCCGCGGAGGAGGCCGCCGGAAGAAAAGGCGATTCGCGCCATCCGGATTTCAGCAGCGATCTGGAGCGGGAACGGAACCTGCTGCAGCGGAACATGGACACCCAGAGCCCCTTCCCGGTCATGTACATGCGGGATATGCTGGCGGAAACGATGCAGAAGCGGCTGGGCATCGTCCGCAGCGAGGAAAACCTCTCCCAGGGGCTGGCCGATATCGATTATGATCTTTCGGTCGCCGAACGCATCCGCTACGACTCCAGCGTGATGCCCTATTTCAATTACAGTCTGACCGGGATCCTGACCCTGGCCCGGGCGACCGTGACCTGCGCACTGGCGCGCCGGGAGAGCCGTGGCGCCCATTACCGGAGCGATTACCCGGAAATGGACGAGGCCGCCGGGTTCGCGACGATCATCTCCTATGATGAAGGAAAATACAGCGTGCGGCTGGATAAGGAGCGTGCCTATGAAAGTTAGAATCCTGCGGCAGCAGTCGCCTGCGAGCGCGCCATACTGGGAGTTCTTTGTATATGACGGCCCCGTGGACAATTCAGTGGCCGGGGTGCTGGATTACATCAACTATCACGATGACATCATCAATGCGGACGGAAAACGGACGACCCGCATCGGCTGGGAATGCTCCTGCCTTCAGGGGATCTGCGGCGCCTGCGCCATGGTGATCAACGGCAGGCCCGCCCTCGCCTGCGAAACCTTCCTAAAGGATTTGAAGGGAGCGGAGATCGAGATCCGGCCCCTGCGCAAATTTCTGGTCATCCACGACCTAGTGGTAGACAGATCCTCCATTCAGGAGAATCTGAAGCAGGCCAACATGTATATCGGGGAATATCAGCCCGCGGAAGACGGGGACCACGGGCACCAGTACGCAGCTGCCAAGTGCCTGAAATGCGGGCTCTGCCTGGAGGTATGCCCGAACTACGTAAACGGCCGTACCTTCTTCGGCGCGGCCTTTGCCAACGACTGCTACCTGGTCGCGACCCGGAACCGCTCGAAAGGCGGGAGCGTCCGGGCCCTCTACGCGGAGCATTTCGGAAAGACCTGTTCCAAATCCCTTTCCTGCATGGACGTTTGCCCCATGAAGATCTCCACGCTGGCCTCCATGGCCCATTTGAATAAGAAGTCCGGAAATGGAAAGGACGCCTAAAAACGAACCTCTCTTTGATTGCAGGAGATTCGGAAACAATGGTAGAATAATGGTTGTGAGCTTTAGCTCGACAACTCGGAATTTCTCGAGGCGAAGTATCCTTCAACATAACAGACGGTACAAGAAGGGCAGATGAATTATGAGATTTGGGTTTTCATACATAGGCCTGATATGGCTGATCATGCTATTGATTCCTAATTTCATCTGGACGAAGAATAAGCCACAGAATTATGAGAAACTCGAAGAGGGTGAAAATAAAGTACTGCTTATCCTGGAGAGGGTCGGGCAGTTTATCGTAACGCCTGTGGCACTCATGTTTTCAGATTTCAACTATAAGGGATGGAACTTCTGGGCAGTGGTTCTGCTTGCTTCGTTTTTATGCATGGTTCTCTATGAGGTTTGGTGGATCCGGTATTTTCAGAGTGAGAAGACCATGAAACATTTTTACCGGGGAATTCTTGGAATCCCGGTCGCAGGTGCAACACTTCCTGTCATTGCGTTCTTCCTGCTCGGAATATATGGAGGAAATATTCTGATGCTCTTCGGTGCTGCCCTACTTGGAGCAGGCCACATAGGAATCCACCTGCAGCACCGGAAAGAAGTATACGGACCCAAGCCAAAGAAAAGAATGGCGGCACGGATCATTTTCGGCATACTGAAATCCGTGGCGATCCTGATCGTCGTGATTGTATTTGGCGCATTCTCTTTTCTGATTGCCGAAAGGAATATCAATCAGCTTAAACGATTTGTTCGCTATAAGAATGGTGTAAATGAGCAGCTCTATGTCAGGCTTACCGATCAGGAGGAGTATATTACGATTGCCGGAGAAAAAGTCGACAATCCTGTGATCATCTCGCTTCATGGCGGACCGGGATCCCCTACATCATATGTCGATTATTGCTGGCAGGATTACCTGACCGATGAGTATACGGTAGTCAGCTGGGATGAACGAGGATGTGGCAGGTCCTACTACCGCAATGTCAATGTCGATCCGGACAATATAACACTATCCTTTGATACGCAGATGACAGATCTGGATGCCCTTGTCGATTATCTGTGCGAGCGGTTTTCCAAAGATCAGGTCATCATTATGGGACACTCATACGGAACCGTGCTTGGAAGCAGATATGTGCTGGCTCATCCTGAAAAAGTGTCTGCCTACATCGGCATAGGCCAGTCTGTGAATACACGCAACTATGCCGACGAGATATATTCCTATGAAGACGCTCTTGCACGGGCGCGTGCAAACGGTGACGATACAACAGAAATGGAAGCAGCCTGCGAGAGATTTATGGCTGATATGAGTCTGGCAAACCTGATGAAATTGAGAGCAAAGGTTGAACCGTACCATCCACAGACGGAAACAAAAGATATCTCAACCATGGCAGCACTTACCAGTCCCATCCTTGGAGTGGATGACATGAGATGGTATGCTTTTCAGGTCCGTGCTTTGTTGGATGATGCCAGCATGAAACGTTATGAAGAACTGGTGGAGAAACCGCTTGCCGGAGTGAAGGACTATAATGCATTGGAGACGGGAGATGCGTATCAGATGCCGGTGATGTTTATATCCGGTTCCTGCGATTGGATCTGTCCGGTCGGGCTGGTAGAGGATTACATGGAGGTTATTACAGCTCCGAAAAAAGAATTATATCTGATCGAGGGGTGCGGTCATTCTCCGCAGGGTCAGCTCCCTGAAGAATTCTGCCAGGCAGTGAAGGGCTTTCTTCATTAATAGAACCAGGAAACAAACGTACAGATGTTTACCGGCTTCGATGAAATCTACAACGGCTTCACCCACGAAGGCGGGGCATTTGGACCGGATCAGACTTCCTTTCCTCTGATCTGGTAGGTGACATAGGCGAACCGGGTGCTGTCCGGGGACCAGGAATTGACGTTTATGGTGCCCTGCCCGCCGAAGAGCGTCTCCAGGGTTCGCAGGCCGCTTCCGTCCGCGTTCATCAGCCGGAGCTCCACATATTTGTGCGGGACATGCTCACCCGGCTCCACGTCGCCCTTCCGGTAACAGATCATGACCACCTTCGTCCGGTCGGGAGAGATGTGGGGGAACCAGGTGTTCCACTCCGTGTCAAAGGTCATCTGCCGCTGGTCGGAACCGTCCGCCCGCATCCGGAAGGCCTGCATGAGCCCGCTTCGGACGGAGTTGAACCAGATGTATTCCCCGGCGCTGTCATATTCGCTGCCGTCGTTTAGCCCGGGGGCATCCGTCAGGCGCGTTTCGACCCCGCCCTCCGCCGGAATGGTATAGATATCAAATTCCCCGTTTCTTTCCGCGCAGTAGGCAAGCGTCTTTCCGTCCGGAGACCAGCCGTGCAGATAGCTGGGGGCCAGCGGCGTAATCAGCCGCGGCACGCCGCCGGTCATCGGTACGGTATAGATCCGTGACTTCCAGTCCTCCTTTGTGGCGTGGGAGACGGCGATCATTTTTCCGTCCGGGGAGAGGACGTGGTCGTTGTTGCAGGCATTGACAAACCCCGTATCGATCCGGGTGAGTTCCCCGCTTTCCAGGGCATAGCGCCAGATCTGCCCGTTGCTGTTGAACACCAGGGCTTTTCCGTCCGGGGTCCAGTTGGGCGCTTCTATCAGGTAGTCGAAGAAATGCACGGTTTCGCTTTTTCCCGTCCGGATGTCATAGATTTTGAGCAGGGACTGGTCGTCATCCCGGTACCATACGTCTTTCTGATTCATGTTCGTTTCTCCTTTCCTTGGGGGGCGTGATTCAGTCGCTCCGCTTTTTCGAGGGAAGCACCTCAGCGCAGCAATTTTCAGGGCTGAACCGTTTCTTGGGGGGAGATTTCTTCCGCTTTCTGCTTCAGCAGGTCCCGGACCGCCAGGACGAGGAACATGAAGCGGGAGGATCCCCCGCCCAGCACATATTCCGTCTGCTGCCACAGGTAGGGCCATTCCTTCAGCTCCGGGAAATCCGGACGGATCAGCGCCGTGCCGGACACCACCCCTCCGGGAATGTAGGAGCCGTCCGCCCGGTTAAAGCCGTAAGCGGCTGTAACGGACCGGGCGCCGATGCCGGAGGCAAAGGAGACGCTGCGTTCGGGATGGCAGCCCAGGATAAAGCTGAGGGTGTTGAAGCACAGATCCGGCGGGAAGATCTCGGGGAAGGCCTTGTGCAGGTAATAGTGCTCGCAGCCCAGCTTCTGAATCATCCAGCCGGCGCCCCAGATATAGGGGCGGTAGGGAACCCTGTAGGGCGAATGGGCCATCTGCCCGTCTTCCTGCTGCCTGTAGCGGAGAAGGCTCTCCCGGAGGGCGGCGGTAAAAGGCGCGTGACGCAGCTTTTCCGCGGCCCGCGCGGCGATCCACCCCAGCTGTTCCGGCAGGGAAGCGATCAGATCCGTTTCTTTCAGAACCGCGTCCGCGTAGACGCCTTCGCCCGTGGTCAGGAACAGCTCCGCCGCGGCGTGAACCCGGGCGGCCCGGGACGCCTGCTCCGCGTCGGAACGGGTGCCGCGGAACAGCGCTCGGGCGGCTTCCAATGCTTCGGCGGACAGGGAAGGGTTAAAATCCGACAGCGCCCGGGATACCGCCGCGAGGTGCGCCGCGGTGGCCAGTTCCCGGGCCGGGTTATCTTCCGTGAATACCCAGCGGTCATCCTCGCTGCCGGGGACGCCGTCGGTCATCGCGGCCGCGTCGCCCAGCAGCACATACTGCCGGAGCGTGGGAGCGATGACCCCCCGGTAAAGCCGGCCCAATGCCTTCCAGCCGCCCAGGACGGCCAGGGCGCCGTGTTCGATCTGCTGAAGCAGGTCGTTTTTTCCGTCCGGCTGATGGATCTCTACGGTCTTTGTCCCCTGGTCGACGGTGGTGGCATCCCATTCCACATGGAAGGTTTCCCACATCAGGGCCAGCAGGTAGGCCTCGCCGGACTGGGACTCCACGCGCAGATCGAAATCCCCCGCGTCATGCCATCCGCCACAGTTCAGGCCGGGAACGCATTCCCCGGGACGGAAGCGGGTCAGGGTTTCCGGGCCCTGACGGTAGCCGTCAAAATGATTCCAGCCCACGGGCGCCATGCGCGCGTCGTCCATGTGGCACCGGCCGTGCCAGACCCGGTACTTCTCGCTGACGCGCATATGGCACATCTGCACGGGCAGGAAGTATTCCAGCACGGGCTGCCATACGCCCCGATCAAAGACGTCCTGCGCGATCCGGAAGACGGAGGACAGGGCGTCCCCGAAGCCGACCTGATAAAGGCCGGGCTCTTTTACGTCCGAGAAATCAAAGCAGAGGCAGCGGTAGCGCAGGAAGCGCCCCCAGACGCTTCCATCCCTGCGGAAGCACAGCTCCCGGCCGCCTTTTCCGATGCGCCAGAGGGTGAAGACCCCGTCCGCGGGACCGCGCGGATCGAGTTCGGCGACGGCCAGCTTCGGCTGCCCCGGCATATAACCGACCTGGGACACCTGAATGCGCGGCGGGCTGAACCAGCCTTCGACCGCGCTGGGCGTCAGGAGCCACTCCACCGCGTGGGGCCCCTCGGCGGAGAAGGGGGAGCTGAGCACAAACCAGCCGTTGTTGTGGCTGAGGCGCCCGTCGTAGAGGCGCAGCTCGTTGCCTGCGCTTTCCGCCGTAAAGCGGAGGAGGGGATCATCCGGACAGCAGGTAAAGCAGTGCCCGCAGGCGTAGGGAGCCGCCGTTTCCTCATCCCCCCGCAGGGGGCTGAAGGCGCGCCCGGTTTCCATCAGGCTGTCCGCGTATCCTTGCGGCAGGCCGGGAAGATCCCGGCGGCTGCGAAGATAGACGGAGGGGCGGCGGTCCACCGGGCCGACGGGCTGGCTGGGAAAGAGGCCCTGCCGGTCATCCATGATCCAGGGCTTGCCGAAGAGCAGGCCGGGGAACAGCTCCAGATTGAAGCACAGACGGTCGGCCCATTCCGGCGGGATGCCGGGATCCGCGTCCACGGTGATCCGCAGGGACGCGCCTTCCGCCCGCACGGTGACGGTGTAATCGAAGGCACAGTCAGGATAAACCATTGGGTTAAATCCGCGCAGATGCCGTTCCTCATCCGGCCAGCGCAGCCGGGAAACGATGGTTCCTTTTTCCGGATCCACCCGGCGGTCCAGCAGTTTGGGGACGGGCTGCCACTGCCCGGGCGCCGGCTCGAAGCGCACGTCGCCATTGGCGGCCAGGCGCTCCCCGTGCATCAGCAGGCTGACGCCGCTCTGGTGCCCTTCGGGATAGATATCCTCAAAAGCGATCACGTTTACGCCGTGACGGACGAAGTATCCGGCCTCCGGATCCAGGAGGAAGCCGGCGGTTTTCCCGTTCTGTTCCATGGGGACTCCTTTCGGATTCAGCGAAGGATCTTCAGGTGCAGGCTCTGGCCCGGCGCCGCGGTGACCTCGAAGGCATATTCCGGCGGAGCGGTCCGGGTGAGGGCGCCGTCCTGCCGCTTGCAGGGCGCGGGAAGGAGCACGCCGTTTTGATACATTCTGCCCGTATCCAGATCCTGCAGGCTTTCACATGCGCCGCGCACCACGATCCGCGCGCGGGAAATCATCGGACGGAAGGAATGGAGGCAGCAGACGTCGTTGTCCCAGGCGATCAGGCTCCACTTCGGTTCCGCGGAAAGATAGAAGGGCAGGCCCGCGGAAAGCTCCCGGCACAGAATGCCGGTCACGGCGGCAGGCAGCTTGTACAGATCCGCGAAGTTTTCAGGAACGTTGAGGATCAGCAGCTTTCCGCGGCCGTACAGGTCTTCCGTCAGCACGGGGAAGTTGTCTTCATCGCACATCAGGAGGATATCCGCCCAGGTGGCGTTGGTCTTGTAATCCAGCGCTTCGAACAGAATCTTCTCATCGCTGTGGGCATGGCGGATGGCGGCGTAATCAAACTCGCTCAGGTCGACCATATAGCGCCGGCCCGAAACATGCCTGTTGGTCAGCCGTACACTGGTCATCTCCTGAATTCCGCGGTTCCACGTTTCCCGCAGGAAGCCGGTGGTAACGACGGCCTTTCCGCCCTTGCGCACATAGGCCTCCAGCTTTTCCACCGCGTCGGGTTTACAGGCGGACCGCTGCGTCAACAGAACGGAGGGGGCTTCTTCCGGGAAATCCGGAACGGGCTCGAGAACCGCGCCGCACATCCCCAGGTAGCTGATCAGCTGATCTTCGCCTTCCGCGTCGAAGGGCTCCCAGACCTTCGTGCCGACCGGCCGGCCCGCCTGATCCAGGAAGGCGTCCACCCTGCGCAGGACGCTGTCCATGGCGGGCAGGGCAGGGGAGGAGAGCAGGGAGGGGAAGTTGAACAGGGTCAGTTCCTTCGCGCCGCCCAGGAAACTGAATTCCGCCTGCTCCAGGAAACGGCTGATATTATCCGCGGAGCCGCCCAGATCGATCCATCCGCCGCCGTTGCGCCCGGGGGCCGCGTTTTCCAGCAGGCGCATGGCGCTGTAGGATTCATAGCGCTGCAGGTGCTGGGCGGCATAGAAGGGTTCCCGGGTCTCGGTTCCGGTGTAGATCATATCGAAGATGTCCTTCTGGATGCCGGGATTGTACCCCGTGGCCTGGTGGCTTTCGTACCAGTTCGGATACTTGATGATAAAATTCATCCGGGGATTGACCCGCTTGGCCTCCGCGACGATCTCCTCGGAGAATGCTTTCATCTGGGCCTGGCGGAAGTCCTTCCAGCTCTGCTTTCCCTTGGCCGCGATACACATTTCGCACCGGCAGGAGGTAAAATAGAAGTCGTCCAGAATGATTTCGTCAAAGACCTCGGCGTTTTCCCGCACGATCCGCAGGTATTCCTGCCGGTGGGCGGGATCCGTATAGCAGAAGGTATCGAAGAGCGCGGGCTTCGGCGCGCCGCCGACCAGCACGGTGGAGGTAATGCCGCCGGAAACCTGGAGCCCGTATTCCTCCAGCAGGGCTTTGACTTCCTTCAGCCTTTCCACGGGGATATCAACGGTCGCCCGGTGGTTTTCCACATAGACTTTGGACAGGGGAAGGCAGCGGAGGTATTCCTCCACACCTTCGCGAATCTGCCGGTCCGTCGCGTCCTTCACATAATAGGCATACATGTAGCTCGCAATGCTGAAATTCCTGTAAGCGTTCATCTTTATCTCTCCCATCGCAGATTCATATCGGGGCCATGTCCGCAGACAAACCGGGTCATGAACACGTGTTCATATGCATGCATTATAAGCTTGGCACCTGCTTTAAGTCAATACACTTTTGTTCGTTTTCCGGCAAAAAATGTCTGCCCGCCGCCGAATCGAAGGACGTTTTGGAACATTGACTTAGAGTATACTTAAAACCGGGCTGCCCGGCCCGTTCCGGGGCCGGAGCCTGTTTTCCACGCTCACTCAAACTGCGCAGCGTAGAGCTGGTGATAAAAGCCTTTCAGCGCCATCAGCTCCCGATGGGTTCCCTGTTCCACCACATCCCCGTCCCGCAGCACCAGAATCCGGTCCGCGTTTTCGATGGTGGACAGCCGATGCGCAATGACAAAGCAGGTCCGGTTCTTCATCAGTTCCCGCATGGCCTTTTGGATTTCCCGCTCCGTCGCCGTATCCACATTGGAAGTGGCCTCGTCCAGAATCAGCATCGGCGCGTCGTACAGCATGGCGCGGGCGATGGTTAACAGCTGCTTCTGTCCTTTGGAGATATTCCCCCCGTCCTCCTGAATCAAGGTCTCATATCCCTGGGGCAGCCGCATGATAAAGGGATGAATCCGCGCGGCCTTGGCCGCCGCCACCACTTCTTCCACGGTGGCGTTTTCCCGCCCGTAAGCGATGTTCTCGAAAATCGTTCCCTGAAAGACCCAGGTATCCTGCAGTACCATGGCATAGGCCCCCCGGACGCTGCGCCGGGTGGCGGTCCGTATATCCGTCCCGTCAATGGAAATCGTCCCCTTCTGGGGATCGTAAAAGCGCATCAGCAGATTGATGATGGTGGTTTTCCCGGCCCCCGTGGGCCCCACGATGGCGATCAGCTTTCCCGCGGGGGCTTCCAGGCTCAGATCGTGCAGAATGGTCTTTCCCGCGTCGTATCCGAAGGACACGTGATCCACGGATACATTCCCCCGAACATGCTCCAGCGCCTTCGCCCCCGGGACGTCCGCGCCCTCCTCTTCCTCGTCCAGCAGGACAAAGACCCGTTCCGCCGCCGCCAGGGCGGAAAAAAGCTCGTTGAAGATCTCGGCGATGGCATTGATGGGCCCGGCAAATTTCCGGCTGTACAGCACAAAGGAGGAAATCCGCCCCAGGTCAATGATCCCCCGGAGATACAGCAATCCCCCCAGCAGGCCGATCAGGCTCAGACCCAGGTTGTTGATGGAGCTCATGGTGGGCCCCATGGTGACCCCGTAGTATTCCGCGTCATAAAAGGCGTCCGCCGCGTCCCGGTTGATGCGGTCGAATTTCCCGTCCACCCGGTTTTCATAGGCGTAGGCCAGAATGGTCTTCTGTCCGGAGAGCATCTCCTCCACAAAGCCGTTCATCCTTCCGTAGCTTTTGGAGCGCCGGGCATAGCGCGGCTGGGTTTTCCGCCGCATATGCACCGTGTAGGCGACGGAGACCGGCACCGTCACCAGGGTCACCGCCGACAGGGGCAGAGAGATGGAAATCATCATCACCAGCGAACCCACCACCGTGATTACGCTGGAGAGAATCTGCACGATATCCGTGGCCAGGCTGGTGGAAATCACGTCGATATCGTAGCTGACCCGGCTGATGATATCCCCCGCCTGGTGCCGGTCAAAGTAACCCACGGGCAGGCGCATCAGCTTATCAAACACATCCTGCCGCATCTGCCGGGCCATGCGCTTGCTGATCACCGTCATCATCAGATTGATGCCAAAGCCCAGGAGGGCCGACCCCGCGTAGCACAGCAGCATCAGCCCCGCATAACGGCGGACCGCTTCGAAGTTGACCTTTCCGGCGCCCGCCGCCGCTTCCCGGATGGCGGATCCGGCCAGGCTGGGGCCCCACAGGTTCAGAAGATTGCTGACGAGGCTCAGCAGCGCCACGCCCAGGATCACGTATTTCCAGGGCCCCAGGTATCCCATCATCCGCAGCAGCGCGCTCCGGGTATCCTTCGGCTTTTTCATCACCGTATCCCGCGCCATCCTACGACACCTCCTCCCGCATCTGCGTCCGGTAGATGTCCCGGTACGCGGGGCAGGCAGCCATCAGCTCTTCGTGGGTGCCCCGGCCGATCATCTCTCCCTCATGCAAAACCAGGATTTCGTCCAGCCCCATGATGGACGATACCCGCTGGGCGATGACCACCTGTGTGGCGCCCGAATGATGCGCCCGGATGGCCTTGCGCATCTCCGCGTCCGTCCGGTAATCCAGGGCGGAGGAAGCGTCGTCCAGAATCAGAATCTCCGGCTTCGCCGCCAGCGCCCGGGCGATCAGGAGGCGCTGCTTTTGTCCCCCGGAGAAGTTGGCGCCATGGATGGCCGCCTCATGGTCATAGGCATCCTCGTATTCCTCGATGAATCCCCTGGCCATGGCGTCCCTGGCCGCCAGCCGCAGGGCTTCGTCGTTTACGTCCCGCCCGAAGGCGACATTTTCCCGGATGCTGTCGGCGAAGATCACATCGTTCTGGAACACGACGCCGAATTTCCGGTGCAGGGTGTCCCGGTCGTATGCCCGGACGTCTTTTCCGTCCACGAACACATGCCCCTCCTGGGGGTCATAAAACCGCATCAGCAGATTGACGATGCTGGTTTTTCCGCTCCCCGTTGCGCCGATGATCCCCAGGCTTCCCCCCCGGGGCACGGAGAAGGAGATCCCCTTCAGGCACTGCTGACGCTCCTCGCCCAGAAACTGGCCATGCCCGTCCCCGGCCTCATCCGTGTCATAGTTGAAGGTGACGTTGTCAAAGATCAGCATGTCCCGCGAAGGAGCGGGCTCCGTTTTTCCCTCCGGCAGGGGAGTCAGTTCCTCCGGCATTTCAATGACCTCGGCGATCCGGTTGGCGGAGGCGTTGGCCTTGCTCATCATCATGAAGATCCGGTTCAGCCCCATGACCCCCATCAGGATCATATTGAAATAGGTCAGAAAAGCCAGAATGACGCCGGGCTGGGTCTGCCCGTCGTTTACCCGCCGGGCGCCGATCAGCACCACCAGCATCAGACCCACATTCAAAAGCAGCGTGACCACCGGACCCGGCAGGCTCATGATCACGCTGGCCCTGACTTCCTGTCCGGCCATGCGGGCGTTGGCCTCCCCGTATTGTTTTTCCTGGTAGGGCTCTTTGCCCAGCGCCTTGACCACCCGGATCCCTGTAATGCTCTCCCGCATCAGCCGCACCAGGGCGTCCATCCGTTTCTGCACCTCGTCATACAGCGGGATTCCTTTCCAGGAAATGACGCTGACCAGCGCGATCATGACGGGCGCCATGACGCAGAGGATCGCGGCCAGCCCCGTATCCATGGTCAGGGTGATGGCGATCCCGCCCAGCAGCATGATCGGCGCCTGGATTCCCATGGTCTGGATCATGCGGATAAAACTCTGTACGTTATAGGTGTCGCTGGTCATGCGGGAAATCAGGCTGGGAAGCCCGACCCGGTCCATCTGCCGCCCGCTCAGGTTCAGCGCCGTGTGGAACAGATCCCGCCGGATGGCGAAGGTCCCTTCCTGGGCGACCCGGACGCTCATCCTGTTGGCCGTTACGTTCAAAAAGCGGGTGATGAAGGTCAGCGCCAGCATGACCAGACCCCAGGCCGCCACCGGCAGGACGCCGTCCGCCGAGGGCACCACGTGATCCAGCAGGTGCTCCAGAACGTAGGGGATCAGCAGCTCCGTCCCCGTCCCGGCCAGCTTGATCAGCATTACGGAAAGCACCAGGCGCTTCCACGGCTGAACATATTTCCAAATGAGCCTCATCCAAACAAATGCCTGCCTTTCCCCTTCTTTCGCCGCTTTCCTTCCGCGCTACCGGTACCGGGAAATCTTCCGGAAATTGCCCAGGGTTTCGTTCACCGGCATGACACAGGCGAAGGTGTCTTGAAACCGGCTGAGGATCTGCTCCATCTGGGAAATCTGATGATAGCTGATGACGCAGATCAGCATGGTCTTTCCCTGGTGGGAATACCCGCCTTCCGCCTGCAGGAAGGTGGTGGAGTGATGCAGATCCCGGATGACCGCCTGCGTGACCTCTTCCGGGTGGGAAGTAATCATCTCCACCCGCCAGGCCCGTTTTCCCGCCTGGATCCACCGGTCGGACACCATGGTGGTCAGGAAAGAGTAGATGATGCACAGCGCCACCGGCTCAATGTTGTAGTCATACACGAAGTAAGACATGCCGGCGATGGCGACGTTGATCCCCAGCACCACGTGCATCATGGAAAAGCCCGGATACTTTTTATGCACGAACTGCCCCACGAAGTCCGTTCCGCCGGTAGAGCCGCCCCGGCGGATCGTGATCCCGTAAATGAACCCGTTGATGCATCCGGAAACCACCGGCGCCAGCAGGGTGGACCGCCCATCCTCGGTATGGTAGATGAACCGGCTCATATCCACGTATTTCTGCATGATCAGCAGCGCGCCCGAAAAGACCAGCACAAAGGTCAGCG
Source organism: Clostridia bacterium (assembly GCA_017512805.1). Lineage (GTDB taxonomy): Bacteria > Bacillota > Clostridia > Christensenellales > Aristaeellaceae > Aristaeella. The sequence continues at coordinate 23,503 of JAFWES010000002.1, forward strand.
TCCTGGCGGCAAACTGCCTGTTGACGAAAATCCAGCAAATGATGGCCAGCGGGATGTTGAGGAGCAGCGAAAAATACCCGACGCTGAAGTGGAAAAGGTACTGCAGCATGGTCGCCAGCCCGTTCAGCCCCGAGGGCGCGAAGGAATTCTGCAGGATGAATACCTGATAATTCAAAGCCATCAACACTGCGGCCAGGGCCAGTGACAGATAGTCCAGCGCGGCCTGCAGTTCCGGGTTCCGGGTTTTTGTCCTGGGTGAAGTCGTGGTCAATGTAAACAAGCTCCTTTCCGTTGCTGACTGGCTATTCTACCATGGACAGCCATTTTCGTCCAGCATTGACGAAACCGGCCGTAATGCAATACGAGCATATTCCTACGCAATGGAGAATTGCTTGAATTGCATAATTGGTCCTATCCATGGGGGCCTCAGCCTGAGGAGGATCCGGAAGCCTAAACTCAATCAGGAGCAGACAGGGATCTGCTCCGTTTTCATGACGGATCGCCGCTGGCATTCATCTGTTGATGAATGCCAGCGGCCAAATTTTTTTTCAGATTGATATCTATTGCAAGATTTATCGCCAATTCCGTTCAGTCAATTCCTCATCATCCGTGTTTTATACGCTACTGGTATCAGATTACAGTCATTATACCACCGCTGATTGAGCAGAGCCCCCCAAGAAACCACTGCCAGGGCGGCCCTCCCCCTGGTTTTTTAGGCCAGAACCTGCCATGTCTTGTGCTATTCATCTTCCACAGGTAATGCCACAAAATGGATACCCATTTCCAGCGAGGAGCTTTCAGCCAGTCCCCCCGCCGGACCATACACGGCGATCAGCGACGTGCAGCCGTCGAAGGCGCTGGGGGACATGTCACAATCCCGGGACACGCGGATCTGTGTCAGTCCGGTGCAGTTTTTGAAAGCGTAATCGTCGATGTTCTGACAGTTGCCTGCGTCGACCACAGTGATGGACGTGTCGCCCTCGAAGGCATTATCATCTATCGTCTGTGTGTAGGCGGGCAGGGTGAAGGTCGGAATGCCGAAGGGGGGCAGGGTAAGCGGGAGCGCGGATGGATCATAAGGCGTGATCGTCACGCCGGCCATCAGAGAGCTTCTGTCACTCATTGCTGGGGAAACGACACGCAGCACGTTGTAATCCTGGTAGATGAAGGGTTTCTCCAGCACCACATAGCCATATTCGTTTACGGTGATGCTGCAAGGCAGCGGCGTGCCGTTGGCGTCCGTGTTCCAGGTCAGGGTGACCGAGGCGCCGTCGCTGCCAGCGATACCTTTCTTTACACTAGATGCGACGACGGTACCGCCGGAGATTGTGGTATCGGAATGGTTGCCGCCGATAGCGGGATACCACGTACTGCTGCTAGTCGCGTTGATATTGCCGCCGGAAATCATGACTGTGCTGCTGCCGCCAATCCCGCTGCCGATGCCCGCGGCTAAGCTTGACGTTGAGGTAATAACTGTACCGTTGGTAATGGCGACCCTGCCATCGCCATCCTGACCGCCGCCGATGCCCGCTCCGCCGCCTGTAGTGTTGGCCGTGACTTTGCCGCCAGTGATGGTGACCGTACCATTGCCATAAATTCCTCCGCCGATGCCCGCACCGACACTGCCGCTGACTGTGACATCGCCGCCGCGGATCACGATGTGGTCTCCGCTGTGTCTCTCACTACCGCCGATGCCCGCGCCTGAATCGTTTCCGGTCACGGTCACACGGCCGCCCAGAACGGTGATGTACCCGGCGTCGTGGGCGTTTCTGCCGTCACTGTCCGAACTGCCGCCTATGCCCGCGTTTAATGTGGGTGGCGTGGTGATGGTCAGGAAGCCCTGCTTGCCCACATCTGCGTTCTGGCCGCAGATGGTCAGGCTGTCTCCTTCGTTCACCGTGATGCCCTGCGGGACTGTGAGATTACAACCATCAAGCAGGATCAGCGTTGCGTTGCCGCAGACAGTGACGCGTTCTGCAATGGTCAGGCTGTCTTCCGCCAGCACGTAGCCGGTCCATACGGTGCTGCTGGCGTTCAGCACAACAGTGTCCAATGGGATGAGCATATCCTGCAGTTCGCTGCCCACCCAGTCCCGATAATGCAGACGTACCCAGTTAGCCGTGTAGTTACGGTCGCCGGTGGAGCCCTTCGGGATAATGACGTTTTTCGTGAGATCGTCCAGCCCCGTACCTGTCCAGCCCGTGAACACGCAGCCGGGGCGTGTGGGGTTGACGAGCGTGAAACTGTCGCTCTCTATGTGATAGCTGGTTGGATTGACTGCGCTGCCGCCGTTCAGATTGAAGCCGATGCTGTAGTTTATGGGTGACCAGTTCGCCGTGTAGGACCGCTCTCCCATGGAACCTTTCGGGATGGTGACTGTTTCTGCCGGATCGCCGGTGATGCCGGTGCCCGTCCAGCCCAGGAACGCGTAGCCTGTGCGCTTTGGATTTATCAGCGTGAAGGTCTCGGTTTCCATGTTGTAGGTCACGCGGTTGGCTGCGCTCACGGTGCCGCCGTTCAGCTCATACGAAATGGCATAATTGACGGGATTCCACCCGGCCTGGTAGATGCGCGTGGCCCTGGAGCCGGTCGGAATGGTGACGGCCGCGGCCGTCTCTCCGCTCAGGCTGTCGGTCCAGCCCGCAAAGGTATATCCTTCGCGCACCGGGTCGTTCAGCGTGATCGGCGCGCTCTCCACGGTGAAGCCCGTGGGGTTGGACGCCGTGCCGCCGTTCAGGATGTAGCCGATGCTGTAGGTGCCGGCGGTCCCCACTGTTTTTCCGGTTGATACGGCAGTGTTTCCGAACGTGAAGGCATTGCCGGCCAGATCCCGCACGGTTCCGTTGATTTCGTTGATCCGCAGCTCGCCGGTGCCGCTTACTGTTCCGCTGTAGGTCGCCACGTTGGTGCCCGCGCTCTCCGGCATGAGGTTCATCGTGCCCCAGGTGGTGTCCAGACTGGTGCCCGCGGCGTTGACGATCTCGTCAAAGCACAGGCTCACGATTACTTCGTTGCCATTCGCGTACCGCCCGTTCGCTGTCTTCGTCTGCAGCAGGTTCGGGGCGGTTGTGTCCAGCAGTGCGATTCGTGCGAACAGATTGCGAAAGTACCAGTCGTCTTCGCCGGATCCGCTTGCGTCGAAGCGGACGTCCAGCTCCCGGGTATTCGGTTCCAGCAAAAGCGCGCCCGCGTTTGGCGCCTGCGCGCCGCTTCTGAATCTCTGCTGATACAGCTTTGCGTTCGCACCCGGAAACTCGGTATGGCCGCTGTTCTGTCCAGCGTCCGCCTGTGTCTGCGCGCCGCTTGCGTGGGGGAAGACCCATGGCATCTCGTCCGTCACCACGGACTGGCCGGTGGCGCTCAGCTCAAAGCACGCCTTGTACAGCGATTTGGACGGGGCGGATATCTCATGGTACTGCCCGTAATCATCATCGGGGTCGTATTCAGTATCCTTATCAGCCAGGATCTGGATGTATTGATAGCCGTCGTTCTCCTCCTTCATCATGAAGCCGAACGCCGCCGCCACCTTCGTCTGCGTGGCCTGGAGATATTCAGTCGGTTGGAGGTCCTGCAGCCTGCTGATGTCGTAAGTATGGATCCTCTGTCCGTAGCCGTCGTCCGTCACCGTGGCGTACGAGCTCCCGGTCAGTTCGACATCATTATACTTCTGGTTCAGGGCTGAGGACGAGACAAACCCGCCGTCGCTGATATACAGCAGATCCGCGACGCTGTTGACGGCGGTGCTTATGTACTGCGTGCCGGTCGTCAGCGGAAAGATCCCCCGCCAGAGCTCATAGCCGCCCTCGTCGATCACCCGCAGGCCGTACATGCGCTCCGTCCCTGTCTGGTACCAGTAGCCGGCGGGCGAACTGCTGTCGCGCGCCTTCGGCGTGACGGCGGCATTCACATAGACATAATGGCTGCCGCCAAAGTTGACCTGGGTGTTCAGCGGTGTGAAATGGATGCCCTCGACCGCTGACACGCTGAAGGTCTGCAGGGTCAGGGCCGGTTTCACGCCGGTTTTATTGAACCGGGCGTCAAGCAGCAGATACAGTTGCTGAGAATCCGTGTCGTACTGTACTCTGACCAGCGGCGGGTCCCAGGTGTATGTGATCTCTTCCGCCCCCGCCATTCCCGGCAGGCCAAGCAGCAGAGCCACGCACAGCACTGCCGCCAGATAACGCGTAAACCGCCTGTTTTTCTTCATATCGTTTCCTCCTTCAGCTCTCGCCGTGCCGGGAAAACTCCGTTGCCACTTTTGATTCACACGCCTGTTACTCTACGTTATATTGTACAACTTAAGGGTATTGAAAGTCAAACAATAGTTCTTTCCGCCTGGGACGTCCCTTGCAAGTATTATTGCGGGCATTCCGCTTACATACACCGCACCGCAAAATGACGGTGTGACTACCAACTGAGCTACACGAAATCTGTATACCTCAATTGGTGGAGCAAACCGTTTACATCAACTGAAACCAGTCTCGCGAAGGTGATTTGAACACCCCCAGGTAGAAAACACAAGAAAAAAGTCCTCGATTTCTCAAGGACTTTCTTTTCAGTGGTCGCAACAGGACTCGAACCTGTGACCCCATCGATGTGAACGATGTGCTCTCCGCACGTCGTACAAAGTGTCGAATTGAAGATGAATACTGTCTTCATCCGGTTTTGGTGTATTCATGCGATGTGTTTTACGTCAGCGGCTGCAGCGGTCCATAGAAATAACTGGCCGTAGCTCCGCCGTCCGCCAGGAAGGTGGAACCGGTAATGAACGCGCCTCTGTCGCTCATGAGCAGTTCTGCCACATTGGCCACCTCATCGGCTGTACCTGGACGTCCAGCAGGGCACTTGGCAAACATATTCTTGTAGAAGTTTCCGCGCGGGCCGTTGAATTCATCAATGGCCAAGGGCGTTACGATGGATGATACCTGGGGCAATGTCGTTGAGCCGAGCGCCGCGCTGACCCCATTTGACGCATTCTGCCATGACGCGCTTTTCATTGCAGCGCTTGGCAAGCTGATATGCATGCAGGGTGTCGCGGATGTTCTCCGGCTGGAGGATCTCCAGGGAGAGCAGCTCTTCCGTAGGCGTGGTAGCCAACTGGCGATCCTGCTCAGCGGTCAGCTGAGGCATGCGCCAGCCGGACTGGCTGGAGATGGTGACGCCGCAGCCGCCCTCCGCGATGACCTTGCCGACCTCTTCCAGCAGCACAGCAGTGCCGTACAGGTCAACCTTCAGGATCGCTTCAATGGGAGCCTGACTGGGTGACACGCCCGCACCGTTCACCAGATACTTGATCTCGCCGTACTTCTGCGCTTCGGCGATGATGGCCAGGATGCTTTCCCGGCTGGATAAATCCATCTCAAAAGGCACTACGTCATAGCCCGCCTCATTCATGATCTTTGCGATGGCGTTAGCATTCTCGATCTTCTTGTCGCCCAGGATGATCTTCTTCCCGAAACCGATCCGGCGGGCGATGGCCATGCTGATCTGACCCGCACCGGTGACAAGCATTACTTCCTTTTTCACGTTCTTTGCCCTTCCTCTTATCTCTCAAAGGTCGCAGCGACTTTCTTCAACAGCTCCCGGATGGGCAGATGCTGCGGACAGACCTTTTCACACTTGCCGCAGCGGATACACGCAGACGCTTTGCCGTGACCTTCGCCGGTGATGAGGTTGTTGTAATGCGGCAGAATTCGTCGTAGTTTACCTTGCCATCCTTCATGGGCAGGCGCATGCAGCCAAAGCCGAAGTTGCCGTGGATCTCCGGGAAAAAGGGATTCTGAATCATCTGCTTCTCCTCCTGTTACTGGGCAAGACCGATGCTCTTCAGCCAGTTGGCAACATCCGCGCCGGTGCCGTCCGCGTCATTCTGGGCCTTGCTGCCTCGAATAGCCAGGCCCTTGAGCACGGTGGCGCTGGTCAGCAATTCTTCAATGTCCCGCTGGCTGTGCGCCTGACCGCTGCCCTCGTGGGTATTGAAGGGAATCACGGTCTTGCCGGTAAAGTCATAGGCGTCCATAAAGGTGTAGACGATGTTGGGGATGTTGCCCCACCAGATGGGAAAGCCGATGAACACGGTATCATACTGCTCCCAGTTCCCGATCTCTCCTTCATATTCCGGGCGGGCTTTCTTCTGCTGTTCCCTTGTGGCCACATCCAGGCAGGAATCGTAATCCTCAGGGTAGGGCACAACGGGCACCAGCTCAAACACATCCGCGCCCATCTGCTCCGCGATGGTCTTGCCCATCTTTGCGGTATTGCCTTCCTCGATCACGCCGACATTGTAGTTCTCTCCGGCATGGGAGAAGTACACCACGAGCACGTGAGCAGGCGTTTCCTCTGCGAAAACGGGAATGGCGCCGCACAGCAGTATAGCGGCAAGGATCAGGGAAATCAGTTTCTTCATGTTCATGCACTCCTTATCGAATAAAGTTGGTAGCCATAGGTGCTGGCTTCAGCCAGCGTGATCAGCCAGCGTTCATTTCTTCTGACAAGTCGGAGATCCTGCTCAAGCCGCCAGGTATGCCAGCCGCCGCCAAAGACCGCCGCGTGAACCCGGCTTTTGCCGATCAGCGTCGCCGTGTTTCCCTGGACGGTCACATCCATGCTGTCATGCTCGGCGGAGGAATAGTTCAGGGTGCCGTTCGCTACCGCTTTCAGAAAAGCTGCTTTGGGCTGACGCATGCCTGTCATGTGCACCAGCACAAAGGAATCGTCCAGCACGGCGGAGAGCGCCGGAATGTCCTTTGCGATCATGGCGCGGTACATTTCCTGATAAGCCGCCTGGCATTTTTCCCGGTCAGACATTTTTCTTTGTTCCGCAATCTCAATCGGCGCGGCTCCACACTGTGGAGACCGCTTGTTTCGATTGAGCTCAGAACCAATGAGATTTCCGCCACCGGCGGTCATTGGTTCTTCGCCCAGGCCTCGACTTTGCTCTCGCTCTGCGCAGCTTCCGCGCCGTGGATGGAAAGACCGGCTGCCACCGTCGCGCCCTTGCAGATCTTCCTGAGCTCCCGCTCGCTGCCGCCCATACCGCTGCCCTCGTTGGTGCAGAAGGGCACGATCTTCTTGCCGGTCAGGTCAAAGCGCTCAAGGAAGGTGTACACGCACATTGGCATCGTGCCCCACCAGTTGGGATACCCCACAAAGATGGTGTCGTACTGATCGATGGATTCCGGGTACTTCTTGAGTTCGGGCCTTGCGCCTTCCCGCAGCTCAGCCTTGGCTTCCTCGATGCAAACCATATAATCCTTGCTGTATTCCCGGACGGTCTCGATCTCAAACAGATCGCCGCCGACAGCCTTCTGCACGAACTCCGCCACCCGTTCGGTGTTACCCTTCGCCAGATCCACGATGCTGCCGTTCCAGTAGTTCTGTCCCTTGCGGGAGTAGTACACGATCAGGTTTGCCATATCACAAGTCCACCTTTCTGATGTTTATCCTCTTCATGTCACAGCAGCGCTCTTTTCACACTGCACCTACATTCTAAAAAGAAAAACGCGCGGAATCAATTCGGATTTCCGCGCGTTTTGATAAGAAAAACTTATTTGATGTTCTGTCGAAGCGCTTCCGCGAACTCCCATTGCAGGGAGGAGTCGCTGCGCTCCGGCCAGAAGGCAAAAATCTTCCGGGTCAAGGGCACTTCGCCACGATATAGCGGCAGGAGCGCGGTGCCGTCATCTGTCGACATATCGGCGTCGCAGGGATAAAAGCCGATCCCGGCGGCGGCGTTCATCCGGGCTTCTTCCACGTTTTCCGTAAAGAGAAAGCTGGACTGCAGTCCCATCACGTCACGCCAGTGGGATGCTTCATTCTCCCGTTGCTCCGGCGAAGTCACCAGGATGCACAGCCTATCCTGCATATCATACATCGTCACCCGTCCGGCTGCTGCCAGCGGGTCATCCTGACGGAGCAGAGCGAAGAGCGGCTGCTCCATCAGCTCCTCATTGATAAACTGATCTGACAGCGCCCGCCACTGGTCGTTGATCACCATGTCCAGGGAGCCTTCGTTGACCGGGTGAAAAAGCTCTTCATGGGTGCCGGTGGTCAGGGACAGCCTCACGTGGGGAAGCGAGGCTGTGAAACTCTGAACTGTCTTCTGGATGATCCTGGCGCTGAATCCGTTTAACACGCCCACCCGCAGCCGCTGATACTCACCGCTGGCAATACGACGAACCTCCCGGACAGCACTGTCCAGGGCCTGCACCTGTTTCCTGGCCTGCTCGTAGAAATACCGACCTGCAGGTGTGACCGTGAACTTTCTACCATGCCGCTCAAGCAGCTGCACCTGCAGTTCTTCCTCCAACGCCTTGATCTGCTGGGAGATGGCGGACTGGGAGATGTGGCAGATTTCACCTGCCTCGAAAAAGCTGTTGGTTTCCACTACAGCGATAAAGTAGCGCATTTGACGGTGCATCTGCATCACTCTCCCTGTTACATTGGTGTTCCAACCTCAATCAGATTTCCGTCCGGATCATAGAAACGTACGACCTTCTGTCCCCAGCTGTGCGTCATCAGTCTGTTCACATACCGAACTTCCGGGTAATATGTTTCCAGCCTGTCAACGAAGCCCTCAATATCGGCTTCCTCAAAATATAGTTCGCAGGAATTGCTCTCGGGAATGATCGAACTCAATTCTTTCTGTCCGCCGTCGTAGTAGACGATCACTTTAGAGATGTTCTTGCTTTGGTCATGAAAAACAAATGTGACGAGATAATAATCCCGCACATCCCGTGTTTCACCGAAATCGCCGCTTTCATCGATCAGCAGACTGAACTCTTTCATGCCATACTCCAAAAAATGACGGGAAATTCTTCCCGCCTGCCGTGATTCAAGGAACTCATCGCTCAGATCGCTATTATATTACCATGATTCGCTGATGTGCGCAATAGCATATAGAAAGTTTTCCGAGGAGTGAGTCCGGTGAAAGGTCTGATGACCCGGACAAGGCCGTTCATCGTCTGCCTGTCAAACCGGGGCAGCGCCAGAGACTGAGACGATACATATGCTGTATAAAATGGAGCTGTCCCTTGATGAACGGATAAGCGCATCCGGGACAGCTCCGTTTAAAAATTGATGAATGTTCCTCAGTGGCTCGTCAGCCATCCGTTGCTGATCGGAACAAATGTATACCCATAAGCATCGGCGAAGCTTTCCGCCCGAGTCCCCGGGAATCCGTAGATATACTGCACCCCGCTGTGATGGAAGGCGTCGTATGCGATGCTGTTCACGGAAGCAGGGATGATGACCGCCTCGGCGGGAATCCCGTAGAAGGCTTCGCTCTCGATCGTCCCTGTCGCGGCGGGCAGCTTCAGGAAGCCCGATACCGTGGGCGTAATCCACTTTGCGTATACGGTGAATCCTTCTGTCACCGGATCCGCGAAGGTGCAGGGAGTGCTGTAGTCGCTGTCAAGATACCATCCGTCGAAGATACTGCCGGCCATGAACGGGTCCGCCGGCCAGTCGGCATAATCTCCTGCATTTAGTTCCTGGGCCGGCACATCCGCGTCCGCAAAGGTAATCAGGCAGAAGCTCCTGCTGTCCGTGAAGGGTACGCCGCTCACCGTCGCGGTGGCGGTATAGATGACGCTCCGGCCGTCTCCGCTGATCTCTCTTCTGATCGTGCCTGATACTTCCGTTCCGTTTGGCAGGACGAAAACAGCGCGCTCCGTGCCGTCCCATTCCCATTCAGGGAGGACGACTGTGGCGTTCTGATGCAGAACCAGAGTGGTGATTCTCTGAGTCTGAAGCCCTGCATTCCAGGTATACGTGTAAGTGACGTTTTCGCCGTCCTGTACCCGGTTGCCGTCCAGATAGGTTTTCAGCAGCCGGAGCTGGCCGGAAAGATCCAGTCCTGTGAGCAGCGGCGCGCCGGGCGCTCTCAGGGTTTCGATCTGTACGCTGCCGGTCGTTATACTGTTCAGGCCGGGATTGTTGCTCAGATCCAGACCGGTCAGGCCTGACAGCGCGCTCACGTCGACGCTTCGCAGATCGTTGTTCTTCATCGACACGAAATGAAGATGCTGATTCTGGCTCAGATCGACTTCATCCAGGCCGGAACCGTCCAGCCTGATTTCAGCTACGCTGGTCAGGTATTCGATCCCCTGCAGGCTGTGCATGCCGGTGACGCTGCCGGCCCAGGTCGTGGAGAGCACTGTGATCTCAGAGATTTCATTGTCTGTCAGCACGCCGTTCTGGTTCCTGTCAAAATTGATGCGGCCCATGAATTCACGGAACGCGGCATCCGGGAAGTGCGCTTCGTCGATCGGGATGCCGGAGGTGATGAAGCCGTTCAGCGGTGTTCCGTGAGAGAGGTAAACAATATAGTTGACATTATTCAAATGAATCAGGTGGCGCTCATAGGTATTCGGTTCATTGCCTACAGTGGCAACCTGTCCGTTCGAAATAGCAAGACACAGATTGGGACACCCGGACAGATCAATCTCAGTGACGCCGGTAAACTGAAGTTCCAGGACTCGGATCCCGGGAGCGCTGAGCTGTACGCTGGTCAGATCCGGATTGTTATAGAGATACACTGTGCCGGTCAGTTCCGTGCATTTCACAGCGTTCACGGTGGTCAGCGCATTGTCCCGGGCATTCAGGGTGGTCAGTTTGGTGTTGTTGTTCAGGTTCAGGGAAGTAATCTGATTCTCCTGGCATTCGAGTGTCTTGAGTTCCGTATTGTGGCTGAGATCGAGCGCTGTCAGGTTATGATTCTGACATTGCAGCGTCTCCAGCTTCGTGAAATACTGAATCCCCTGAAGATTGGATATTTTTTGGCCATTATAGGTATAATATCTGAGATCGAGGGTGGTAACATCATCCCGTTCCGAGGCAGAGAGGTAGTGAGTGCCGTTTGCATCCGTGTGGCCCTCTGTGGCTATGTTTTGCAGCACATAGTGCCGGAACACCTCATCCGGGAAGTTGGCCGCGTTGATGGCGATGCCCTCCGGCACCCATACGGCGTAGTAGGTCGCATCGCCGGTGCAGGTGGTGTTCGCAAATCCATAGGTATAAGTTGCATTGGCATAGGGACTCCAGCCTTCGAAGACGTATTCTGTCCGGGTTGGCCTGGTGGTCGGCGGGATGATGGCGTCTCCGTAGGCGTATGTCTGGATGATATTCTCCTCGTTACCGCCGTTCATGTCGAAAGTGACGGTATACGATGCCTTTTCCCACTTGATATAGATATCCACATCCGCGGTCAGCGGCACGTCCGGATTGAATGGCACGGTCAGGGCCTCATCCGTGAAATATCCCGTCATAACCCAGCCGTTGTAATGGGGCGGATCCTCCAGGGCATAGCTGAGAAAACTGTCGTCGCTGGGTACGCAGTTGTAGGGGATAATGTAGGTAAAGGTAGAGACCATTCCTCCGGAGGGGTTGGTATAGTGCCTTGTCACGGTATAATTGTTGGCCCAGCCTGCGTAGAGAGTCGTATCGCCTGTAGCCGCAGCGCTGAAATCGTACAGATTCACGCACTCCGGCTCGGTATACCAGCCGGTGAAGGAGATCGATCCGGGATTGCCGGAACCGGTATAGCGCAGCGGCACGATCTGCCGGAAAGGCTGGCCGGTACGCGTTTTCAGTTCTACAGGAGTATCCGGTTCAATATCGCTGTAAGTTCCGTCTGCCGGCCTCCACCGCGTGACGTTATGAATGCCGTTCCAGTTGTATGTCACGGTATAACCGTCATAGAGCCAATGGGCATACAGCCTGATATTCGCTGTGACCGGTTGGGCAAAGTCGAATCTGTTCACGCATTCGCTTTCCCGATACCAGCCTTCGATGTACCAGCCCTGCCAGGTATCGCTGTCCGTACGAAGCGTGTACACGTCCGGCATGGCTACGGGGCTGCCTTCGTGCACTTCTTTCCTGCTGACGGGGAAATTGTTAGGCCCCCGCCCGTTCGGGTCAAAGTCTACTGAGTGCCCCCACCAGGCATAGAGTGTCAGATTAGCCGTAACCGGCTCAGTAAAATGATACTTGTGCGCAGGAGCAAAATCGGTGTCGGTATACCAGCCGCCGAATACCCAGCCATAAGCAGTCGGTATTTCCGGCTGCATCACAGTTTCTCCTTCAGGCACATGCTGGACATCAGGCGTCAAACCATGATTACAGTTGTCAAAAGAAATCGTATACACGTGCTTCTCCCATTGTGCGAGGAAGCAGGTGTCTTTCGTGATGCGAACTGTATCCCCCGGATAAAGGATGGCTGATGTCTCGGTTTTCCAACCGCTGAAATAATAAGTTGAATCAGGCGGGGAAAACGTACACTCAGGAAGTTCAATGAGGCAGCTGTTGACAGTACTTTCGTCGGGCATATTTCCTGACCCGCCATTTGCATCAAATGATATATGGAAAATGAGGTAGGGAGAAAACGGAACCCCATTATCGTTTGCAAAACTTTCCGCTGTGGAACCGAGATAACCAATAATAGTCAACTGAGGGCACTTTGAGAATGCCAAAGAATCTATATTCATCTGACGATTCAGAATAATTGCATTTAGAAGATTCGGACAATCGTAGAATGCCCCGATACCAATACGGGATACACTTTCGGGAAGCGTGATTTCTCTTAGCTGTTCACATGAGGAGAATGCGTTGCCATTGATTCGCTGTAAGCCATCCGGAAAAGAAACATGACCCAGGGAAGTGCATTGGTCGAACGCACACTGTTCAATTTCTCTGAGGCTTGAGGGAAATGTGATGTCGGAAAGCGACGAACAGCACCAAAAAGAATGACCGCCGATTCTGTCTATACCATTCTGGAAAACCAGACTCAATAACCTTTTGCAGTTAGCAAACGCATATTCACCATACGTTCTCAGACTTCCCGGGATGCTCAGACTCAGAACGCCGCATTCTGAAAAAGCATATTTACCGACACTTGTCAGATTGTTTGAAAGAATGATCTGTGTCAGATTCGTACACTTCCAGAACGCTTCTTCTTCGATGACGGTAACAGTATCCGGAATCGTGAGGCTTGTCAGACCGGCGCAGTTATAGAAGACGGCTGGACCAATGGTTTCTATCCCATACGGAAGGGTCAGTGAACCATCAATCTTTCCGCACGGATAAACCAGCAATGTTTTCCGGTTTTTACTCAGAAGCAGGCCGTCTTCTGAAGCATAATTAGCATTCATTGGGTCAACAGTGAAACTCATCAGTGCATCGCATTCATTAAAGGCCCGCTCATGGATGCTAGTTACACTGGACGGTATTGTAATAGTGGTAAGATTTTGACAGCGCAGAAAAGAATATCGGCCGATACTTGTAACACTGGCAGGAATAACCACGCTGGACAGGCTGGTACAATCAGTAAAGGTGTTGTCCTCAATAGCAGATACACCATAGGGAATGGTTATTCTCTTCAGACTGCTACATGCGTTGAATGCAGCGCAGCCAATGCTGGTGACACTGTCTGGAATTACAATCTGCTCCAGGCTTGTGCAGGAAGAAAACGCCCATTCGTCAATCGTAATTACACTCGATGGAATATTGATCTGGACCAGACTCGTGCAATGGTTAAAAAGGCTTCTTCTGATGCTATCCACTCCGTATGGAATGGTTATAGAGGTAAGCTTTTTACAATATAGAAAGGCACATTCTCCGAGGCTTCTGATGCTAGATGGAAGTGAAATCGCTGTGACATTTCCGCAGCTTTCAAAAGCATAGCTGCCTATGTGCGTAATTCCCTCAGAGATGACAATGGATTTTATAGAATAATTGGTCTCAAATGGTGATCTGTTGCTGCCACTTACAGGATAATCTGTCATTGCCCCGCTTCCGTTTATTGAGAGTACGCCTGTATCACTGTCAATCTGCCAATGTACATTATTTCCACATTCCCCTGTAGTAATACCTGCTTTAGCAACGGTACAACACACCAGCCCAAGTATTAGTCCCAGTACCAGCGCGATCCACATCTTCCGCTTCATGCTCTGTTTCCTCCTTTGGTTGTTCTGTTCTCGGTGCGGTCGTCCTCGTGCACGACCAAGCCCAGGGCTTTGGCGTTCACCGCCAGGTCGATGCGATTCTTATAGCCGGTTTTTTCCAGCATGTGCTGGATATGATTGCGCACGGTGTTGACGGAGATGTGCAGCTGCTGGGCAATCTCTTCGTTGGTGTAGTTGCGGGTCAGCTCCCGCAGCACCTCCTGCTCCCGCTCGGTCAGATCCGCCTTCCGGGCGATGCCGAACTCCGGGTTGGGCAGGCTGTCCGGATAGACAGATTCGCCGTCCATGGTGCGGTCCATGACCTCGGTCAGGGAAGTGGACGAATACTCCTTGAACCAGAAGCTTTCAACCCTGGCCCGGCGCGCTTTTTCGATCCATTCGGCCTCGGCTGTGGAAGTGGTGAGGATGATCTTCACCTCCGGGTGGCTGGCTTTGATGCTGCGGGCGCAGGTGAGGCCGTCCAGCCCGTGCTTCATCATCACGTCCATCACGACCAGGTCCACCGGATTCTGATCGCAGAAGATGATGGCCTGCTCGGCGCAGGGGATCGAGGCTGCCAGCTCGTATCTCTCTGACATGCGCACGAGTCCCTCAAAAAAGCCCCGGGCCAGGTACTGGTCGTCCACCACGGCGACACGAACGCGCTCGCTCAAAACAGATCACCCGCTCTCATCATAAAAATGCAGCCGTCGGGAAAACGGCCGCAGCGAAAAGGAAAATAACAGCCCGATTCCCATAATTGTCCATACTCAGTTTATCGGGAAAAACAGGGCTTGCATATAGTCCGGTCGGACTATTTTTTGTTACAGAAATATTAAATTTTGTTTTGATTGGGCGTTTTGGGCAGAATAATGTCCAGGCGGAAGGCTGGAATGCTTTCCACGTGCATATGTCCTCCCCTGCGCTCCGTCAGTGCCCGCAGGGACAGCAGCCCGCCCGCTTCACGGATCGGCCCGGATGGCGTTATGCCATTGTTTTCCAGGGAAAAGCGCGTCCCGTCTTCCTCCTGCCTGATCTGCACGGACAGAGCGCTGCCGCCCGCGTGCTTCACGGTGTTGGCGGCGCTTTCCTGGATGGCGGCAGCCAGCAGGCTCCGCTCGGGTTCTTCCTGCGGGATCCGGCCTGTGATCGTGACCTCCACCCCGATGGTCTCCGCCATGTCGATGGCATCCGCCAGCGCATCGCGGGCAGTGTCGTCCTGTTCGTACTCCCGCAGCAGGTAGCTGTTGGTATTTCTGAGCGTCTGCAACAGCATCGCCTCGTTGAAGGCTTTGGGGTCGCTCAGATAGTGGCGGCTCTCCAGCAGGATGTGACCCAGCTCGTCGTGCACAGTCATTCGGGCGGACAGCAGCTCCTGGGCGGTGATGATCCGTTCGGCCTGGCGGTTGTAGATTTTCAGGCGCAGCTGGATGTCCCTGAGCTTCCGGTTCTTTTCCTGAAGGTCGTTCAGGATTCCGGCCTGCCCGGTGATGTCCGTAGCGATGAACTCCGTGAGCGCTCCGTCCGGATGCGGGCAGGCGTCGAACTGCCACACCTTTCCATCCAGGGACAGTGGGCCTTCCCCTGCCGCCGCCCGGAATTGGTCCATATCATGCAGCGGGGATCCTGTCAGAGCCAGGGAAAGCCGTTCCATCACCAGGTTGCGGAAAACCACGCCGCCGCCCGGTTCGGCGAAGGCAATGCCCACCGGGAGCAGGTCCATCGTTTCCTTGATGCTGTCCTGCGTCAGATGATTGTCCCGGTAGCGGCGGGCTTTCCCCGCGGCCGGGATGAGCGGAACAGCCAGGAAAGCCTCCGCCAGCGCCAGCGCCCAAACCGGGAGCGCTCCGACCGCCGCAAGCCAGGCCGGAAGGGCGGCGAAACCGCCGCCGGTATTGTTCTCCCAGGAAATCATGCACAGGCAGAGCCAGAGAACCGCCGCGCAGAGGAAGAAGGAGGCCGTCAGTACGCTCCGGACCCGGCGGCTCCGCCCGTCCCACCGGGCGGCGATAAGCAGCGTCATCCAGCCTGTCAATGCCAGAAACAGCACGCTCAGCAGGGGCTGCCGCCAGACGGAAAACACGGCGTCATGGATCGTCATTCTCCCTCACCGCCCTTCTTTTCATTCATTTCGGGGAGAAGCTCCAGATACAGGATCCCCTCCTCCTCCCGCGTCCGCGCGGCCACAGGGAGGGTGCTCAGGTTCGGAATGCGCTCCGCCTCCGTTGCTAAGGAAAGGCCGTCGCCCCGCCAGGAAACCATCAGCGACGAGGCGTTGCCCGTCAGCTGCTCCGCCACATTTTCGAAGGCGTCGTAGAGGGCGATTACAAGGGCGGATGGGAGAAGCGTATCCTGCTCCGGCGGCTGCACGTCGGTATGCAGATCAGCCAGGGACAGATAGCTCGCGGACTCCTGCAGCGCCAGGAACAGTGTCTGGGTAGACAGGCTGTCCTGCTCCGCCGCCAGCAGGAGCAGGTTCGTCTTCCGTTTCACAAAAGCGTTCAGTACAGACACCTGGGCAATCTGCTTCCGGAAGGCGGGTGTATCCGGTTTCATCTGCCCCAGCAGCCCTTCGATGCGCTGCTGGCAGGGGTACAGGATCTCCGCGATCTCGTGATAAATACGGTGCCGGGACTGCAGCCAGGCATCCTTCTCCCGCTGCTCCGTCTCGGCCTGGATCAGGCTGTTTTCCGATTCAATGAGCTCATTGGCTTCCGCCAGACGATCCTGGGCCCGGTGCACCTCGGTTTCATCTTCGGTCCAGAAGGCGAAACCCCCGCGTACTGCATGCCCGGAGAGCTTTACGTCCGGCGTCAGGTACACCGGAGCGGCAAGCGCGGCCTGCAGCTGACCCGCCTCAGCGCGGAGCGCTTCCCCGGACCGGTAAACGGGATGGAACCCCCTGTCCGTGACCAGGGCAGGCGTTCGAAGCCTGCTGAAAAAAGCCATGTAGTTCTCGTTATGCTGAATCAGCCGGTATCGGATACAGACCTCAAACACGCCCAGCATCCCGAAGATGTGGATCTCGGGGTTGTTATACATGTGCGGTCCATAGATCCCATCCTGGAACAGGATAAATATTAGCAAAATTCCGAACCATAACCCGACAACGGCAAGCAGGGCTAAAAATGCTTTTCCGCGCTGCCTCGCAGTCGTCAGAAGCAGCAGAAGAAGGCCCGCGGCAAAGCTCAGGATCATCCAGGCATACAGGGCATAGAAGACCGGGCCATGTGTATAGGTGCCGGTATCCACGGCAAACTGGCTGAGAGCCACCCGGGGCGAATATACCAGCCCATGGAGATCATTGGTCAGGGCCAGCAGGGAGAGCAGGCCCTGTGGGATCAGCAGCAGGGTTTCATCCCATCGTCCCGCTCGGTTCCCCCGTCGGATGCGCAGGCTGGTCATCAGGAACAGCGTCGGGATCAGCGTCATGGGAAGAAAATACAGATAGACCGAATACCTCAAGGCGCCGGGTTCCACAGCGAATCGATACTTGAACACCCGAAGAAGCTGGTACAGGAGCATCATCAGCGCAGCCCCCGTCACCCAGGTTCTTGTGCGGGACGGCAGCAGCCTGGCCCGGACAGACCGCAGCCAGAACAGCAGGAGGCCGATATAGATCAGGTAGTTGGCCTCCGTCATCAGCGACTCCAGCTCCGAATTTCCGCTGAATGCCAGCAGATTGGCGAAGCCTGCCAGCAGGAGGAAGGCCGCAAAGAAAATGGTTCGGCGCGTGGTCGTGCGGTCGCTCATCGTTCTTCTCCCCTCTGCGGAAAACACAGTCCGCCGCGCGGTCCCCCGGGTGAAATCAGCATCCTTTCAGAATTCCGGAACCCGGATCCGCAGGGGATCGGGGGCCTTCCTTCCGGGCCCGTCACACGGTTCTGCATATGACGCAGAAATTTCATTGATGAAATCGCAATGGAATTTTACCAGGGGTGATTATACCGGAATGAAGCCGCGTTGTCCATGCCTATACGGAAACCGTGCCTGGTGATATCATTCAGTTCAAATACGTCAAGACGCTCAGCCTATCATAAAAAGCGGACCGGCTGGGAACTTATCCAGTCGGTCATTTCGTTTACACCGATTCCCGGCTATTCGTTCACACCCATGCCTTATTTCTATATCATCGGCGGCGATCCGATGTCCAGTCTTTCTTTCTTCGTTGTGAACTTCCAGAATAATTAACCCGCTTTGGCATAAGACCGGACGTCCAGATCTTGTGCCAGGACTTGATTTTTCTACGCAAATGCTGGAATTTCCGGTTGCGAAACCGGGAAGAATGTGGTACTATGTAGCGGGATAA
>JAFWES010000050.1 GCA_017512805.1 Clostridia bacterium
ACAGTTTTTTCATGGTTCTCCTCCTTTTTCAATTGTCCAGTGCATTTCCCTGCACTTTGCTGATATCATTATATATAAATCATGCGGTTCGATAAATATAAAAATCATTCAAAACATTATAAAAATCTTGCTTCCGCGAAAAAAACGGTTTATACTGTAGACGAAACGGGAAATCCGGCGGGAAGGAGAATCGCATATGCAGGGACCGGAACAGGGATCCTATGACGTGGTACACCTGAAGCACAGTAAAAATCCGCCGTCAACGGAAATCATCATCGACCATGCGGGGCATATCATCCATACGCCCGGGGACAGCTCCGAAAAAGACCTGCGGAATGTTGACATCCTTCATTATGTCGTACGCGGGAAAGGGGCGTTTACCTGTAACGGAAAGACATTTTTCCTCCGGCAGGGTGACCTGTTTCTGTTTCCGCGGGATACCATCGTCTCCTACAAGGCGGACGAACAGGACCCATGGGAGCTGTATTATGTTGGCTTTTTCGGGGAAAAAGCGGATTACTATATGAAGCTGCTGGGCCTGTCAAAATCAAATATCGCGCTGCACGATATCCCTCCCGGAACGGTGCTGCCGTATTATCAGAATATGCTGGAAGCAGCACGTGATCAGGACGTTTCCCTTACCTCCCTGATGGGCTGGTTTTACCTGATCCTCGGGGCGCTGATGCGACGCAGTGGCTGCAGTATGGACAAGGCGGAGCCCATCGACTTGTTCCACACAATTGTCAAATATATACAGGCGAATCTGTCCCATCCGCTGCGGATCGCCGCGATCGCGGATATGTTCCATCTCAGCCAGCCCCAGCTGTTCCGGCTGTTCAAGAGAAATGAAGGGGTATCTCCGCAGCGGTATTATACCAGGGCCAGGATGAATTATGCCTGCACGCTGATACACCAGTCCCTGCTGTCATTTAAGGAGATTTCCCAGCTTTGCGGATACGAGTACGAATCCCATTTCTACAAGGCATTCAGGAAGGAGTTCCATATTACGCCCGCCGAATTCCGGGATATGAGGTGAGAATAGAAAGCAACATGCTGCGACTATATCTATAATATGAACCGGAGGGAAAAAGCTGAAAAGAGGAGGAGAACAGAATGTACAGGCAGAACGCGTTTGACCGGGAAGGTACTTTTCTGAAAGGCAGCCTGCATTGCCATTCGACCCGGTCGGACGGCCAGGATGCGCCGGAGGACGTGATCCGGACCTATTACGAGCACGGATATCAGTTCATGGCGCTGACGGACCACAACATCTTCAGCCGGATGACCAGGACGGATCATCCGATCACAATGCTTTCCGGGATTGAAAGGGATATGACCATCCTCGGATTCAGGAAGGACCGGCCGCTCTGCGTGCATATCGTCGGCATAGGGGATCCGGCCGCTCCGGAAGGACCGGCCCACGATGAAGTGATCCCGAACTACGGCAGCTATGAGGATTGTTCCTCCGCCCAGGGCATGATCGATGAAATGCACAGCTGGGGACTGAAAACGTTCTACTGCCATCCGGAATGGTCCGGAACAACCTATGAGGATTACAGATGCCTGAAAGGCAATTTTGGCGTGGAAGTCTGGAATACAGGCAACGTGATCGAGAACGGACTGGATACCGGAACCGCCCATTGCTGGGATCAGGCGCTGGACGAGGGAAGAAGAGTATGGGGCGTCGCCGTGGACGACGGCCATTCGATGAAGGTCCACTGCCACGGCTGGGTTATGGTCAAGGCTGAAAACAGCGCCCCCGAAATCCTGAAGGCGCTGGAGGAAGGCTCGTTCTATGCTTCCTGCGGACCAGAAATTTATGACTTCTGCTTCCGGGACGGACGAGCGTATGTGGACTGCAGCGACGCGGTAAGCGTCAGCTTCCATACCCTGCGTATGCCTCTTCGCAAAACGGCCGGGGAACATGTGACCCACGCGGAATGCGATGTCTACGACGGAATCCATTATGTCCGTGCGGTTGTGACGGATGCGCAGGGACGTTGTGCGTGGACCAATCCCATCTTCCTGCGCTAAAGCAAAGGGCTATGAAGTTATGGCCGAAGCCAACCTGAAAATCACCATAAAAAACAGATTCATCTCCGTAAACGGTTTTGAAGAGAAAGAAGAGGGTTATTCCTGTTATGAAGGAAAAGACCTGTATCGCTGAATCTGATTTCACTGAATTTGGATTCACTATTTTAGGGCACTCATGGATTATGGATCCCCCTGATGAAAGAATTGAGAACACGGACAGGTATAGCGACGAATTCCGGCTAAACTGGTACGGCGCACCCGATATGCATGAATCAACCATCGGTTGAGTGCCGGAATGGACGAAAGCGGTATTGATCGTATCCGCCCTGGCTATGATCCTGACGGTCGGGCTGATTTCGATCGGAATTGAGCAGAAAGCCGGATATCATGAATGCGGGGAATGCGGCTGAGATATATGCCGAGGTATTGGCAAACCTTTATGTCACCGCATATGGGGAGAATCCGCTATCTGAAGTGCCCGGAATTTGGAAGGCACAGCTGGCAGAAGAAAGTGATGACATCAGAAA
This sequence comes from Clostridia bacterium, assembly GCA_017512805.1. Classification (GTDB taxonomy): domain Bacteria; phylum Bacillota; class Clostridia; order Christensenellales; family Aristaeellaceae; genus Aristaeella. Next base: position 2,562 of record JAFWES010000050.1, read on the forward strand.
ACGATGTGGTGGAGGGATAACAGATGCGCAACAGCTTGATGAAGTATGCATCTCTGATGATGGCAATGATCCTGATGCTGACCGTCTGCGCAGGGGCAGCCGCGGAACAGGAAAAGCGGAAAATGGAAAACGCCTCGAACGCGGATGAATGGATGGCTGCCTTTCTGGGAGATCATCCGGAGGAGCTGGACGGCGTTTGGCTGATGACTGCCCAGATGGAAGCTGCCGCAGCGCTCAGCGGCGGAATCGGCGGATTGGCCAAACAGATGTCCGCGCTCGGAAAGGCGGAGAAGATTCTTTCCGCTTATGAAGAAGAGCTACAGGGGTACAAAGCTTTCCGTGTACCCTGCATCTTTTCTGCCGGGCAGGTGGATCTTCTCCTGATTGTACAGGACGGCGCGATCGCGGGCCTGCAGACAGGCGCATACACCGGAGGTACAGAAGAGGAGGAAACTGAATCCGATGTCTTTGACAGCATTGAACTGAATTTGCCGATTCCCTCTCTCGGAGAGCTCCCGGGCATTCTCACCGTGCCCAAGGAGGAAGGACCTTTTCCTGCGGTTGTTCTTCTGCAGGGATCCGGCCCCAGCGACAAGGATGAAAGCATCGGAAATCTGAAGCCTTTCCGGGATCTTGCCGAAGGGCTGTCCTCGCGCGGCGTCGCGGTTTACCGCTTCGACAAACGAACCTATGTTTATGGTGCGGAGCTGATGGCGAAAAAAGATATCTCTCTGGAAGATGAAACCATTGAGGATGCCGTGAATGCCGTGCAGCTTCTGGCCGGGCAGGACCGTATTGACCCGAACCGGATCTATGTGCTCGGACACAGCCTGGGCGGGAATGCCATCCCTGCCATTGCCGGAAAGCTGAAGCAGTCTCCGGTGAAGGCCCGCGGATACATCATGATGGCGGCATCTCCCCGCCCGCTTGATGTGCTGATGAGAGAACAGTATGATTTCCTGTATTCCCTGCTTCCGGAGATTACCGCGGAGCAGCAGGCGGAAAAGGATGAGCTGTTCACCGAGCTGGATAAGCTGAAGGATCTGGATTCCCTGAAAGAGGATGATGCTGTTGCCGGTGTTTACGCCTCCTACTGGAAGTGGCTGGCTACATACGATATCCTGAAGGCAGCAGAGGAGATCACGGAACCGGTTCTGCTTTTGCAGGGAGAGGAAGATTATCAGGTGACTATGACAGATTTCCGCATCTGGCAGGAATCCTTCGGGGAAAAGGCTAACTGGCAGATGATCTCCTATCCGGGACTGACGCATCTGTTCATGCCCGGTCAGAAGGAGGAAGGGTCAGCTGCCTATACCCGGGAAGCCAGGGTGGATGAACAGGTCATTCAGGATATCGCTGGGTTCATGCTGGCAGAATAACCCATTCCTCCTTTGTTAGTTCAACCGGCAGCGCTACAATATGCATCCGGCTGAGACGGCTGTCCTTCGTTTTTTCTGCTGCTTCGACAGCGTTCCACAGTGTTTCCCGGTCCTGCCATTCGACAGGTGCCATGGGCGGCAGGAAGATCTGCTCCCAGACAAGACCGCCCTTGACGGTATAAGCTGATCGTCAGTGCGAATGTCAGCATCACCTTTGACGCGGAGTAATCCGCCGTATTCCCTGCTGAAGAGAAGGACCTCCGGCCGGCAATCCGGCAGGAGGCCCATTTTATCAGATTAATAATTCCCTTAAACCGAAACAAACCGGACGCCTGCCGCGCGTGCGCTCTTTCCGTCCTTCTCCGGCCGGTCGCCGATATAAACAGTCTCATCCGGGCAAAGCCCCTGACTGCTTAAGATGCGCTGAACATTTTTTCCGGAAGGTTTCATCCCTTCGATTCCATGGATTCCTGGATAGTAAATGCCGTCCGCCCGGATACCCAGCACTTCCATCTTCTGTTCCGTGGCGTAGTCGGAATAAATCAGAATTTTTTTCTCTGCGGACTGCATCTGGGCCAGCAGGCCGAGCGTGTCAGGGTTCCTGTACTTCCTGATATAGGTCAGAGGCTCCTCGAACATCCATCTCTGAATGGCTTTTTTCAGCCGTTCAGCATCCCGGATCCCCGCTGAGGCTGCAGCCGCACGGATTTGGGCTTCCATTGTCTGGGTTCGAAAGGACGCTGTTTCCCGCAGCTTTCTGAAATGATAAATGCCCATTAGCTCCCGGAAAAAGCAGGGATGGGCCAGCAGATGACGCATCAGCCGCCCCATCATGCTGAACCGGACGGGTTTCTGTCGGTATAATGTCCCGTCCACATCGAATATGACGCCCCGGACTTCTTCCCAGTTCACCGGTTTCCCGGCCTGATCCAGCCATGTTTTCACAGCATTGCGTCCTTTCTTCAGGATCCTTTCCGCGTCAGTCATTTGGGTTTATTGCACCGGCACCAGGTCCGTCGAAGTAAAAACGGAGAGAAACGGCAGGCGCACCTTCAGCAATATGAGAAACAGGATGATGAGCAGCAGCACATAGATCATCAGTCCTTTTTCATGAAAGAGCTTTTCCGGTCTTTGGGCCGCGGAGTCCTCCTTGTAACTGATCCAGAAGTAATAGCAGAACAGCCCGATCAGAAAGGGCATCAGCAGGATCATATTCACATTGTACTTGCTCAGAAAGATACCCAGAAACAGTGTTGAGCACATGCCGTAGAAGAAGGAAGAGAGCAGCAGGCTTTTTTCCGTATATTTCAGGAAGGATTTCCGGTACAGGCCCGCCGCCTGCGGGTCCCCGATCATACGGTATTCAGAGAAGCGTTTGTCCGCCATCAGAAACGCCCCGGCAAACCAGTATCCCAGCACCAGGCTCACCGGAGGAAAAAAAGTATCCGTAATCATGAACCATCCGATCAACAGACGGATCGCGTTATTCACGGACTCCGTAAGTACATCCACAAAGGGAATATCTTTCATTCTGAATGGCTTTACGTTGTACAGAATTCCCATCACCCAGAGCCAGAGCTCCATCAGGAACACAAATTTTCCCACCGGCAGAGCCAGAAGCAGACCTGCAGCTGATAATGCAGCGTAAAGGCAGTAAACAACAATGGGATTTGCTCCGTTTTCCACCACGCTGCGATGCTTTTTGACCGGATGAAACCGATCGAAGTCCCGATCCAGCCATTCATTGATGACATAATTTGCGGAAGCGATAAGGCAGGTTGAAAAGAAGCCGGCCGCTACGGACGCCCAAAGAAGATGCAATCGTGCTTCCCGGATCATAAAGAACGCAAAACCCACCCCCGGAAAGACAAAAAACTGTTTGATCCAGTGATCCGGACGCATAATTCGAAGATAGGTTTTAACATTCCCTGTTTTCATACTGTTCATCCTTTCTTTCGTTGCTGAAGCTGCTTTTCCGGATGCATCCGGCATCAGGCCCTGCCGGCTTTCCGGGATGCCGCGCTGTGATTTCCGCTGTCATCAGCACCGCGATAAGGGTATACATCACCAGATAAAGCCAGATCTCTACCGATGTCAGGGTGTAAAACTGATACCTCCTGGACAGCGGGATCACCGCCAGCCACCAGACCGGAATGGTATACAGCAGCCCGTAAAGCCCCATCGCGAGCCGCCCCGGCCATCGCCGGGGAGTCTCGGGCTGTTCTTCTTTCAGATACATGATCAGCGGGATGGCAAAATAAGAGAGGGAATATCGATAGGCGTTCGCGGGAAAAAAAACCATAATACAGATGAGGAAGAATACTTCCCGGTACCTGCTCCGGCTCCGCCAGGCCAGCCAGGTCCAAAGCAGGCAGACCAGCACAGTCAAAACGGCGCACACTGCCTTGTTATCAATGCCAAAGAACATTTTCAGTCCGGTATAAAAGATGCCCAGCAGATACTGCAGGCGGCCGAAATCCGTATAGTGCATGGTATTTGTAATATGTCTTATCCAGAAGCAGAACCCACGGAAACCGCCGAAAAAGACAAAAGGTCCGAAAAGCAGAATCATGCTGTACAATATCAGCCGGAGCAGCTCCCTGTATCGTTTTTCCTTCAGAAAAAGGAGACCGAAAACAGCAGGATACAGCTTCAGCGCTACACATACGGCGAAGAAAACCAGGCTGATCTCCCGCTCCCAGGCTTGGCGGCTGTCCTTCAGGTGAAAAGCCGCTACCAGTATGGCCAGTACCAGCATGGTGGAATTTGCGGCCAGATACCCCGATCCGCTGAACACGGCGGAAAGCATCAGCAGCGAGAAGATGGCCAGGTCCCTTTTGCGTTTTCTTTCACCCGTCACGCTGATGGCCAGGAAAAACAGCAAGGCGTTGAATATCAGATAATAGGTCATCACCGGCAGTGCCCCGGGAATGGTCTCCGTAGATTGCCAGCCTTCAGGTAAGAAGCCCCGGACAGCGGTCAGCTTATACAGCAGGTAGTACATGCAGTATGCCAGCGGCGGAAAGCAGCCCATGGCGTCCCATCCGACATTCTCGTACAGATGATTTCGATCCACTGTCAGCCCCAGATGGGCAAAATAGTCCGAGAACCGGTTTCCTGGCTCGTTCTCCTGGACCATCCAGACATACATCCGGTTTCCGTACCGGAGGGACAGCAGAAAGAACAGCAGGATCCCCCCTGCGGAAAACAGATAAAACACACATCGGTGGTCATTTGCGAAAGTACGGCGAAGTTTCGATACCCACCTGTCCATGAATGTGCTCCTCATCCCCCGTCTGGGGTTCGTGCCGGATTTGCCTCTGGCCCGAAATGGAATATAATGGTATGCGGCTCGCATCATCTCTGCAGCATTTGAGGCACGTCCGCGCTGGACGGCCATCTGATGCTGCGGTTCAGGATCATGCACGAAAGCCTGCTCCCGGAAAAAACATACAGGGCGAACCTCAATCAATCCTCAAATGGATCCAGTTCTGTGGCAGAAAAAAAGTTGAGCATTGGTCGTTTTTGAGGGCATCGCCACCCTGGTACAACTGATTGATCCTCAGGGCGGACTTCTTCATGTAAATTACCGAAATCCTGTACAGCATATCATCATTGTTGTTGCGGCGCTGGGATTTGGGGTTGCTGCATATCTTCGGCATGTTCGAAGAACAAAGCAATAAAAACGAGTTTATCTTTTCTTTGATGTTTACGTTGCGGCATAATTGTGCTACAATCGTGTCATGAAAGGAGGCTCTATGATTATGCCTACGATTATGCCAATCAGAGACTTAAGAAATACCAGTGAAATATCTGAAATAGCACACAAAATGCAGGAACCTATTTTCATAACAAAAAATGGATACAGTGATCTTGTTGTTATGAGTGCTGAGTTGTATGAACGTTTCGCTCAAATCAATCGAATCGATCAAGCAATCTATGAGGCTGAAGCTGAGGTTGCAGAAGGCGCTACTCCTGTTTCTCTGAATGATGCGAAATCCAGATTGGACGAAAGGTACTATGGAAAAGTATAAGGTTATGCTGTATCCCAGAGCCTTTCGGGATATTGACAGCATCTATGCGTATATTGCCCTGGAAAAGCTTGCTCCGGAAAATGCAAAGAGCCAGACAGACAGAATTTGGGCTGCGCTTGAAACATTGGATTCTTTTCCGTCTGCGCATCAGGACCGTCAGGTTGGAAAATATGCCGGAAGAGGATATAAGCAATTGCTGATTGACAATTATGTAGCGATATTTAAGATTGATGAACAGAACAAAACTGTGTATATTGTCACGGTTCAGTATCAGGGAAGGAATATTTAATGCGACAATAACTCGGAAGATAATATTACAAAGACACGATTTATACCCAATGCGACAGAACCTGCTATGGTGTCAATTGCTTTGAGAAGGCGGAGTTCGCGGAATCACTGTTCTGCGGTGGAAGCTAACCATGGCTACCGCTCCCGGAATTTTGCTTCCTCATTCATGGCCGGCCAGCCAGTCCGCGTCGATGAGGACGAAGGAATAAGCCGGGTAGTTTACTGTGAAGGTTTGAGCTTCAGTGCCCGGGAAACCGTAAATATACTTCACCTGGCTGCCGGTAATCTCCGTGCGGTAATGGTTGTCACCGTATTTGCACCATATTTCAGCTTCTGTAGGAATGAACCCCGTTTCCCAGGTGAATCGGAAGGCCCTCTCCTCGCCGGAAAAGACCACCTCCACTTCCCGGATGAACTGAAACGGCGTCAGATCGAACTGGATGTCGCCTTCGGCGTATTCCTCTGAACCGCTTCCGTAAAAAGCCCGGATCGCATACGTTGTATTTGAAAAATCATCATCAAAATCGTTGACGGATACGACGGTCGCCATGGAGGCGTTCAGCCCCGATGTCACGGTTTTGACAATCGCGTCATAATAGTATTTTTTGCAGACCTGGATCTTGACCGGTGTGAAATTGGTGGTCCAGCCGATGGAAAATTCATTGGTTGCAACGGTCAGGGTTCCTGCCGGCTCTGTCGTAAACGCATACTCATCCGCCAGCGCCAGGCCGCTCCACAGCATGACCAGCAGCGCCGCCGCTACCGCCACGATCCACAGTTTCCGCTTCATGCTCTTTCTCCTCCTTTTCGGGGTCTGTTCCCGGTACGGTCGTCCTCATGTACGACCAGCCCGAGGGCCTTGGCGTTCACAGCCAGGTCGATCCGGTTCCTGTAGCCAGTCTTGATCAGCATGTTCTCGATGTGCCGCTTCACGGTGTGCGGGGAGATGCACAGCTTTTCCGCAATCTCCTCGTTGGTCAGGTTGCGGGTCAGCTCCCGCAGGACCTCCAGCTCCCGCTCGGACATGTCAGTCTTCACCGCGTCTCCGAAATCCGGATTAGGCAGACTGTCCGGAAAAACGCGCTCGCCGGCCATGGTGCGGTCCATCACCTCTGTCAGCGGGATATCTGAGTATTCCTTGAACCAGAAGCTGTCGATCCCCGCTTCCCGGGCCTCGTCGATCCACCGGGCCTCCGCCGTGGAGGTGGTTAGGATGATCTTGACCCCCGGGTTGTTGTGATGGATGGCTTTCGCGCAGGTGAGGCCGTCCAGCCCGTATTTCATCATCACATCCATGATGACCAGATCCACCGGATGTGCATCGCAGAAGGCGATGGCCTGCTCCGCGCCCGAGAGGGAAGCAGCCAGCTCATAGCCCCTGCTCATCTGCACCTGGATCTCAAAGAAGCTCCGGGACACGTACTGGTCGTCCACGACGACAACGCTTGGTTTTCTTTGCAAACGGATCACCTCCCGGGCGGAATATTCATAAATCTCCATCTGTATTATAGGGGACGGGGGACGGCCTGTCATGGGTCGAACGGCCCATTTTGGAGGCTATTTTCATTTCTTTGGCAAAAAAAGCGCGGCTCCTGCCTGTCGCCATGCGGGAACCGCGTTTTATATGCTCCGTGGCTTTGGATTGGTTTCGGGAAAGATTAATCGGGCCTGTCTGACTGCGGAAGCGCTATCGTGAGGCGGAATTCAGGCGAGGTTTCAACGCGCATGACGCCGTTGCCGTTTTCTACCAGCGTCCGCAGGGAAAGCAGGCCGCCGGTTTCCCGGATGGGTGCGGCGGGAGGGAGCCCGTTGCTGCGCAGGGTGAAGATATACCCGCCGTCCCGGCGCCGCGTATCAGCGGTCAGACGGTCGCCGTCCGCGTGTTTAACCGCGTTGGCGGCGCATTCGCGGATGGCAGCCGCCAGCAGCTCCCGGGGCATTCCTTCCGTGGGCGGGATGCCGGTCAGCTCTGCCTTCACCCCGATGGCCTGCGCCATGCTGACAGCCTCCGCCAGGGGATCGACAGCGGTATCGTCCCCCTCGTATTCCCGCAGCAGATAGGTATTGGCGTTCTTCAATGCCTGCAGCAGCAGCTCCTCGTCGATGGAGGCAGGATCGCTCAGAAAATGGCGGCTTTCCAGCAGCACACTGCCCAGCTCATCGTGCACCGTCATCCGGGCGGTCAGCAGCTCCTGTGCGATGATGAGCCGCTCCGCCTGGCGGTTGTAGATTTCCAGGCGAAGGCGGATGTCCTTCAGCTTCCGGTTTTTCGCCTCCTGGTCGGCCAGAATCCCGGCCTGCTCCGTGATATCCGTGGCGGTGACCTGACGGAAAGCGCTGCCCGGCGTCTCCCCGATGCTGATCTGCCATACCCGGTTCTCCACTGACAGCTGCCCGGTCGCGGCTGTCCGGAAAACATGCCAGTCGGTAAGCAGCTTTCCGGTCAGCGCCACGGACAGATGATCCATCACCAGGTTGCGGAAGCGCACGGTTCCGTCCAGATCCCCAAAGGCGACGCCCACCGGCAGCAGGTCCATGGCCTGCTTGACGCTGTCCGGCGTGACATGGCTCCGCCGGTAGCGGAAGGTGTCCCGGGCAGCCAAAAACAGGATCATCGCGGTAAAAGCCTCATACGCCCAAACGGCCCAAACCGGACAGGTACTGAAAGCCGCCAGCCAGGCTGGAAGCGCTTCGGCCCGGCCCGGGAAATTGATCTCCCAGGCGATGACGGAAAAGCAGAGCCAGAATATACCCGCGCTGAGGAAGCAGAGGAACAGCAGCGCGCATCTGTCACGGAGGCTCCGCCTGTCCCGGAAGGCGGCGATGGTGACCGCCATCAGCCCGGTCAGCAGCAGGAACAGGATGCCTAGCACAGGCAGCCGGGTGGCGGATAACAGGGCTTCCCGGATCGTCATGCCTCCTCACCGCCCTTCTTTTCATCCGTTTCGGCAAGGAGATCCATGTACAGAATACCCTCCTCCTCCCGAATCCGCGCCGGAACAGGAAGTCCGCTCAGGTCTGGAATCTGCGCTGTCTCTGTCGCCAGAACGAGCGCATCGCCCTGCCAGGAGAGCATCAGGGACAGGGCTTTGCCCATCAGTGCATCCGCCACGTCTTCGAAGGCGTCATAGAGGGCGATCACCGTGGCGGCAGGCAGCGGCCGCTCCGCCTCCGGCGGCAGCGCCTCGGTGTGCAGTCCGGCCAGAGACAGATAGCTCGCGGACTCCTTCAGCGCCAGAAACAGCGTCTGGGTGGTCAGGCTCTCCTGCTCCGCCGCCAGCAGGAGAAGGTTGGTCTTCCGCTTGACGTAGGCATTCAGCACCGACACCCGGGCCAGCTGCTCCCGGAAGGCCGGTGTATTCGGTTCCATCTGTCCCAGCAGCCGTTCGATGCGCTGCTGGCAGGGATACATGATCTCCGCGATCTCGTGATAAATGCGGTGCCGGGACTGCAGCCAGGCGTCCTTCTCCCGCTGCTCCGTCTCGGCCCGGATCAGGCTGTTCTCCGATTCGATGAGCTCATTGGCCTCCGCCAGACGCTCCTGGGCCCGGTGTACCTCGGTCTCGTCCTCCGCCCAGAAGGCATAACCGCCGCGCACCTTTCGCCCGGAAAGCTTCAGATCCGGCGTCAGGTATACCGGAGAAACGAGTGCCGCCCGAAGCTGTTCCGTCTCCGCCGCGAGCGCGCAGCCGGAGCGGTAAACAGGCTGAAACGCCCCGTCCGTCACCTGCGCCGGCGTCTGCAGCATCCGGAAGAAACCCGGATAGTCCCCGTTGTGCGGGATCATCCGGCAGCGGATGCAGACTTCAAATACGCCCAGCATACCAAAAATGTGGATCTCCGGGTTGTTGTACATGCGCGGAAGAAGGGTGCCATCAATCACCAGCGCGAAAAATGCCAGAAGGCCGGACCACAGCGTCACCTCAACGGCCAGGAAGGAAATCGCTTTCCGGTAGCGCAATCCCGCTTCCCGGAACAGCAGCACAAGACCCGCGGCAAAGCTCAGGATCATCCAGGCGTACAGCGCGTAGAAAACCGGGCCCTGCGCGTACGTGCCGGAATCAACGGCAAAGCTGGATATGTCCGTCTTCGGCACATACACCAGATGATGGAAATCATTTGTCAGCGCAATCAGGGAAAGCAGGACGGGCGGGATCAGCAGCAGAGCATCCTTCCGGCGCTCCGTCCGGTCTCTTCTTCGGATGCGCAGACAGGTCATCAGGAAAAGCGTGGGGATCAGCGTCATGGGCACAAAGAACAGATAGACCAGGTATCGCATCACCGCCGGTTCCGTCGCGAAGCGGTACTTGAACACCCGCAGCGTCTGATACAGCAGCATCAGCAGTGCCGCGCCGGTGATCCCGTTTTTCGCTCGGGAGGGCAGAAGCCTCGCCCGGACAGACTGGAGCCAGTAAAGCAGCAGACCGATATAGATCAGATAATTGCACTCGGCCATCAGAGCGTCCAGCGCCGGGATTCCGGTCCGGGAAAGCGCGTTCGCGACGCCGGCCAGCAGGAAAAAGCCGATGAACAGGTAAGTATTCCGTTTTGATTCCTGCCGGTCCATCACAGTCCTCCCCCCGCGCTTCACGGTCTCTTTTGCATTGATTCTGCGTATATTCAATCTGGGACAGGATAATTGTACTCATTCATGACAAACGGGTCAATACATATTTCCCTGCAAATCCTCTGCGGAAAGATGATATTGACGATGCTCTTGAATAGTGATATTGTCAGACTGCAGAAACAAATACGGTTATGGTTTCATCTTCTCAGGGACTATCATATGGACACAGGAGGATAAATAAATTGAAACTGCGGAGACTGGGGAAAACAAACCTGCTGGTCAGCGAGGTAGGCTTTGGCGGAGAATGGCTGGAAAGGCACCCGGAGGAGCACTCCGTTCAGCTGATCCGGCACGCGCATGAAAAGGGAATCAATATCATTGACTGCTGGATGCCGGATCCCAAATCCAGGGATATCATCGGCAAAGCTATCGCGGACTGCAGGGACGAATGGATCGTCCAGGGGCACATCGGTTCCACCTGGCAGAACGGCCAGTATGTCCGTTCCCGCGACATGAAGGTAGTGGTTCCGGCCTTTGAGGATCTGCTCCAAAGGATCGGCGGCGGATATATCGATCTGGGGATGATCCATTACATCGATACCCAGGAGGACTGGGACAACAGCATGAATACCGCCTTTCTCGATTATGTCCGCGAACTGCATGAGAAAGGCATCATCCGGCATATCGGCATGAGCACCCATAACCCGCGCCTCGCGAAAAGGGCCGCGAAACTGGATTTCATCGAAATGATCCTGTTCAGCATCAATCCGGCCTTCGATATGAAGCCGGCCAGCGAGGATCTGATGACCATGTTCGACAACTATGATGAGCAGCTGAAGGGAATCGATCCGGAACGGGAATCCCTGTACCGCCTGTGTGAAACCAGGGATGTGGGGATCACGGTGATGAAGGGCTTTTTCGGCGGCGCGCTGCTGGACGAGAAGCGTTCTCCCTTCGGAGTGGCCTTTACCCCGGCGCAGCTGATCCACTATGCCCTGACCCGGCCCGCCGTCTCCTCCATTCTCTGCGGATACGATACGACGGAGCAGGTGGATCAGGCGGTGGCCTACGAAACAGCGTCCCCGGAGGAACGGGATTATGCCTCCGTGATTGCGTCCGCTCCGCTTCATTCCTATGCGGGACAGTGTACCTATTGCGGCCACTGCCAGCCCTGTCCCATGGGCATCGACATTGCCATGGTCAATAAGTTTTATGATCTGGCAAAGCAGCAGGAGACCGTTCCCGAAAGCGTGCGGTCTCATTATGAAGGCCTTGGCGCCACGGCTTCCGCCTGCATCGGCTGCCAGAGCTGCGAGGCGCGCTGCCCCTTCGGCGTGCAGATTGCGAAGCGAATGGCTGACGCAAAAACCCTTTTCGGTTTCTGAGAACTCCATCCCAGCGGGCACAGAAGAAGCGCCTTCGAGGAGACGAGAATCAGAAAACAGGCCTATGAAAAAACTGTAAACCGTCTTGCCTTCACAAATCCTGTTCTTTCAGGCGGATATCATATCCCAGACAGCTGAGTGCGTATTCGGCTGTCACTTTTTCTTTGCCCTTGCATCCTGGAGGCCCCCCGCTGCGTTCCCGTGGAAGAAATCACCGAAACCATGTCCCGCACCCCGCCCTGGGCTCCCAGTCTGGAACTTCGCGCCGAAGGCAGCGAGCTGGATTTCTATTGCAAAAGCTGATCAGGGCTCATGTCTTCTCCCATCGTTCCATAACCATGACGGATGTTTTTTTTTTGAAAAAAACGGCTTTATTCCAAAAAAATGGGCCGAACGGCCCATGGCAGGCATGGCGATTTCTGTATAATGAATATGGGAATTTTGTATTCTTATCTGGAAATATTCATATTGTCCCTTCATTTCGTCCGGCCCGGATTCCGGAGCCGCGGAGACAATGGCCAAACCACGAACAAATCGCAATAAGGAGGAAACGAAACATGAAGCGGAAACTGTGGATCATCCTGGCGCTGGCTGCGCTGCTGGCGGCGCTGTGCTGCGGCACGGCCCTGGCGGGCAGAATCGGCAATCTGAACCACGATATCAGCTGGGCTCTTTCGGATACCGGCGTACTGACCATGCGGATCGCGGCATAAGGGCCCGGAAACACGAACTCCCACGGGGTAATGCGCCTCGTGGGAGTTTTTTGTGTTACGCTTCTTTTCTTCGTGTAAGGAACATCTGCCAGGCGATGGTAAGCAAAGCATAAATGGCAAGTGCTGCCAAAAGTATGCTGAGGAGATCCCGATCCATAAAGAAGCTTGTGGTCTTCATTCCTTTCAAAAGAAGATGCGACAGAATGTAAGAAACTGGTGCAAAGAATAGTTGGCGCAGAATCCAACTATATGTCCAATTCCTCAGAATTCCCCAAGTCAGTCCGCATACTCCGGCTGCTACAAGTGCAATCATAAGATAATAGGCCAGCGCAAGACGCGGAAGGATTTCCACACCACCTTTCATTGGCGTGCCCCACAGTAATGTTTGTGGTTGCTCAAGCCCATAGATCAGGCGATCAGGTACGGGGAAGATGGTTGATTCATAATATGACTGAGCAAGATTATCAGAATGCTGGTTTGTACTTAAAGCCTGAATAAACAAGGTATGTGTGCCGTCATCATCAACCACAATGTGTTCTTGAAATCCATTAACGATGCTGTTCACGTTAAGAACAAGACCCTCGTCTGTATGTTTAGCAGTATAAGGCGCTGTTGTTGGCGAGAGAGCAACGGATTCGCTGGTTTCAGTATCACGCTCATCAACGACCACATCTTCAGGTTGGGACGTTTTTACTCCGACAATCTCAATTAATCCGTCCTGCCAAGGTACCAACTGAATAGCCATTGTGCGGAAAAAATAGGTATAAACTCCAACGAAGACGATCAGCGCTGCCAGTGCAGCGGCGTAAAGGCGCTTTTTTCGTATCTGTCTCTTCAAATTCTGAAGCGGTTTTACGGTATCAACAGGATTCTCTGCTGGAACGTTCATCTCAGAGAGTTTTGCCCGGCAATCAGCGCACTCATCCAGATGTTCTTCAATCAGAACCCTGGTTTCCTGCTCGACCATGTTTTCCGCGTACAGCGGCAGCAAATCACGTGTAACGGCACAGGGCAGTTTCATGATCATTCCTCCATTTTCTCTTTAATCTTGGTACGCGCTCTATGAAAGACTACGCACGCCCAGTTTTCCGATTTGCCGAAGAGCTCTCCGATATCCCTGAAGCTTAGTTGACCTAAAGTTCGGAGTGTGAATACCTCCCGATAGGGCTCGTCCAAGTGATGGAGCAGTCGATGGATGCGCATGCTTTCATCCTGACGCACAATCGCTTCTTCCGGCCCGATGGACGGGTCTTGAAGCGGTAGCGCGTCATCAATCGGCTGATTCTTCCTTATCCGTTGCTCTGAAAGCCATAGATTTTTGGCAATGGCACAGAGCCAGCTTTTCAGGCTGCTCTTTCCCTGAAACTGATCCAGAGTTCGCATTGCCTTAAAGAAGGTTTCCTGGGCGATCTCTTCAGCAGTTTGCGGATTTCCGGAGAGTGAGAGCGCATAACGATAAACCGAGTCGAAGTAGTCTTGATAGATCTGATCAAAAGAACCAGGCTGCATAGAACTCTCAACCCCCTTTCACTTTATTAGACGCAGAACATGAAGAAATCTTACAAATAAATTTTTGATGTGGCTTTTTCGATGCCGCTCCACTGTTATACACGATTTCCGGCCCTTAAGCCATCCCTATTTCTTTCAGATTCAATCAACTCATGAAAATGACGGAATCATTGCCAAAAATGAGGATCCCCACGCAGCCAATCCTGTTCTTCGTTGCCATGGCATGCAGACTTCGTTTTGGAAATAACCGATGATATCTTTCAGATATGGTCCTGTATTTCAATAGTACAATCCCGGTGGGCATCGACCGGGAGGTTCCCGGCCTACATCCACTTTTTCCGCTTGAACCAGATCAGGCAAGCCGCCACAATTGCGATGGAAATCACGATCACCAGGGGGTAGCTGAACCGCCATTCAAGCTCCGGCATATACCGGAAATTCATTCCGTACCATCCGGCGATCAGCGTCAGGGGGAGAAAAATGGAGGTGATCACCGTCAGCACGGTCATGATGCGGTTCTGCCGGACATCCAGCTGGGACTGCATCAGGTCCCGCAGCTGCATCACATACTCCCGCTGCCCGTTCACCAGTTCCTGCAGCCGTATCACCCGCTCGGTGAACATGTGAAAATACCGCAGGTTCTCCTCCCGGAAAAAACCGTTCTCGTTTTCTTCCAGCTCCTGCCCCAGATCAATCAGCTGAGTGTAATGTACCCGAAGATCGAGCAGATCGCCTCGGATGTCGTTCATCTCCTGGGGATACTGCTCAACCTCCCCCCGCAGAATGGCTTCCTCGATCCGGTTCAGCTTCTGTTCCGTCCTCTCCAGCAGGGTCAGGTCCTGGCTGATCGTCATCTCCAGCAAATCATACAGAAACCGCTCCAGCCCGGGCAGCCTCCATTTCTTGCTGCGGCAGATTGCCTGCACCAGCTGTTCGGCGTAACCGGTATCATCCACCAGCACGATCCCCTTCTCATCCAGGGCAAAGGAAAAGCAGCAGCGCGGCCCGCTGATGTTTTCCCGGTTCGGAATGGACAGGGCGCCCGTCAGCGAATCCAGGTTCACGACGGCCTTGGTCTCCTGGGGAGTATCCATCTCCATGTCGATCATCATGTCAAACTCTTCGCGCTGGGACTGCCATTCTGCACTGTTCAGCAGCGCCACATACTGCGCGTCCGCCCCGCGGATCTCCCGGGGGTCGCATGGGGTCAGGGATTCCCTGATGAGATAGTACATTTTTAATCTCCGCTTCTGTAGGATCTTCCGGCCGGTTTGTCCGGAAACAGCCGCTCGCAGCGGCTGCTTCCATCCGCAAGTATATCACGCTTTCATTCAAAGAGCCAGGCTCGACGCCGGGCACTTCATGCCGTTTGCGAATATTGTCGTTTCCGAATGCAACCGTCTGTCCGTCGAAATGTCCCGCCTGGTCAAGGAATCCGTGGACAAGGCTGTCGGCAATTTGTTCTCGCACAGTGAGTCTGCGGAAAAATCCGTTGCAGAGGAGGAAAACACGGCGGACATCTATGAAGATCGCCTCGGCTCCTATCTGGTAAGGCTTACCTTCTTATTGAACGGATTATCCGCTTACTGGAGAATCAGCTCATTTCCGACTTTTATGGTCTCCAGAACAGACTTATCCTCCAGATGTGTAATCTCTGAAAACGGTTCTATCGGCGTCGTCCACATGGGTGGCGCTTTCTTTTTCCCTTCCGGAGGTGATTCACATGATCTGCGTCTATCAGGGCATCACCCTGATGAACGACCACATGAACGGAGAATTCCCGGTGCTGAAGCCTGGCGCGAATGCCATCAGCTGGATGGGAAAGGTGACGAGGGTGGTTGTCAGGCCAAATCGGCGATTTTTGTGTTTTTTTGAAAAAGGTATTGACTCCTACGCAACGTAATACCTTATCATAACATCATCACGAGCGAGGAGGTGTCCACCGTGAGGACAGTCCATGAGGTGAGCAGAATGACAGGGGTGAGTATACGCACCCTGCAGTATTATGACAAAATCGGCCTTCTGCATCCGGCAGAATACACCGAGTCTGGCTACCGGCTGTATGACGATACAGCATTGGAGAAACTGCAACAGATTCTGCTGTTCCGTGAATTGGAGTTTCCTCTGAAGGACATTAAACAGATCATCGAGAGTCCTGATTTCGATAAGAGCAAAGCGCTTGAACAGCAAATTGCATTGCTCACGCTAAAGAAGGAACATATCGAAAACCTGATTGACCTAGCACGTGGACTAAAAGCGATGGGAGTGAATCATCTTATGGATTTTGAACCATTTGACACCAGTAAGATCGATGAATATGCCGCTCAGGCCAAAGCGTCCTGGGGAAAAACGCCAGAATACCGGGAGTATGAAGAAAAATCCAAAGGCAGAACAGCAGAAGAGAGCGCCATGCTCAGCGAACAGATGATGGGTATATTCGCTGAATTCGGAGCGATTCGAAGTGAAGATCCGTCCAGCACTGCGGCACAGGCCTTGGTGAAGAAGCTGCAGGACTTTATTTCGGAGCATTTTTACACCTGCTCGGATGAAATCCTGTATGGCCTTGGAACGATGTATGCCGGTGGTGGAGACTTCACGATAAACATCGATAAACATGCTGGAGAAGGAACCGCCGAATTCGTGTATCAGGCGATAAAGACTTATTGTAAGAAGTGATAACCTGTTTGCATATTTAGCGCTGCATCATCATGCGGCGCTTTCTTTTACCCTTTTGGAGGTGAACCTCATGGCCTACAACGAGGGGGAAGGCGGACGGGAGAGCGTCATCCTCGATATGGATACAGTGTATATGCGTCTCTGCCATGCGAACAGGTTATCATGAGCGGAATGATTATACCAGAGAGTCGATCTCGAAGGAAAGCAGGATCCACATCCCATTGACTATTCCGGTATTCGGAGTTAATATGATGTTCATAAGTCATGAAAATGAGTGCCGCACCGACGAGGAAATGTGAATTGTATGAAAGGGAGAGGACGATGAAGAAGGTTTACAGCTCCCCGGGTCTGTTCGGTGGCACGAACTACTACGACGAGAGCGGTCATCAGATCGGCTACGCAACGGAAGGCTTGTTTGGTGGCCATAACTTCTATGATGAGCACGGCAACCACGTTGGTTATTCCACCGAAGGGCTTTTCGGCGGGGAAAACTTCTACAGCGACAAGGAAGGCCGCGTCGGATACAGCACGGAAGGACTTTTCGGTGGCCACAACTATTATGATTCCCACGGAGATCGGATTGGGTACTCTGTCGATCAGCTCTTTGGCGGCGAGAAGTCGTACTTTGATGTAGATGACGACTCCGATGAGCTTGACTGGTAAGCCTGAAAAAACAGCCTGCAGGACGAAAACCTGCAGGCTATTATGTCGGCTCTGCGATCGACGAAATCTGCCGTCTGACAGAGGAGCTTGATGGAATCAAGCTGGACTGATCGCAAGAGAAACAATGCTGAAAGCCCCCGTCGAACGGGGGAACGAGAAGACATCCTGCAGCGCGGAGGTATATCATCATGAAAACGGAACAATCCGGGCGGATCAACAGCGAAAAACTGATTCCTGAATATTTTCGACTGTCCGTTCCGGTGGTGCTTGGATCCATCGTCACCATTGTGTATAACCTGGCGGATACCTATTTTATCGCCCAGACAGGAAATGCGCTGCTGGTCGCAGGCGTCTCTGTCTGCGCGCCTGTTTTTATGATCCTGATGGCGTTCGGCAATATTTTCGGTCAGGGCGGCAGCTCCCTGATTTCCCGCCTGCTTGGGCAGGGAAAGGAGAAGGATGCGGGACATGTCAGCGCTTTCTGCTTTTGGATAGCGCTGCTGACAGGCCTGGTCATCGGGGCAGCGGCGCTGCTGATGCGGGATTCTTTCCTGGCTATGCTTGGAGCCAGCGAGGATACGATGAACTACGCGCGGGAATACGGGACTGTGCTGTTGATCGGAGCGCCGCTCATCGTGGTGAATTTCATCCATATGAACCTGCTTCGCTGCGTCGGAATGCCGGGCTTATCCATGGTCGGCACGCTGATCGGAGCTGTGGTGAATATCATTCTGGATCCCCTTCTGATCCCCGGCATGGGAGCAAGGGGCGCCGCGGTGGCAACGGTGGCCGGATATTTTTGCAGCGATTTGTTCCTGCTGATCATTGTGCTGCGGCGCGGTGCTCCGCTTTCGGTCAGACCGACCGTGAAAACCACGGGGCTATTTCTGAAAAGTATTCTTTCCATCGGAATCACCGCGGCCATCACGAACATCGCAAGCAGTGTGTGTACGATGCTGATCAATCAGCAGCTGGGCGTTTTCGGGGATGACAGAATTGCTGCTATGGGCATTGTCATGAAAGTGACGATGATCGTTCAGATGATTCTGGTCGGTTTCTCCTTCGGCGGGATCCCACTCTACGGTTTTCTGGCCGGTGCGGGAGAACACGGAAAAATCCGGCAGCTGTTCCGGTTTTGCCTGATCTTTGTGAGCGCTGTTTCCCTGACCATGACAGCCGGGGTGATGCTGGCATCGCCTCTTCTGCTTGGACTCATCACCCCTGATGGGCATTTAGTCTCCATCGGAACGGAGATGCTGCAGTGGCAGGCTGCCGGCAGTCTGTTCGCGGGGATCGTCATGCTGACGACCTGCCTCTGTCAGGCTTCAGGGCGGGCGGCTCCGGCCCTGGCTCTGTCCCTGAGCCGACAGGGTGTCATTTTTGTGATTGTGCTCATGATCTGCTCCACCGCTTTCGGCTATGACGGTGTGATTCGCTCCCAGCTGGTTTCGGACGTTCTGAGCGCACTATTGGCGGCTGGAATTCTCCGTTTTGCCATTTTCAGCCGCGGCACTGACAGCAGTCCTTCTGTGTAATCCTGAATGGCCAGTTCATGTCTGGTTCGACCTGGACACGCACATGGCGTCATTCAAGAACAAAGCCCCGGATGCGGGGCAGCCAGACGGCCAGCCCCGCGATGACGATCGCCAGTACGATCAGCGATGCCAGGAAGATATCCGCGCTGGGCAGGAAGGAGGTCGTGCCGTCACTGTTAGAGATGGTCGGCGCATCCCGAAGCACCCATGCGCCGATCTGCGGTCCGATGATGCCCGGTGAGAGAGAAAATGATCAGTACGGCCCAGAATTTCCTGTTTTTCTTCATGCGCTTACACCTCATCTCCATATTCGTCAGGGTTGATTCTCCTGCGGCAGGGCGGCGAGAAGCCTGTCCGAAACGTCCCGGAAGTCCTCCGGCGCAATCTTCCTGATTTTCCGGTCAAAGGTCAGCAGGCCGTTGGTTTCATCCTCTACATCCGAAAGCTGGGTATATACCGCGGCGCTGAGCCCCTGCGGAATGAGCGGGAGCACCTGATCCAAATACAGGGCTCGCAGATCCGTGACAAAAGATTCACGGTCTTCATATTTTTTGTATCCATACGTCTTTTCCAGATTGAAGCTGTGCTCCGGAATTTTCAGGGACCAGCCGCCGAATTCCGACAGAATCTGGGGGAGGTTTTTCTCTCCGGTTTTCAACGGGCTGAAATAGATATGCAGGCTCTCCACGTCGCTTTTTTCCTGCGCGAACCATCCGGAGGTGCTGTCGATGAACCGTGTTCCGTCCAGCGCCTTCAGACGCTCATAGGCCTCGTCCGCACAGAACTGTCCCCAGCCCTCGTTGAAGATCGTCCACAGGCAGATACTGGGATGGTTCCGAAGCAGCCGCACGGTATCATCCATCGCCTCCAGGAAATGCTTCCTCACCTCGGGATCCCGGTGTAGCCGGGAATCCTTCCGGGAGCGGAAGCTCGCGGTCGGCAGGGCCGTGTCCCGCAGGAATCTGTATTTCCCGCAATTGACCATATCCTGGAAAACGATCATGCCCAGCCGGTCGCATTCGAAGTAGAACTGTTCCGGCTCAATCTTGATATGCTTTCGCAGCATGTTGAAGCCGAGGGCCTTCATGGCCTGGATGTCTTCTTCATAGCATTCCGGCGCAGCAGGCGTGTACAGGCCGTCACTCCAGTAGCCCTGATCCAGCAGTCCGTGGAAAAAATACGGCTTTCCGTTGAGACACAGCCGCGGTTTGCCGTCCATTGTGCGGATGTCCAGCGTCCGAAGGGCGAAGTAGGATTCTACCCGGTCCCCGCTGGCTTCGACCGCAAAATGATAGAGGCGGGGGTTTTCCGGACACCAGTACTCCGGGTTTTCCACCTTGATCTTCGCCTTCCCGCCTGCCATCGGATACGGAGTGCCTTCCAGCTCCACTGTTCCCGTATCCATTCCTTCCGCGAGAATCTCCACGGTGCTTCCGTCCGTCGTGACTGTCAGGGCGCGGATATACCGCGGCGGTACCGGCTCCAGCCATACGGTCTGCCAGATGCCGGATACCGGAGTGTACCACATGCCGCCGCGCTTTTCCTTCTGCTTTCCCCATGGATACCGGTGGGACAGGTCGTTGACAGCCGTAACGGAGAGCTCATTTTCCCCGTCCAGAAGGAGCTCCGTGATATCCGTTGTGAACGGCAGGCAGCCTACCTCATGTACGGTTGCCGCCCTTCCGTTTACCTGGACCGACGCCAGACGGTTTACCGCGCCGAAGTGCAGCAAAATCCGCCGGCCGCGCCACGCTTCCGGCAGAGAAAAGCGCCGGGTATATTTCATCTCCCGGCCATATTTCATCTTTATATCCAGCCCGGAGAGCAAGCTCTCCGGACAGAAAGGCACCATAATCTGTGTTCGGGTTCCGTCGTATTCGAAATCCCATATCCCGTTCAGACACAGCCAGTCCTTCCGGACCATCTGCGGCCTCGGATAAGTGTTCCATGGGATGCTGGAAAGCGATTCTCCGGCGGGCGTATACAGTTTCTGCATCCGGAAATCCTCCCCCCTGCGTTCTGGTCTGATTCCCTGGTTGGACACTGTTTTCGTATTACCGTCGGTAGGCAGCCCGAAAGGCTTCCCATCCGTCCTCGAAGGAAAAAAGGGAGGAGGTATCATACAGCGGCGTTCCCAGACTTTCCGATCCGCTTCCGGAGTCCTTTTCTGCTTTTTGCGGCATGCGGACAGACGGCCTCTCCGGTTTTTGCGGCCCGCGGACAGATGGGCTTTCCACTTTTTGCGGCCAGCGGACATATGGCCTCTCCGGTATTATCGCGGTGCGGATTCCCGATGCCGGGTTCGCCCCGGCTGCGGGATCCGCTGCTCTCCTGTGCGCATCCCGCCCCGCGGAAGGCGCCGGGGCGTTCCCTGCGGAAGCCGGACGCTTTGCGGCTGCCGGGGCGTTCCCCGCGGAAGCCGGACGCTTTGCGGAAGCCGGCGCAGTTTCCCCGTTCATGCAGCTTTTGGAAGACCGGGATCCGGGATCCTTCGGCGGGCTGGGTGTACAGTTTTCCATCGGCCAGCCGCTCTTTTCCTCCCGGAGGCGCTTCCCGATCAGTTTCTCAATCTGATGCAGCTGTTTCGCTTCATCGATGCAGCAGAAGGAAATCGCCTTCCCGCTGCGGCCGGCGCGGCCTGTACGGCCGATCCGGTGAATATAGGATTCCGGTTCGTTCGGCAGGTCATAGTTGATCACGTGGCTCAGCCCTTCGATATCGATCCCCCGGGCGGCAATATCCGTCGCCACGAGCACATGGCATTTTCCGCCCTTAAAACGGTTCAGCGCGTTCTGTCGGGCCCCCTGACTCTTATCTCCGTGGATGCCCTCAGCGTCAATGCCGGCGCGCTTCAGTTCTCGGACGATCCGATCCACCCCGTGTTTTGTCCGGGAAAAAACCAGCACGCTTTCCGGATCCTCGCTTTTCAGGAGATGCGCCAGCAGATGCCGCTTATTGGGTTTATCCACATAGTACAGGCATTGATCGATGGCGTCGACGGTGGAGGTGACGGGATCCACCTTGACGGTTTCCGGGTTTTTCAGGATGTCCATGGCCAGCTTTTCCACGGCCGGAGGCATGGTCGCGGAAAAAAACAGGGACTGCCGCTGGTCGGGGAGGGCTTTGATCACCCGGCGCACATCGTGGATAAAACCCATGTCCAGCATCCGGTCCGCCTCATCCAGCACAAAAATATCCAAGCCTTCCAGGCGGACCAGCCCCTGGCCCATCAGGTCCAGCAGACGGCCGGGGCAGGCCACAACGATATCCGCCCCTTCATGGAGCGCCTCCGTCTGGTGAACCTGGCTGACGCCGCCGAAAAGAACGCAGGACGTCAGACCGAGCCCTTTCCCGTAAAGGAGGAAGTTGTCATATGTCTGCTGTGCCAGCTCGCGCGTGGGCGAGAGAATCAGCGCCCGGATCATCCGGACATCGGGACGGGCGGAAGGCATTTCCTTCAGGCGCTGCAGAATCGGCAGCGCGAAGGCGGCGGTTTTCCCCGTCCCCGTCTGCGCGCATCCAAGAACGTCCCGCCCCGCCAGAACAAGCGGGATCGTCTCCCGCTGGATGGGTGTGGGATCCGTATAGCCGCTGAGACGGACGTTTTTCAGAAGCGCATCACATAAACCGAGAGATTGAAAGCTCATCTATTCATTCCGTTTCTGTTTGATATTCGGCGCTGTCGGAAGGCGTACTTCCGCTCAAGGCGGGAACCAAAACGATGCCGCGGCATGATTCTAACCGCGCTTCCCGCCCCTCGGCGCTCTGCGGAGTATATCATATCAGGATGCGGAAAAGCAAGAACCAGGCATTTTCCTCAATTGGAGAGGCGGAATGGTGAAGCCACCGTTTCCGCTGCCCATGGCGCGTTTTCTCCTTCATACGAAAGCGAATCAGAATAACGGAGGGTTTTCCCTTCGCCTTTTATCAAATCTCCATGAATAGAAGGCAGCATATCATTCTCTCCTTGGACTTGCCCTGATATTGAAGCGTCAAAGCGTTGTCGAATCCCCCTTCAAGTCAGAAGCAGATATCCGTCCGCTTTGCGGGAAGAGGCGCTTCGTCTCCCAGATAGAAAGAAGCAAAACCCACCTGATTGTAGCAGATATTCTGGTTGGCGACGGAATTACGGTACCACGGATCATGCATCAGGCAGCGGATGCCGTACTCCGTGGGGGCAATCGTGCGTACAATGACGATATGGTTTTCCTCATCTGTCAGAATCAGCTCTTCCCGCCAGTCGCCGAATAGGTCTGCCTTGAGTGTGGGGGTGCGCTTGCTGCCGGTGGAGATCAGACCGGTGGTGAGCCAGGGAAAAAATTCGAGGGTCGCAGGATCCGGAACATGCACTTCACTGCCGCTGCAGGCGAAGTGGGTCAGCCCGGAGCCGAACCAGACGGCATTTTCACCCTGCGGGATGCCCCGGGGGCTGTCCGTTTCGATCAGCACCCTGCCGTCCACCAGGCTGCGCACCCGTTTACCGCATTCAGAGCCGCCTGCCATGGCGCCGGGCCAGCGGTTGGAGAAATTCCCCGCGGTGGAGCCCTCATCATCATCCCCGGAGAATTCGCCGAAGATCAGCGAGGACTCCTGCACCAGGGCGCCGTCCTTCCAGCGGAGGCCGCGGTTGGGGTCATGGGCTTCCGGACCCGGCAGCCAGCCGAACTGGCGTCCGGTGCGCCGGTCATCCAGGGTATATTCCTCGGTGCCTGAATAGAGACGGACGTCTCCCTCGGCATTAACGGGCAGCAGCGCGCTTCGGTCGCCGTGCTGCAGGCCGGCCCAGAAGTTCCCTTCCGTTCCGCGGATTTCATCGGTGGCGATATTTTCTCCGAAGTCCGGCTGACGCCCTGTTCCGCCGAGCATCGGGAGGATATCCCCGCACAGGACGCGGGGAAGAATGCGCGTTCCATCTTCGGAAAGGGCAAGATTCATGCCCTTGAGGACAATCTCGTCCCGGCTGTCGCGGTCGATATCCGCCATATCCGTGAAATGATTGCCCCGGGCCCGGTACAGATCCGGCCCCTTGCCCAGGGTCCAGCAGGCGGGATCCTCTGAGTCGAAGGTGGCCGGCGGCAGCAGGCGGGAGCCCTGCATGGTGTAGGCGGCGAAGGTGGTGCGCTGATAGTATCCCCGCTGAATGACGGCGTAGTAGTTTTCACCGTCCAGACAGGCGACGCCGCCGGCGTAGCGGTTGGCCCGGTTTCCCTGACCGTCGCCCCAGACCGGATACTTCCAGCGGTGAGCCAGGAAATAGCCGTCCTTTTCCTGCATGACCTGGACTTTGTAGCTGTCCAAGGTATCCGCGCCGGGCAGGGGATGGACGATGGTGCAGAAGTTGCCGCGCTGGGTCATGGGATCGAGGGCAAAGCTGTCCCCGTCCGAGGAAACCGCGGTCCAGGGAAAGGCATAATCCACCGTGTCCAGAATCACGCCTTCCGAGCCGTCAAAGCCGATGGCGGTCACATACTCCCGGTGGCCGGGACCCATGGGCCCGATATGATAGGACTTGATCCAGGCCTTGGCCAGGGGATCGTTGGGGCCGTCGTTGTCAGGGGTGCGGACAGGGGAGCGATAGCAGATGTCAAAACCGTTGAAGAGGGACCACTTGCGGGCCAGATCGTTTACATTGCCCTCCTCAAAATCCCGGATGAAACGGTCGGTGGTGCAGCGGAGGCCTTCCTCGCCGCCTACGACATGGGCTCCGTCGTTTGGGTAGATGACGCACCCCTGTTCCTCATCCCAGTGGCCGACGCGGGTACCGGGGGCGGTTTTCAGAATGATTTCAGCGCGGCCGTCCCGGTTGAAATCCTGGACATGAAGCATGGTTTCATGGTCGTTGGAGGATTTTATATTATAGCCCATATCGATACGCAGGAGCAGCTTTCCGCTGAGTTTGTAGACATCGATATACTCCGGGGCGCTGAGGTTCATATCGGAGCGGTAAATGGGATCGGAGAACATGGGATCCGGACTGTCGGCGCGCCATTTGACGACGATTTCATACTCGCCATCGCCGTCAAAATCCCCTACGCTCATGTCCTGGGTGCGGTATTCCGAGGAGAGGGAGGTTTCAACGGCGCCGGAGGGCGTGCGGGCAAAGGGAAGCGACTCACCGCTGTCCAGGGCCCGGACATAGCGGATGAAGGCGCTCTCCAGTTCCCGGTACAGGTCGTCCGGGATCTTTCCGCCCTTCAGGCAGGACTTCAGCTCAAGAGGCGTGCCGAGCAGTTCGGAAAGGCGGCCGCAGATCTCCTCCAGCCAGACGTCGGTCACCCTTTCCCCTTTTTCCCAGGGCTCCCGGAAGGTACGCAGCAGGTCCATGTCCACCCGGTACCAGTCCTCGCCGTTTTCCAGACGAAACGCCTTCGGATCCGGCGTGCATCCCGGGCCGACGGAGACGCCGCGATAGGAAAAGTGGACCAGGGGCACCCGCTGCGGTGGCGGGGCCAGGGGAATCCGGTGAGCCGCGGCGCGGAAAGCCTGCGACTCCCCGCCGGAAAGGGACTCCAGCACCGGCAGCATGGGCTGCTCCCGGGGGCCTTCGACGCCATCGATCACCGGGGCGACCGCGTAGTCATCTCCAGGCAGCCCTTCCGGATCCGTCCAGCAGCAGGGGGTGGTGTTTTTCTTGACGATGCCGGGATTCTCTTCCCAGTGGCTTTCCGGAGGTACGTCCCTGGGCTGCAGCTCTGAAACGCAGTTCCACCCGGCGCCGCGGCGGCGGTAGATCCGCCAGGCGATTCCGTCGGGCTCGTTTCCCAGAAAGCGCCAGCTCAGATACATGCCCTTCTCTGCCCGGGCAACAATCAGCCCCCGGTTCAAACGCTCCATTTTCCGCATCGCTTTGCTTCCTTCCTTCTTCCATCAACAGATTGCTGCAACAGGCCGGATAATTTAGGAAATGCAGGCATGTTTCCGATCACAATCATCTTTTTCAACTGAAAAACCTCTCCATGCTTTGACCAGTCCATAGCGTCGAATTTGATGCTGCGCTGGAGTTCATGTCAGAGTGTCATCATGCTTCGCCCTGCGCTTCACCGGCAAGCCGAAGCTCTTCCGCGTGAGCCTTCATGCCATCAATTACAATCTCAGATACTTCCCGGATATCCATGCCCAGCATTTCGCAGCCCTGAATAATCAGCTCCCGGTTGCATTTTGCCGCAAAGCGCTTATCCTTCCACTTCTTCATGAAGCTCTTGATTTCCATATCCGTAATACCGGCCGGCCGCATCCGTGCGGCGGCCTGAACGATTCCGGTCAGCTCGTCAACCGTGAAAAGGCTTTTTTCCATCAGCGTCTCCGGCTTCACGTCGGTACAGATCGTGTAGCCATGGCTCAGAATCGCCCGAATGTCTTCCTCCGGAATCCCCAACTGCCGAAGGGGTTCCGCTGTATGTGCCAGATGCTCGTCCGGATATTGCTCATAATCGTAGTCATGCAGCCAGCCCACCGCCGCCCAGTGTTCGGGGTCCTCTCCGAAATGCCTGGCCATCGCCTCCATGGCCGCGGAAACATTGGCCGCGTGCAGCAGCAGATGATCCTCATGCACCGTGGTCGCGTTGATTTCTTTTGCTTTCTCCAACGACAGTTTTTCCATCTTTTCTCCTTTCTCTCCGTTGCTTTCCCGGGCCAATGATGCTGAACCCGAACGATCCGCATGCCTGCGTTAAAACCGGACAGGCAAAAACGCCGCCGCCGCGGCCAGCAGGACGGACGGAAGCAGGTTGGCCACCCGGATCTTCTTTCCCCAAACCAGATTCAAACCGACGCAGAAAATCAGGACAGAACCCACCAGGGAAAGATATCCCAGCGCCAGATCCGTAATCAGGGGCCGAATGGCCTGAGCCAGAAGCGTCAGACTTCCTTCCCAGAGGAAAACCGGAATGGCGGAAAAAGCGCATCCTTTCCCCAGAGAGCATGTCATGACCATGATAATGATCAGGTCCAGGATGGACTTTGCTCCGAGCGTCGACCAGTCCCCGGAAACGCCATCCTGGATGGCTCCCATGATCGCCATGGCCCCTATGCAGACGGTGAGGGACGCGGTCACGAAGCCGTTCACAAAGCTTTGATCCCTGGCGTTTCCGGTCTTCAGCTTCAGCCACTCTCCGAAGCGCTCAAACCAGAGCTCGATATTCAGTAATTCCCCAATCAGTCCGCCCAGCGCAAGACTGACCACAACAAGCATCGCGCCGCCTTCGGGAAGCAGATCGTTGTGAAGCATATAATTCATGGCGCCCGCTATCCCCAGAAACATGGTGCCTATCCCGCAGGCCACGGTCAGCGTTTCCTGATGCCGATCCTTCAGAAGCTTTCCGAAGAGCGTTCCGCAGACGCCGCCGGCAACAATGGAAACCGCGTTAACAATCGCTCCTGTCATGTCCTTTTCTCCTCAAGGAGACAGGGGACGGTTCTCTGTCTCCTTTTTGTGTTCTTCCATGGGCATCACCTGTATTTTCGTATCTCCGCTTCAGGCTGAAGGGAAACCGCCGCCAACGTCTGACCCTAAAACATTTCGATTATAAGTCCCTTGCCTCCAAAACACAAGCTATGTCAGGCAAATGAAAGAAGGCCTCGGAAAGTGAAAACGGAATCCGGTGGGCCGCCCGGCCCTTTCGGCAGCGGAATTCATCGGGGCCCAGAAGCATGAACCGTCCCGGATCCTTTGCTGCGGATCCGGGACTTTCAAATTGCATTTTTGATGTTTTTTCACCGGCTTTCGTCGACGGAAAAAGCGTTCATTGGGTAAAATATCTTTATCCCAAATGAAAGCAAGGAGTTGATCCGGGAGGCAATTTGTTTGTGCGTTGGCAGTATGAATGAAAGGAGCGGAAAAGATGATTGATTATCAGGTGACGATCAATGGGATCAGCGTTATCGCCTCCTATAGTGAACGGGCGGTGGATCGGATTTTTTTGCCATTGCTCGAAAAACTGACAGATATTCAGAAAAAGAAAGGACGGCGAATTCTTGTCATGCTGGCCGCACCACCGGGCGCCGGCAAAAGCACATTACTCAGTTTTCTGGAACATCTTTCACATGAACATGATCACCTGGGAAACATTCAAACGATCGGTATGGATGGCTTCCACAGGAGGCAGGAGTATCTTGTCAGCCATACTGTCCAGCGTGACAGGGAAGAGATCCCTATGGTAAAAATCAAAGGCGCTCCGGTCACCTTTGATCTGGAGCACCTGACGGAGAGCGTTAAAAAGGTTGCGGCCGGTGAAGTGTGCGGGTGGCCGATCTATAACAGACTTCTGCACAATCCCACCGAGAATGCCCTGACGGTCGACGGGGAGATTGTTATTCTGGAAGGGAACTACCTTCTTCTGGATATGGCGGGATGGAGTGAGCTGAAAAAATATGCCGATTATACCATTTCCATCAGTGCGGAGGAGGATTGCCTCCGTGAAAGGCTGATCGACCGAAGGATGAAAACCGGTGTTGTTTCCGAAGCCGCTGCCCAATTCGTTGATTTCAGCGATATGCCGAATGTCCGCATGTGTCTGCAAAAAACAGCGGCCGCGGATCTGCAGCTGCGAATCGATTCCGCCGGGGATTATTACATTGTTTCATGAGACTTTGCCGTTTTACATCTTATTTTTGGTATTATGTAGTTTAATATTTGATTTTTTGCCGTTCAACCGTTTTAATTTGGCATCATCATGCCGACTTAACCGGTGTCGTGCGGGATCTCATGGACTTAAAAAGGAGACAGAGAACCGTCCCCTGTCTCCTATTTATCTGGTGCCGATCACCAGGATTTCTCCGATGCCGCTCTCTGCGTCAAAGGTGATCTTCAGGTCGGTCATCTTCGTAGGCTCGGTCAGCAGCATCGCGGCTGTCCCGGGCGCTTGTCCGGCCTTCAGGCCGAAGGCTGCCTCCATCACGCCGTTCACAAGGACCTTTCCGGATACCGACTGTCCATTCGCCGGATAGATCATCAGCAGCTCCGCCGTGACGCCTTCCGGCCAAACATAGTTTACTTCCTGCCCCTGCCAGACCCAGGGAGAGGAACCCTCCCTCAGGCAGAAGTCCCCATCGGTCAGGAGGTCTGAAGGGTCCTCCGCGCAGGCTGCTTCCGGCGCCAGATTCATCTTTCCGATCTCTGAGAGCGGACGCAGCTGAGGGGCGAGGGTCGGCCCGTTGATGTACGTCGTCCCGTCGGCGTGAAAGCCGGCCCGATCAACGCACAGCTGGCGGTTTCCGGAAGGAGCCTGGGGGTAGGTATGGGTATGATAGGCTGTAAACAGCTCTTCCCCCACGGTGAAGAACGCGTTATGCCCTGGACCGGACACGGTCACGTTTCCGTCCGCTTCCGTATAGTACAGCAGCGGGTTGTTCCCCTGCTTGATATAGGGCCCCAGAGGCGTATCGCTCACCGCGGCGCTCACGGAATACTCCTTCATCCAGTATCCGTTCACACTGTAGAAAAGCGTATATCGGCCATCCCGCTTTACCACGGCGGGGCCTTCGTTCCAGAGGGTATCCCCGGATCGAATTTCCCAATCGCCTTCCGGCTTGAGCAGCAGCACAGGATCGCCCTCCGTGCCCGTCAGATCGGATTTCAGCCGGACGCCATAGATATGGCTTTCCTGCCGCCCGTTCACGGTGTTTTCGGAGCAGTCCCGCACATAGATCAGGTAAGGATTTCCTTCGTCATCCCAGGTCATGGTGGCGTCGATCGTAGCATAACCGTAGTCCATAAGCGGGCGGCCCAGGGGATCCTCGTAGGGCCCTTCCGGCGTGTCTGAAAAAGCGATCCCGGTTCTGAGGCTGCCGTTTTCCCGCATCCGGGCGGTAAACAGCATCACATACCGGTCATTGACCCGGAATACTTCCGGCGCCCAGTAATCCCCGCTGGCCCAGTCGACCTTCTTCAGGGCTTTCATCTTCCCGAATTCCCTCAGATCCGAGCTGAGCCATGCGTTAAACCCGATGGGTCCGCCGGTGGCGAATACGTAATAGGTTCCCTCCTCCGGCAGCACAAAAGGGTCCCCGATATCCTTCACGTTTCGGGGATTGGACACAAACCAGTCCGCCGCCTCGCCCAGGTCCCGCGTCTTCAGCTCCTCCGCCCCCGCGGGGACGCCGCCCAGCAGCAAAACCGCCAGCATCAACATCAGAATCTGTTTCATGCGTTTATCCCTTCACCCCGGCCTGCACGGAAATGCCTGCCAGGAAATATTTCTGCGCCACCATGTACAGCACGAAAGGCGGCAGCATGGACACGAGACAGGAGGCGATCATGTGAGCCCATTTCTGCTCATACTGACCGCTCAGCAGCCGAAGGCCCGCGGTGATGGTCTGGTTCTTGACATCCGTCATGACAATGCTCGGCCACAGGAAGTCATTCCAGGCGCCGTTGAAGCTGAACAGCCCCACCACGATCATCACCGGCACAATGCTCGGCAGAATCACATGCAGGTATACCTGCAGGCTGGACGCCCCGTCGATCGTCGCCGCCTCGTCCAGAACCTTTGGAATGCCCTTCATGAAGTTGCGGATCAGGAAAATGTTGAACACGCCCGCCAGGCTGGGCCAGATCAGCGAGTTCAGGTTATTCACCCATCCCAGCGCGTTGGCGATACGGAACATGGGCAGCAGGTTCACCACATTCGGGAACATGCTCATGTACATCAGGACCCAGAAGATCTTTTCTCCCCCCTTGAAATCCAGCCGTTCATAGGCATAAGCGGACAGGGAGGTAATGATGACGCTGAAGACCGTCACCGTGACGGAAACGATGAAGGAATTCTTGAACATGCTCAGGATGTTCGAGGTGGTATTCGTTCCGCTTCCGCCCACGAACATTTCAATGTAGTTCACCACCGTCCACTGCCGCGGAACAAGCCGGCTCAGGTAATCCCAGGGTCCGGTCACCGTCGCGAAGGAGGTAATGAAATCAGAGTCCGATTTAAAAGAGTTCAGGATCAACCAGACAATGGGAACCATCCAGATGATGCCCAGGGCGATCATGAAGATCAACGCCGCGCGTTTGCCGCCTTTTCCGGAAACCATACTCATTCCTCCCTTCTCAATCCGGCACGTTATTACGCATCAGCCGCAGCTGGAAGTAAGACACGCCCATAATGCAGAGCCCAAGCACCAGCGCCATGGCGGCGGACATGCCGGCCACCTGCTTCTTGACCGCGTTCTCCTGAATATACATCAGCAGCACCGCGTTAGCCTCCCGGTTGGCAAACCCGGTAATCATCAGGGGCTGTCCGTAGATGTTGAACTGGGCTACCACGGAGGTCACGAAGGTATACATCAGCGGATAGCGCATGCCGGGCAGCGTGATGTGCAGGAATTTCTGCCAGGCCCCGGCGCCGTCCACGGAGGCGGCTTCGTAATGGTCCTGGGGAATGGAGGCCAGCGCGCTCTGATAGATCACCATCGTGGAACCCGTGCACCACCAGACCGTGATCACCACAATCACGATCCAGGAGTAGGGGGGCGTAAACCAGTTGGCGTTCGATCCGAAAAAGCGGTTCATAACCCCGTAGTCCGGGCTGAACATATACCGCCAGCTCAGCGTCACGGTGGTGATGCTCAGCAGGCTCGGGAAGTAATACACAGCCTGGAAGAACTTGTTGCCGCGGCTCTTTGTATGCAGCGCCAGGGCCAGCGTCAGCGGGACCAGGATGCAGAAGGGCATGCTGTACAACACGAACTTCACCGTGTTCCACAAGCCGTTTCGCAGCTGCTGATAATAGGTGTTCTTGCTGTCCAGCAGCATCGTTTTAAAGTTTTCCAGTCCGATAAACACCGGCTCATTGAACAGATCCCACTTGGTAAACGCCGCATAGATGCCGTACACCGCGGGAGTGATGAAGAAGATGATAAAGAAGAACAGATGAGGCGCGATGTAGCCATAGGGCAGCAGGTCACGCCGGATCCGCCGCCGGTCCTCCTCCCGGCCAGGACCGGGCATGCTGAGCAGCATCGCGATTCCGGCCGCCGCCAGCGCCAGGAAGACGGTGGGCTGGAAGGAAACATCAATTCCCTTTACGTCCCGCTTCTTAAATTTGACCCCGGCCTCCTTCAGCGCGTCGCTCAGCGGCGAATACAGCGCGCTGTTCATGGTCTCCCGGCTGAAGAAGAAAAGAAACAGCCCGAAGGTTACAAAGGAGATCCCCGCAAACAGCATGGCCACATTCCGCTGCCGGCTGATCAGGGCAGCCAGAGCGCAGGCCATGCAGACCACGGACAGCGGAATCAGCAGAATGCTGGCGCTGGACAGGGAGAAGAACAGCTTCGGCAGCGGCATCACCGTCGAGACCGTCGTCTCCTTCAGCGTGGTGGAGGCATTTACCCCCGCGAAGACAAAAAGCGCCAGGAAAGCCAACGCAGCCAGGATGGCCGCCAGTGACCGGATGTCCGGTCTCCGGTTTCCTTCATTCTTCACAGTCATGGAAAGAGCCCCTCTCTTTTTCTTTGCCCGTTCCCCTCCGAGGAGAACCGGGCCGCGTGAAAGCGTTCCGCGAGCCTTCCGGCGGAAGCGCCCGCGGAACGGACAGGGGCGAAGAGAGAACTCTCCGCCCCGAAGATTGAACCGATATTACTGAGCGGCGATCGCGTCCGCGATTTCCTGATCGATCTGCGCCAGAGCGTCATCGATGCTGATCGTGCCGTCCACGAAGTCCCAGCCGACGCGGGAGAACGCGGTATCGAACAGTCCCCAGTACAGATACTTGTAGATGGCCAGCTCATCCGCCCGGGCCGGATCGGCCAGGAAGGCCTGCGGATACTCGGCGAACTCAGTGACGTCGTTGATGGACAGGTGAGCGGGGCACTGGCCGGCGTCCTTCGCCCAGGTCAGGCTGTTTTCGCCCATGAAGTTGATAAACTTGGCCACGGCCAGGTCCTCTTCCTCGGTCCTGTTCTCATCCGCGAACTGGACGAAGTTGTGGCTGGAGGTCCAGCTCATGCAGGTCTCGGGAGTGTAGCAGATGGCGGGCAGCATGCCGAAGCTGATGCCGGCGTCCACAACCGCGGCCTTCATCCAGATGCCTTCGCTCCAGACCAGCATGTTGCCGCTGTAGAACTCGGAGGAGTAGTCCGTGTTCTTGACGGAGGTATATCCGCCTTCCCACAGATCCTTCATCGTCTCGAAAACCTTCTTCATGTTCTCGTTGTTGATGGAGGGATTGACGCCGTCCTCGCTCAGGGTCAGGTTGGGATCCAGCTGGCCGTAGTAGCACAGCAGCTGCGCCCGCATCCAGCCCAGGTCCGTCACATACCCGGTGAATCCGGCGGCCTTGGCCTTGTCGCCCAGCTCCTTCACCTCGTCGAAGGTCAGATAGCCATCCTCCACGTAGCTGTTCAGGTCATACTGGTCGAACAGATCCTTGTTGTAATAGGTCACGTAGCTGTGCACGTCCAGCGGGATGCCGTAGTGCGCGCCGTCGATGTCCGTCCGGGCCCAGGCCGCGGAGTTGTAGTTTTCTTCCTTGACGCCGGCCTGCGCGATCAGGTCCAGGTCGTAGTCATACAGCATTTCCTGGTTCACGAAGTTCGGGATCCGCTCGATGTGCACGATGCAGACCTGAGGAATGTCCGTGCCGGTC
The DNA here is from genome assembly GCA_017512805.1 of Clostridia bacterium. GTDB lineage: Bacteria > Bacillota > Clostridia > Christensenellales > Aristaeellaceae > Aristaeella. The sequence goes on from JAFWES010000050.1 coordinate 35,890, forward strand.
TGAACGGTCAGCGGGATCTTCTGATACAGGTCGTCCGCCGTCATGGGCGTATGGTTTACGAACACTTCGTCCTGGGAAGCGTTGAAGGCGTCCACCATTCCCTGCATGGTAGCGCCGTCGGCGCCCGTGAACACGGACCAGTAGTTGATCTGGATGGGCTCCGCATGGGCGATTGCGCCGATGCTCAGCACCATGGCCAGACACAGGACCAGAGACAGGATTTTCTTCATTTGGGATGTCCTCCTTTTTATTTTTCTATCCGCCTGTCCGGCGGCTAGATCCGTCATTGGGCCCGCCTTTCCGTCCCCCTCAGCTGACCTGATTGGTTCTTGCTTCCGGGCTGCGGTTCAGCGCGGCGAAACGCTTTGCGTCAATCTTCAGCTTCCGGTCCGGCGTCAGCAGTCCGTTGATCTCCTGCATTACGTCTGTCAGCTGGGTGTAGCAGTAGCCCTGGCAGTAGGGAATCGCCCGGATGGCGTCTGTCACGCTCCGGAAGCGCTCGAAGAACGCTTCCTCGCTTTCCACCTTGTCGTGGTAGCCCCAGCTTTCCATGCCGCCGGCGTCCCCCTGAATGCCGATGTTCGTGAAGGCGATGCCTCCGTATTCCGTTACCAGGAAAGCTTCCTTTCCCGTGGGGCGGACGCCCTGGGCATAGCAGGGCCGCCAGTCGCAGGCGTGCTTCTCCACCTCCGCCCGGTCGGCGAAGTGATCCGCCAGCGCGGCGCCGTCCGCGGCGTAATCATGCAGGGCGCAGATGTCGGTTTCCACCTGCTCCCATCCGTCGTTCACGCTGACCATCCGGGTTCCGTCCAGGGCCTTCGCCGTCTGATAAAGCATCCTGGCCAGCGCCTGCTGGCGCGGATCTGTATAAATCTGCCTGACGCCCCAGCTTTCGTTCAGCGGCACCCAGGCAATGAGGCTGGGATGATTGAAATCCCGGCTGATAAATCCACTCAGGGTTTCAAACAGGTTGTTCACCGACTCCGCGCAGAATTCGTAGGCGCTGGGAATCTCTCCCCAGACCAGCAGCCCCATCCGGTCCGCCCAGTAGTAGTACCGGGGATCCTCCAGCTTCTGGTGCTTCCGGGCGCCGTTATAGCCCAGGGCAAGCGTCAGCCGGATATCCTCCTGAATCGCTTCGTCGCTGGGGGGAGTGATCAGCGAATCCGGCCAGTATCCCTGATCCAGAATCAGCCGCTGATAGAGGGGACAGTTGTTCAGATATACCCGGCCGTCCCGCACCTCCACCTTCCGCAGGCCGAAATAGGTGCGCACCCGGTCCAGCTCCTCCCCGTCCCGCGTCAGCGTGACCTCCACGTCGTACAGCTCGGGATGCTCCGGGGTCCAGACATGTGTCGGTTCCAGGCTTCCCTGAACGACCAGATCCACGGGCACCGTGATTCTTTTTCCGATCAGTTCTGTCCGGACGCGGCGCACGGGCCGTCCCTCGAAGCTGAGGGAGACCTCCAGCTCTGCCGGGCCATCCGGGGCCCGGTCCAGCGCGATATCCGCCGAGCACATGTGCCGGTCGAAATCCGGGGTGATATGGATCCGCTCCAGGGCGGCTTCCCCGGCCGCTTCGATATACACGGTCTGCCAGATGCCGCTCACCGGCGTGTACCAGCAGCCCATCAGCCCCCGCTCCCAGTACTGCTTGCCCCGGGGCTGGCTTACGTCAGGACGATCCTCGGCCCGCAGGCGAAGGTCATTTTCCCCTTCCTTCAGCAGCCGGGTGATATCCAGATGGAAAGGGGTGTATCCGCCCCGATGGATCCCGGCCAGCTCGCCGTTCACATAAACCTCCGCCTCGAAATCCACGGCGCCGAAGTGGAGCAGAATCCGCCGCCCACGCATGTCCTCCGGCACGGTAAAGCGCCGCCCGTACCACAGCACGGGATGGATCTCGTCCGTCGGACCGATTCCGCTCATCCTGGTCTGATAGGCGAAGGGGACGTTGATCGTCCGTTCCAGCCGGCGCTCCGGAAGGTACCACTTTTCCCGCCGGCCCTCATCCCCATCGTCAAAGGCAAAATCCCATGTTCCGTTCAGGTTCATCCAGCTCTGCCGCTGAAAGTCGGGGCGGGGATGTTCCGGCTTGGGAATCACTGTGCTCTTCACGCTTTTCTGCCCTCCATTCCGCTCTGCCCTGGTTCCTCCTGCTGCCTTCGGTTCCGTTTCCTTCCACGCTTTTTGTTCACATCGCAGGAACCTCTCCAACTTTTTTGTTCCAAATATTCCGGAGCAAATGCCTTGCGATATACTACAAACTTTCTGGAACTTTGTCATATTTGCTCCGCAAAATCTGTCGTCGGTGACTTGCTCTTTCCCAAAATTGCCATTTCCTGGCTGCGAAAAGAATATAACATATGTTTTTTATGCTGTCAACGCTTTTTCTTTATTTTATAAAAGTCGTGATACTGCTCCGGTATTCTACATATATTCTGTATTAAATGCTCGGACTTCCCGTGCAAAAAAAGGCGGACCCATTCGTCCGCCTCTTCAGTCTCAGGCTCCGGGGCCTGCTGTTTCCTATTCCAGCGTATACCCGGCCCCGGGGCCCGCCGTATCCTATTCCAGCGTATACCCGACCCGAAGCATCAGGCTCTGGGCGTAATCGCCGAACTGCTCCCCGAACAGGTTCAGCCCGCCCACGTATTCCGCATCCGCCGGAACCCCGATGCGTACGCTGATGTACTCGCTCCGATCCATCTCCAGATCCTCCAGCTTCACATTGCTGATACGCTGGTTGTCCAGATAGCTTCCGTCCCGATCCACCCGCCAGAGCTTCTGGAAGCCAAACTGCGTGCTGGTTTCGCTCCACCATTCTGGGGTCAGCAGTCCCCGCCTTCCGCCGCAGTCGCAGGGAGAGGTCCAGATGCCCAGGCGCTTTCCGTTGATCTCTACGGCGATATCGCTCTTCCAGGGGTCCCGGTACATGGGTGCCTCGGAGCAGGCTTCAAAGGAGACTTCTATCCATTCAATATTCCGATATTCCAGCGTGTCCGTGGAGAACCGATATTCCAGAAATCCCTGCTGCAGCCAGATCAGCTGGGCAGCGAAGCGCCCGGGCAGGTAAAACACCGACGGCGCGTCCATCATGCCGATCAGGCTGTTGGCGCTGGCCAACCCGCAGGTAGGCACGATGTTTTCCGCCGCGCTGTATCCGCCGATCGGCATGCTGAAGGTCAGGCTCCGGCTCGGGGTGTTGTCCGGCGGCGCCAGGTTGATCTGTACCAGGTCCAGCTTCCGGGAGCAAAGCTTCATGGTTCCCCGGGTCCCCGGCTGCGTCTTGGTAATGATCAGTCCGGCCTTCTGCAGCACCTGGACCGCCAGAGCGGCCGAGGACATGGGAAGGTCCATCTCTTCGGCGATCTCGCCGACGCTCTTGCTTTCTGACGTCAGCAGACGCATGATCTTCACCCGTACCGGGGAAGAAAGCGCATGACAGATTTCAGCCATCTTTTCCGGCTCATCCAGCGTCATCCTGGCTTCTTTTCCCAGAATCATCGCCATCTCGATCCCTCCTTGGAGACAGAGAACCGTCCCTGTTTCTTTTTATCCGGCTGTGTTCTCCATTTTTTGCAAGGAGACAGAGAACCGTCCCCTGTCTCCTACAGGTTTCCCCGTCGGCGGGGGCCTCCAGCTTCCACCGGGTTACCTGGTCCCGCTCCTCAATATAGCGGGCCTGCAGACCGCCGGCCACTTTTCCCGGAATCGGAATATCGATTTTATCATCGGCAAAATTGATCTGCACCGCGTGCACGTCCATGTGCTGGCCCAGATCGACGCAAAGCCATTCCCCCGGGCGGTCGGAAGCCGCCTGCCACCAGGTCTGCGCGTTTTCTTCCGTTGCCCTGGCCGGTTCATGCCCCTCCGTCCACGTCCCTCCTGGCGGGGATCCTGGTTGAACTGATAGCGATAATTGATATTGACCGGATTGCAGATGTAGGCCATGGCCTGTCCCTCCTTCAAAATATCGGTCGCTTCCAATCGTCATGATCATATTATGCTTACAGCAAAGATTGTATCACAATTCCCTGTGCTCGTCCACCTCACCGCCATGTCTCGAAAACAGGCTGGCCGTTTAGTCCGGTTTCTGATATAATCATTTCAGAAACCGCGGGAGGATAATCGGATGAAGTACATGCACTCAGAATGGCGCAGGCGTCTGGATCATTGGATCGACACGCTGAAGCGGGATTTTTATCATCCGCTGGGGCCGATCCCGGTGGAGGCCGCATTCACCATGGATCATTTAACCCCGGCCGAGGCCATGGAGCGGACCTTCGCGCCGATCGCTCCCGGCTCGTCCTGGGGCAGGACCTGGGAGTACTGCTGGCTGCGCGGCAGCGTCACGCTGCCCGCGGAGGCCGCCGGAAAGCGCATCGTGATGGACCTGAACACCGGGGGCGAGGCGACCGTCTTCGTGGACGGCCGGTCCTTCGGCACCTACCGGGCGGGGTGGGTGGAAGTCCCGCATCATTTCCTCGTGGACAACTGTCTGACCCCGTGCGGAGAGGCGGGCGAGCGTTATGACCTGCTGCTGGAAGCCTACGCCGGGCATTACTATCCGGAAAGCCCTCTGGGCGGATGCGCCACCGGCCCAGTGCTGCCGGGAAGCTATACCGATCCGAAGGAAGGGCAGCCCCGGGCCGTGCTGGGCAATCTCTCCTACGGTGTCTGGAACGAGGACGCGTACCAATTATACATCGATTTGCAGACGCTGAACCTGCTGATGGATCAGGTGGACCCCGAGAGCCTTCGGGCGGACCGATTGGCGTCGTCCCTGGAGCGGGCCACGCTGATCATCGATTTTGAGCAGCCGCCGGAGGAGCGGACCGCTTCCTACCGGGCTGCGCGGGAGGCGCTGAAGCCGGCCTTGTCGGCGGTGAACGGCAGCACCGCCCCGCATTTCTACGCCATCGGCAACGCTCACCTGGATATGGCCTGGCTGTGGCCCATGGCGGAAACGCACCGCAAGACCAGCCGCACCTTTGCCGCCCAGCTGCGGCTGATGGAGGAATATCCTGAGTACAAGTATCTCCAGAGCCAGCCCGCCGCCTATGTGATGTGCCGGGAGCGATACCCGGAGCTTTATGCGCGCATCAGGGAGGCCGTGAAGAAGGGCCAGTGGATCGCGGAAGGCGCCATGTGGGTGGAGCCTGACACCAATATGACCGGCGGCGAGTCTCTGATTCGGCAGGTACTGCACGGCAAGCGCTTCTTCCGGGAGGAGTTCGGCGTCGATTCCGTGCTGCTGTGGCTGCCGGACACCTTCGGCTACTCGGCGGCGCTGCCGCAGATCCTGAAAGGCTGCGGCGTGAAATACCTGGTGACCCAGAAGATTTTTTGGAGCTACAACGAGGGCGACCGGTTTCCTTATCACTACTTCACCTGGCAGGGCGCCGACGGCACGGAGATCGACACCTTCCTTCCCACCAGCTACACTTACCGGACCGACCCGAAGGAGATCTGCGAGACCTGGAACAGCCGCACACAGAAGCGGGGACTCAACGCCTTTCTGCTGCCCTTCGGCTATGGCGACGGCGGCGGCGGCCCCTCCCGGGACCATGTCGAGTTCCTGCGCCGGGAGAATGATCTGGAGGGGATGCCCCGCGTCAGGACGGAATCCCCGCTGTGTTTCTTCGAGGACATGGAAAAGGCCGGCGGCCCAGAGCATACCTATGTGGGCGAACTGTATTTCTCCGCGCACCGGGGGGTGTACACCAGCCAGGCCGCCATCAAGAAGGGCAACCGAAAGGCGGAGACCGCCCTGCGGGAGGCGGAGATGTGGGGCGCCCTGGCCATGCTGCGCGGCGCGGCATATCCGCTGGACCGCATGGACGCCGCCTGGAAAAGCCTGCTGCTCAATCAGTTCCATGACATTCTTCCCGGCTCCTCCATCGCCCGGGTGTATGAGGAGGCCCGGAGAGACCATGCCGGGATCATCGCTGAAGCCGAGAGCGTGAAGCGCGATGCGCTGAACGCGTTGACCCAGGGTGATGGCGTGACCGTATTCAATTCCCTGTCCTTTGAGCGGACAGGGCTGGTGCCGCTGCCCGACGCCTTCGCGGATGGCGCGGTGACGGCGGAGGGGGAGGAAGTCCCCGTGCAGCGCACGGAGGACGGACTGCTGGGCCTTGTGACGGTTCCGTCCTGCGGCGCGGTATCGCTGACGCCGGGGAACGTCAGGCCGCGGACCGCCGTTTCCGCATCGGAAGCGGACGGCGCGGTGATTCTCGAAAACGAGGCCGTGCGGGCCGTTATCAACGGCCGCGGCGAAGTGGTCTCCTTTATCAGCAAGGATACAGGGCGGGAGTTTGCCGCCGGACCGATGAACCGGCTGCTGATGTTCAAGGACGTGCCCCGCCTGTTCGACGCCTGGGATATCGACTCCAACTACGCGCTCCAGCCGGTGGCCCTGGATGAACCGGTCACCGTCCGGATCAAAGAAGCCGGCGGTCTGCGGGCCGTGGTCGGCGTATCCCGCAAGGTGATGCATTCCGCCTTCGAGCAGGAGATCGTCCTGCGCGCAGGCAGCCGGCGCCTGGATTTCATCACCCGGGTGGATTGGCACGAGCTGCATCGGCTACTGAAGGTGGCGTTCCCGGTCGACGTGCAGGCCGCCGAGGGCGTCAACGAGATCCAGTTCGGCTACATGAAGCGGCCGACGCACCGTTCCCGCCTGTATGACAGCGACCGCTTCGAAGTCTGCAACCAGCGGTACAGCGCCCTGTGCGACGAGAGTCACGGCGCTGCCGTGCTCAACGATTGCAAGTATGGCATCAGCATGAACGGCAACGCGCTGCAATTGACCCTGCTCAGGGCTGCGGCCAGCCCGGAGATGCGGGCGGACAATGGGCCGCACACCTTCACGTACGCCTTCACGGCCTGGGAGGGCGGCTTCCTGTCGAGCCCGGTGGTTCGGGAGGCGTATGACCTGAATGTTCCCTTGCAGACAGCGTCCGGATACTGCCGGGCCTTCAGCGCCTTCCGGGTGGACGCGCCAAACGTGTTTATCGATACGGTAAAGCCCGCCGAGGATGGAAACGGAGACATCATCCTGCGTCTCTATGAGGCGAAGCGGGCGGACACCGTGTGCCGCCTGACGGTGGGAATCCCTTGTACGGACGGGCGCCTGTGCGATCTGCTGGAGAACGGCCGGGAAGCATGGGACCCGGAAAACCCCGTCCTCCATTTCCATCCGTTTGAGATTAAGACGGTACGCATCAGGATTAACCCATGATTTCCGGAGAAGGAACCCCATGGCCATCGCGGTCAGGCTCCATCATGAACCTGGATTTGAAAAGGAGACAGAGAACCGTCCCTTGTCTCGTTAAAATGGGTTGACAGAAGACGGAAAGGCCGGATATACTGCCCTCACGGCGCGGGGCCCGGAACGGCTGCAGCCTGAAGGAGCGGAAACAGATGAACCATTTGCGGCGTACGGATTCGGATATGACCCAGGGCAGCATCCGGCGGCACCTGGTGGAGTTTGCCATCCCCATGGCGGTGGGGCTGCTCTTCCAGCAGCTCTATAACACGGTGGATACCCTGGTGGTGGGCAATTTCGTGTCCAAGCAGGCCCAGGCGGCGGTGGGATCCACCGGTTCCATCATCAATACGGTGGTGGGCTTCTGCGCCGGGCTGGCCACCGGCGCCTCCGTCATCATCTCCCAGCGCTACGGCGCCCATGATGAGGAGGGCCTGAGCAAGGCCGTCCATACAACCATCGCTATCACCTTCCTCCTGAGCCTGCTGGCCACGGCGGCGGGGCTGATTATCATCGACCCCATGCTCCGCTTCATGCAGACCCCAGAGGACGTGTGGGCGGAGGCAAAGGAGTACCTGACCATCTACTTCGGCGGCGTGTCGGGCATCCTGTTCTATAATATGGGCAGCGGCATTCTCAGGGCGGTGGGGGATTCCCGTCGGCCGCTGCTGTTCCTGATTCTCTCCGCCCTGCTCAATACGGTCCTGGATCTGTTCTTCGTGCTGGCGCTGGGCATGAAGGTGGACGGGGTGGCCTGGGCCACGGTGCTGGCCCAGCTGATCTCCGCCGGGACGATCCTGTGGACCCTGACCCGGGAGAAGGGTGCCTACGGCATCCGCTGGAGGCGTCTGACCCTGGACCGGCAGTCCCTTCGGGGGATCCTGCAGATCGGCATGCCCTCCAGCATACAGAGCGCCATCACCGCCTTTTCCAACGTGTTTGTCCAATCCTACATCAACGCTTTCGGCTCCGCCTGCATGGCGGGGTACGCGGTCTACGCCAAGCTGGACGCCTTCGTGCTGATTCCGGTGCAGGCCCTGGCCATGTCCTCCACCACCATGGTGGGGCAGAACTGGGGCGCCAACCAGAAGGAGCGCACCCGGGAAAGCGTCACCGTCGCCCTGCGGATGAGCCTGATCGCCACTGCGACGCTGGGCGTCATCGCTTTCGTGGCGGCGAAGCAGCTGATGGGCCTCTTCTCCCCGGATCCTGAGGTGGTGGAATTCGGGGTGCGCTTCATCCAGATCATTACCCCCTTCTATTTGATGGTCTGCTTCAACCAGATTTATGCCGGCGCCCTGCGGGGCATCGGGGACGCCACCATGCCCACGGTGATCATGCTCTGTTCCTTCGTGGTTTTCCGTCAGATCTATCTGTATATCACAAAGCTGCTGAACATCGGCTTCCTGGCGGTGGGACTGGCCTATCCCATGGGCTGGATCCTCTGCTCCACCTTGCTGGCCATCCGCTATCACCGCAGCGTGCTCTTCCGGAAATAGCGAGGGCCGGCGGTGTCCTGCTTGCGGGCCGACAGGGCGGCGTCCGGGGCCAGTGGGCACGGCGCACCGCTTTTTTTCACGCGCGCGGCAGGGGAGGGGACATACACAGTTTTCCGGAGGATGCGTTCTGTATGAGAAACGGGAGCTTGTGGAACGGATCGCGGCATCCTGAGCGTGACAAAAAACAGGCAGTGCCATGACAAAAAACGGGCAGTAAAGCCCAGCTTCCCCGGGTATGATATTGTCAAAATCAAGCAGCAGGCGGTGAGCACCCGCGATTGACGAGCGAACGCGAAGTCAGAGCGGAAAGTGCCACCCCTGTTACAGATAGAAGACAGGGAACCGCCCCCAAAAAGGGGACGGTTCTTTTATGCGTGCAAACTGAAAAAGGAGACAGAGAACCGACCCCTGTCTCCTCGTCCCCTGTCTCCTTCGGGGCTTATCTGTTGGTCCTGTTTTCATAATCCTCCAGCGCGGCTTGAATCGCCTCCTCCGCCAGCACGCTGCAGTGCATCTTATAATCCGGAAGGCCGTCCAGCGCTTCCGCTACAGCTTTGTTGGTCAGCTTCCTGACCTCCGAGACCGGCTGGCCCTTAATCAGCTCCGTCGCCATGGAGCTGGACGCGATGGCGCTGCCGCAGCCGAAGGTTTCAAATTTGACATCCCGGACAATGTCATCTTCGATTTTCAGATACATCTTCATAATGTCTCCGCATTTCGCGTTTCCCACTTCGCCGACCCCGTTGGCGTCCTCCAGGAAGCCCACGTTGCGGGGATTCCGGAAATGATCCATTACTTTTTCGCTGTATAAAGCCATTTTGTGTTCCTCCTTTTTCACGCTCAGAGAATAAAGGGTTTCTTCCCCGCCATCAAATCCCTCCAGATCGGGGAAAATCCGCGAAGATACGCCACCACCTCTTTGACGTCCCGGATGATCTGATCCGCCTCCGCGTCCGTGATGTCTTCCCCGATGCTCAGCCGCAGGGAACCATGCGCCACATCGTGTACCCTCCCGATTGCCAGCAGCACGTGGCTCGGATCCAGCGAGCCGGATGTACACGCGCTTCCGGAAGAGGCGCAGATTCCGCGGTCGTCCAGCAGAAGCAGCAGGGATTCCCCTTCAATCCCCTCGAAACAGAAGTTCACGTTCCCCGGCAGCCTGCGTTCCGCGTCCCCGTTCAGCGCGGCATGCGGAATTTGCCCGAGGCCCCGGATCAGCCGGTCCCTGACGGCCGTCAGGCGGGCGGCGGTTTCCGGCATACGCGCCACTGCTTCCTCCAGCGCGGCGGCCATCGCGGCCGCGGCCGGCACGTTTTCCGTCCCCGCGCGCTTCCCCCGCTCCTGGGCCCCGCCTTCGATCAGGCTGGTCAGCCGGACGCCCTTCCGGGCGTAGAGAAAACCGATCCCTTTGGGGCCGTGGAACTTATGGGCGGAAGCGGACAGCAGATCCACCTGATCCTCCCGGACATTCACCGGAATATGTCCAATCGCCTGAACCGCGTCCGTATGAAAGAGAACCTGCTTCTCCCGGCAGATGTTCCCGATTTCGGCAATGGGCTGAATCGTACCGATTTCGTTGTTGGCGTACATCACGGTCACCAGGCACGTATCCTCCCGGATCGCCTCCGCTACCTGCTCCGGTCGGATCATCCCTTTTTCCGAAACCGGTAAAAGCTCTACCTCGAATCCCTCTTTTTGCAGCCGTTCCAGGGTATGCAAAACCGCGTGGTGTTCGATGGTGGAAGAAAGAATATGCGTTTTCCCTTTCTGCTTTCCGATTTCCGCCGCGGACCGAATCGCCTGGTTGTCCGCTTCGCTCCCCCCGGAGGTGAAGATAATCTCCCGGGGCTCCGCCCCGATGGCGGCGGCGATTTTCTCTCTCGCCTCCTCCAGCGCCTCCCGGGCCTTCTGTCCGTGAACATAAAGGCTGGACGGATTTCCCCATACCCCGTCCATCATCTCGGTCAGGGCCTTCTTCGCCGTCTTGCTCATGCGCGTGGTGGCGGCATTATCCGCATAGATCATGTTTCATCGCTCCTGTTCCTGATTTTTGACCCCTCGTACCCGGCTTCAAGCCGGACTCCTTCGTTTTACCCACCCAACCAGTAGGTTAGTTCTAATAATACGCCAGCTTCTCCTTCCTGTCAAGCGCTTTTCCAAAAGGAGACAGGGGACGGTTCTCTGTCTCCTTTCATGGGTGATTGTTGTTTGTTAAAAAATTTGCTATAATCGGATCCGTCCATTGATCAGGACGATATTTTGGAGATGACCTTATTCAATAGGGTGTGATCATGATGAAAAAGAGGATACAAACTGCGGGATTGCGCATACGGAACATGGAAAAGGGAGTTGGGGAAGTGTCAGCGTTTCTGCTTAGCCCGGTGACCCATCACGGAAAACAGTTCATCAAACACGCGGCAGTGCTCTTCCTGCTGGCGGCGCTGGCGATCAGCGGCGCCTCCGCGCAGGCGGCGGGCATGATCATCGAAAACGGCATGGCCCAGCCCATGGCGCGCTACACGGATCCGCGGAGCCTGGACTACGCCAACGAGGGAAGCGAGCTGCTGCGCTTCCCCGTTTACGTGGAAACGGATTATGACACGGATCTGGACGGGAAGCCCGATCTGATCAAAACGATGGTGCAGGTGCCCCGCGCGGCCGCGGAGGGGGCGTATCGGGCCCCTGTGATCTATGAGGCGCGGCCCTATATCGCCGGCATGTATACGTATAATCCGACGCTGCCCGCCGCGGGTACGTACGATTTCGATGAAAGCGTCCTGTATACCCGGCCGGCGAAGCGGATCCCGAAGGGAAGCGTCACCGCCCTGCAGGCGGCCGCGCGCGCAAACCCGGCGGACTGGTATTATCATCTGGAAAACGATCCCTTCGACCAGCAGTATATGGGGAACCTGACGGCCTATGATTACTATCTGATCCGGGGCTTTGCCATTGTGCAGACGGCCGGTCTGGGGACCTGGGGATCGGAGGGTATCGAGTGCTGCGCTTCCGACCTGGAAGCGAAGGCCTTTGCCTGCGTGATTGAGTGGCTGACGGGAAAGCGAGCCGCCTACGGGGATCCGGCCGGAGAATACCGGATCGAGGCGGACTGGTGCAGCGGGAAGATCGGCATGACCGGGCGTTCCTACGCCGGGGCGATGGCCTTCGAGATGGCCTCCCTGGGGCTGGAAGGGCTGGAGACCGTCGTACCCGTGGCGGGGCCCGCCAGCTGGTATGATTACGCCAACTCCCAGGGCGTGCCCTCCGGGCTGTTGGGCCGTTACGACGCCATCGCGGATCTTTCCGCCCTGTGCGCCAGCCGCTTTCCCACCGGGGAGGACGCGCTGCGTCAGCATTACGAAAACTATCTGTCCTGGATCCGGGATCAGCAGATCGCCCTGCGGGGGGACTACGGAAGCTTCTGGCAGAAGCGGGATTTCCTGGACAGCCCGCATTTCAAAGCGTCGGCGCTGATCGTGCAGGGCATGAACGATGACACGGTGCATCCCCGGCAGTTCGTCCTGATGCGGGACGCTTTCCTGCGCTGCGGATGCGAGGTCAGATGCCTGCTCCACCAGAATGGCCACGTATCCCCTGGCAGCGAGCAGACGGAGACGGATATCATGATCGGGGAGCATACCTATACGGAGTGGCTCAACCTGTGGTTCACCCATACCCTGCTGGGCGTGGAGAACGAAGTCAGCCGCCTGCCGGAATTCACCGTACAGAGCAATCTGGACGGGGCCTTCTTCGGCACCGATCAGTGGATGACGGGGGAGACCCTGCGCCTCGGGCCCGGAACAGGGGAGGAGTACACCGTTTCCGCCGCCGGCGCCCGCATGAGCAACGCCGCCCTGGCGGAAAGTACCTTTGACGGCTGCTCTGGCGCGGACCGGCTGGCCTGGACCCTGGATATCGCGGAGGACGTCACGGTCTGCGGCGTCCCGGAGGTCCGGCTTCGGGTCAAAACCGCCGACGTGGATCGGAACACGCTGATGATCGGCGCCGTGCTGGTGGATCAGGCGGATCAGGCGTTCCCCTGCTTCGACGTGGGCAGCATCGGCGTGTTGGAACTGCGGGTGATCCGGGAGGACGGCGTGGACAGGGGAGACGGGGTGGATCCCTATGACCTGGTGGAATGGAAGCAGGTGGAAAGGAACCGGAAGGTCATCGCCTACGGGGTCATGGACCTGCGCAACCCGGAAGCGGGTTTCCTTCCGGCCTCCGCAGAAACGCGGGCGGAACCCATCGCCGCGGACGCCTGGTATGACTATACGCTGTATCTGCAGCCCGCGTATTATACCGTGCCCGCCGGGCACCGGCTGGAGCTTTACATCGTTCCCTTCTGCGGCTTTTCCGATGATGCCGCGATTTATGACAGCTATTCCGCGGCGGAGCTGGAGGACATGGGCCTGCGGCCGGAGGAACTGGTGCCCGTGACGCGGGATTACAGCTTTACCGTGGATCAGGGGGCCAGCGAGGCCCTGATCCCGGTCCCGCGGAACTGAACGGGTTGGGTGCTTCCCTCCGGTCAACGATTCCGGCCTTTTTTGCGGCATCCTGGAATAGCCGGAAAAACCAGGTTTATATGAAGATCGGTTTGATGGACATGAATTCCTGTTTGAGATTTATCGGAAATGATTCCACTGAATTTCCGATAAAATGTCCTTGCGTTACCGATGATTTCCGATCTTTTCAATTTTGTTCGTGACCCCCTCTTTTTTCAGATCAGCTTCCGAAAGATAGAATGAAGGGCTCCAGGGGGACAGGCACATCAATACGCGAAAAATCCCTGCAATGCCTTTGACATCAAGGCTTGCAGGGATTTTTGCTTCTAATACGATCTCGGCCTTAAAACGATGTTTTAGGACCGAGATTGTATTACTTCAGGGATCCGTACTGGCTGACGGCTTCATCAATGGAGGCGGCCCCGGTTCCGACCTGGTAGGCCGCGTTGCGCACCTGCACGAAAAGGGCGTCCGTAATGCCGATCGTTTCAGGGCACAGCACCCGTTCGGCGGGCACAAGGCCAAAGGGTTCAAATACGGCGCTGAAGGACAGATCCTTCGTCGGGGTAATCAGGCGCTTCACCGAAGCCATGCTGTTCAGTTCATCGCGGGTAATCAGAAAGCGCATAAACTCGTTGGCCATATCCAGGTTGTCACAGGTTTTATTCACCGAGAATTCCACCGAGGGACTGTCAATGAAATACCCTCCCTCCTCCGAGAGCGGAATGGGATGGAAGGAATAGACGAAGGGATTCCGGGAAAATGCCTCGGACTGGCTTTCCCGTTTCCCCGTTCCGGATACGGTATCGGCCGTGCAGATCATCATGGGGACATCCCCCTCAAAGAAACGAAGAATCACCTGCGTATAGTTGTCGCTGATCTGTGCGCATTGATCCAGGCTGATATAGCCGCTCCCAATCAGCTGCATCATGGCCTCCAGGCCCGGGCGCATGTACTCCCCCGCGGCAGGATCCATCCCGTTGGCGGCCTGAAGCGCTTCGGGACGGTCCGCCAGGGCCGCCACGACTTCCGGATACACCAATATGCTCATCAGGCAGCTGGAAGGATCCGCGCTGTAGCCCATCATCGGGCTGGGATAGCCTTTGCTCTGAAAGGCTTCGCATACAGCCAGCAGTGCGCTCCAGGTCGTCGGAATCTCCAGCCCTTCTTTTTCAAACAGGTCCTGGTTCACCAGCATCCCGTAGTTTCTGGCGAAAACCGGCACCGTCAGCACCTGCCCTTCGGCGTCATACTGGAGCAGGTTGGAACGGATGCATTCCAGATCCAGACCCAATTGGGGATCGGCCAGATTCTCCATATGCTCAAAGACCGTCAGATACTCTTCGTTACCGTACATCCAGGGAAAGGAAAAGAAAATCTGAGGGGCATTACTGCTTTCCAGCACCATGCCCAGCAGGTTGTTGTAGTCATCCGGCTTCAGATAGGTCAGTTCCACATGGGGGTAAATCTCATTGAAGCGGTCAAATTCGGCTTCCAGCGCCTCAAAATTGGAATAGCTTCCGATCACCGTGATTTCGCAGCTGGTGTCCGGATCCAGCCTCGGCTGAAACGCGCCGGCGGTTTCCGCGCGCGCCGGGGAGGCGCAGGCCGCGAAAACGACGGCGAACAGGGCGGACAGGATGACGGCAAAGATTCTCTTCATGACTTCTTTTCCTCCTTGATTCTTCGGATTTCTTTGACCACAAGTTTCAGATCAACCGGTTTGGCGATATGTCCGTTCATGCCCGCCTGCATGCATTCCGCGACGTTTTCGGAGAACGCGTCGGCGGTCATGGCGATGATGGGAATGGAGGCGGCCCACGGGTGATCCAGCTTCCGGATCTGCCGCGTCGCGTCCAGGCCGTTCATTTCCGGCATCTGGACATCCATAAAGATCAGGTCGTAGCGTCCTTCCGGGGCCTGCGCCATCTTCTCGACGCAGATTCGTCCGTTTTCCGCCCGTTCCGACGTGATGCCAAACATGCCCAGCATGGTGGAGATGATTTCCCAGTTGAGATCGTTATCCTCCGCGATCAGGATATTTATTCCGGCCAGGTCGGAATAGTCGTCCATCGGCTCCACCGCCTTCACTTCCATTCCGAGCAGCTCATTGATTTTCTCGTACAACCCGGAACGGAACAGCGGTTTGCCGATGAACCCGTTCGCCCCGGCCGCTTTCGCTTCCTCTTCAATGTCGGACCAGTCATAGGCTGAGGTCAGCAGGATGGGGATGGGAGCGTCTATGTCCGCTCGGATGCGGCGGATGGTCTCCATTCCGTCAGGATCCGGCATCTTCCAGTCCAGAATGATCACGTTGTAATCGTTTCCGGCTTCATGCCGGCGGCGGATCATTTCCAGCGCTTCCAGCCCGGAGCCGGCCTGATCCGCGCGGACGCCCAGGGAGGCCAGGGTATCTGCCGCGGTTTCCAGCAGAATCGGATCGTCGTCCGCGATCAGGGCGTCCACCCCGTCGATGCGCATCTCCTCCAGCTGCTTTTCGGCGACCTGAAGATCCAGCGAAATGGTGAAGGTGGTTCCTTTTTCAAGCTCGCTTTGACACTCGATCGTCCCGTGCATCAGCTCGACCATCTGGCGGGTAATCGCCAGCCCTAGCCCGGTCCCCTGAATGCTGTTCACCCGGCTGTCCGTCTGCCGGGAAAAAGGCTGGTACATCTTTTCCAGGAACTCAGGGCTCATGCCGATCCCGGTGTCCGCCACACGGTAGACCAGCTTCACGCAGCCCGGCTTTTCGCTTTTTTCCTCCCGCAGGTCCACGGATACGCGGCCGCCCGGCATGGTATACTTGATGGCGTTGGACAGAATGTTGATGTAAATCTGGTTCAGCCGCAGCTGATCAGCGTAAAGGTACTCCTTCTCGATGCGATTGACGCGGAAGCTGAAAACGATGTTTTTCTCCTTGATCATGGGCTGGGACAGGTTCACCAGGTTCTCCACGGTTTCCACGATGGAAAAGGTGATCGGGCTCAGGCTGAGTTTTCCGCTTTCCACCTTGGAAATATCCAGGATATCGTTGATCAGCGTCAGCAGATGATGGCCGGCCAGGCTGATCTTTCGCAGATGATCGGCCGTGGCTTCCTGGTCCCCCAGGTTTTTTTCGGCGATGGCGGTCAGGCCGATGATCGCGTTCATCGGGGTGCGTATGTCGTGAGACATCGTGGAAAGAAAATCCGTTTTGGCCCTGTTGGCGGCTTCCGCTTCTCTGGCCATCACCCGAAGCTTTTTGTTGGCGGAATGCATATACAGGAAGTCCGTCACCAGCAGAAGCAGCAGCCCGAAGGAGACCACCCCGATCAGGATCCAGTTTTCCGTATCCGCGTTCAGGTTGCTGACCGGCGCGAAGCTCAGCAGCACCCAGCCTTTCGTGGAGGTAATGGGCGTATGGGCGACTACGCATTCCCGGCCTCTTGAATCCAGCATGGTGAAGGAGCCCGTCCCGGACATGATGTCTGAAAACAGCTGGTTCTGCGCGGCGATTCCGGGCTGGTTATAGGATTTGTAGAACTCGAAAAAGCTGCTGCTTTTAAACGACCGCCCCCGGATGACATAGTTGCTGTCCGCGTCGATGATGGAAAAATCCTCATCCTCGTACTCTTCCTTGGGGAAAACCCACTTTTCCTCCAGCTTGGACGTGGGAATGACGCGCAGCAGCAAGGCCTGCTTTCTTTCCCCGCTGGCCGCGTCCCGCACGACTATCCGGTTGCAGAAGGCCAGTGACTGTTCCCCGTTCATGGGATTCGTATAGGTCCGGGTGATGTTGATGGCCTCGCCCAGATCCGCGATCCACCCCCCGTCCCCGAAGAGGTCCATCCGCGCATAGGACACGGCGTACTCTTCCGGGCTGTTCAGTTTCGGCCTTGTCGAACAGCCTGTCAGGGTTTCGGCGTCGATGAGGTGGGCGGAGGTGTCCGCCCTTGCGTGGGTGGCGCTGATATACGCCGCCGCCTCTTCCAGCGTCAGATCCCGGCTGTTAATGTACTGCGCCCAGTTGTCACAGATCCCCTGTTCCCCTTCCAGGTAGTTCTCGGTCACCCGTTCCATGGCCATCGACGCATTGACGAAATGTTCCACCTGGGACCGGGCGTTTTCGTTTTTCTCATACCTGGAATACAGCGCAACAAAAACCAGGATGGCGGCCATCAGGGCGATGTTCGCCACAACCATCCACGATGTCTTCAGACGGTTCATGCAACAGTCCCTCCGGAGGAGCAGGATTAAAGGTTTTGCTGGTTCAGGCCGGGTTATGGAATCAGTATATCACATTTCCGCCTGTTCGTCATCCGAAAAAAAGGGAGACAGGGACGGTTCTCGAAGGAGACAGGGGACAGGAGAAAGTTCCCGTCTCCTTTTTTTCCTCGAAACAATGGATGAAAATAATTTTAGTTTTACCTATTGACATACTGGGTAATCGGTGATATTGTTCAGCCATTATCATGCGAAGGAGGACCGTGTTATGGCCAAGATTTACAGAAGCACCCTTGAACTGATCGGAAATACCCCGCTGGTGGAGATCTCCAACATTGAGAAAGCGCTGGGGCTGGAAGCCACCGTCCTGGTGAAGCTGGAATATTTCAATCCCGCCGGCAGCGTCAAGGACAGGATCGCCAAAGCCATGATTGAGGACGCGGAACAGAAAGGGCTGCTGAAGGAAGGCTCCGTCATCATTGAGCCCACCAGCGGCAATACCGGGATCGGCCTGGCCGCCATCGCCGCCTCCAAGGGCTACCGGATCATCCTGACGATGCCGGAAACCATGAGCGTGGAAAGGCGGAACATTCTGAAGGCCTACGGCGCCGAACTGGTGCTGACGGAGGGCAGCAAGGGGATGAAAGGCGCGATCGCCAAAGCGGAGGAGCTGGCGAAAGAAATCCCCGGCAGCTTTATCCCCGGGCAGTTTGTCAATCCCGCCAACCCCGCCGTTCACCGGGCCACCACCGGGCCCGAAATCTGGAACGACACGGACGGAAAAGTGGATATTTTCATCGCTGGCGTCGGAACCGGCGGCACCGTGACCGGGACGGGCGAATACCTGAAATCAAAGAATCCGGAGATCCGGATCGTCGCCCTGGAGCCCAAGGATTCCCCGGTTCTGTCCGAGGGAAAGGCCGGCGCCCACAAGATTCAGGGCATCGGCGCCGGGTTTGTGCCCGATGTGCTGAACACCGGCGTGTACGATGAGATTTTCTGCGCCGCCGCCGAAGACGCCTTTGCCGCCGCAAAGCTGCTGGCCCGGAAGGAAGGCATCTCCGTGGGGATCTCCTCCGGCGCCGCCCTGCACGGAGCCATTGAACTGGCGAAGCGTCCCGAAAACCGGGGAAAGGTCATTGTGGCGCTGCTCCCCGACAGCGGAGACCGGTATTACTCCACACCGCTGTTCAACGAATAATCCGGAAAAGGGGTCAGGCCAGGCTTTCCGGGTCGACCCGCCACGGAATGAAGCCCCCCGTCGGACTGTCCGACGGGGGGCTTCCTATGAGTGTGCCGGGCATGGCACAATTCTTGCGGGTGAAAGTCCCGCCACGGGTATTTACCGCCAAGTGTAGCGAACCGCAAGTTGCTGCCAGCAATGGCAGGAGGGGAGGAAGCGGTGTAGCAAAGCCGAGGAGCCTACGAACAGAAACCGGATACAAGGCTAAA
The DNA here is from genome assembly GCA_017512805.1 of Clostridia bacterium. Classification (GTDB taxonomy): domain Bacteria; phylum Bacillota; class Clostridia; order Christensenellales; family Aristaeellaceae; genus Aristaeella. The sequence goes on from JAFWES010000050.1 coordinate 54,822, forward strand.
CGGTGGGCAAGGTTGCTCATCAAACCGAAACCCGAAAGGTAAACGTAAAACCGAAGCAGTAAATCCGGAGGTTGTGCGGCGAAAGAATTGTGTCTTACCCCGGGAGGCCCGGTCAGCGAGGCAATGAACGAAGCGAAAGCAGAGAGAAGCCGAGTGCGACAAAAAGCGTAGTGACCGGGAGTCAGCTGAGGCCATAGTACCGGAAGCACCAAACCGGGAAGGGCCTAATGTCGTAACAATGCGAATCGCTGTAAGCAAGGCATGAACATTCCGAAACCGAGAATAAGCCCAGCAAGCAGAAACGTAAGTCTGCAGAG
>JAFWES010000051.1 GCA_017512805.1 Clostridia bacterium
ACCGCCAGATGGTCTTCGTTGTACACCCTCCGGTATTCGTCATACCCGGCTTTGCAGGCGATGGGATTCCCGGCCGCGTCGAAGTACTTTTCCACCGCCACGTTCAGCGCCTCGTCATATTCCCGGTCCCGGCGGACATACGTATCCCCCAGGGTCATCGGCTGGTCGTTCACGTCGAACCAGGCTTCGCTGGTGGCATGCTTGCTGTCCAGCCACGTCCGGTCGATCCGGTGGTATTTGTTCTTCGCGTGCGCCACCGGCTCCCGGTTCACCCCGAAGTACGCCTCTTTGATCACCAGCCCCTTGTCGTCAAACTCCCGGATGATCATGGACACCCCGTTGGTGTCCGCCTGCGGGTTCCCGCCGGAATAGTACGTTACTTCCCTCGCCAGATCCTTGGCGATATACACCCTGCGGACTTCCTCATATCCCGCCTTACAGGCCATGGGCTGCCCGTTTTCGTCCAGATACCGTTCGACCGCCGTATTCCCCATCTCATCAAATTCCCGGTCAATCTGGAAATACAGGTCGCCCTTCACATTCACCGGCTGTCCGTCCGCCCCGTACCATTCCTCGTGGATGGTCTGCTTTTTGTCATTGAATACCCGACGGATCTCGGCATACCCGCTGGTATTCGCCACAGGCTCCCCGTCCACCCCGAAGTACAGCGTCCGGATGACGTTTCCAAAAACGTCCAGTTCCCGCGTCTCCCGGGCAATCCCGGAACTGTTCAGCACCATCTGCCCGTCCAGCCCGTAATAGCCCACCTCGGTCATCCGGCCTTTCGCCTGGTACACCCGCCGCAGCATGGCATATCCGCCATTGCGCAGCACGGGCGCTCCGTCCGTTCCCAGATACCGCTCCTCATCGACATTCCCGTAGGTGTCATACTCCCGCTGCACGATGGCGTACCCGTCGGCGCACAGCATCAGTTCGTCCCGCAGGTCCAGGTACTGCACCCTTACGACCTGTCCCGCTTCGTTATAGACGTTCTCCGTCGCGGCAATCCCCTTGCTGTTGACCGTCGGCGCGTCGTTTTCGTCCAGATAAGCCGTCCGGATCACCCGGCCCGCCTCGTCCAGGGTGCAGATCTGAGCGAAATATCCGTCCACCTGGATGGCCTGGTTCTCCGTATCGTACTGGGTGAGGGTGTAGCTGTCCCCGTCCTCGCTGTATTCCGTCAGCTGGTAGGCATAGGTCTTCCCCGGGGTCAGCACCAGCTGATTCTTTTCGTCATAGTAGCGGTTCGCCGCCACCTTCCCGTTGCTCAGGTATTCCGTCTCCCGAACGGCATACCCATCAGCGCAAAGCACCGGCTGCTCCTCCATCCCCAGGTACGCCTCCCGGGTCACCTTCCCGTCCCCGTTGTATTCGTAGCGGATCATGTGGACGCCGTCTTCCGTAACCGCGGGTTCCCCGTCCCGGAAATAGGCTTCGCTGCTCTTCCGGGTTCCTTCGTAGGTATAATGCGCCTCGAAAACCCCCTCGCTGTTGCAGCCCGGCTCTCCGTCGGCCCCATAGTACACTTCCGTCAGGATATTCCCGTCCTTGTCCGTGGTATAAACTACCCGAGCATAGCCGTCCGGCCCAATGGCCAGGGAGCCGTCGGCATGGAAATACCGGGTTTCCGTCGGCTTTTTGTCCTTGTAAAGATATTCGACCTTCGCGTACCCCTCCGCGCAGTCCATGGGCTTTTTGTTCTCGTCATAATAGGTGGTCCGGCTGATCCGTTTCCCGTCGTATTCATTGCCGTAGCTGGCGTATCCGAGGGTCGGATGCACCATCCATTTCCCGTCCAGCCCCACATAGAACCGCTGGGTAATCTTCCCGTCCGTCCGATACGTGGTCCGGATCTGATGGTACCCGTCATTGCACAGCGTGGGATTCCCCTCCGCGTCGTAATACGCTTCCTCGGTCACCCTGGACTTCTGGGCATATTTCCGGGTCAGAATATAGTAGCCCCCCGCCATCCTGTACGGCTGGCCCTGGGCGTCAAAATACGCCTCCCGGGTCGGTTTGTTTTCCCCGTTGTCATATTCCAGTTCCACATACGCGTATCCCTTGGGACCGGCGCAAAGCTCCCCGTCCGCCCCGTAATAGGCGTCCTTCACGAAGCGCCCGTTCTTGTAGGTTCTTTCCATCACCGCGTATCCGGCCTTCTGGTAATAATACAGATTTCCGTTCTCATCCAGATAGGTGGTCTTGCTGACGCCCGATCCCGCCGGCCCGTACTCGTACTCGACCCGGGCATACCCGTTGGGCCCCCGCATCAGGTTGTCATTTTCGTCGTAATAGGTGACGCTGGTGGGTTTGGTCCACTTGGACGCGTCGTCCTCCGGATACACCGTCGTCATCCGGGCATACTGGGTCCCGGAGGAAAACAGATTCCCCTCCGTGTCATAATACCGGCTCTCCAGATGCCGCTTTCCGGAATACCAGTCCGTCTCCATCCGCGCATACCCGCCTGGACCCGCAACGGGATATCCCTCCGCGTTCAGGAAATATTCCAGCGAGATGTTGTTCATGCTGTAATCCAGCACCCGGGAGGCAAAGCCCTGGCTGTTGTTCACCAGGTTCCCCTCGGCGTCATAATAATCCGTCCGGGACAGCTTCGTCCCCGTGGTGTACTGATTATGAACCGTGGCATACCCCAGGTCCTCCGCCACCACGATCTCCCCGTCCCGGTTCACGAAGCTCTGGGTTTCCACCTTGCGCTTCGTCGTATAGACCGTTTCCTTCCGCAGATTGGTGGATATTTCGGCCACGGCGCCCGCCGTCAGGCACAGCAGCCCCACCGTCAGCAGCATAGCCAGTCCTTTTTTCTTCATTCTTTCCCGCTCTCCTTCTCCGCGCGACCTTTTCGGATGTAAAAATGCTCTCATTCAGCTTCTCAGCCATTATATATCATATCATCATCCCCCGGACTTTGCAAGACAACGCGCGGGGACGAACACAAGGGGAACAACAGGGGGACAATCCTTTTGCACATAAAAAACCCCTCTTCCTGAATGCTTCCAATCAAGAAGAGGGGGTAAATGCCTATCATACCTAAATCGAGATTATCAAAACGGTTTACGGTACTGAATCAACATTTTTCGTACCTGCCTCCATCCTTTCGCTTCTTGGAAAGGCTGAAAATCCTTATAAATCAATTACTTCAGCTCAGCGAAGTACTTGATGGTGCGGACCATCTGGCTGGTGTAGCTGTTCTCGTTGTCATACCAGGACACGACCTGCACCTGATAGGTGTCGTCGTCAATCTTGGTAACCATGGTCTGGTTGGCATCGAACAGGGAGCCATAGGTCATGCCGATGATGTCGCTGGAAACCAGCTTCTCGGTGGTGTAGCCGAAGGACTCAGAGGACTGGGCCTTCATGGCGGCGTTGATGGAATCCTTGGTGATATCCTTGCCCTTGACGACGGCCACCAGGATGGTGGTGGAGCCGGTGGGCACGGGCACCCGCTGCGCGGAGCCGATCAGCTTGCCGTTCAGTTCCGGAATGACCAGGCCGATGGCCTTGGCGGCGCCGGTGGAGTTGGGCACGATGTTGGCCGCGCCGGCCCGGGCCCGCTGCAGGTCGCCCTTGCGATGGGGGCCGTCCAGGATCATCTGGTCGCCGGTGTAGGCATGCACGGTGGTCATGATGCCGCTGACGATCGGATACGCGTCATTCAGCGCCTTGGTCATGGGAGCCAGGCAGTTGGTGGTGCAGGAAGCGGCGGAGATCACGGTGTCTTCGGGCTTCAGCACGTCATGGTTCACGTTGTACACGATGGTGGGCAGATCGTTGCCCGCGGGAGCGGAGATGACGACCTTCTTGGCGCCGGCCGCGATATGGGCCATGCTCTTTTCCTTGGAGGTGTAGAAGCCAGTGCACTCCAGCACGACGTCCACGCCCAGCTCGCCCCAGGGGCATTCCTTAGCGTCCTTGATCGCGTAGATCGTGATTTCCTTGCCGTCCACGATAATGGAATTCTCGGTGGCTTCGACGGTGTGCTTATTCTCGCCGATCACGCCGCAGTATCCCTTCTGGGCGGTGTCATACTTCAGCAGGTGCGCCAGCATGGCAGGGCTGGTCAGGTCATTGATCGCGACCACTTCATACCCCTCCGCGCCGAACATCTGCCGGAACGCCAGGCGGCCAATCCGTCCGAAACCGTTGATAGCAACTTTAACAGCCATTGGAATCCCCTCCTAAAAAATATTCATCGCGAGGCGCGTCTTACGCCCCACCTCTAATCATACCTGTTTTTCCGCCCTTTGGCAACCTTTTTTTCCTCATTTTTCAAAATCAGGGGCCGCATAAGCCGCTCAAGGAGACGCTTTCCCTGTGTTAAGGTCCATGATTATGTATAATAGGTTGCTTCTGATCCATGTCTTTTCTGTCAACAGCACAGGGAGATGGTCCTTTCTGGCTGTTTCCTGTGTTCGCGGAACGCTTGCCTTTTCTTCCTGTTTATGATAGTCTGATCTTTGGTTTTTCCCCGGTTTTTCCGGGCGGAAATCCCATTCTGACCATCCTTCGAACCATCCGTTAAGGTGAATGTACATGAGCAAAGCATCCCAAACCAGTTCTTTCTCCCGCGCCGGCCGGGGCGGGCTTATCTGGCATTTTCTCAAAGGCAGCCGCGGGTTTTTCCTGCTGTGTATGCTCTGCGCCGCCATCTCCGCCCTGGCGGATATGGTGACGCCGCAAATCGTCCGGGTGACAGTGGACCAGATCATCGGCGGCGCCTCTCCGGATTCCCTGAGCGCTCCGGTGCAGGCCCTGCTGACCTCCGCCGGCGGAGCCGCCTCCCTGAAGAGCCGCCTCTGGATCCCGGCCCTGGCCATCGTCGTCGTGGCGCTCTTCAAAGCCGGCAGTCAGTACGGCTTCCGGGTATACAACGCCAAGGGCGGGGAAACCCTGGTCAAAACCATGCGGGACACCCTGTATACCCACATCGCCCGCCTGCCCTTTTCCTGGCACATGCGCAACCACACGGGGGACATCATCCAGCGCTGCACCTCGGATATTGACACCACCCGGAATTTCGTCTCCGAGCAGCTGACCAACCTGATCCGGATCCTGATTCTGCTGGCGCTGTCCATCGTGTTCATGCTGGGGATGAATCCCCTGCTGACCCTGATCGCCATGCTGCCCGTCCCCCTGATCATCCTCTATTCCATCCGCTTTCACCGCCAGATCTGGGAGGGCTTCCAGAAGTGCGATGAAAACGAGGGAAAGCTCTCCGCCATGGTGCAGGAAAACCTGACCGGGGTGCGGGTGGTCCGGGCCTTCGGGCGGGAGCGCTACGAGCGGGACCGGTTCGACGCCCAAAATGAATACTATACCTCCCTGTGGGTCAAAATGGGAAAGATCATGTCCCGGTACTGGTCCACGGCGGACGTGCTCTCCGGGGTTCAGGTGATGCTGGTGGTGGTGTTCGGGGTGATCTTCTGCCTGCGGGGCGCGATGACCAGCGGCGAATACATCGCCTTCCTGTCCTACAACGGGATGCTGGTGTGGCCCGTCCGCATGCTGGGCCGGATGATTTCCGAAATGAGCAAGGCCGGCGTTTCCATGGAGCGCGTCGGCCAGATCATGGACGCGGAGGAAGAGGAGGATGACCCGGCGGGCGAAACCCCGCCCCTGGACCGGGATATCGTCTTCGACCACGTATCCTTCTCCTACGAGGGGGCCGGGGAGCTGCTGCAGGATATTTCCCTGACCATCCCCGCCGGGAGCACGCTGGGCATCCTGGGGGGTACGGGCTCCGGCAAGAGCACCCTCATGTACCTGCTGGACCGGCTTTATCCCCTGCCGGAGGAAAACGGCCGCATCACCATCGGGGGCGTGGATATCCGCAGAATGCGCCTGTCCCACCTGCGCAGCGGGATCGGCATCGTCCTGCAGGAGCCCTTCCTCTTCTCCCGGACCCTGAAGGAAAACCTGATGATCACCTCTCCGGACCTGTCGGAGGAGGATCTGTCGGAAGCCTCCCGCACCGCCCATCTGGAGGAGACCATCGACAGCTTCAGCAAGGGCTATGACACCTTCGTGGGCGAGCGGGGCGTCACCCTTTCCGGCGGCCAGAAGCAGCGGGCGGCCATCGCCCGGATGCTGACCCGGAAGGCTCCCATCATGATCTTTGACGATTCCCTGTCCGCCGTGGATACGGAAACCGACGCCAAAATCCGGGCGGCCCTGGAAAAACACTTTGGCCGGGCGACCATCATTCTGATTTCCCACCGGATGACCACCCTGTCCAGGGCGGATCAGGTCCTGGTGCTGGATCACGGGAAAATCGCCCAGCTGGGCACCCCCGAGGAGCTGCGGAATCAGCCGGGCCTGTTCCGGGAAATCGACCGGATTCAGAGCATAAGCAGAGAGGAGGAAACGGCCTGATGTCGGAAAAAGAAAATGAAAGCCGGGCGAGTCTTCCCTTCTTCGGCATTCCCCGGCTGATCCCCTATATGAAAAAGTACCGCCGGACCCTGATCCTCATGGTGGTCTTCGGCCTGGCGGGCACGGGGGCGGACCTTGCCCTGCCCCTGCTGCAGCGCTACGCCCTCAATCACTATATCGCCCTGCGCACCCTGGATACCCTGCCGGTGTATATCGCCCTGTATCTGGGCATCATCCTGTTCCAGGCCGTGGTGAACTACCGGGCCACCCTGGACGCCTGGTCCACGGAGGTCCGCGTAAACCGGGATCTGCGCTCCGCCGCCTTTGACCACCTGCAGCGGCTGTCCTTCAGCTACTATAACCAGAACGCCGTGGGCTATATCCATTCCCGGGTCATGAGCGATACCGGGCGGATCGGCTCCCTGATCTCCTGGACGCTGATGGACTCCGTCTGGCACCTGTCCTATCTGGTGGGCTCGGTGGTGATCATGCTGGCCATCAACGCCCGGCTGGCGCTGATGGTGCTGCTGATCCTGCCCCTGCTGGCGGTACTGTTTTCCCTGTTTCAGGGAAAACTGATCCGCGCCAACCGGGAGATCCGGGAGCTGAACAGCCGCATCACCGGGGATTTCAACGAGGGCATCACCGGCGCGAAAACCGTCAAAACCCTGGTTATCGAGGATAAAATGAGCCGCGATTTCGTCTCCGCCACCGGGGACATGCGGAAAAAGAGCATCCATGCCAACCGGCTGCGGGGCCTCTTCGCCCTGACCATGCATCTGGCCTCCTCCCTGGCCCTGGCCATCGTGCTGTGGCAGGGGGGGTATATCGCGGAAAGCGAGGTGGGCACCTTCTCCATGTTCATGACCTACGCCCAGGGGCTGATGGAGCCGGTGCGCTGGATCGTGGACGCCATCTCCGACGTGATCACCACCCAGGTCAACATCGAGCGGCTGACCCGCCTGCTGGGAACGGTGCCGGACGTGAAGGACACCCCGGAGGTCATCGAAAAGTACGGCGACAGCTTCAATCCCAAAAAGGAAAACTGGGAGCCGATCCGGGGGGATATCGAATTTCAGGATGTATCCTTCCGCTATCCCGACGGGGATGAGTACGTTCTGGAACACTTCAACCTGAAGATCCCCTTCGGGTCCAATATCGCCATCGTGGGGGAAACCGGCGCCGGCAAGAGCACCCTGGTGAACCTGGTCTGCCGCTTCTTCGAGCCCACGGAGGGCCGGGTGCTGATCGACGGCCGGGACGCCCGGGAGCGCTCCCAGCTCTGGCTGCATTCCGCCATCGGCTATGTGCTGCAGACGCCGCATCTCTTCTCCGGCACCGTGCGGGAAAACCTGCTGTACGGCAATCCAAACGCCACCGAGGAGCAGATCTGGGAGGCCCTCCGCCTGGTTTCCGCCGAAACCCTGGTCCGGTGGATGGACAAGGGGCTGGATTCCGACGTGGGCGAGGGGGGCGATCTCCTGTCCACCGGGGAAAAGCAGCTGCTGTCCTTCGCCCGGGCCATCCTGGCGGATCCCCGGATCCTGGTGCTGGACGAAGCCACCGCCTCCGTGGATACCCTGACGGAGCAGAAGATCCAGTCCGCCATCGAGACCGTCATCGCCGGGCGCACCTCCCTGGTGATCGCGCACCGGCTTTCCACCGTCCGGAACGCGGATCTGATCCTGGTGGTGCAGGACGGCAAGATCGTGGAGCAGGGAACCCATGCAGGGCTCCTGAAGGCCGGCGGCTATTACGCCAGGCTGTATACCCGGCAGTATGAGGATGAACAGACCTCCTCCGCGCTGGGATAAGCGGCTGCATCCGATTATTATCACAGCGCGGAACGCCTTCATCATGACGTTCCCGTGCGGCCGGTGAATAAACAGTGCATCAGACAGGTGGTGAATCATCATGGAGAATACCCTGCCGCTTCTTTCCACGGAAGAAGCGTCCCCCGACTCCCGGGCCTTCCGCTCTCAGCCGCTGGCCGCCCGCATGCGCCCGGAAACCCTGGAAGAGTTTGCCGGACAGCGCCATCTGATCGGCCCGGGGAAAATCCTCCGCCGCCTCATCGACGCCGACATGGTCTCCTCCATGATTTTCTGGGGGCCCCCCGGCGTGGGCAAAACCACCCTGGCGCAGATCATCGCCCGGCAGACCCGGGCCACCTTCATCAACTTCTCCGCCGTCACCTCCGGCATTAAGGAAATCCGCCAGGTCATGACCCAGGCGGAAGAAAACCGGGTCTACGGCGTGCGCACCATCGTTTTCGTGGACGAAATCCACCGCTTCAACAAGGCCCAGCAGGATGCCTTCCTCCCCTTCGTGGAAAAGGGCAGCATCGTCCTCATCGGGGCCACCACGGAAAACCCCTCCTTCGAGGTCAACGGCGCCCTGCTGTCCCGGTGCAAGGTCTTCGTTCTGCAGGCCCTGAGCCGGGAGGATATCCTGTGGCTGCTGCGCAGGGCCCTGACCGATGACCGGGGCTTCGGCCGGGATCATGTCACCTTCCCGGAAAAGGGCCTGGAGGCCATCGCCGACTTCTGCGACGGGGATGCCCGCTCCGCCCTCAGCACCCTGGAAATGGTTGTGCTCAACGGGGAGGCCGGCGAAAACGGCATCACCGTCACGGAGGAGACCCTGGCCCAGTGTCTGAACCGGAAAAGCCTTCTCTATGACAAGGACGGGGAGGAGCACTACAACCTGATCTCCGCCCTGCATAAATCCATGCGCAATTCCGATCCCGACGCGGCGGTGTACTGGATGATGCGGATGCTGGAGGTGGGCGAGGATCCCCTGTATATCGCCCGGCGGGTGCTCCGCTTCGCCGCCGAGGATGTGGGCCTGGCGGATCCCCGGGCCATGGAGGTGGCCGTCGCCGCCTATCAGGCCTGCCACTTTATCGGCGTCCCGGAGTGCAATGTCCATCTGGCGGAAGCCGTAGTCTACATGTCCCTGGCCAGCAAATCCAACGCCATGGAGATGGCCACCCAGGAGGCTGCGGAAGCCATCCGGAAGGAGCCGGACGCCCCGGTTCCCCTGCATATCCGCAACGCCCCCACCCAGCTGATGAAAAGCCTGGATTACGGCAAGGGCTATCAGTACGCCCATGATTATGCCGAAAAGATGACCCCCATGACCTGCCTGCCGGAGGGCCTCATGGGCCGGCGCTTCTACCATCCCACGGATCAGGGCCAGGAATCCCGATACCGGGAACGTCTGGAGCAGATTCTGGCCTGGAAGGAAGCCGAGCGGGCAAAGAAAGGAGGCGGTTCCCATTCATAACGCCGCAAAACCACGCTTTTCGTTCCCGCGTCCCGCGGCCGTCCGTTTTCTTTGCTTGCTCCTCCTGCTGACCATCCTTTCCAGCCCGCTTGCGGGTATGCCCGCCCGGGCCGCGGCGGCCCTTCCCCTGACGGTGCGGGTGCTGCTGCGCCGCCTGGCCCTGACGGACCGGATCGATCTGACCCTCTCCGGGCCCTACACCGCCGCCTTCGGCCGGGACAGCCGCATGCTCCTGCCCTCCCGGGCGGAGATCAGCGTCATCTGCCGGAATGACCGGCTGATCCTGTTCTACGCCGGCGCGTCCCTGGACTGCGGGGCGAAGCTGACCCTGGCCCGGGCCGCGGCGGAGAACGTCTCCGCCCCCGGGCTGACGATCGCTCCCTGGGAGGCCCTGTATCCCGGGGATCTGACGCTGACCCTCGCCGGCGGCCAGCTGCAGCCGGTGCTGACCCTTTCGGCGGAGGACTACCTGCGGGGCGTGCTGCCCTGGGAAATGGGGGACGACTTCCCCCTGGAGGCGCTGAAGGCCCAGGCCGTCTGCGCCAGGACCTACGCCCTGGGGCGGGCGGATCCCGCAAAGGACTGGGACGTGGTGGACACCACGGAGGACCAGGTCTTCCGGGGCGTCTCCGGCGGCCATGACCGCTGCGACCGGGCCATCCGGGAAACCGCCGGCCTCGTCGGTTTCTCCGGCGGAACCTATGCCAACTGCTATTATTCCGCTTCCAACGGGGGTCAAACGGAGCTCCCCGCCCATGTTTGGAGCGGACGGGAAACCAGCACCTGCTTCGCCATCACCGACGATCCCTATGATGTGGAAAATCCGGCGTCCATCGTGAAAAAAGTGGTCATCCGCAAGGATGGCCAGGCCCTGCCGGAGGAACTGGCCGCCGCGATCCGGGAGGCGGTTTTTTCCCTGCCTGAAATGGCGGATTTCGAGCAGGATCCCGCCTGTTTCCGGATCGACGCGGTCACCGCGCTGTCCCTCTCCGCGCCCCGGTATCCGGAGCCCTCCCGGCTGATGACCAAAATCGACCTGACCCTGCAGGCCTCCGGCCGCCGGTACATTGCGCCGGAAACCCCGGATCCGCTGACCTACGAGCCGGACGAGGAGAACGGCGGCACGGCAGAACCGACTGAGCAGAGCGAAGCCGGCTCAGCAAATGCAGCGGTCGCCGCCGCTGCCACCCCGGCGCCCACGGAGACCCCCCTCCCCCTGATTCTCTCCGGCTTCCTACCCATGGGGACCTTCACGCTCTCCCTGCCCCTGTTCCCGAACCTGATTCGGGCCCTGAACCTGAGCATCTACGGGGCGGATAACGAAATCGTCACCGTCTCGGAGGAGCGGGACCGCTTCGTCCTGGCCGCCGGCCGCTACGGCCACGGGGTCGGCATGAGTCAGCGGGGCGCCCAGCAGATGGCGGAAAAGTACGGCAAAACCTTCCGGGACATCCTGGACTTCTACTATCCCGGGATGGAGCTTCGCCAGGCGGAAGCCGTTTCCGCCCCGCTGCCCACCCCGGATCCCGTTCTGGCGGAAACCCCCGGCCCCGCCGCCACGCCCACGCCCCGTCCCACCCTGATCCCCGTCTCCGCAGAAAATCTGCCGGGAGGGGCCTGGCTGGCCAGCGTGGAGGGCATCGAGGACGACAGCACCCTGAACCTGCGGGCGGAGCCCGCCCCTTCCGGGGAAATTCTCCGCCGCCTGTACAAGCATCAGCGGCTCCTGGTGCTGGAAACCTGCGAGGACCCCTCCTGGGTGCATGTCCGGGCCGGGGATCTGGAAGGCTACGTCATGGTCTCCTTCCTGGAAAAAGCGGACTGACTTCGCCAGTCCCCCTGTGTCATGCGCCGGGAGGCAGCGACGCCACAGGCAAATGGCATACGCCCGGGCTCGCGCTTCGTACAACAGCTCGGCTGCGCCGGAGAACCGGTCCCCGCGCCGCCGAGCCGGAAAAAAAGGCCCGTTTATGCGGAAAGCCGCCCGGGGAATCCCCCCGGGCGGCTTCTGTTATACTAATCTTCGTTAAAATCGCCTTATGCGATTTTATAGCACCGAAGGCGCATCGAAGATTGGACGGCATTTCGTGCTTTAGCACGAAATGCGCGTGTGAAGCACGCTTATTCTCAAATAAGCTGCGCTTATTTGAGAATACGTATTACCCTGCTTTCTCTCCGTCGATTCAGCAGTCTTTTTTGTTTCTGATTCTGAATTCATCTCACTCCTTGAGTACAGCTCTGAATTCGTCGGAAGCTGCGAAACCGTTCACGACTTCCTCCAGCCCGACGCCGGCATCCAGCTTTTCGACCCATGCGGAAAGGCCTTCTTCATCCGCGTCGCGGTACAGGAACAACCGATACAGAACCCGGACAACATCGCTGTGGCTCAGCTGCCTGTTCTGAAATTCCGTCGAGAATATGAATTCACGTGCGATCTGCTCCGGCGTCTTTATACCGGACGCAATTTGATGCGTATAATCATTCAGTCCGGCTTCATCCGCTTCCCTGCCCAGCGCGGCAGAATAGCAGTGACGCACGAACGCCCTGATTTTTTCTTCGCCTTCGTTTTGGTCGCCCGGCTCATCAGGTTCATTGGCTTCGGTGCCTTCCGGCGCATCCGTTCGCTCATCTTCCGGCACGGCAGGATCCGGAGCCTCGTCTCCCCGGACTTCCGCATCCTCTGAATCGGTCAGAGCTGCCGCGTCCAGGTTAATTTCAACCATTTCATCCGTATTCATCTCTTCTTCCGGAACAACGAACACAGCTGTTTCGTCCCCTTCGGAAGCGGCGGCGGCATCTTCTGCCGCATTCATCTCCTCTTCCGGAACAGCGAACTCAGCCGTTTCGTCCCCTTCGGAAGCGGCGGCATTTTCTGCCGCATTCATCTCTTCTTCCGGAACAGCGGACTCAGCCGTTTCGTCACCTTCGGATGCGGCTGCGGCATCTTCTGCCGCATTCATCTCTTCTTCCGGAACAGCGAACTCCGCCGTTTCATCCCCTTCAGAAGCGGCGGCGGCATCTTCTGCCGCATTCATCTCTTCTTCCGGAACAACGAACTCAGCCGTTTCATCCCCTTCAGAAGCGGCGGCGGCTTCCTCTGCCGCTTCCCCGTTTTCAGCCTTCCCGGCAGGGTCCGTGGTCTCCGTCTCTTCCGCTGCCGCGTCCCCTTGCTCCGTCGCGTCCGCGTCTTCCCCGGAAGCATCGGAAGCGTCTTCTGCTGATACAGCTGCGTTCAATTCCTCCGCAGATGAAAGGACCCTGTCGTCCGCCTCTTCCGCTTCCGCCTCAAAAGAGTCGGGGATATTGGCATCGCCGTTTTCCGCATGATCCGCATCCTCCGGCGCCGTCGCCGCATCCGCTTCGCCGGCGGCAGGCTCCTCCGGCTCGCTGTCCGGCGTTCCGTCAGGCAGGAAATGGCCGGAAAGCGGCAAATGTGCCAGGGGGACGGAGCCGGCGACGATCCCATAGTCATTGCACAGGCTGGTAAATTCCTGCGAACCGCAGAATCCGTTAATCACCGCGGCAAAAGGCTGGCCCTGATTCAGCTTATTGACCCAGTCGGCCTTGCCTGCCGGATCGGAGGGCCTGTTCAGCATCGTCAGATACAGTATTTCCACAGCCTCCGCATTGCTGAGATGCTTGTTCAGGAATTCCTGGCTGTTGACAAAGCCGTTGATAATGCTGGCCGCGGCCTGCGCGCCGCTTTCCAGCGCGTTGGACCAGTTATTCAGACCGCCCGCGTCCGGCTCACGGCTCAGAATCGTCAGATAACAGCGCCTGACAAAGGCTTCGATCTTTGTCCGTTTTCCCACCGGGGCAGCCGAGACGGATCCGGGCGAGATCCCATACTGATCACAGAGCTGTCTGAATTCCTGAGAGCCGCAGAATCCGTTGATCACCGTGGAGAAAGGATTCCCTATGTTCAGCATATTCACCCAGTAAGCCTTGCCTCCGGCATCCGGGGCTCGGTTGAGCATCGCCAGATACAATATTTCAACCGCTTCGTCGTTTCCGTAATGCCGGTTTAAAAACTCCTGACTGTTGACAAAACCGTCTATGATATTGGAGGCTGCCTTTTCCCCCTCCTCCAGGGAATCCGCCCAGTATTTCAGCCCGTCCGCGTCCGGAGCCCGGCCGAGGATGACCTTGTAGCATCTGGTCACGAAGGATTCGATCAGCGTCGGCTTATGTCCGACATAGAATACTTCGGAAGACAGCTCATAGGTGCGGTTCCCGTCGATAATCTGGGCTTTCAGATAGTGCTCTCCGTCTTCTCCCAGCCAGAAATGGGGTTCCGCAAGGTGGCTGTCCTCTTCCCATGTCATGAACCATTGATCATTGGAATCCTTCGCAAAAATCTGATAGTGAAAGGAAACAGCGTGAAAACCGCCGGAATATGTCAGTTTCAGCCATACATCATGACTGTTCTCCCCGTTCTCCTGAATGGTTTCAACGGTAAAAGATCCCGGCCGGAGCGCCCCCGGTTTCATCGCGGTGGCTTTCGCTGTCCTGGTGGCAACTCTTCCGAGTCCATCCTCCACGGAGCAGATCAGATCATATTCTCCCGCTTCGTCGAAGGTGAAATCGTCTATCTCTCTTTCCGCGTCATAGTATGCGAGGACTTCGCCCTTATGCACAACCTGCATGGTCCATGTGCAGGGATCGACGGTATTCCACCACCAGAACGCTGGATACCAGGAGCTGCCGATCGGGATGGTTATCGGCCATTCCGCCCGGATTTTAATCACTTCGTAAGCGGAATCGGACATGCTGAGCTCTTCGGCCGAATACATTTCAATCTGGTCGTCATTCGGAATATAGGTCAGCCCTCCGCCGTAAACCGTATAGGTATATCCCGTCTCCCCGTTTGCCCCCCGATACCGGCTCGTGTATCCGACCATGAAAAGCTCATCCGAATAGTCTCCGTTGTCGCTGTCACAGTTTGTGACATCGACCAGGTAATGTCTGCTGTCGTTCATGGTCACGACGTTCCACATGTGCCCTCCGAAGTCGCCTTCGGAGCCCATCACACCGGCAACCATCGCCACGGAAACATAGGAATCGAAGGTCGTCTCGTCGCAAAGATATTTGAATGCTTTCGCGTATCCTTCGCAGACGACTTTGGTGCTGTCGTCGCCGTCGAAGACCCAGACCAGCTGGGAGGGATTGCCATAGGGAGCGCTGAAGCTCACAATCCGTTCCGCGGCAGGCCAGTTGTAATCAACCAGATCGCAGATGGCATCCCTGTATGCCCTTAATTTTTCATAATCCGGTTTGCTCCGGTTCTCCGCGATAATATTCTGCGCGTTTTGAGCCGCCCGGCGCACGGACCGTGCGATGGCGGTATTGAAGGAAGTGGTTCCCTCCCTGTTTTCGGAGGAATACTCCGCTGCGACATACATGTCGATCCGAATATAGTCTGACGTAAATCTGAGCTCCGTAAAGTCTCGATTTAAATCGCAGCCCGGCCCGGTCCAGCCACCGGCATTGCCGTACCAATACAGTTCATACGGAAGATCAAACTTCAGGGAAAGGATCACGAGGTCGAAGTTGAAATCGATCTTCGCGAAAAGCGCATCCATGGCCTGTTCGGTGGGAGTAATATAAACGGTATTCTCACTTTCCACATACTCGGAATCATAGAGCCGGTCAACGCCCAGCTCTGCCGCCGTAAAAGAAGTTTTCCCGATCAGGTCCGCTATCGGAATTTCAAAGGATGTGGAGGAACGGTTCCCGTTGGCGACCTCGCTGATCAAAGCCGCCAGCCGCGTGTATATCTTTGCGTTGAGCCTCCGCAGCTTGCTCCCCTGTGTATGCTGCGCCGCGGTCAGCAGTCCCGGGTCCGTATACGCGTCTCCGATTCCGAAGGACCGAAGGATGAAGCCGTCGAAAGCATCATCCCCGCTGATCCCGTCATCCTCTGAGAAGCTGAAGGCGGGACCTTCTCCGGGAATCGTTTTGTATAAGGGCCCGTCGACGGTTTCGGCTGCCGCGAACACGGATATGGAAAGAAGCAGCAGGATACAGATCCATCCCGCAAAATGTTTCATCAATAGTCACCTCGCTCAAAAAACTTTCAGGATTCCGGGCTTCCGCCGCCTCATGGGCAGCTTCAAAAATCTTACAGTTTCTCCCCGTCGATGCGCCAGTCCTCGTGCTTCAGACTCAGGTTGGGGTTGTAGCACGAATCCCCCGCCTTCAGGACCTCGGCCCATTTCTGCCTGAACCGGGCGCTGTCCCGGGCGTAGCTTGCGTATTCCTTTCCCACGTCCAGGGCAAACTCCTTCGCCTCCCCTCCGGAGAGCAGCGCCTCCGGAACCCACATGTTCCGGTATCCCGTTTCCTTCAGCCGCAGACACAGATCGATGTCAAACAGCGCATCCCCGTATTCCGGGTCAAAGCCCCCGGCTGTCCGGTACTTCTCCCGCCGGATCATCCAGCCATCGGTGACGGCAGTCACATTCCGGGCCACCGCCAGCTGGCCGAAGAAGCCCACCCCGTCGTCCTCCATGTCGAAATAGGCGCGGCCCGCCACGCCTTCCGGCCCCAGGCCCAGCACGATCCCCGCGTGCCGCAGGTCCGTGCCCCCCGCCAGGCGGATCTTCGCCCCCACGGCGCCGATCTCCTCCTCCTGGGCCCACTGGAGCATCTCCCGGATCCAGTCCGGATTCAGGGCTTCGGGGACCTCGTCCAGGAAGACCAGATAGTCCTCCTCCGCTGCCTCCGCGGCCCGGCGGAAGGCCTCGTTCCGGCTTTGCGCGCCGGGGGCCAGAACCTGCCAGCGGATGTTTTTCCACCGGGTTCCCGCCCGCAGTTCCGAAAGCCCGCTCTCCGCGCCGCTTCCGGGCCAGATGATCACCCGTACGGACGGCTCCCCCGCCACCGGGATCCGCAGCCGGTACATCGTGGGGAAGGCTTCCGTGCTCTCCACCCGGATCTCCCCCCGGCCCCGGCTCCGCAGGAAGGCTTCCACCGCCCTGCGCCCCGCGTCGATGGCGTATTCCTTCATGTGGATATCCGCCGCCACCGATCCGGGCACCGACCGCCAGAAATACAGCACCTGGGGGATATGCCGGATCTGCTTCGCCGCCGCCGTCAGCCGCAGCACCAGGTCATGATCCTGGCTGCCGTCAAAGTCCCCCCGGAACCCTCCGGTGACCTCCAGCAGGTCCCGCCGGAACACCGTCAGGTGGCAGATAAAGTTGTTGGTCCAGAGATCCTCCGGCGCGAAGTCCTGCTTGAAGCGGATGCCCAGCACCCTCGTCACCTTCGGGCTCTCGAAAATCATCTCGTCGGAATACAGGAAGTCCGCCCCGGTTTCCCCGATGGCCTTTGCCATTTCATACAGGGCATCCGCCCGCAGCAGATCGTCGTGGTCGAACAGGGCGATATAGTCCCCCCGCGCCATCTCCAGCGCCGCGTTGCTGTTCCCGGAGATGCCTTCGTTCTGCGGGAGCTTCCGGTACCGGATCCGGTGCTCCGCCGCCGCCCGCTCCCGGCAGTATTCCCCCACGTCCCCGTGGGCGTCGTCGCTCCCGTCCGCCAGGCAGAGCTCCCAGTTCCCGTAGCTCTGCCCGGCCACAGAGTCCAGGGTCTCCCGCAGCAGCGCCATGGGCGTATTGTACAGCGGGACGATGACGCTGAAGCAGACCTCCTCCGGCATCCCCTCCGCCCGCTGCGCTGCCAGCTGTTCCGCCGTGGGCATCATCCGCCGGATATACGCCCGCTCCAGCCGCTTCCGGTCCACATGCAGCGCGGTCTTCCGCAGGGTTTTCCGGATGCCTCTTTTCTTCAGGTATCTGATTCCCTTTTCAACGGTTTTCTGTATCCCTGCCATCCTTCGCGTTCTTCCTTTATCAATCCGCGTTCCGCAGCCGGTCGATCAGTTCCTTCATGGCTTCCACCGTATTGAAATTGTCCGGTTCCAGATCCTCCACGTCGATCTCGATATCGAAGGCCTCATTGAATTCCTGTACGATGGAAATAATATCGAAGGAATCCAGCACATGGTCGTCAATCAGCTTCCGCTCGTTCGCAAAGTCCACATCCGGCCGAATCTCTTCAAGGATCTTCATCATCTGTTCCATTTTCTCATTTCTCCTCACTATGGCGCTTTTCGCCATTGTATTCTGACTCATTTCCGCCCTGCAGGCGGCATGCTATGTCTCCTTTAAAATATACTGGATACAGTTCCGGGGCTGTTCCCGGAATCCGGCCCGGGTATGCAGAGCAATGGACGCGGCGTTTGTGTCGCTGATCCAGGTATTCACCAGGGTTTTTCCCGCGGCCGCCGCCGCGTTCATCACGCCCCGCAACAGCAAAGTCCCCAGGCCGCGGCGCCGGGCGTCGGGATGAACCGCGAGATGGCGTTCCTCGCAGGTGTTCCTTCCCAGCCTGTACCAGACCGCGCCGAGCACCCGCGTCCCGTCGGCCGCGCACAGCGCCCGGTCCGTCCCGCTCCGGATAAACCGCCGGTGGGCCAGGGGGATGTCCGTGGGATCCAGGCTTGCCTCCCACAGAGTGATCACCTGCTCCGCCGTCTCCGGATCCCTTACCTCCCGGAGGGTCCATCCCTCCTCCGAATGGGCGGTTTCGGATTCCGCCCGACGGTTTTCGGACGGCGGCTCCGCGGATTCATCCGCGGGGCGTCCGGAATCATCATCCTTCTCCCGCCGGACCGGTATCCGCTCCGTCCCACAGGGCCGCTCCGTCTCTCCCGGCTTCAGCGTACAGGTGTAGTACCCGTTCCGTTTGAAAAACTGGAACCCCCTCGCTCCGTACCATCCCGCGGCCCGGGCGATTTCTTCGTCCCGGGCGCCCCGCGCGTTGGTCTCCTCGATCAGCACGGGCTTCTCCGCCCGGATCCGCGGAAAATCGGACGCGGGGTTGAGAAAATAATACAGCTGAAAATAACGCCCCTCATCCGTAAACAGGCACAATCCCTCCGGGGATTCCTCGTAATACAGCCGTCCCTCCTCGATAAAGGGATCAAAGGAGGCGGCCATGGCGAAGCAGTTGCTACGAACCGTGCCGACGCGCTTTCGAGCTTCCCCGATCAGGTCCCTGCACATCGCCGGGTCGCTCACCGGCCGCATGAAATCACCCGCCTTCCGTGAAATACATTTTTTTCAGCGCCTGCCGGTCCGTTTTGCCGTTTTTATTCAGCGGCAGCCGTTCCCGCCGCAGAAAGATGTTCGGAATCATATACTTGGGCAGCTGATCCCTCAGGGCCGTGACCAGCTCCTGTTTCTCCGTCTCCCCGGCATAGAAGGCCACGATTTTGTTCCTTTCCTCATCGAACATGCAGCAGCTCTGGATCACCCCGGGAACCGCGTTCAGATGCGCCTCGATCTCCTCCAGTTCGATCCGGTGGCCCATATGCTTGATCTGGAAATCTTTCCGCGCGGCGAAGTAATACTGCCCGTCGTCCCGCAGCTCCGCCAGATCCCCCGTCCGGTAGATCAGATCCGGGTAGGCGTCGTTCAGCGGATTCTGAACAAAGGCCGCGGCGGTTCGCTCCGGATCCCGGTAGTATCCCAGGGCCAGGCAGGTCCCCTTCACGCAGATTTCGCCGGTTTCCCCCTTCCGAACCGGGCGGTTGTCCTCGGTCAGCACCAGCATCTCCTCGTTATCAAACGCCTTCCCGATGGGCAGCTTCTCCGTCTCCCCGAAGGGCCGATCCACGATATAGTAGCTGCAGTTGCAGGTGATTTCCGTCGGGCCGTACAGGTTGACATACATGGCCTCCGGCAGGTAGCTCCGCCAGATGTTCAGCATCCGGACCGGCATCACCTCTCCGGAAAAAAGAACATTTCTCAGCCGGGAGGGAACGCGGTGCCGGAAGGCGTTGAATCCGGCCGCGACGCACAGGGCGGACACCGCCCAGATGACCGTCGTGATCCGATAATCGTCCAGAAACTCCACCAGCTTCTTGGGCATCGCGAAGCAAACCCTGGGAATGATCACCATGGCAGCCCCCAGGTATACGGCGGAGTAGATATCCTTTACGGAAACGTCGAAATCAAAGGGCGCCTGGTTGCCGAAGACCTCCTCCTCCGTGAAGCCGAAGGTCCGGGTAAAGACCGGAATAAAATCGGACACGGACCGGTGCGCGATCAGCACGCCCTTGGGCACCCCGGTGGATCCGGAGGTGCAGATCGCGTAAAGCGGATCCACGTCCAGGATCTCCCCCCGGATCCGCTCCAGCGCGGGCAGGTCCGCCTCCTCCGTCATCATCGCGTCATATTCGTAAACCGGGATCCGCACCTCTTCCCGGAGGGTCTCCGGGAAATTCCGAATGGAAATGATGGCCTTCGGGCGCATCTGCTTCAGGATGGTCATCACCCGCTGAACCGGCTGCGACGCGTCCACGGGCACATAAAAGTTCCGCGTCATGGCGATCCCGAAGAAGCAGCAGACGCTTTCCACGTTTCGGTCGATCAGCACGGCCACGGGCTCGTTGACGCCCTCATCGCGGCGGATCAGGAAGCTGGCAATCCGCCGGGCCGCGGTCAGCGTTTCCGCATAGGTCATCCGCCGGTTTTCATCGATCAGGGCCGTTTTCTCCCCGTTTTTCCGGGCGGATGCCTCCAGGTAGTCCAGCACCGTTTGGTTCATGGCCTTTCTCCTCCTCATGAAACGCGGTTCCGCGTTCCGGCTCCCGGGCAGGAGGCAGCCTTCGTCCTCCCGCTGCGGCTTGTTTTCGCCATTGTATTCTGTCGGACTGCCGCCCTGCGGGCGGCATCCTTTCTTTCCTCAGAACCGCTCATAGATAAAGCTCGCCGCGCTGTATTCCGGGCCGTAGCAGCCGAAGATCAGCAGCGCCAGCACCGCCCCGATATAAATCAGCCAGCGGAAGGGCAGCGCCTGGGCGGCGATGGTCCGCCGGAAGGAGATCCCCTTCTCGTGCCGGGCGTCCACATAGAACAGAATCAGCACGCAGACCGCCAGCAGCACCCAGTTGGCCGTATTCAGCCCCCATTTCAGGAGCGTCCCGTCCGTCAGGAAGGACAGATCCCGCCAGTGGATGAAGGTGCGGCGGAACAGATCCATGGCGTGTCCCAGGCTGTCCGCTCTGGAAAAATACCGGCCGAAGCTGACGATCGCGAAGGTGCGCAGGATCCGGAAGGCCCGCCAGGTCACGGTCCCCTCGTCGATCCCGCAGAGTCCGCGGGCTTTGGCGTACGCGTTTTCCAGCAGGATGCCGCTCGTGATGAAAACGCCGTTCCATACGCCGTATACGATGTATTTCCAGTCCGCGCCATGCCACAGGCCCACCAGGAAATAGACAATGAACATGGCCAGAAACGCCGGCAGCCGCTTTCCGACGAAGGCGCCGAAGACCTTCCGGCTCTTCCGGCTCAGGTTCGTAAACGCTTTGGACAGGGACAGGGGGTAGAAGATGTAGTCCCGCATCCAGGCGCCCATGGTGATATGCCACCGCCGCCAGAAGTCCTCCACGGAGCTGGCAAAATAGGGCTGCGTAAAGTTGAGCTCCAGCTCGATGCCCAGCATCTGTGCCACGCCCCGGACGATATCCATTCCGCCCGAGAAATCGGTATAGACCTGCAGCCCGTACAGGCAGGCCCCGAGGAAAACGGCCGGGCCCGTAACCGCGGAATCCGCGGCGAACAGGGCCTGAACCGGTCCGCTCAGGCGCTCCGCGATCACGATCTTCTTGAAGATACCCCACAGCATCAGCTGCGCGCCAAAGCACAGCCGCTGATAATCGAAATCGTGCCCCTCATACAGCTGATGCGCCAGCTGGCTGTGCCGGGGAATCGGCCCCTGAACGATCTGGGGAAAGAAGCTCATAAAGAGCATGAATTTGGCCGGATTCCGGTCCGCCGCTGTCTTTCCCCGGTATACGTCGATCAGGTAGGCCATCGCCTGCAGGGTGTAGAAGGAAATCCCCAGCGGCAGCAGCAGGTTCAGCGCTGGAATCCGTCCGCCCGTCCCCAGCGCTGACAAAAGCCGGTTCAGGTTGCTTCCGAAGAAATTGAAATACTTCAGGAACAGCAGCGCCGCCAGATCCGCCAGCACCCCCGTCAGCATCAGCGCCCTGGCCTTCTTCCGGGCGGCTTCCTTCCTCTTTTTCTTCTCCTCCCGGGACAGCCCCTCCGCCGCCTTCAGGTCGGCCCGGCTTGCGTCCAGCACCTTTTGAACCGCCCATCCCATGACAAAGGTCAGCAGGGACGTCCCCGCCAGCACCAACGCCAGCCACCCGCTGTTCAGGGCATAAAAAATAGAACTTCCCGCCAGCAGCACCGTCCAGCGGATCTTCTTCGGTACGGCGTAATAGACCAGCACGACCGCCGCGGTAAACAGGAAGAATGGAAGCGATACAATCGTCATGTCATGTCCCTCCCGTCGTGCCGCTGACGCCGTTCACGGAGAAATGCCCGTATTTCCGACCGCTTTCCGTCTCCAGGAAGGGCACCGCCGTATAGGTATACTTCGTCTTCGGTTCGAGCCCTTCCTCCGTGTAGCTGGACGCGGAAGCCTCCACCGCCGTCACGGATTCCCATCCCCGGTCGTCCGCCTTCCGGAAGATTTCGTACCCGTCCGCGCCCTCCGACGGATCCCAGGTGACCGTGGCGCTCAGCTCCTTCACCGTGACCCGCTTCATCGCCGGCCCCTCCAGCTCCGTCCGGTTCTCCAGGGACAGCTCAAAGGGCAGATGATACGCTCCGAGATAGTCCTCCAGGTAGGACTCGCTGGCCGCCTCCCAGCTTTCCCATCCGGGCTGGCCGCGCTTGTCCGTCATTCCTTCCTGCTCCATCAGATAGGTTCCCAGCCAGTCCGCAAACTTCAGGGAGCCGTGCACATTCGTGTGTTTGCGGTTGTAAAAATCCATCCGCAGATCCAGCTTCAGCTCCCGATAATCCGTCAGCAGGTCCAGGCAGGTATAGCCCCGGTCCCGGACCGTCTGCGCCAGGGTCTGCATCCGCCCCTGATCTTCCCTTGAAACGACCTGGGGTACGATCACAAACAGCACCCGGAGCTTTTCCGCGTCGCAGTAGTCCAGCAAATCGTCCATGATCTCCGCCACATCGTCGGAAACCGGCTCCAGCCCCTCATACACCCTGTAGGTTTTGGAATAATCGGTCACATTCTTCTGATAGGCCGAGTAATGCAGTGATCCCTTGTAGTCGAAGTCCGCCGCGCCATAGACCCAGTCCTTCAGCTCATCCCACCGGGTATGGAACCGGATGATCGGCAGGTAGAATTCCAGTTTCTCCAGCGGCGGCATGTCCAGCTTCTCCGTCAGGCGTCGCGTCAGCCGCAGCCGGTTGAGGGAGAAGGGCATATAATCCACCACCCGGTGAATGGAGGTGGTGTCCGGATCCACGGATTCCGCCTTGAATGTATTCAGATTGATGATGTACAGGGCGTCCGGCTGGGTCTTCCTGGCCTCGATCACCATGTATTTAATGGCTTCCGCCGGCGCGGCGTCGATGGAATAATTCCAGACGGCGATGCCGTGCTGCTTCCAGCCGTAGGCCGGCTGCCAGAAGGCGTGGACATTACTGGTGCCCACATACACGCCGTCCAGGCTGCCCGGTTTCTCCAGCAGATAGTTCCGCTCATGTTCATAGTCCCAGGAGCTGTTCGATCCGAAAAGCCCCTGGACGCCGATCACCGCCGCCCCCAGCAGCAGCAGGAAAATCAGGCTGCGAAGCAGCCTCCGCGTCCGTTCCTTCATTCCGCGTCCCCCCGATGGCCTTTCCTCATTCCGCCTTCTCCTCGTCCGTCTCGTCGTACACATCCTTGATGTACTCGAACGCCAGGCGGGTGGGATCCTTCATCCTGTAGAGCGTATATCCCGTCGCCTTGCTGGTCAGGACGATGTCAACGCTCTCCTCCCGGAAGCGGACGTCCTTCCTGCACAGCACATAGGGGAACGCCGTCCCCTCCGGATACTTCTTGATTCCGACGAAGGATTTGATCGCCGGGGTGATCTGCTTTTTGGTCAGATCGAGGATCCCCTCCTCATCCAGCAGCTTTTTCAGATCCCCCGTCAGGGTGGCATACCAGTCTCCGGACAGGAAGGTTTCCAGCTTTCGCTTGCCGGCCTCGCCCCTTTTCGTGCTGATCACCAGGAGATTCTCCTCCCCCACCGCGGCGTGGAGGTCCCGATCCAGCTCGATATATCCCGCCATCTCTGTCTCCTTGAGGGTGGTTAAACTCCGCAGCTTTCGAAGGGTCGCGTAATCGTTATATCCCTCGGCCAGAAGAACCGCGCAGCAGCACACCGCGAGGGCCGCCTTCCGGTTCCGGCAGGCCAGCAGGAACACCAGAACCGTGATCCCCGTAAAGGCCAGCATGGAAAACACCAGGCCATGGTGGAAGGTAATCTCCTTCTTCCCCGCCGTCTGATCCTTCACAAAGGCCTTCAGCCGGGTCCCCAGGTCTTCCGGTTCCTCCTCCCCGTCCGCCTTTTCCGGGGCCTTTTCCTCGCTGATGTCGTCAAAATAGCCCGTCGCGTCCTGAAAGATCCAGGTGTCGTAGCTGTCGTAGGCGGCCACATACCGGCTGGGGCTGAGCAGAAGGACGCAGGCCAGGCCCATGCATAAAACAGCCGCCAGCCCCGTCTTCGCGGGATTCCTGACCGCGGTTCTGATTTCTTCCAGCGTCTGCGCCAGGAAGGGAAGCAGGAAGGGAAGATAGTACCTCGTATGATTCCGGATGATTCGCCGGCCCAGCTCCTCCCGCACCGAAATGGAGTAGGTGATCGAAAGGATCATGAGCGCAAAGCCGATATACAGACAGAAAACCCAGTCCCGGTGGGGCGCTCCCTTTTCCTCCGCCAGGGAGCGGCCCGTCCGTTTCCGGAATACGGCATAGAGGAGGGGGAATCCGAAGAACGCCGCGCAGATATACAGCGAATTGCAGATCAGGCAGTAGACCAGGTATTCGATCTTGTACAGGGAATCAATATTTCCGATTCCGACCTGATGCCCGTAGGAAAACTTCAGGTTCAGCGCCAGACCGATCAGCACAAGGCAGGCCGCGAACGCCCCCGCGTGGGCCAGCGTCACAGCCAGATACCGCTTCCATGCCGCCTCCCTTTTCCGGGCGCAGCGAAGGGTCTGGGCCAGTGTCAGGATCAGGAACCCCCCGATCAGCGCGGCCACGGCCTCCCGCGCGTCATAGCAGACCGCGGCAAAGAGGCCCAGCACCCCCGCCCAGACCGCCGGCCTGCGAATGCCCATATCCTCCCGGTGGATCATCTCAAA
Organism: Clostridia bacterium; assembly: GCA_017512805.1. Taxonomy (GTDB): domain Bacteria; phylum Bacillota; class Clostridia; order Christensenellales; family Aristaeellaceae; genus Aristaeella. The sequence goes on from JAFWES010000051.1 coordinate 24,918, forward strand.
CAGATGAAAGTACCCCAGGAGCAGATACAGCCCCATGGGCAGATACAGGTTCTCCGGCGCGTACTTCTCCGCGTAGTTCATGATGGGGCTCACCAGCAGCAGGATCAGGCAGACGATCTGCAGCATCCGGGAGGGGGTGATTTTCCGCACCAGCCGATAGGCCGGGAAAACGGACCAGGAGATCATAATCAGGTTCAGCCGGCGGGCCCACAGGGCCCGCTGAACCCCGTCCCCGATCCGGAACAGCGGGGACAGCACCAGGGAATAGACGAATTTGTAGAATTCAATCGGGGCGTGATTCAGGGTGAAACGCGCCTCCGTCCAGAAATTCTTGGCCGTCCCCCAGTAAAGCCACTCGTCGTAATAGGTCGCCAGCACCCGGGGCCCCGGAAGCAGCAGGCTGTGAATCCAGACCGAAAGAACATACAGCAGGAACACCGCCGCCCACATCCCGGCGGCTTTCCTGTCCCGGATCATGCGTTTCCCTCCGTCTTTAAACGCCTTCATGATCGTCAACGAAAGATCCCTCCTCCCGCGGCCCGGTAAACCGCTGACTGTCCGTGCCCTTGTGGGCAAAACCGATGTACCCGCCAGGCGGCGGCTCATTTTCCCGCGGTTTTCCGGTAGACGGAAACAATCCGCTCCCGCAGGGATTCCCAGTCCCTCGCGGCCGCAGTCTCCAGCCCGCCCCGGGCCAGCTTCGCCCGAAGGGCCGGATCCGAGGCGATTCGCTCCACCGCCCGGACCGCCGCCTCCTCATCCCCCAGCGGATAGGTCAGGCAGTTCTCCCCGTCCCGGATATACTCCGAATTCCCTCCGTTTTGCACCAGCACGGTCCACCCCCCGGTCGCCATCATCTCCAGCGGCGGATAGGAGAAGCTTTCCAGCCAGCTGCTCTTCAGCAGGATGTCGCACTGCGCGTACACCTCCGCCGCCTGCTCATAGGGCACGGCATGCAGGAACCGGTCCACCCGGTAGCTCTCCTTCGGCTTCGCGTTGTAGGACATGTACCAGATTTCATATCTGGACCGGTCCAGCTTTTCGGCGATGCGGAAGCTCTCGTCCACATTCTTGTATTCCGCCGCGCAGTCCCCCTCGATCAGGAGGCGGATCTTCCGGCCCTCGCCGAACCCGGGATCCCGCTCCGCGGCCCGGAACCGCCGCAGGTCGATGCCGTTGCGCATCTCCGCCGCCTCCTGCCCGTATTTTTCCCGCAGCCATCCGGCGACCCAGCGGGAGATGGTCAGGTAGGTCCATTCCTTCGGCAGATAATAAGTGCTTTCACAGTCCAGCCGCTCCGGGTTCCCGTGGGCATAAAAGTCGGTTTCGTAGTTCTGTACCAGGTAAGCCCGCCGCCCCACCCGGGGATAGCGCATCACATCCGCCACCGTGGTCCACATGGTGGCCACCATCAGGTCATAATACGCCTGATTGTCACAGCTCCCGTCCTGAAAGGCGATGCAGGAGAATTCATGCCCGAATTCCTTCCAGACGGGCCCCCTGTAATCCCGCACCAGGATGTCCACGTTCCATCCCGCGTCCTGCAGGAAGCAGGCATGCCGCAGGGCCACCATGATGCCCCCGCTGATCTCGCCGGAGGGCAGCACGAACGCCGCGTGGGGCGCCCGGATCGCTTCGTAGATTTCCCGGATCCGCCCCGCGTTCCCCGTGGTCACGCAGTGATCCATGCAGAACCGGCAGGCGTTCTCTCCCACGGCCCGCCGCAGGGAATCGTTCCCGACCGCCCGATCCAGCACCGCCTCCCATTCCCCGGGGGACGCCAGGAAGCCCGTGACCCCATCCTCGATCCGCTCCGCGAAGGCGCCCATCCGGCTGGCCACTGTGGGCACCTTCACCAGCGCCGCTTCCATCCACTTGTTCTCGCTCTTGGCTTCGTTAAAGACGGATTCCTCGACCGGCGCCAGGTTGAGGTCCACCCCGGCAATGATCTCCGGCAGGGTCCGCCAGTCCCCGAAGGGCTTCCGGATGATCCGCTCCCCGTAATGCTCCAGGGCCTGGGGGGGATCCAGCTCGCCCATCAGCAGCAGCTTCACCCGGGGATGAGCATCCATCACCCGGGTCAGCGCCGGCAGAATCATCTCCAGATCCGCGTTATGGGTGACGGATCCGCTGAAATAGCCGAGGATCACGTCCCCGCCGGCCTCGTCCCCCGGCCGGTCCGGATTTCCTTCCGCCCGCGCCGCGGCGGCCTTCCGCCAGGCCGCCTCGCTCAGACGCACCATCTCCTCGGATGCGCAGTTGCGGTTGATATACACCCGGGGAATCCCCTTTTCCAGCTCCCGCGCCAGGCGCCCGGTGGTCACGGTCGCCGCCTCGCACAGCCCCAGGGTTTTCCCGTACCGCCGGACCCCGTCGTCGTACAGCGCCTTGTCCGCCGGGCTCATCTTCCGTACTTCCGGAATCGCGTTCGTATACGCCGTATCCACCACCAGGTCGTCGATATCAAAGATCACCCGTTTGTTCATGGATTTCGCCAGCCGGATGGCCTCCCCGATTCCCTCCGTCCAGGGGCAGCGGTAGAACACGATGATGTGGCCGGAAATCACGCTCTCCGCCCGGCAGTCCGCGTCCGATATTTCTCCCACCGTATAGCCCGCCGCCCGCAGCTGCTCCTTCTGATGCTCCACCCGGTACCGGTACGGATGCGGCAGCAGTTCCGGCGGGCAGCCGTTGACAAACAGCACATCCGTCACCGTCCGGATCGGTGCGCTGTATTCGTGATCCTGGGCCTCGCCCTTGAAAATGATCCGGTTCACGCCGGCCCGGATCATCCCCCGGAATCCTTCATCCCGCCAGGCTTTCAGAAGCTTGTACGCGTACCGTAAAGGTCTTCCCATCGTTCCTTATTCCGTCCTTCTGCTTTCCGTATCCTCCGCGACGCCCCGGACCATGCTCCGATACACCTTCTCCGCCTCGGTTTCCCAGTCCGTCCCCCGGGCCAGGCGGATACCGTTTTCCCGGAGGGCCCCCAGCTTCTCCGGATGCGCAAGTCCGTCCGCCAGAGCGTCCGCGATGTGCACCGGATCGCAGTCAATGATGATCGCGTTCTCCCCGTTGATCAGCCAGGCGTTGTTTTCATCGTCCTGGGTCGCGACCACCCCGCCGCAGGCCATGATCTCCAGCGGCAGCAGCGACAGATTGGTGATCGACATGACCAGGGAAATATCGCTCTGGCTGTAAAGCTCCGCCAGCTCCTCGGGCCGGGCGACGCCCGCGCTGCGATACGAAAACGGAATGTGATACCGGCTCACATCCCCGCCCGCGAAGACGATCTCCACCTCCGGCATCTTTTCCTTCAGCCGGATCAGCGCCAGCAGCCCCAGCTCCCAGGCCCGCCGGGCGGTGGAAGGCCGGGCGTAAAAGAAGACCCGCCTGACCGCGTCCCGCTTCTCTTTCACCCGGTAAATCTCCGGGTCGCAGGAAAAATGAAAGCTGTCGCAGGCCATGGAAAACTCCCGCTCCAGCTTCGTCTTCAGCCAGTCCCCGGCCGTAATGCCCCGGAAGCCGAACCGGTAGGTGTTCTCCGCGAATTTGGATTCGGAACCCACCGGATAAAAGAAGGGCTCATAATCCTGTACAAAATAGAATTTGGAAACAGTGTTCATAAACCGCCGCACATAATAGGCCGTCACCCAGCTGGTGGCCACCGCGGCATGGCAGAATTCCATCCGCCCGCAGCCGCAGCGAATCTCCACCCCCTCGTCCAGCAGGGGGAAGTTTTCGTGCAGAAAGACCGCCGCCTCCCGGTCGGACCGGATCAGCTTCGGCTCCAGAATATAGATCCGGTTCCGGATCCCTCTCCGCTGCAGCGCGGATACAAACCGGAAGATGGTGGTATGCCCCCCGGAGCCCTTCGCCGGCTCCGGAATCACCCAGTTGACAATCAGGTTCGGATCGTCCCTGTGCGCTTCGAAATCCGCCCGGCAGAAGGGGATCTCTTCCGTGTTCAGGACGAACCCGTACTCCTCTTCCACATGGGCCGTCTGCCCCTGATCCGTCGTCGCCAGCGCCAGCTCCCGCCCGTAATCCCAAAGGTCCCGATAATTCCAGACCATGGTGGACGCCTTTCCCCCGGCCCCGCGCCGCTGACCGTACTGCTGGGAATACTTCCGGTCCATCCGGTCCCGCCCCGCCGGGGATCGGTCCGGATACCGGCCCGCGCGCCACGCGGCGCGGTACCGCGCCAGGTCCCGATGAACCACATATTTCGCCCATCGGAATTTCTGACTGTAATTCAGCGGCTGCTGCCGGACATAGGCAATGTCCAGGCGGATCTGCTGTTTCGCTTCCCGGACCGCCGCAGAAACCCCGTCAATCACTTTCCCGCCCCGCAGCTCCTGGATGCCCTTGTACTGATCAAAATACCGCCGCGCATACTCCCGCGGCGGATAATTATGGGAATGGTACACCGCCGCATAGGGACAGTATACCTTGCTGTATCCCCGTTCCATCATTTGCCGGGTCCAGATCTGATCCTCCGCGAACTCCACATCCGGGTAGGGATACCGCGTAAACACATCCCGCCGCACGCAGGCGTTGTTATCGGAGGAGAAGGCCAGCTTCTCCCTGTATTCCGCGTCCTGCTCATACCGCCCCGGATCGTCCAGCCGGTACACCGTGTTGGTCCGGCCGAACCCCTGAAAATGGTTCAGGATATCCCGCCGGTCCAGCACATTGCAGTCCGGATACGGATAGTGAATGCCGAAGCCCACCGCAATCCGCTCGTCCGTCTCCATGGCCCGGATCATCTGCTCCAGCCAGCTGTCGGAGGCCGGCACCGCGTCCTGCGTCAAAAAGAGGATGTAGGTCCCCGTGCCGAAGGACGCCGCCAGATTCCTGGTTTTCCCGTGGCCGAATTCCTCCGGCGGAATCTGGCGCAGCGTCACCTCCGGAAAGGAGCGGATGATCTCCAGCGTCCCGTCCGAGGATCCGGAATCCACGCAGATCACCTCATAGGATCGGTCGGTCTTCTGATGAAAAACCGCCTCCAGCACCTGCCGGAACTGTTCTCCCCCGTTCTTTGTCGGAATACAGATGGAAACCTCCATTCCGATCCCCTTTCCCCGCGTCCTTCTCTCCACCTTCCCGCCGGAAGGGTTCCCCGCTTTCACAGGGCGCCGTCCTTCCGCAGCCTCCGGCAGATTTCATCGTACCGTTTCCGCATCTTTTCCGCGCATTTTTCGATGCTGTATTCCCGCCGCAAATATTCCTGCGCGGCCAGGGCCATCCGCCGGGCTTCCGCCGGCTGATCCTTCAGCCTGCGCAGGAAGCGCGCCGCTTCCGCCACGTCGGGCTCCGCCCAGACCTGGGGCTCTCCCTCCGCCTGATAGGCGTCCCCCACCGGCACCATGGTATATCCTACCCGGCAGGTGCATTCCGGCGGCATGAACTCCGCGTTCGCGGACCAGCCCGTGGCGATCACCGGCACCGCCAGATTCATCGCCTCCGCCACCACCAGGCCGAACCCCTCGCTCCGGTGCAGGCTCATGAACACGTCGCAGCAGGCGATCATCGCGTTCAGCTTTGGTTTCTCCAGCCGCTCCGTGACCAGGAAATACCGGATGCCGCTCCGGTCCAGCCGCTCCCTCAGGGCCCGCAGCTCTTCCGGTTTCCCGTTGGCCACCTTCAGCACCAGCGCCGCGTCTTCCGCGCGCCCGCCGAAGGCCTGCTCGAACGCGGCAATCGCCCCCTCCGGATTCTTCCGGCTGGCGTAGCTGTAGGAATCGTACATGGCAAGCGCCAGAAAGGTCCCCTCCGGGAAGCCGAAATCCGCCCTCCCGCAGGGGGCGGTCGGCGTCTCGATCCCGTAGGGAATCACGGTCACCGGTTTGTCCGTTTCCTTTTGCACCGCCCCGGCGATAAACCGGGACGGAACCCACAGCTCGTCCACAAAGGGAAGGGCTTCCCGCCAGGAGGCGGGAAGCGTTTCCAGCTCCCAGAGCCACACTCCAATATTGTAGTGGTTGTCAAACAGGCGCCGCGGAAACGCCGTAAAGGCTCCTTCCATGCTCGGCGCGTTCACGTGAATCAGGTTGACGGCATACTTCCCCCCGCGGGAAAGCGCCCGGTCATAGCTGTGATCCGTGTCCGGGTGCATCGGCGCGAAGCTGATGCTGACCAGGCTCAGGGGAATCCCCGTTTTCTCCAGCGCCCTGGCGTAGAGCTTCGCCCCCTGGGACAGGCCGATGGTCGCCCGGAACAGCCCGTATTCGTTGATGCCCGGGGGATAGGGGATCCTCCCCTCCCGCACCGGGGGATGCACCCGGGTGATCCGTTTCGGGGTGGTCGCCCGGATGAGCCGGTCCGCTACTGCGTGCCGGGTCTTCTCGGGAATAAAATGCGTCAGCGGCGCGATCTTCCCGATGCCCTGATTCAGCCAGATTTTGATTTTCGATAATCCGTTCCGCATCGTGTCCCCGGGGGCTTCCGCCCCCGCTTTTTTAATCCTTATCCGCCGCGTCAAACTTGATCCACATGGCGGGCCGCACCAGCGCGATGTTCTCCTCGTTGGTCTTCGCGCCCCGCTTCCGCATGAACTGGGCCATTCCCCGGCCGCCGAATACATATCCCGCCTCGTTGTACGTCTTGGGCTTGTGGTCGCCGTTCCGCAGCGCCAGCGCGGCCCGGGTCAGCTCCCGCACCCACCAGTTGGCGTATCCGTCCGGGGCGATGGCCGGGCTGTCGCTGCCCAGCTTGGCCAGCACATAGGGGGTGGCCTCGCATTTCAGCTTCTTGGCGGTGCCGAAATACCGCCGGGCTTCAATCTGGCTCAGCAGGAATACCTTGTCCTTCGTGGTAAACCGGCCGGAGGGATCCTTGGTCACGTTGGTGGCGGTCCGGATCCGCTTCTTTTCCGCCTCGGTAAAGCTGCTGCTGTAGAATTCCTTTTCCAGCCATTCCCGCAGGCCGCAGGTTTTCCAGTTGAAGCCCACCCGTGTGTACTCTTCCTCGTCCCCCGCGGTGCCGTAAGGCATGGATTCAATCGCGTACACGGTCGTCACCAGGGCCACGTTCTTCTTCTTGTTCACCGAGATGACCTTCCACTCCAGGGGCTCCCGCAGGTTATCCGTGTTGCCATCCTGCTCGTAGTAGCCCATCCGGATCACGTCCCCCGGCTTCAGGCCGGTAAAGTCCTGCTCAAAGGGGTCTTCCTCGAATTCCTGCTCCCGGACCGTCTGCGCGGGCTCCGACGCGCCGCCGGAGCCTTCCGTCCCCGCCGGGGATCCCGTCCCTTCGGCCTGCCCCGCCGCGCCGGGCAGCCGGACCGTAATCTTACCCTTCACATCCCGGTACAGGCGGCCGTCCACCATGGCGTTCAGGTGCAGCATGAAGGAGAGCTTTCCGCCCGCGGCGGAAGCCTGTTCCACCTGATAAAAGGTGCCCAGGGTGTAGCGCTTCTGCGTATACCGTTCCCACTGGGACAGGCTGATCTTGGAGGTGGTCGTCTCCCCGCCGGCCTTTTCCCGCAGATCCAGTGTCAGGGTCAGCTCCTCCGTATTCAGATCGTAAATCCGCAGCTCGTATTCCCCCGACGCGTCCCCGTGCCAGATGTCCGGGCCGTAGGTTTCCGCCGCCGCCGGGTCCTCCGCTTCCGCCTCTTTCGCCGGTTCCTCCGCCGCTTCCGCTCTCGCCTCGGCCAGCTCCTCCACGGTGTCCTCGGTGATCAGCAGGGCGCCTTCGTACATGTAGCTGTGGATCTTCGCCCGATAGGCTTCATCCACGAAGACCCCGTAGTACCGGTTAATAAAATACAGGCTCTTCAGGCTCTCCTGCCGGGCTTTGCGCCAACGATGGCTGAAGCTGATCTGGCTTGCGCTGACCGTCCTGATTTCCTCCTGCTCCGGCTCCTCGTACAGGGAGCCGAGGATCAAGCTCGTCAGGCGATCCGCCAGGATCTTCTCCTGATCCTCCCCTTCAGCCGGGATGGCAGCCTCTTCCGCGTTATAACCCTCGCAGACCTCCAGCTGCTTTTGCAGCGCGTCCATATAGGCGCCGCGCAGCAGATCCAGCAGCGGATCCTCGAGGGGAATCTCCCGGTACGCGTCCAGGATCTCCATCTCCGCCCGGGCCATGGTCTCATATCTGTCCCGAACCGCGGGATCCATATGATTCGGCGCTTCCTCGCCCTCCGCGTCCCAGCGGGCTTCCAGGGCGTTTGCCAGCGCGGCCAGCCAGGTCTTTTCCGGCGTGTCCATCGCCTCCGGATCGGTCTCTTCGCCCTCCTCCCGGATATTCAGCTCGATCACCCGCAGGTCTCCCAGGGACTCCTCGCGTTCCGCCGCCAGGTCCAGAACCGTCTGTATGTCGTCACTCTCCTCCGCCCGGGCCGGTAAGCCCCAGCAGGGCAGCATCGCCAGCATCAGCAGCATCGCCAGAATTCGCTTCATGTTTTCGTTCTCCCTCTGATTGGTCGCACTGGGTATGTACCCGTCATAAATGACTCTTCTAACTGTAAATGTAACTGTTCAGTCCCGCAAGCGCAGCGCTGAGGTGTTTCCCTCCGGGGGCCTTGAGTCTCGCCGGTTCTTAGTGATTGGCGAGGCGAATGCCGAAGACAGAGCTTAGAACCGCTGCGTAAGCGAACGGAGCCGCGAGGCGTCCCCCGGAGGGGAATACCTCAGATAGCGGAGCGACTGAATCGTTATTTCAACCGGTCGCTTTCCTGCTCGATCCGTTCCCGGACCGCCAGCTGGCGGTCATGCTTCGCCATCCGTTCGATCAGCTCCTCATAGCCGGTCTTCTGCGGGTTCCAGCCCAGCACCGTCTTCGCCTTGGTCGGGTCGCCCCACAGGTTATCCACATCCGTAGGCCGGTACCAGGCGGGATTCACGCGGACCAGCACCCGGCCGGTCTCTTCGTCGATGCCCTTTTCCTCCAGGCCCCGGCCTTCCCAGCGCAGGCGGATACCGTTGACCGCGAAGGCCCGGGCGGTGAAATCCCGCACCGTATGCTGTTCACCCGTGGCGATGACGAAATCATCCGGCTCCTCCTGCTGCAGGATCAGCCACATGCATTCCACATAGTCCCGGGCATATCCCCAGTCCCGCTTGCTGTCCAGGTTGCCAAGCTCCAGCACCTCCTGCAGCCCCTCGGCGATGCGCCCGGCCGCCCGGGTAATCTTCCGGGTCACAAAGTTCTCGCCCCGGCGCTCGGATTCATGGTTGAACAGGATGCCGTTGGCTGCGAAGATCCCATAGGCCTCCCGGTATTCCTTCACCATCCAGAACGCGTACTGCTTGGCGATGGCATACGGGCTGTAGGGGTGGAAGGGGGTCGTCTCCCGCTGAGGCACCTCCTCCACCTTCCCGTACAGCTCGGAAGTGGACGCCTGATAAAAGCGGGTCTTCTTTTCCAGCCCCAGCATGTGAATCGCCTCCAGCAGCCGCAGCACGCCGATGGCATCCACATCCCCGGTATATTCCGGCACGTCGAAGCTGACCTGCACATGGCTCTGGGCCGCCAGGTTGTAGACCTCGTCCGGCTCCACCTTCTTCATAATGGCCAGCAGGCTGCTGGCGTCGGACAGATCCCCGTCGTGCAGGGTGATCCGTCCCATCAGATGCGCAATCCGCTCCGTGTTGGGCAGGGAGGAGCGCCGGGTAATCCCGTGCACTTCATATCCCTTTTCCAGCAGCAGCTCCGCCAGATACGATCCATCCTGTCCCGTAATTCCCGTAATCAATGCTTTTTTCATATTCTTTCTCCTTCATTCCGCGCTCTGGCAAATCAAAGCCGCCGGGCAGCGCTCCCCGATAAAAAGAACGCGGGCAAGAAAACCTGCCCGCATTCTCCGTGATTGTTTCATTCAACCCTTACAGGCCATAGGATGCCACGATCTTGCTGAACTCAGGGGATTTCGCGAATTCCGCCGAAACCGCCTGCCGCGTCAGAACGCCGTTGTTCAGCGCGTTCACCCAGTTGGTCAGGCCGGGCGTGTCGTATTCGCGGCCCATGTACACCCGGTACAGCACCTTCACGAATTCCGTATTATCCCAGTTCTTCATCCGGGCTTCCGCCGAGAAGATGAATCCCTCCGCGACGCCCTGGGGCGTGGCGGCGCCGGCCAGCATCACGCCGGTCCAGTGGTTCAGCCCATTCACGTCAAAGCTCCGGCCCAGAGCCTTCGTGTAGCAGCGGGCCACGAACTGGGTCAGCCCCACGTTCTTGTCCCGGTTCTGCACCAGCTCCAGCATGCCCGGCGCCACGTCATACTGCTGGCAGAGGAACTCGAATTCGGGGGAAGCCACAAATCCGTACGCCACCCGATCGATGGAGACGCCCTCCTTCATCAGGTCCTGCCAGTCCTGCCAGCCGGCGGCGTCCGGTTCCCGATTCAGCATGGCCTTGTAGAGCCTCCTGATCGCTTCCTTATTGCTCAGCCCCATATTGGTAAACTCCTGGCTGCGGATGAATCCGCCCACCAGCGAGGCACCGAACTGCTCACGGCGGAGCAGCGCGTTGGTCCAGTTGTTCAGGCCCGGAATGTCAAACTTCCGGCCCAGCAGGTTCAGATAGCAGCGGCACACGAACGCGGTGGTGGAAGGGCTCTGATCCCGGCTTTCCCGCAGAGGGAGGAGCCCGGTCAGAATGCCGCGGGCGGCGCAGCGGTTGACAAACTCCCCGGACTGGGAGAGGTTCCGCGCCACATAATAGATGCTCAGGCCGTGTTCCTGATCCATCAGCGTCTGGTTGTCGGCCAGCCCGGTGGAATCCACGTCCCGGTCCAGCAGTCCCCGATATACGGCATTGATGGCGTCAGCATCCGACAGCCCCCGGTTCGTGAAGTTGGCGCTGTTCATCAGCGCGTCGATCAGATCCGCGGCCGACCGGGCCTGATCCCTCAGCAGCTCGGCCCACTCCAGCCGCTCCCCGAAGGTGGCTGTGCGCGCCCAGAAGCCGGAGAACGCAGCGTTCACAAAATCCGCAATCTCCATGGGGATGAACTTCGTCCCGCTGTGATTATTGGCATAAGTCTGGGCGGTGGATCCGATATATCCCAGAATCTTGCTGGTGGTCCCCAGCCCGTCGGAGGCAATGTTCGCGCCCTTAGAGAAGATGAAGATGGCCGCGCCGTCCGCCAGCCCGTCAAAGGCCCGGGATCCGATGGTCTCCGTGCCGGAGGGGATGGTCACCAGTCCCACGTTGCTGCACTTGTAGAAGGCTTCCCGGCCGATGTCCTTCACCGCCGCCGGAATCTCGATCCAGGTCAGCCCGGTGCATCCGCTGAAGGTAAAGTTCTTAATCTCGGTAATGCTGGTCGGCAGGGACAGCACCGACGCCGCCGAGCAGTTCTCAAAGGCGGAGTTGCCGATGTCCGTCACCTTGTTGGGCAGATAGATGGACTTCAGGGCCGTACAGCCGCTGAAGGCATAGGAGCCAATGGTAATGGAGGCGGCCCCGTCCTGCATCAGCAGGTTCTGCAGCGCCGTGCAGCCGCTGAAGGCCGAATTGCCGATATGGGACACGGTGTTCGGCAGCGCCAGCCCGGTCAGGGCGGTGCAGTTCGCGAAGGCGTAGTCCCCGATATGGTTCAGCGCGTTCGGCCAGGAGATGGCGGTCAGGTTGGAACAGCCCTTAAACACGTCGTCCTCGATCTTCACCAGCGGGGAGTTGGTCAGGCTGACGCTCTTGAGCGCGGTGCAGTTTTCGAAGGACCCCTTCTCGATGTAATTCAGCCCGATCGCCTGGTTCAGCAGGATGCTGGTGATGCTGGAATTCCGGGCGAAAGCCGTCTCCGAAATGCCCGTCACCGTCACGCCGCCCACCGTGTTTGGGATGATGATGTCCGTCTCGGTTCCCTTGTATTCCGTGATGACGCCGGCGGAATTAATCACAAAATCCTCGTCGGCCGAGTAGGAGGCCTCCAGCAGGGGCTCCTCCTCCGTCGCTTCGATGATCTCCTCCACGACGGGCTCCGCCGTCGCGTCGGCCGCTTCTTCCACGACGGGCTCCGCCGTCGCGTCAGTCACTTCTTCCACGACGGGCTCCACCGCCGCGTCGGCCGTCTCTTCCACCACAACGGCGTCTTCCGTCGCCTCGGCGGTCGCTTCCGCCACAACGGCGTCTTCCGTCGCCTCAGCGGTCGCTTCCGTTACAACGGCTTCTTCCGTCGCCTCAGCGGTCGCTTCCACTACAGTAGCTTCTTCCGTCGCCTCGGCGGTCGCTTCCGCCACAGTAGCTTCTTCCGTCGCCTCGGCTGTCGCTTCCACTACAGTAGCTTCTTCCGTCGCCTCAGCGGTCGCTTCCGCCACAACGGCTTCTTCCGTCGCCTCGGCGGTCGCTTCCGCCACAGCGGCTTCTTCCGTCGCCTCGGCGGTCGCTTCCGCCACGATCGCTTCCGCGGCCGGAACGTCTTCCACCGTCTCGATGATCTCTTCTGTCGCGGCTTCTTCAAGGATCGTTTCCGGGACGGAAACAGGTTCCGCCTCTTCGCCCAGGGCTGCCACGCCCAGGGCCTGGACCAGCAGGCACGCTGCCAGCAGAATCGCCAGTTTCTTCTTCACGACCATAGCCTCCCCTAATGATAATTGAAAGTATGTGACATCCGCCTTTCCGGCAGAATCAATCCTATTTTAATAATTTTGAAACACTTTGTCAATATATTTCTTACTTTGAGCCCAAATTTTGTCCCATTTCCGCTCGGATCCGGCGAACCGATCGGAGAATCGTCTCCATTCCCCCGCCCGGCCGGTTCTCCGCGCCCGCGGCGGCCGCCAGCATCGCTGCAAAACCGAAGGGCATGTGAATCAGCGCGTTTTCCATCAGGCCGTAAAACAGCATCGCGGCGAACAGCAGCCCCTCCCGCTCCTGCCCCGCCGCCGCGTAGCGGGCCCCGGTCCGGCAAAGCAGCACCAGCAGCACCGCCAGCGATACAGCCCCAAAGAAGACCAGCACGTGCAGGTACAGATTGTCGATCACGTATTCCTCGAAGGCCGGCTTCATGCCGAAGGGGCGGATTCCGAACGCCCGAACCGCCGCGTCGGGGATGGTAAAGCGCAGAAAGAAATTCCCCTGGGCGGAGAACAGCCCCTGCCGCGGGATCCACAGCATCCCGCCGATGCTGCCCGCCGCAAAGAAAGCGGGAAGCCAGGCCATCCACCGGTTCCGCCGCCGCCGGCCCTTCCCCGCGGCGATCCGCAGCAGGTTCAGCCCCGGAAAGACGGCCAGAACGATCACCACCGTCCGGCAGTAGGTCAGGAACCAAATGGCCGCGGCAAACCCCCAGCACAGGCAAAGCGTGACCGCCGGCCGGTCCCCGGCCCACAGATACCAGCCCAGCAGCAGCAGAGACATCAGCACCGCCGCGGGCTGATTGGAATGTCCCATCCCGTACCCGTGGGCCACCCCCGCGTAGGAGAATTCCCAGAGGCTGTCCTCAACCCATCCGCACATGAGCCCCGCGGCCAGAAAGACCGCGTACCCCAGCAGGGTGAAAAAGAAAACCTTTGCCCGCCGCCGGGGGGAAGGGCACAGATTCGTGATCAGCATCATGCCGCAAAAACCCGCCATCAGCCCGTATCCCGTGGTTTCCGTGACGCGGTAGAGCAGCGCCTCCGCCCCGCAGATCGCCAGCGCCCGGCGGGCGTCCGTCCGGAACTCCGCCGCCGTCAGCGCCAGCCCCGCCGCCTGCATCAGCGGCAGCATCCGCTCGATGGGCCCGCCGAAGGCCCGCCATCCGGCCTCCGTCCACCGGGTATACCCGTAGGTTGTCAGCACATAGTAGGAGCCGAGGGCAAGCACCCCGCAGGCCAGCCCGGAGATCCCCCGCCGAAGGCCCGCCGGGATCGGCGCGTGAATCACCGCGGCCGCGCCGATGAGGGACGCGGTCAAAGCAAAGAGTCCCCGGAGCATCCCCGGGGGTTCCCCGTTCACCGTCCGCAGCAGCAGGAAAAGAACCCCTGCCAGCAGCAGCTGATACACCGCCTCAAAGCAGATCCGGCCCACCCCGGCCTGCCGTTTCAGGGCGCCGAAGAGCGCCCGCTCCCGCCGGAAAAGACGGGCTCTCGCGGCCAGCCAGAAGACCGCGCCGTATCCGACGATCCCCATTCCCAGGCTGCGCCAGGGAAAGGCGGACCACAGATCCGGCGCTCCGGCCCGCGCCCAGGCCGTCCCGGACAGGGCGGCGCTGACCGCGGTTCCCGCCCCGAGGGGAATCAGGGCCCTCCGGATCTCCCTTCCAACCCGTTCTTTCTTCATGGCGTCGACTCCGTAAACCCTCCGTACCGGATCATCTCCGCGATCTCCAGGGAGGTGATCCGGTCGAACCCCTCCCGGTTGGGATGCAGCCCGTCCATATAGTAAAGGCCCCGGTTTGTTTCCGTGTCCGTCGGCTCCGTATAGAAGGGTTCAAAGGACAGGTCAAACCCGCACAGCGTATACAGATCCAGGCAGGGAACCCGGTTCTTCTCGCAGCATTCCAGAATGGCCAGCCGTTTCCGCTCCCAGTTTTCTTTCTGGCTCCAGGGGCTTTCCGCCCCGTCCCGCTGCTGCGGCAGATCCGTGCAGAAAATCATGATGGGCCGGCGCCCGTCGTCCCTCGTCCGGAAATCGTAGAACCGCTCCCTGTATTTTCGCATGATCCGGTCGACGGACTGGATAAAAGTCTCCTCCGCAAGGTCTGCCGCCGGATCCGCTTCCTCCACCACCGGTTCCCCCTTTTCGGCCAGGGCGGAGTCGGCGGAAAAAGTCCCCACGGTGCCCGGTTCCCCCGGATCGTTTCCGCCCACCAGCCACAGGGAAAAGTCATGGGGCTGCTCCAGCCGCTCAAAATACGCGTCGGAGGCGTTATATGCCGCGGTTTTCCCGCTGGCCCCCTCCACCAGCACCTGGCAGCCGGATTTCTTCTCCAGCAGCTGCCGGTAAAAGGTATAGTCCGTGGAACTGCGGCTGTCCCCGGCCAGCAGTACAATTCGCCCCGCCAGGGGAAGCCGCTCCGCCGGCTCCTTCGCGGCCCACCGCGTCCCCAGCAGGAAGGCCCCCGCCAGGGCCGCCAGGAGCAGCGCCAGCCCCATCATACCCCTGAGGCGTTTCCACTTTCGCTCCCGTTCCGTCATCGCGCGCTCCTTCCGCTTTCAGGCTCCCCTGTCCTATTTCTCATTCCCCTCTTCCGGGGGCAGCAGCGCCATCAGCAGGGAGACGCCTTCCTCCCCCAGGGAGAAAATGACCTTTTCCACCTGCCCCTCCGCGCAGGGCAGCTCCACCCTTTGCTCCCCGGAGGCCGCCTCCAGAGGAATCCGGATTTCGCCCCCCGGCCCGGTCACCGTCAGCGTACACCGGTCCGCGCCCCGCAGCAGGTACATCAGCCGCCAGGTCCGCCCGCTGACCAGCACCGTTCCCTCCCCCGTCAGCCAGTGGCCCAGCACAGGGAGTCCCTCGGATTTAGGGGACCAGCCGGAAACGAAGAGAGCTCCGTCGTGCCGCCGGAGCGCCTCCAGGATGGCCGGATGGTTCACTTCCTCCGCGTCCACCGTCGCCAGATCGCAGATCTTCTTCGCCGGCACCCCGCCGTACATCGTGGCCCGCGGCACATGGGTGCCCGGGGTCACCACCGCTCCGGCGGCGATCACGGCATGATCGTCGATCCGGCAGGGGCCCAGCACCGTGCATCCGGACGCCAGCCAGACCCCGCTGCCGATCTGGATATCACATTCGTCCCGCATCTCCGCGTCCCGCCGCAGGAACCCGGTCAGCCGGGGATCGTGGCTCCCCGCCAGAATGCTGACGCCGGATCCAGCAAACGTGTAATCCCCGATGCTGATCGTTCCGGAATTGGTGTTGAAAAAACAGGTGAAGACCGACGCCAGCGGGGAGATCCGCAGCCGCTCCGCCGGCCCCCAGAGGGTCGGATGGATGCTCAGCCTCAGATTCAGCTCTTCCAGATACGCCCCGTCCGCCAGAATCCCGTCCCTCACCTGCCGCGGCATATCCGTCCGGGCGGCCTCCAAAAGCGAAACCCGCCGGGGAAGCTCCTCCCCTTCCATCCGGGCCAGCGCCCGCCGAAGGCTGTCCTGACGCTCCTGGCTTTCCGCCTCCCGCTGCCGAAGCCCGGTCATCTGTTCCTCCAGCCCGGTCATCCGTTCCTCCGCCTGCCGGGCGGCGTCATACAGCCGGTCAAACCGCTGCGGCCCGTGAATCACCGAAGCGGCGATCCGCAGAATCCTCCCGATCACGGGAAGCTCCCGTATCCTTCCGCTCATTCCCGTCCTCACTTTCTCCGCTCCGCGGCCAACGCGTCCTCACGCGGTTTCCCCGCCCTTCGCGGCCTCCAGCCTTTCGATCGCCGAGCGGTACTTCCGGCAGATCACCTGCCACTGATAGTTTTCCTCCACATACCGGACCCCGTTTTGCCCCATCTGCCGATAGGCGTCCTCATGGGTCTCCAGATACTTCAGGGATTCCGCGAATTCGCCGAAGGAGCGGAAATAGAGCCCCGCGTTGCTGCGGACGCAGTGGCCCTTCAGCACCTCGCTGTGCCCGGTGACCAGTACCGGGATCCCCATCATCATGCTCTCCAGCACCACCATGGACAAGCTTTCGAACCGGGAAAACAGCACCAACGCGAAGGCGTGCCGGATCACGGTGAATTTCATATTCTCTTCGATGAACCCCAGATGGATCACGTCCGGATCCTCCGGGACGGGCATCACGGCCTTGCCGATCAGGGCCAGCTTCAGTCCCGGGCCGTACTGCTTCCGATACGCGTCGAAATAAGCGAACATCTCGGCGCAGCCCTTGCTCCGGTCGATCCGCCCGATATACAGGATGTACTTCTGTCCCCGCAGCTCCTCGGGCAGCTCCGGCAGCGGTTCCGCCGGCCGGGAAATCCCGATGCCCGTCATCTCGCTGGGAATCCGCGCCGTCTCCGGAAACCGCTTCCGGGCGAAGGCCCGCTCCTCCGGCGTATTCCAGACGATCACCCGGGCATTGCGGAACACCGTGTCGTAGCACCGGAAATAGACCGTGGGCTCATCGTGCACCGTCGGAATCAAGATCGCGTTGGGCAGGTTCAGGTTCATCCCCATCACCGTCGGATAATACAGATAGGTCATGAAGAAAACCGCCCGATACCCCGCGGCCTCCTCCCGGAGGGCTTCCACCAGCCGGGTGCAGACCGGCCCCTGCTCCAGGATCCACTTTTCCTCCGCCCCGTCCGTATGAGTTCCCTCCGACAGCAGCGCCTGATACGCCTTGTCGAAGCGGTCCTGATCGCGCTCCCGTTCCGTGGGGAATCGCTTCACCCTCACGCCGTTGAGCTCGGTTTCCCCGGCGGGATACTCGTTCCGCCAGGTGGCGTAATCCACGGCGCAGGTGGTATAGACGGTCACATCCTCCGTCTCCGCCAGGCGCTCCGCCACCTCCCGGCAGTACAGCTCCGATCCGCCGTTCACCTCCAGCCCGTACCGTTGGCAGACGAAGGCGATCTTCCGGCGGCTCCCGGCCTCCGCATTCTCCGGCGCCGCCTCTGTGGGCGCCGCTTCCGGGGCGATTCCGTCAAAAAACGCCCTGTATTTCCGGGTGATGATATCCCAGTTAAAGTGAGACTGCACATAAGCCCGCCCGTTTCGCCCCATCTGATCCATCTCCGCCGGATGGCTCAGCAGGTACTTCACGCATTGGAAGAATTCCCCGTAATGCTCATAATACAGCCCGCCGTTCGTCTTCCGGACGAAATCCCTCATGACCAGGCTTTCCCCGTTGACCAGCACCGGCCGACCCGCCAGCCAGCTCTCCATCAGCACGATGGAAAAGCTTTCCATCTCGCTGGGATTGCAGAAGAAGGCGGCCGCCGCGTAGGCGTCATATTTGTCCTGGGGATCCACAAAGCCCAGGTCCAGGATGTCCTCATGGTCCGGGATATCCAGCTTTCCGCCGCCGATCAGGATCAGCTTGAGGGGCGCTTTCTCCGTCTTCCGGTATTCCGCGAAGTACCTGGCCAGCACGTTCACCCGTTTGCCCGCGTCCTTCCGCCCGGCATACAGGATGAAGGGATCGGTGATTCCGTATTTGCGGCGAAACCGCTCCGGATCCGCTTTCCAGTTCGTATCCACCCCCGCCCCCAGGAACACAAAATCCTTTCCGCTCACGCCGTACAGCCGCTCCGCCAGCTCCCGCTCCGGATCTGAAAGGAAGATCATCCCCCGCACCCGGGAAAACGCCTCCCGAAAGCAGGCGAAATGGGCATACTGCTCATCGTGCAGGCAGGGAATCATCACCGATTTCTCCGGCGCGATCTGGCATCCGTAATAGATGGGACCGTAGAGGTAGGGCATGAAGACAAACAGCCTGTACTCCTCCGCGTGCTCCCGCATATAGGCCATCAGGGCGGGGCTGTTCACCATCTCCCGGCAGAAGATTTCCTCCTCCGCCGGGCTGACGGTCTCCCCCCGCATCAGTCGGGCGTTCACTTCGTCGAAAGCCCGGCTGTCCCGCCGGCGCACCGCAAACCGCCGAACCGGCACGCCGTCCTCCCAGCTCAGCCCTTCCGGATGCTCGTCCCTGCTCCAGTCGCTGGTAAAGCTCAAGACGCAGGTCGTCAGGATCTCCAGCGATACGCCCGCCGCCTGCAGATGATGCACCAGCCCCCGCAGCTCCGCCTCCGCGCCGCCGCCGATGCTCTTTCCATACCAGGGCGTCACAAACCCGATTTTTCGCATGCTGTCCACGCTGTCCTTTCCCGCGTCTTCATCCGTCCCCCAGCACCCGCTCCAGGATCCCCCAGAGCTTCCGCTGCACGGGCTCGTACCGGTAGCCCTTCAGCTGCTCCCTCTGCGCCTGCCGAAGCGCCTGCCGAAGCGCCGCGTCCGTCATCAGCCGGTGCAGGGCCGCCGCGGCCACCTCCGGATCCTTGTCCGCCATCAGCAGCCCGCCGCCCCCCAGGGTCTCCGGCACCGCCGCCGCCGCATGGGCCAGAATGGGCTTTTCGAAGAACATGGCCTCCACCAGCGGGACGCAGAACCCCTCATGCT
This sequence comes from Clostridia bacterium, assembly GCA_017512805.1. GTDB lineage: Bacteria > Bacillota > Clostridia > Christensenellales > Aristaeellaceae > Aristaeella. Next base: position 43,904 of record JAFWES010000051.1, read on the forward strand.
CGCTCATGCAAAGGAAGAGGTCCGCCAGATGGTAGTACGCCAGGATCTCCCGGAAGGAGATATGGCCCGAGAAAAGCACCTGCTCCCCCACGCCCAGCTTGTCCGCGTAGGCCCGCAGCCGCTCCTCATAGGTTTCCAGCCCGGCGCTGCTGCCCACCAGGAACAGCCGGGATTTCGGATTGTACCGCCGGTGGTAGCAGCAGAAGGCGCGGATCACGTCCTCCTGCTTCTTGTTGGGCGCGATCCGCCCGACGAACAGCAGATTGGTCCATCCGTCCTGTCCGTACCGGGCCAGCACCCCGGGATCCGGCTCCTGCTCATAGTCCGCGAAGGGAATCAGGATGGGGCATACGTCGATGGGGCAGGTGTACCCCATCCGAACCAGCTCCGCCGCGTTGTACGCGGAATCCGCGATGCAGAAATCCACGCAATCCCGCAGCCGCAGCATGCCCGCGTATCCCGAGGCGGTCAGCAGCGCCAGCTGGGGGGAATAGGCGTCAAAAAAGCCCGGGGGCGTGATATTGTGATAAATCATCCCCTTCGTCCCCGGCTGTTCGGGCAGCCAGTCGTTCAGCTCCGTTCCCGTGGATCCGTGATAGAGGATCACGTCCGCCTCCGTCGTTCCCGGCCATTCCGAAAACGGGCGAACCCGGTCCGAAAGCAGCCGGGGCTGCACATGCTCGGCGTACAGGGCGGCCTCGAACCCCCGGCTCAGGAGCATCTCATGAATCGCCAGGGCATCGTTCCCGACCGCGTCCCCGTAGGCCAGCGTCGGCAGCAGCTGCATCACACGCCTCTTATTCATGCATCTGTTTCTCCAGTATCTCCACTCTCCTGGACAGCTGGTCGATCATCGCCTGCTGCCGCTCAATCACCCCGCAGGTGATCTCCAGACTCTCCTTCAGCCGGGTATTGGTCTCCGTCACCCGGACGGACAGCGGGAACGTGGCGCAGCGCACCAGCTTCGAAACGATCCGCTTGTACAGCCGCTTCAGGGCGTTCCCCTCCCCGGCCGGGAACGCCGGCGGAACCGACAGATCCCCCGTCGTGTCCAGAATGCGCTTGCGCAGCACATCCGCGGTCACCGTCTCCGCCTTCCGGGGAATCGGAACCTGCTCAAATCCGGGAAGATCCTCATAGGGGCCGTTTTTCCGTGCCGTCTCCCGGATCTCCGCCATAATCTTCTTCACGTCTACCCGCGTTTCTTTCTGCATCTTCTTTCCTGTCCTTTCGTCCGTTCGCTCCGCAGCCTCCCGCGCGGCCCTGCCCTATCGGGCCCGATAGTCCTCCAGCGTATCCCGCAGGATCCGCTCAAAGGGCAGCTCCGGCTGCCAGCCCGTATCCCGGGTCAGCTTTGAATGGTCACAGCAGATGACCGGCGTGTCGCTGGGCCGCATCCGGCCCGGATCCGTCCGCACCGGGACGGGGCATTTCGCCATCTCCCGCAGCCGGTTCAGCACCTCCTGCGCGCTGTGGGTCTCCCCGGAGCCCACGTTATAGACCTCCCCGGCCCTCCCCTTCTCCGCGATCAGCCGATAGGCCCGCACCACATCCCTCACATGGGTAAAATCCCGCCGGGACGTCAGGTTCCCCACCAGCAGCTCCCGGGCTTCTCCCCGTTCAATGCGCACGATGCCGCTGGCGAAGTCCGGAATCAGAAACCCGGTTCGCTGCCCGGCCCCGCCGTGGTTGAAGGATCGGGTCATACAGATGGAAAGCCCGTAGCTTCGCACATACAGGGCCGCCAACTCCTCCTGGGCCTTTTTGGACACCGCGTAGGGGGACATGGGGCGCATGGCCGTTTCCTCGCTGACCCGGGCGCCCGCCGCGCCCAAGGCGCCATACTGGTCGGAGGAGCCCACCAGCACCGTCCGCACCCGCGCCCCGCCGGCGGCCCGGATGGCTTCCATCAGGTTGACAGCCGCCTCCACGTTCATCCGGATCGTTTTCTGCGGCTCCTTCCAGGACCGGCCCACGTCCGCCTGGGCCGCCAGATGAATGATCACGTCCGGCTGTTCCTCCGCCAGCAGCTCCGCCACCGCCCGGCCGTCCAGCAAATCCACTCTTCGGGTCTCCGGCCCCTCCGTCAGATCCGCGCCGACCACCCGGTATCCGTTCGCCTTCAGCTCCTCCTTCAGGTATCCGCCCACGAATCCCTCGCTGCCGGTGATTAACGCCTTCCTCATGTCCTCCATCCCGCTTTCCTTTTCCTGGGGTTCCCCAGGGGGTTATCAGAGCAGCTCCGTCCGGTTCACCGCCCGGAGCACCTCCAGCACCTTCTTGATCTTCCCGGCACTGTCCTTCGCGCACACCAGCAGGGCGTCCTTCGTATCCACGATGATCATATCCTCCAGCCCCACCATGGCGATGGTCCGGCTGTCCCCCTGGACGATGCAGCGGGTGGAGTCCACCGTCACCACGTCCCCCTTGATCACGTTTCCCAGATCGTTCGCCGGGTTCATCCGCTCCACCGCCAGCCAGGATCCCACGTCATCCCAGCCGAAGGAGGAGGGAATCACGTACACATGCTCCGCCCGCTCCATGACCCCGTAGTCGATGGAAATCGCCTGCATCTCCCGGAATCCCTTCTGCACCGCCTCCGCCGCCGCCGGCGTCCCGTCCGCCGCTTCGATCGCGGTCAGGCAGCGGTAGTGTTCCGGCAGCTGGTTCTCGATCTCCCGCAGGATCGCGGACGCCTTCCAGATAAACATCCCGCTGTTCCACAGATATTCCCCGCTGGCCAGGTACTGCCTGGCGGTTTCCAGATTCGGTTTTTCCACGAACCGCTTCACCCGGAAGGTGTTGGGCAGGCCCGTGTCCCGCTCCTGGTCATATTGGATGTATCCGTATCCCGTGTCCGGCGTGGAGGGCGCGATCCCCAGGGTGACCAGGGCGTCCGTCCGCTCCGCCGCCTGCATGGCGTTCTTCAGCACGCTGCGGAACAGATGCTGCTGCATGATCAGGTGATCCGAGGGCAGCACCAGCATCATCGCGTCCCCGTACCGCTTCCGCACGGTCACCGCTCCCCACCCGATGCAGGGCGCGGTGCTTTTCGGCATCGGCTCGCAGAGGATGTTTTCCTCCGGCAGGTCCGGCAGCTGCTCCCGCACCAGGGACCGGTATTCCTGATTCGTGGCCACGAAGATATCCCGGATGTCCACCAGCTTCCGGATCCGGTCCACCGTGTTCTGAATCATCGTCCGGTCCGAGTCGGTCAGGCTTAAAAACTGCTTCGGGCTGCTCTTCCGGCTCCTGGGCCAGAACCGTTCCCCCCGGCCCCCCGCCATAATCAATGCCGTCGTTTTCACGTGCTTCCTCCTCCTGCGCGTTCCCTCCGCGCCCTGCCGCGTCAACAACGCGTGTGTTCGTCTTTCAATTTAATCCCGGGGCGCCCATCCGGCCTTCCGCCGCAGGAAGAGCCACCCCTTCCGGATCCAGTTTTCCCGCTCCAGCGTCACTGTCGGAACCTCCGCCGTCCGCAGCCCCTTCGTTTCCACCCACACGTCCAGCAGCCGCTCCCCCAGGTATCCGAAAACCCGCCGGTCCCGGGCGGAATAGGCGGAAAGATCCAGCCGCCGCTCCACCTCAAACAGGATGGAAAACAGCCATTCGCAGTATTCCTCCGCCAGCGCTCGCCGCATGATGAACAGATTGCAGATATGCCCGCTCCGGGTTTTCAGCATGTGCCGCCAGGCGGGCAGATACGCCGGATACATCTCGCGCAGCACCGCCTCCGCCGCCCGCAGATCCTCCGCGTGATGAGCGTGGGCGTACTGGCTCTCCCGGGTCTCGATCCAGTAATGCCGCTTTCGGGGCAGGATCACGTCCGCCCCGGCCAGCAGTTTTTCGATCTTTTCCCCGGTCAGCAGCCGTTCCCCGGGGGCCTTCCCCCTTCTCCCGCTGCCCAGATACCGCCGGTAATGGGCCAGCCCGGTCACCTCCGCGAAGCCGTTCTTCCAGGCCCAGTAGAGCCCCGTCAGCTCGCAGAAGGTTCCGTTCCGCCCGCTGATGTTCTCTCCCGCGTCGTCCCGGGCCCAGCCCTCCGGGCAGGGGCCGCTGCGCCCCGCCGCCCCCACCAGCACCGGCTGATACAGGGGATCCTCCGGCATCCAATAGGGCTTGTGGGACGCCACCACGATCCGGATCTTCATCGTTTCATGACCCTTTCCAGGATCTTTTTCTCCAGAGGAACCGCCGTCCGCCGCGCCAGGGCGATCAGCGCCGCGGCATAGACCATGGCGCTGAACGGATTGACGATCGTGATCCCCAGCCCGAAGGTACGCAGGGCCATCGGAACCGTCATCCGCAGCAGATCCTCGCATCCGCACAGGTACAGCGTATCCTGTCCGGTTTCGCGCAGGGGCCGGCATCCCTGCAGCCATCGGGCGGCATACAGAGCCGCGAAGATCAGGATCGATGTATGCAGCACCGTGCCCGCCAGATCGTATCCCGGCACATTCAGGTACCACCGCACATGATCCCTCGCATGCGTCAGCATCACAAAGGCCGCATAAGCCAGGCTCAGGGCGCCCGCTCCATGCAGCGCGGCCTTCCCTCGGACCGATTCCGCCCTGAACAGCGCTTCCACGCCCCGGAACAGCACAGCCCCCAGCGTGTAATACAGAAAATATCCCATCGCGGAATCCACATTCATCGGCCATTGCGGGGTAAACATCGGATTGGCCGGCAGCGCCTTGACCGCCAGCGCGTACAGCCCCGCCGCCACCGCCACCCGGAGCCAGGGATTCAGCCGGCTGACCGCGATATTCACGGTCTCCATCACCCACAGGCAGGTCAGGAACCACAGACTTCCCGCCGCGAATTGATTCCGGGTCGCCCCGGTCAGGAAAATGCGCAGCTGCCCGCCCATCCCCTCGGTGGAATCCTGCACGATAACCAGCGCGGCCAGATAGATCACGCCAAAAAACAGATAGGGGATCAGCAGCCGCTCCGCGGCCCTTCGGAAGGCCTCCTTCGGCGGCCTCCTGTGCAGCGTCCCGGTGCATCCGGCCAGAAAGAAAAACAGCGGCACATGAAACTGGAAAACAAAATCATAGCTCATGCCCGCTTCCTGGCCGAAGTGCCCCAGGTACACCATTGCGATCCCCAGGCCCCTGGCCGCGTCCAGCCAGGCAATCCGGTTCTTGTTCTCCACGTCCGTCTCCCTCTGGGATGATTGTATCCCATCCGCTTATCGGTTCGAATGCCCGTCCCGGATCCGCTCCCGCGCCCACGCCCGTGCCCGGGAAAGCAGGCGGCCGATGCCGCTCCCGACGGAGGCCGTTTCCGCCGGAGTCGCCTCATCCCGGGGAGTCTCTTCCTCCAGGGGGCTCTCCTCCCGGGGACGCTCTTCTTCACTAGGATTCTCCTGTAGGGGACTCTCTTCCTCCAAAAAACGCTCCGCCTGCTGGGGATCCTCTTCCTCCTGGGGACTCCCATCCTCCCCGGAACTTCTCTCCTCCGGAAGACGTTCCTCCTCCCGGGGGCTCTCTTCCTCCGCGGGACTCTCCTCCCGCGGGCTTTCCGGCGGCGGCTCCGGCACCCATCTTTTCAGAATCAGCGGACACCGGTATTCCACTTCCGCGGTCACTTCGATGGCGGACAGCCCCATCTCTTCGGGCAGGGGGTATACCACCCGGGGATCCTCCTCCAGGAAGAGGATCTCATTCCCTTCGATGAATCCGTTCGCCTCCCGGATATCCTCCATCTTCAGGCAGCACGCGTTCCGATCCTGATCATAAACCGTAATCGTCAGATCCTTCAGGCAAAAGAGCGTCTCATCCGCCGGATCATACCGCAGCATGGTGGCCTGCTGGATCCCCTTCTGGGTTTCCAGCTCGAAGATCACCCGCATCCGGCCCTTTTCCAGCCGCAGCGGGGCACGCATATGCCGGTCGTCCGAAAAGGGTTCGTCCTTGGCCCAGAACAGCACCGCGTCCTTCATGAAGCAGCTGCGCCCCTTGGTTTCGGAGAACTGCATGCCCACCAGATCCTTCTTGCATTCCATGGCCTCGTCCCCATTCAGCAGAATGGGATACCGGATCTGGTCCCGCACATTTTTCTTGTAATTCTCCTCCCACTCCTCGAAGGAGACCATCTGGTGGGAGCTTTCCTTCGTGTTCCACTGGCGATAGATGGCGGTGGGCTCTTCGATATCCCAGACCCCGGGGATCCCGGCCACCCGCAGCAGGTAATCCCAGTCCTCCGTGGTGGAAATTTCCTCATTCAACAGCAGGTGAAACGTCCGGAACAGGTACAGCGGAAACGCGATTCCCATGAAAGGGCAGTAATTCTCATATTGCTGGGCCAGCGTCCGATAGGGCCGGCAGTATTTCCCGTCCGCCCGCCCCGCCGCCGTCAGCCCCAGGCAGGTTTTCCCGTCCGGGGCCATCAGCTGTTCCCAGGGCTGCACCAGCGCGTAGGCGTGCAGGATCATCCCCGGGTGGGCCTTCGCCGCTTCATGGAAGGCCTGCACCCAGTGGTCAAACACCAGGTCGTCGTCGTCCAGGCACACCGCGTACTCTCCTCTGGCCAGGGCAAAGCCCAGGTTCACCGGGGCTCCGCGTTCCCCCTCCGCCGTCTCTGCCATCCGGATTCGATCCCGAAAGCGTTCCGGCTGCTGATCAATCTGTTCCCGGACGCATTGAATGCCCTCCGGATCCGCCCGGTGGCAGATGATGATCATCTCAAAATCCGGATCCGTCTGGGCCTGAAGGCTGGTCAGAACATCCTGCAGCATCTCCCGCCGCTTTCCCTGGGTGCGGATGATGACGGACAGAAACAGATCCGTCTTCGGCTGTTCCTCCACGATCCGCCGATACTTGCGGGCATAGAGCTCCTCGTTCCCGCAGGTTTCCATCCAGCGCTCAAATTGCTTCACCGGAGCTTCGTCGGGGAGTAAATTCCATTTCTCATGAGGCATCAGTGGTTCTCCTCGCTGTACATGGTTTGGGGACGGGGTTGTTCCCGTTCCCGGGGGCGTCGGACCCGGTTCCCGTTCAAAGCCAATACCGGTGACCGGTAAACACCAGCCCCCCGTTTTCCGGAAACTGGGTGATATGGGCGATCCGGTGTTCCGGATCCCTGCATTCGGGCAGCGTTCCCTCGTTTTCCCTTTGGAGGAATATTTCTCTTGCTTCCCTTCCGCCGGGCATCCCCAGCGCTTCGGCCAGCCGGACGCGTTCCCGGGCATATTCCGGATAGGACCATTTATACGCCAGCAGCGCCTCGGACAGAACCGTGTGATTCTGCTCCGTGACGCTTGCCTGGTTCTCTCCGGCGGAGTTCAGCCTCCTGGGATGATAGACGCCGACCGCGGGCTGGTAAAACACTTTCTTTTCCTTTTCCCGTACGCGCCAGGATAGGTCCACATCCTCGCAGTACATAAAGAATGTTTTCGTGTCAAACCCACCCAATTCCCGAAAGAGCGGCCCCGGGATCATGAAACAAGCGCCGCTGGCCCATTCGGTTTCCAGCGTCACGGGATCAAAAACCTTCGGATGCTCCACCGGGATCTGCCGTGCCTCCGCGATGCCCGCGTCCGGATTCTGAAATACGCTCAGCAGGCTCAAGATTCCGTCCGGCGGCAAAAGAATCTCCGGATTCATAATCAGAAGAAAATCGTCTTCCGATTCCTCCGCAAGAAGGTTGTTTCCTCCCCCGTATCCAGTGTTCTTGCCGAAAAACTGATATGATGCCTTGCCGAAGGCGCGCAGATCCACCGTAAATTGTGTCCAGGTTTGTTTCGTAAAAAGAGGTTCCCCCGTCGCGTCTCCCCACCGCAGCGTCACCCGACAGCCGGCAGTCTTCGCCGCTTCTGCCGCGGCCTCCGCAGCCTGCAAGGCCTGGGCCAGCTCCTCCGGCTTATTCTTGTAAAGCACCGCCTGTACCTGTATATGAACCGACTCTTTCATCCCTACGTTCGCTTTCTTTCTATCATTCTGCTTGCTACAGAGAAATCACACCGCGCACCTGTTCAAACCGCGGACTATTCCGGTTCCTACTTCCTTGTATAAAGGGCTGTCGCATAAATAAAAAGGGCTGCTGTGGATTTCTCCACAGCAGCCCGAGGGTTCAGGATTATGGATTCTTACTGGGCCAGCTGACCATTCACGATGGTGTAGCTGATCTTGGTTTCGGGATCAATCCATTCTCCGTTGTAGTCCTCCAGCCAACGGCCAAGGGACAGCAGATAGGACTGACCATCCTTCCACCAAATGCCGGACCAATCGTCCCACAGCATGCCTTCAGAAACCGCATACTTCGCACCCTTGAACTCAACCAGTCCGTCATCGGAAGCATCCAGCACGCCGTTGACGACCTTCCACAGGCGGGTGAATTCGGGCACCCATCCGGTGTAATCATCGGCCACATAGCCTCTGGTCAGATAGTACCAGTCGTCGCCTACCTTCACCAGACCGGTCTTCTTGCTGGCCACGCCATCTTCGTAATAGCGAGTGCCGTCTTCTTCCTCAACCAGGCCGTCCTTCACTTCGGGCTCCTCGGTGGGCTCTTCAGTGGGCTCTTCAGTGGGCTCTTCAGTCGGCTCCTCAGTGGGCTCTTCAGTCGGCTCCTCGGTGGGCTCTTCAGTGGGCTCCTCGGTGGGCTCTTCAGTGGGCTCTTCAGTGGGCTCTTCAGTGGGCTCCTCGGTGGGCTCTTCAGTCGGCTCCACAGTGGGATCCTCGTCGATGTCAGACTTCTTAATTACTTCGTTCTGAGTGCCGTGGCAAACAGAGCACTCCTTAATCCGAAGAACGTAAGTTTCCCCATTCTTGGTATATTCGTTAACGATTTCCCATTCGCCCCACTTATGTCCGAGGGCAGCCTTCAGAACCTTCTTCACAGCAGGATCCAGAGGATCTTCCTGACCGGGATGGCCATGCTCATCGTCATGCTGGCAGAGATAGAGATCAAATCCAGGCAGTTCGCAGGTGGGCTTCAAAGACTTGTATCCATTGAAGAATCCTTCGTCCTTGATTCCTTCCGCTTTGGTCTCATACTCATTTTCTTCGATGATTTCAGCAAGCTCGTCCTCAGCAAGAGCCGCTGCATCTTCAGGCTTAACGTTCCATTCATGAGCCTTGGTCAGAGGATAAACCTCAGTGTATGTGATGTCGTCATGAATCTTGCCTTCGCAATATTTGCAAGTCAGAACTACGGTTCTGGTGTAGCAATCATCCAGCCAGTTCTTCTTTACCTTGGACTGGAACTGAAGACCATCCATCGCGGCACTAAGGTCAACTTCGTTCTTGAACTCCTTGCCATCAAGCGCATCTACAGCCAACGCCCAATCGTCTACGACCTTCTTTTCTTTGGCATCCCAATGTGTATTTCTCTTGATGATCGATTCAAGCTCATCAGCTGTGAACTTTTCACCATGATCCATTACAGACTGATTATCGTTATTAAGAATCTGCAGAGCGCCGCAGGAGATGCAAGCACGCCGCGCTTCACCGTACTTATCGCAAGTAGGATCCTTGGCCTTTTTCCAATCAGTCCACTCGTGGTCTTTCATGGGAATAACAACTTCGGTTTCTTTTGTTTCTTCGAAGGCTGCACGATCATCTTCATTTTCGTGCCCGCAGTAGATGCAAATCCTCACTCCGTAGCCAGGAGCCACGCAGGACGCAGGCTGAGCAACCACATATGTGCCCTTTTCCACAGCAACATCAGGATCATGATACTGATGAGGAATAGGATCGATATCGCGATACTTGTTTTCGCCTACGCCAGCTTCTTCGCGCGTCTTTTTGCAAATAACGCAAATATCAACAGCCTGGCCGGGAGTCGTGCAGGTGGGCTCAACAATTACCTTGCCCCAGTTCTCACCGTCAACTTCGCTGGACCACTTGTGCCCTTCAGCAGCGATGTACACATGATGATACGCGCTTGTATCAGCATGAACATCCGGATTCAGGCAGTCAAACTCAGCCTGTCCTTTTTCCGTATGGGTGGGCTCCTTAACAATCCTCTTTGTCGCCAGATCGATCGGATGACCGCCGATGCTGGTAATCTGATCCAGATCACCGTATGCTACAACGGCATTCTCGTCCACAGCGAGATCCGCGCTGGCCACGGCCACGCAGGCAACGACTGCGAGCATCAGAGCCAACAGTACCAACAGTTTCCTTTTCATGGTTTACCTCCTAAAATAATAAAATAAATAGGATCCTAGAGCTTCAGTGACTGACGGTCGGATCACGAGCTCTGACGAAAGGATTTCTCATCTCCGTTACCCTCCCTTCAGCCTGTCTAGTCCCCAATTCGTCACTTTAGCTCCGCTCGAAATGAGGGTACCATTCGTATCCTCATGTCAAGCGTTGACATTATATCCCTTTTTTTCTGGAATTGCAAGCCTTTTTCGTCTTTTTTTTCAGGTCTTTTTTGCCTCTTCAAATTCACCTCAAATTCACAATTTGTTGTTATATTCTTTGCTCATTACGTCATGATTTTGTGGTTTCCGTCTTTTTTCTTCCTTTTCTTTCTTTTCTTTTCTGTTAAAAAATATTTAAAAATTATTAAGTTTTTTCTCTCCATCGTCCGCTTTTGTTTAGGGCAGGTATCGTTTTCCCCCTCCATTCTATTTGGTGGCCTTCCTCCGCTGGAAGGTGAGGCTCACCGCCATCAGCTCCAAAGGCCAGCATCCGATCACGGGCAGCGCATACCGAATTTCGGCCGAAGGAGAGAGAAGCGCAGAAACGGTCATCGAAAGAACAATGGCCCCTACCGCCCAATGGGCCGCGCCGCACCGACGGATCGCGCGCAGCGTCAGATAGACGGCAAGCCACAGGTAGGGGGCCGCGTTGTTCAGCAGGCGGAGCGGAAACAGATAGACCCATTCCGTCATGAACCCGGAAAAAGCGCTTCGCCTTCTGTACTGCTCCGGAAGAATCACATTCATTCCCGCCAGCTTTCCCTCGGTGTGGTCGTCCATCGTATAGCCCGTAAACCGGTTGATAGGTTCAAACAGATACAGATACTTTCCGCTCATGCCCAGGGCGGCGTCCACGTACGCCTGGGGCACGCGGGCGCCCAGGGACCGCCACACCTTCATATAATCCTGGGACCAGCCAATCCGATTGTTCCGAACCGGGTCCACCAGGTCGTATGACGCGTAGGTGGGGAGGTTCCCATAGTCCCAGATCTGGGACAGAACCTGCTGTTCCTCTCCCGTGACCGCTTCGGGATAATCGCGGACGGCTCTGGCCGTCTGCAGAAAGAGGAGGCTGAGAATCGATTCCCTGGCGGAAGGCTTTCCCCCGAACGGAGAAAATTGCGGCGTCACCCATCCCGTAAACATCAGATAGACCACCAGGGGCAGCGCAAGGCAGCCCCCGGCCAGCCGAAGGATCCGCGTTCTGTTTTCCTTTTCACGCAGAAAGCGGATCAACAGAAGCGCGCTGACCGCGATCACCGCCGACCAGCCCGCCAGCGGTCCGTTCAGGCGCAGGGTCATGGTCAGAAACAGGGAGATGCCGAAGCCCAGTACATCCCGGAAACGGGCGGCGTGGTTCTTTTTTTCTTCGTTCTCCGTGCCTTCCTGACCGCGCGGCCGCAGAAACAACCGGGCGGAGAAACACGCCAGCGCCATGATTGCCGCCAGGTAGGGGGTATCCTTATTGCAGAAGGCGACGAAGGAAGGAAAGACCGGCAGCAGCACCAGGAAGAGGAAAGCGAACCGCCGAAAGCGCGCGGACATGCTACAAAGCCGGGCGGTGCTGTACACCAACCCGACCGCCGCGGCCATCGCGCAGGCCTGCCCCAGGAAAATCATAAACAGGCCCGCCTGATTGGTATAAAACAGGAATTCCCCCAGGTCATACAGAAGGCCGTACAGAATGGTGGTCAGGAGCGGGGTGGACGTATAATAGGGGATCATCCCCAGCCACTGCTGCAGCTGGAACAGGGTATCCCAGCCGTAGGACCCGGGATAGAGGAAATATAAAAAAGGAAGATAGGTCAAAAAAGCGCCCAGGAAGGCAAAAGCAAAGGGATGCTTTTCGATCCGGGCGGCAAGGGTTCTGGCGCCGGAGGCCCGATCCGACCGGGCGCCGCTCGCCGGCCTGGGGGACGCTTCTGCCTCCCGGTCGATCAGCCGGTTTACGGCGGCCAGCGGCAGGACGAGCAGGCAGGTGAGCCCGGCCCATGTCAGAAGGGAAGAAAGACCCCTGCGCCAGGACGCGGTGAGCAGGGTCAGATGATGGGTGATCCGGAAGCTGTAAAAAACCAGCTGATACGCCGAAACCGCGCCGGCGAAGAGCAGCATGCCCAGGAGGGTCTTCCCGGAAAAATGCTTCCATAGATGAAGGGCCAGCAGCGCCCCGTTCAGGAGCAGGAAAACAGCGATCCACAGCGGGAGGGAATGCAGCCAGGCGGGAAGACTCATTTGGGAGGCCAGTCCGACCTCCCTGGCGCAGATTGCGTAGGCTTCCAGCCCGCTGACGCAGATCAGCCCGATTCCCGCTGAAATGGTTCGAATGGATGGCCGCTCTTTCATCTGTTTCCGAATCCTTTCCCCGTCAGTCCCGGGCAATCCCGTACGCCGCGCAGATCATGCCGAATTCAACGCTCCCCGCGAATCCCTGAAAAACCTTTTCCCTTGACCAGCCGCTCTGCATCTGCGCAAGCCAGTTCTGCTTTCCGACAGGATCGGACGCCCGGCCCATAAAGGCCTGATACAGATATTCGATAAAGGTATCGTTATTATAGTTTTTATTGGTAAACTCGGCGCTGAACACAAAACCGTAGGCCGCCGCCGTTCCGGAAACCGCGTGATCCCGCAGCCTCACGGACCAGTCGAGCAGGCCGGCCTCGTCCGGCAGGCGGTTGAGGCACACATCGTAGAGCCTGGTCACAAACTTGTGGATCCCCGATTCCGCGTGGCATTCGCTGCAGAACCCGATGGGCGCCGTTCCGTATCCTGGCGCCGGAACCTCGATCCCGTCCCCCCGGGTAATATGGTATTCCTCGCACAGATTGGTGAACTCGATGCTGCCGATAAATCCGTTGAAGATCTCCTCCCGGGTCGTTCCCTGATCCAGCAGGCCCTCCCAGTACCGCAGGCCGGGCTGGTCCGGCTCCCGGCCGAGGAACGCCCGATACAGATAGGTCGCATAATGCTCGTTGCAGTAATTTTTGTCCTTGAATTCCTGGCTGAAGATAAACCCGTAGGCGACGCGGGATCCGTTATTCCGGCCGCTGGTGAGCTGGCTGACCCAGTCCGCCAGGCCGGCAGCATCGGGCTCCCGGTCGAGGCAGACATTATACAGCCGTCTGACAAAGCTCTCGGCGCCGGCCGGATCCGGCGGCGTGGGCGTATCCGGCAGACTCACGGCCGTGTTGGCGACCCATATGGCGGGCCGGACGCCGCAAATGGCGGGCTGCGTCGCTTCGATTCCGTCATACCGGACGGTGCCGGTATAATTGACATACGCCGCGTCATACTTAAACATGCCGGGGGTGCGGAGCCACCAATAGGTATTGCCGGTGGTCGGATCCCTTCGGCCCTCTCCGTCGCCATATTCATTGAGCGCCGCCGCGCTTCCTTTCGCCGCCCGAAGCTCATCCGTCCGGAAATAGGCGTTTGCCTCCTCCGCGCTGAGCAAAAACACCTTGTCCGTGGTGCTGCTGCCATCCGCCGTGCCGAATCGGGCATTGGAAGGCGTCGAGACCGAGGTGGCCCGGATGGCCGCCCGGTCGGATTCGCTGAAGGAAGACAGGAAGGAGCCGTTGAGCCATTCGCGAATGGGGCTGGACGCCCAGGTCACCTTCAGCCCGGCGTCGTTAAAGGTGCGGAGCTTCCAGTAGTTCATGAACCGGATCACATCCCTGGTGATCAGCAGGGACTGATCTCCGCTGGTCGTCAGCACAATCCAGGGATAGCCGCCAAAGGTCACCTCCGCCGGCTCCGCTTCGATGGCCGCTTGAGCCGATCCGTAGGTATTTCCTTCCCAGTACGGGTTGGTCCGGTGAGATGTCAGGTTGGCCTTCGCGGAAAGCCGGTTCCAGTCTGCTTCCGTGCCGCCATAATGAACGCCCCGCAGGGCGCCCATATCCGCGAAGGCGTTTTCACCGATCCAGGTCACATTGGCCCCGATTTCCAGATAAACGATGTTGCCGCAGGCCCGAAACGCGCATTCTCCGATCCGGCCCTGATGAACCGCCACCGTTCCCTCCAGCCGGCAGCCGTCAAAGGCCCTCTCCCCGATGGAGGAAATGCCGGCGGGGAGCGAGATGCGCGCCTGCGCGCAGGAGGCGAAGGCGAACGCGTCGACGGAGGTCAGGGAATTCGGCAGATAGACGCTGCTGAGCGCGGAGCATCCGTTAAACGCGTATTCCCCGATCGCGGTGACGCCCTCCTGAACGGTGAGGGAGGTGATCGCCTTGCAGTGTTCAAAGGCATAATCGCTGATCCGGCCCACTGATCCCGGAATCGTCAGATTCCGGACCAGGGATCCGTTCAGATACAGGTTGCCCGCGTACTCCATCGGGCTGGCCTTGTTGCCGCCGAAATAGATCCTGCACCAGGCCGCCACGTCGCTGATAAAAACGGCGTCCAGCGCGCTGCAGCTCTCAAAGGCGCTGATGCCCATGGCGGAAACGCCGGAGCCGATCGTGACCTCTTTCAGCCCGGTGCATCGGATAAAGGCGGATTCCCCGATCATGCCCGAGGGAATGACCGCCTTTCTCAGGGCGTAACATTCGGCGAAGGCCGCGAAGCCGATGGACCGGATGGAGGAGGGAAGGGTGATCTCCCTCAGCGCCTCGCAGCCCCAGAACGCGCCGGAGCCGACGGAGGTGACGCCCTCCGCGATCCGGATATCGGTAATCGTGTTTTTGTAAATCATCCAAGGCTGGGACAGCGCGCCGCCCGGCGTCAGGTGCTCGGGATACTCATACATGTTTCCCGTGCCGGAAATGGTCAGCGTTTTTTTATCGGCGCTGATGGACCAGGTCAGACTATTGCCGCAGGCGTTCGCCCCGGCGGTGAGGAACACGGAGGTCTCCTCCGCCTCCGCGACGGAAGGGGAAGCCGCCGGAGCGGCCCGGCTGAACAGCATTTTGATGGTGTTCTCGCCGCCGACTCCGTCCGCCTGAATCCCCGCGGCGGCCTGAAACGCCCTCAGGGCGGCGGCGGTTTGCTCTCCGAAGGTTCCGTCCGCGGCCCCCTGATAATATCCCAGATCCTTCAGACGCTGCTGAACCAGCTTCGTGTCCGTTTCGCCGGCGCCCCACCAGACCGTGCCGCCGGGGATCCGGAGCGCGATATATTCGTTTTTGACATACCCCACGGCGCCGCCGTATTCCACGACCGCCCAGCCGTCGACGGTCTTAAGCACCGTCACCGTGGCCCCGGCCGGGATGACGAGTAATATATTCCCGTGGGCGGATGCGCTCCCCCGCAGATTGACCGCCTCAAAGGTGGTTGTGGTATACGGATACCCCTCCGCGGTTTCCACCGCCGCGGTCTCCGCCGCCCGGGCCGGATCGGCGGGCGCCGCACAACCGGCCCACGCGAAAACAAGCGCCAGCAGCACGGACAGCAGCCTGATTCCCCCGGCCTTTCGGCCCCTCGTTCCAGCGGACATGGTAATCTCCTCCATTGATCATAAATCGTTTATCTATTCAGCGCTGCGCTTGCTGGACTGAACAGTTACAAATCATTATAAAATCAACGCCGGGCCTTTCTGCGAAAGCTGCCGAAAAGCACCAGCACCAGATCGCTCAGGGCGTTCTTCGGGGAATTATAGTATCCCCACCAGGGCATCAGGGCCAGCCAGCGCAGCGGATTTCGGGTTTTCATCAGTTTTTTCCGCTTCTCGCACCAGACCTGGGCCTGGGCCAGATACCGTTTCTTCCGCTCCGTCACCCGGGCGGGATGTTCCCCCGCAAAACGGACCAGGCGGCGGAGCATTTCCGAAATATAGTCCAGATTTTTTAGCTGCGCCTGAATATCCTTGTACCGGATGTCGGAGGCATTGCCCGCGTACCGGACGTAGGTCATCAGCTCCCGATTGTAAAAGTACGCGCCGCCCTGCAGGGCGGCCATCAGCCAGAGGAACTCATCGTGGGGCGCCGCCGGAAACCAGTACGGCGCCGCCTCCCGGAAAAAGGACCGCCGCAGCGCGTAGGAACAGCCCGGCCTGGGATTCTGAAAAAAGTTCCGGCGAAATGGATAGGGGCTCACCGGGTTTCGTTTCTCCCCAGGCCGCTTCCGGTACACCTTCGATCGGACCGCCCCTTCCTCATACACCAGCCGATAATCACAGGCCAGCAGCAGCGCCTCCGGATGCCGCCCCATCTCCTCCGCCATCCGCTGAATCTTGTCCGGATCCCAAATATCGTCCTGGTCGCAAAGGAAAATCAGCTCCCCCTCCGCCCGGGCCGCCCCGTCCATGAAGTTTCGCTTCCATCCCTTGCGGGAGGGGCGCCGGATCACCCGCCAGCCGGGCAGGTCATTGTCCCGCAGGAAGGCCTCCAGCAACGCGGGGGTTTCATCCTCGGACTGGTCGTCAAAAATCAGCACCTCGTCCGGCCGCAGGGACTGATCCCGCAGGGACGTCAGCTGGCCGCGCAGATGGGCCGCGCCGTTGAAGGTGGTCATCACCACGGAAATGGAAGGGTTATTCATACAGTCCCCTCACCTGGCCTTTCATTTCCGATTCATCGAATCCCGCGGCCCGCACCCGGTCCGACGCCTGCGTCCGGTCCCCCGGGTTCCGGGTGAGAATCGCCTCCGCCCAGGCCTCATCCGACGCCGTCAGCGGCAGAAAAATGCTTTCATCCAGGATCTTCACTTCCCCGGTGATCTCCTCCGAGAAAACGCAGGGGAGCCCGCTGGCCTGAGCTTCCACGCCCACCAGCGGCAGCCCCTCGAACAGGCTTGGCATCGCCATCGCGTCCATGGCCGCGTAGGCCGCTTCCGGCTCGTCCGTGAGCCCCGGAAAGCGGACCTTTCCCTCCAGGCCCAGCTCCGCCGCCAGCCGCCTGCAGGCGTCCTCCGTCTCTCCCTCTCCGAAGAGCAGCAGGCAGGCGTCCTCCCGCCGCCGGACCAGCTCCGCAAAGATCCGGATCAGCCGGAGATGGTTCTTCTGCGGGTCAAACCGTCCCACATGCCCCAGCACAAAGGTCTCCTCCGCCAGCCCCCAGGCCTCCCGCGCCCGCCGGCGGACCGACGGATCGAACCGGAACCGGTCGCAGGAGACGCCGTTGACGATCACCCGAAAGGGCCGGGTATACAGCCTTTCCCCCGCCAGGCGGGAGCAGGCGACGGGAACGGTGACCCACCGGTTCAAAAGCCTTCCCAGAGTCTGCCGCTTCCAGAAGGACGGCCGCGCCGCGTTGTGCACATGGGTGATCCGCCGCACCGCCCCGCCCCGCCGGGCCGCCAGCAAATCCAGGGCCATGGTGGCGCTGTTGCCGTGAATCACGGCGCAATCCGCCCGCCGCCGGCGAATCTCCCGCGACAGGGCGATCATATATCCGAAGGGCCGGCGGGACCGGGAAGGCAGGATCACCGCCTCTCCCATCTCCCGCAACTCCGCCAGAATCTCCCCCCGGGGAGGTTCCCCCAGGGCGAAGCACACCTCATGGGACTGAGCGGTCAACCGGGCCGTTTTCAGCAGCACGGCGGTCAGCCCGTCCCTGCACAGCGGCGTGGTGGCGACGATCATCACCTTCATCCGTTTTTCCATCCCCGTTTCTTCCGAAACCACCGGTTCACTCTGTGGCCCGGGAGCCGGTCAGCTTCTTCCTGACCAGGGCCAGGACGCCCCGTCCTCCCTCGTCCCGATAGACTTCCTTCGCCCGGTGGGCCTTCCACCGGACGCGGTTGATCAGCGTGGGCCGGCTGGCCTTCTCCGCGTTGCCCAGGGCCCGCTCAAACCAGGCATTGGACTGGGCAAAGGGATCCTCCACTGCGAACATCAGATCCCAATCCTGACGGTACCGCTGGCGGACCGAATCCGAGACGGGCTCTCCGCTGTGATAGGCGGCATAGGACCAGGGGGTCCGGGAGATGTGATCCCGATCCGCCTCGGCATGGGCCCGCTCATATTCGGTATAAAGGGTCTGGAATCCTTTGCCGGATTCGTCCATCCACTTCTCCATGCATTCCCGGGCCACCCGGCCGAACCCGGAATAATGGATGAACCGCAGGGGCATGCCCTGAATCAGCCAGTTCCCGTCCCTGCGCTCCACCCGGGTGCCCTGGAGCCCCCAGGGGGCGAAATCATAGCCGTAGTGATGGAAGATTTCCACGTCAAAGAAGCAGGGCGCCAGATCCATCCACTTCTGGTCGGTGAAAATGCCCCGCTGAATATCGTCATAGCAAAACAGATACAGCCGGTCCGCCCACCACTGGACAAAGGTCCGGGCGGCTTCCGAATTGTTCACCGCCAGGAATCCCAGGTTATACACCCCGTGGGCCGTGCTGGACAGCTCCATATCGATATTGCCCGGATGCAGCAGGTGAGGGCACAACACCGCGGGCTTCCGGCGCAGCGCTTCCCGAAGCTCCGGAAAATCGCTGTACACAAAGCAATCCGGATCCAGATACAGGAACATGTCCTCCTCCGGATGCTGCAGCTGCAGCCAGCGCAGGAAGGCGCCCTTGACCGCCGTCGACGCCTCGACGATGGCATGCTTAAAAATGAAGCGGTCGAAATTTCCCCCCCAGATTTCCCGGGCCAGCACGATATGGTCGAAGCAGCCCCATTCCCGGAACACCGCTGGAACCTCCCGCTCCACCAGGCAGAGGTAAAACACCGCGTCCGGAATCTGCCGCCGGACGGACTCAGCCAGCAGCCGGGCTTTATGGCCGTAATTGGCACAAATCGACGTAAAAATGATCATGCTTCCGTTTCCGTCCTCCCGTCAGGGCTTAATTAATTTTTCCAGGATCGCGGCCAGCTTCGGGTGCCGGTCCCGCAGGCGGTGCACATAGTAGGCCTTGGGACCCACCTTGTTCTGCGCCAGCTGGTCGTTCAGATGCCAGCGCAGCTGCGTGCAGTATTCATCCATATGCTCCCGGAAGAAATCCCGGTGCCGGTAATAGATCCGCTCATAGGTCTCCTGCAGGGCGCCGTACTGATTGAGATCCTGGAAGGAGGTGGTCCGGGATTTCGGCTTCACCCGGTAATGAAACCAGGCCTCCTCAAACTGGTATACCTCCCGCCCCATCCCCAGGATGGAAAGCCAGAAGTCATAATCCTCCATTCCCGCGCGAAAATCCTCGCAGAATCCCCCCGCCTTCTCCCAGTCCTCCCGGCGGAAGAGCGCCGTGACAAAAATGCAGTTGTCCAGGAGAATGTGCTTCATGGAATAATCCGGAATATCCCAGGGGCCGGTTTTCTCCCCGAAGCAGACCGCGTGGCAGTACACGATCCCCAGGGAGGGATCCTCCTCCATTTTTTCCACCGCCCGCTGGATATAGACCGGATCGATCAGATCGTCTGAATCCACGGGGAGGATGTACGTCCCCCGGGCGGCCCGGATGGCGGTGTTCCTCGCCACCGATGGGCCCTTATGGTCGTTTCGCAGCAGGGTCAGATCCTCCCCCCGGAGGCCGTCGAGCACCCGCACTGTCTCGGGATCGTCGGAGCCGTCGTCGACGACAATCAGCTCCACCCGCGGATAGGTTTGCGCCCGGACGGAGGCAATCGATTCCGGGAGGGTGGCCCCATCGTTATAGCAGGGCATAACCACGCTGACCAGCGGGAGGTTTTCGGGAGACCCGGACGCCGTATGTACGTTATTTTCCTTTGCCATTTTTCCCTCACACGATTGTTGATTTGATATGGGGCAGCGGTTCCCGCCTGCCGGAGAGGCGCTGAAGGATTTCACTCCGGTGGGCCTGCGTCCCGCCGGCGCTCCGTTTCCGTTCATTCTTCCCGGTTCCGCATGCCGCCGAACAGGGTGCGCAGCAGAATGCGGATATCCAGCCACGGGCTCCAGTGCTCGATATACCACAGATCCAGCTCAATCCGCCGCTCAATGCTGGTATCCCCCCGATAGCCATGAATCTGGGCCCAGCCCGTCATGCCGGGCTTCACCTGGTGCTTCACCATGTAATAGGGCACGGTCTGGCGGAACTGCTCCACAAAATAGGGGAGCTCCGGCCGGGGGCCCACCAGGCTCATATCCCCCCGGAAGGTGTTCCACAGCTGGGGCAGCTCATCCAGGCTGGTGCGGCGCAGAAAAGCGCCGAAGCGGGTGCGGCGGGGATCCCCCTCCTGGGACCAGGCGGTGTTCTCCTCCGGGTTGACCCGCATGCTCCGGAACTTCAGCATCTGGAACTCCTTCCGCTGATAGCCCACGCGGGTCTGGCGAAACAGAACCGGCCCCGGGCTGGAGCGCTTCACCCCGATGGCGATGCACAGCATCAGCGGGCTGAGCAGAATGAGCCCCAGGCCGCTGGCCAACAGGTCGAAGGATCGTTTTGCCAGCGCCCAGCCCACATTTTCCAGCCGGTTCACCCGCATGTTGATCAGCTTGCTGCGGCCGATCATTTCGATGGTGGGGTTCGCGGGGATAACGTCGTTGTAGAAGGGGATCACCGAATACTGCACCCCGTTGCGCTCGCAGACCGCGATGATTTCCTGAATCCGGACATATTCCTCCGGCTCCAGGGCAATGACCACCTCCTGCACGTCCGGGGAGTTCAGCAGGCTGTCCAGCTGGGAAAACGCCCCGAGATAGGCCGCTCCCTCCGGCAGCGGGCGGGGCGTGCCGGCAAAGCCCAGAATGCGGAATCCCAGTTCCGGCTCGGCCAGCACATCCGCCCGATACTGCAGGGCCAGCCGTCCCGTACCGATCACCAGCACATGCTTGAGATTATAGCCCCGAAACCGGAAGCGGCTGAGTACCAGCCGCATGAACGCGTACTTCCCGATCAGCAGCCCGTTGGCCGCCGCGTAAAAGATCAGCAGCACGCCCCGGGAGAACTCCTCCAGCCGGAAGAGATAGAACAGGGCGGTGGCAATCAGCGTGGAAATGGAAACGCCCAGGAAGATGGTCCGCATCTTCCAGACCAGGCGGCGGGTACGGGTCGTATTATAGAAGCCCAGGAGGGACAGCACGAAAAAGAGCATCAGGGAATAGGCAAAGGCCAGCAGCACGGTCCGGCCGCTGAGGGCCGCCATGTTGTCGCTCATCCCGTGCAGCTTTTCCAACCGGAACCAGGAAGCGAAAATATAGGAAAGAGTCACGATCAGCATATCCAGCAGGATGTTGACCTTATTCAGGAAAGCCTGATTCTGCCGTACCAATCCTTCTCACCTCCCCGCAATGGCGGGCTGTTCGCCATCGTGTTCGGACTTCCTGCCGCCCTGCGGGCGGCCTGCTTTGTCCCGCCTAGCCGGACCCTACTGCGACAGGAACTGATGGTATGCGTCGCAGACCGCGTTCGTCTCCCCGTCCATACGGAGCGTCCCGTGATCCAGCCAGAGCACCCTGGAGCACATCTCCCGAATCTGCTCCAGGCTGTGGCTGACCATCAGGACCGTGGTTCCCCCGCCCATCAGGTTCATCATGCGCCCGTAGCTTTTTTTCTGAAACCGTTCGTCCCCCACCGCCAGGATCTCATCCACGATCAGGATTTCCGGATCCACCAGGGTGGCGACGGAAAAGGCCAGCCGCATCATCATGCCGGAGGAATAGGTCTTCAGGGGTTGATGAATAAACTCGCCCAGCTCGGCAAAATCCACAATTTCGTCATAGCGGCTCCTCAGAAAGTCCTCGCTGTAGCCCATGATGGCCCCGTTCAGAAAGATGTTTTCGCTGCCGGACAGCTCGTAATCAAATCCGCTGCCCAGCTCCAGCATCGGCGCCACCCGCCCCGCGGTGACCACGGTGCCGGCGGTGGGCTTATAAATCCCGGAGATGACCTTCAGCAAGGTGGATTTGCCGGAGCCGTTGGTCCCGATAATCCCGATGATTTCCCCCCGCTGCACGGAAAAGCTGACCCCCTTCAGGGCATAGAAATCCTGATATTTCAGCTGCCGTTTCAGCTTGGCGATGACCCATTCCTTCATGCTGGTGGTATGATTCACGTTCATGCGGAAATTCATGCACACCTGATCCGCCCGAATAATTTCTCCCATTGTTCGATCCCCTTCCCGCTGCGGCGAGCTTCTCGCCACGGTATTCTGACTTCCTGCCGCCCCGCGGGCGGTGTGCGCTGCTCACAGATGCAGCACAAAGCTGCTCTGGCTCTTCCGGAAAACGAAGAGGCCGATCCCCAGCGCGATCCCGCTGGCCAGAATACAGTACAGATAGGTGACCGGATTGGGGGAAACCCCGTTGAGCACGATGCTCCGCATGAAGAAGAGATACTGATACATGGGATTCATATGATACAGGGTCAGAAATTTAGCCGGAATAATGGATTCCGGATAGAAAATGGGGCTCAGGAAATTCAGGATCGTCAGCAGGATTCCCCAGAGGAACTGGATATCGCGGAAATAGACCATGGCCGCGGAGAGAATCAGGCTGACGCCCACGCAGAACAGGATCAGGAACAGCAGCACCACCGGGAGCAACAGCAGGCTCTTGCTCAGGCGCACGCCGGTCAGCGCCATCATGATCATCAGGGGAATCAGGGAAATGAGCAGATTGATTCCGGAGGACAGCACCTTCGAGATGGGGAAAATATACTTGGGCATATAGACCTTCGTGATCAGACCCGCGTTGCCCACAATCGAAATCATTCCCTGATTGGAGGCTTCCGTGAAATAATTGAATAAAATGATCCCGCTCATCAGATAGACCACAAAGTTTTCGATGCTGTTGCGGAAAAGGGTGGAAAAGACAAACATATACACGAATGTC
Source organism: Clostridia bacterium (assembly GCA_017512805.1). Lineage (GTDB taxonomy): Bacteria > Bacillota > Clostridia > Christensenellales > Aristaeellaceae > Aristaeella. Next base: position 66,731 of record JAFWES010000051.1, read on the forward strand.
ATCAGCAGCGGGTTGAGAAAACTCCAGAGGACGCCCAGCACGGAGGCTTTGTACTTGACCTTGAAGTCCCGCAGCACCAGGGTCTTCAGCAAATAACTGTACTGGCTGATCAACCGCAGGCCCCCGTTGATCGCGTTGGCCTTTCCCTGAACCGCGCAGGCATGGCACCACAGGATGATCGCCGTCAGCGCCAGGAAAAGGACCGCAGCCGCGGGCCAATAATAGCGCATATAGGGCTGCAGCAGCGACCCCCGCTGGGAAAGCACCAGCTCCCCGTCCCGGGGCTCCCCGTTCATCCGCAGGCCGGATGTCTCCGCTTTCACCGCAAACTTGCCCGCGGTCCGGGTCTGGCCGTACCAGAAGGAAACCATCCCCTCCGCCCGCAGGGAAAGGGTCAGAAGGGTTCCCTTCTCCGGCAGCGCGTCCGCCGGAACGGAAACGGACATCTGTCCGTCCTCGGCCAGATCGCCGTACGCCATCTCCTGACGAAACAGCAGCTCTTCACCGGAAAGGATCTCCGCCGTCAGCTTTCCCTCCGCCGGAGCGCCGGGCTGCCTGTTCACATAAAGGATCAGCTCATTGAGCTGATCCGCCGCCAGGACAAAATCCTGCCGGATTTCGTCGCCCGCGTTCAGATCCGGCAGCACCGCGTCGCGGTTGACGGGATCCGTCACAACGGCGGTCTGCCGCCAGTCGTCCCGAACGATCCAATAGAACAGCCCGACCGCCGCCGCGTAGATCAGGACAAACAGCACCAGCGATTTACCAAACGATTTTTCTTTCTTCATCAATCTATTCCCTTGCGCCAGATGCAAAAATGGTTTTTCTTCGTGATCCGTCAGAAGGTAAAGGTATCCTTCAGGCCCCGCCACTGCTGATCCTTCCCGGACAGGTTCAGCGGGACGCCGTCGACCGTATAGCCCTCCGCCGCGGGGGTCCCGCGGTAATCTCCCTCCAGCTTCGGCCAGCGGATTCCGATGTCCGGATCATTCCAGGCCAGGCCGCCCTCGTCGTTGGCATGGTAGAAGTCGTCGCATTTATAGCAGAATTCCGCCGTATCCGTCAGCACCAGAAATCCGTGGGCGAAGCCCCGGGGAATCAGAAACTGCTTCCGATTTTCTTCGGAAAGCAGTATTCCGGCGTACTGTCCGAAGGTGGGGGAGTCCCTGCGCAGGTCCACCGCCACGTCGAAAACCTCCCCCCGGATCACCCGCACCAGCTTGGTCTGGGGAAACTGCTTCTGATAGTGCAGACCCCGGAGAACCCCCTTCGCGGAGGCGGACTGATTATCCTGCACGAAGACGTAGCGCAGGCCCGCTTCCTCCATATCCCGCTGGCTGTAGGTTTCCATAAAATAGCCCCGGCTGTCCCCGTGGATGGCGGGAGTAATGACGCAAAGTCCCTCGATCCCGTTCAGATTTCTCTCAACCGTAATCTGTCCCATACCGGTTTGATCCTTCTTTCCTTATTTGATCTTCTGGTCGTTCATTACGACTGGCTGATTCTTTTCCCGGATGAACCCGTCATGGATTCCCCTATGGATAAAAACATGGAAACGGATTCTCATTCCGCCGCTGCCCAGTCCTTCAGCGTTCTGGATTCTGAATCAAAGGAAACACCAATCTTATAGAGCTTTCTTGAATCCGCGATGAACGGCAGCGCGTAGTCTTTGCTGTCAATCTGGGCCAGCGCCGCCTGCGCCGTATCATCCCGTTTAAACTCGAACAAATAGATATAATCTCTCGTCTGCACCCTGCAGTCGATCCGCCCCGTGTACGTATGCATCTCACACTGGCAGAACTTCCCCAGCAGCGTGAACACCAGATAGATGACCGCCTGAAAATAATGCTCAAAGGGATCCGTTTCCAGCGTATAAGTGATGCCGGCAAACAAACCCGTCAGCACATTTCGGATCTGCTCCAGGTTCCCGCTTTCGACAGCCTCGTCCAGCGTAAAGATATCCAGTCCGTTCCCGGCGGTCGCCTTCGGCACATAGGCGGGCATCAGGCTTTCCAGAAATCCGTATCTGACCTCTTCGTTCGGAAAGCTGAGCGTATATCTCCTGCGCTTTGCGTCATAATCCGTTATCGTCAGATAGCCGGTCTGGTACAGCAGCGGAATCGGATCCAGACTGTCTCCTGTGTAATCCTTTAAGGTGGACTCGCTCGAATAGATCGTCTGATCCGTCAATTTCCGTACATCAAATAGATTCTTCCGCAGCCGCTGGATCAGGAACGTCGGTGTACCCGTTTCAAACCAGTAGGAACCGAAATCCTTATCCATCAACGCTGTTAACAGACTGTAAGGGTTATATACCGCTTCTCCCTCAGGATGAAAGTGATAACCATCATATTGGGTCTTGAGCGCGTCACGGCAATCCTGAACCGTCATTTTCCTTCGTTTCGCAAAAGCCGCTATCTCGTCCGGAAAGTATTGATCTATCTCCTTTTCCGTTATGCCGCACAGCGCCGCATATTCTTCAGCCATGGATATATCCCTGAGCTGATTCAGGTCGCTGAAGATACTGACCTTGTGGAACTTTGATACACCCGTAATGAAGATGAACTGGATATACTCATCAAAGCTCTTCAGCGTACTGAAAAATCCTTTGAAAACCTCTTTGTTATGATCCTGCAGCTCCGGATGATCGATGACGTCCAGCAGCGGCTTGTCATATTCATCCACGAGCACAACACAGCGAAGACCGGTCTTATTGGACGCCTCGATTATCAGGTTTCTGAACCGTTCTCCCAGGCTGACCTTTTCGCTGGCGATCATATGATAATCCTTTTCCCATCGCCTCAGCTGCTCGTCGATAATATCCTCCAGAGCTGTCTTCTTCTGATAGTTCGCGCCGTTAAAATCAAAGTAAAACACCGGATAGGAAGCCCAGGCCTGTGGATTGCTTTCTTCCAGTTTCTCGATCGCCAGGCCGGCAAACAGCTCCTTCTTTCCTTCCCAGTAGGCTTTCATGGTGGAGAGAAGAAGGCTTTTCCCGAATCTTCTCGGTCTGCTCAGGAAATAAGGCTTGCCCTCATGGACCAGATGATAAACATATTCCGTTTTGTCCACATAGACGTATCCGTCTTTTCTGAGCCCCTCAAAGCCCTGTATGCCAATCGGAAGCTTTCTGGCCGCCATCTTTCCCTCCTTTCCCGGTTCTGTCAAACCGTTTCTTGTTCATATCATATCCCGTGATCAACGGGTGTCAGCCTGCCATGTCCCGCCATCATCACTTATAGAATCTCAATCCGCAGGTACACCCGCCCGTTTTCCCAGGAAAGGACGAAATCGTTCTTCCCGGGTTTCAGCGTCCGGATCAGATCCTCCCGGAAGGCGATGGTGAAATGCCCCTCCGACCGGAGGACGATCTCGTAGTTTTCCGGATCCACCGTGTCGCCGGTCTTCCGGTTCCGCAGGCGGACGAAGCTCTCCGGATCGCTCGCTCCGGCATCAAAATCCAGCAGATATTCCGTATCCGCCGCCGGATCCACCGTCAGAATGTAGATTTCTTCCGCCGTCCGGGATGAGCCGAGACGATCCTCGGCGCCAGTCCCGGTGATTTCCTCCGGGCCAGCGGGAGGAGGCGTGACCGTGGGGACTGGCGTCGGTGACCCTTCCGGCGTTGACGTCGGAACAGGATCGGGAGCCGCCGCAGCCGAAACCGTCAGCGCTGCTTCCCCTTTCCCGGCATTGTCGCTGACATACGCTTCCTCCAGGGCCCTGCCGTCCGCATCGGTCACCCCGATGATTCTGGTTTTGAACGTATAGGCTCCGCTCCGCGCCAGGGTCACCTTCACCCCTGCGGCGGCGGTTCCGTTGCCCCGCAGGGTATCCGTCAGAACCGTTTCCGCTTCCAGCGTTTCCGTCCGTTCCCCGTCCAGGTAGACGTCCACCGCGTAACGGACGGTGCTGCCTCCGGGAATCCCTTTGTAGCTCTGATTGCGAAACTCCGTCTCCACGGTGATGACGGAACCCGCCTCCGCCTCCGACAGGCGGACGCCGTCCGCGTCCTGCGCCCGAACCCCGGAGGAAATCAGGTTGGCGGATCTGACCGGATCGGCGGTTCCTTCCGTTTCCTGCCCGGCCTTTTCCGCCGGGGCCAGCACCGTCACCGTCCCGACGGTCGTGGTATAGACGGGATTATAATCCGTCAGCCGCACCGTTTCCCCTGTGCCCGGATCATACAGTTCCGTCTGATACAGGGTGTATTCATCCGGATAGGCGGCCGGATCGGTCTGGCTGCCGTCGCCCCGGTTGTCGGAATCGGAGATAAACAGCGCCCGGATCGCCGACACCGTCTCATTCAGCCATTCCCTGATTCCGCCGAACACCGTCAGCGCGTGACCGGCCTTCAGCTTTCCGTTCTGATAGAAATACGCGCCGGCTCCCACGCCATACCCATCAGCCAGCTGATCCAGCGCGCCGTTCAGCCGTTCGGACACTTCTTCATCGGATTCTTCCGTCACCGCGGCAGCAGCATACTCCTTCCAGTATCCGCCGGAATCTTCCGTCTGCTGCTGCGCGGCCCCGGTGAGGGAGGGCCTGCCCTGTACAACAGCGTCTCCGCTGTCCGCCGCGTAGAAGGCGTGATGGGTGTTGACGCCGTTCATATACCAGCTGATCCCCATCTCCTGAGTTCCGCCCTTATTGTTAAACGCGTCCCGGAATTCCGCGTACGCCGCGTCCTCGTCCTCCGCCCTGTTCCAGCCGGCGTATTCCATCATATCCGCCGCGGACGCCGCCCAACAGATCTGAGAATCCTCTCCGCCGGTATAATGATTGATCTTTTCCGCGTCAATCAGGTCAATGGTCAGACCGTAATCCTCCGCGGCGCCGTTTTCGGACAGGGTGAAAACCTCTCCCCGCAGGAAGCTCTTCGCGATATCCTCCGCCAGCATCCGCCAGCCCTCTCCGGTGTTTTCCCCCTGATGCCCCAGCCCGGTCACCAGGCAGGTGTATTCCCGCCCCTCCGCCGTAAAGGTGAAGGTCAATCGGCTGTATTCGCTGTTGGTATCCAGGGGGGACACCGCCAGATCCCTGAGTTCCGGAACGATTTCCGCGGGTTCGGCAGTCGTTTCCGCCGGATCCGTTTCCCCTGTTTCTTCCGCGGGAGTCTCCTGCGCTTCCGTCCCTTCGGGTTCCGACGCTTTCGCCTCCGTCAGGGCTTCCGCCGTTGGATCAAAATCCACTGTCGTTTCGGATTCCGACATCTCCACCGTTGGGGCTTCCGTCATCAGATCGAAATCCGCTGTCAATTCGGGTTCCGACGTCTCCACCGTCGGAGCTTCCGCCGTCGGATCCGCTGTCGTTTCGGATTCCGACGTCTCCACCGTTGGGGCTTCCGTCATCAGATCGAAATCCGCTGTCATTTCGGGTTCCGTTGCTTCCGCCGCCGTTGGGGCCTCCGCCGTTGGATCAAAATCCGCTGTCGCTTCAGATTCCGACGTCTCTGCTTCGGGATCTCCCGTCCTGGATTCGCCGGGTCTTTCCGCCGGGTCTGGGTCCCCTGTTCCTTCCGCCGGGGTCTCCTGTGGTTCCGTCCCTTCGGATTCTGCCGCTTCTTCCGGGGCTTCCGCCGCCTGAACGGTTATTTCCACGGGAACATCCGCCCCCGCGTCCGGGATTTCTTCCCCCAAAACACCCCCGGACAGGATCATGGACGCCGCCAGCAGCGCCGCGATCCATTTTTTGCTCATGTTTATATCCCTCATCAATGGATCCTCATTCCGCAGCTGCCCTGTCAAAAAGAATCCGGCCTCACCGTTTCGACGAAGCCTCCGCCTCACCTCAGACATCCTCCGGGATCATCCGGATAATCTCGCTGAAAGGCATCAGGGAAGCGTCCGCCTCCAGGGCTCTGTGGTGCCGCAGGATGGTTTCCGCGGTCTGCCGCATGGCGGGAACCTCGCTGCGCATCAGCTGGTTGGCATAGATCACGATATTGACCCCCCGGGCCTTGAACTCCTCCTCCGTCACGCTGTTGAAGGAGGTGGGCACCACAACCAGCGGCGTCCGCCCGTCCCGCGCCCGGAACTTCTCCACAAATTCAAAGATTTCCGCCGGGTCCTTTTTTCTGCTGTGGATCATGATACCGTCCGCCCCCGCCTCCACAAACGCAAAAGCCCGGGTGAGCGCGTCTTCCATCCCCCGTTCCAGAATCAGGGATTCGATCCGCGCAATGATCATAAAGTCCGGGGACTTCTGGGCTTTTTTTCCGGCGGCGATCTTGGCGGAAAACGCCTCGATGCTGTCCTGGGTCTGCTTCACTTCCGTCCCGAAAAGGCTGTTTTTCTTCAGGCCGGTTTTATCCTCGATGATCACCGCGGATACCCCCATCTTCTCCAGGGAGCGCACCGTATAGACAAAGTGTTCCGTCATTCCCCCGGTATCCCCGTCGAAGATGATGGGCTTGGTGGTGACCTCGGTAATATCGTCCACGGTGCGGAAGCGGCTGGTCATATCCACCAGCTCGATATCCGGCTTTCCTTTTGCGGTGGAATCACAAAGGGAGGAAATCCACATGGCGTCGAACTGGCAGGTTTTTCCCTGTTCGTGGATCGCGGTGTTTTCCACAATCAGCCCCGTCAGCCCGTCATGGGCCTCCATCACGGTCACAAGGCCTTTCATGTCCAGCAGCTTCCGCAGGCGGGCCCGCCGGTTATCCGGCAGGGACAGCTCCCTGCGGGACGCGTCCTCCAGGGCTTTCAGCCGCGGGTCGTCCGTATAGGGGAATTCGACCAGGCGGCCGCCATAGCTTTCCAGGGTCCGGATGACCTCCGCCCGGAGCTCTTTCTGGAACCCCTGACGCCAGTTATCCCCGTGCACCACAATGTCCGGCCGAAGCTCCAGCAGCGTTTCCCGGTAGGAGAGCGTCTTTTGCTCCACCACCCGTTCCACCCCCCTGATGCTGGAAAAAAGAGCTCTCCGCTCCTCCGCCGGCAGGATGGGGAATCGCTTATAGGAAGCCACCGCTTCATCGGAAAGCACGCCGACGGTCAGCTTCCCCAGCCGGGCCGCCTTGCGGATAATGGCCATATGTCCGGAATGCAGCACATCCGCGGAAAAGCACATGTACACCTTCCGGTTTTCCACCCGGCGCAGCTTTTCCGAGACCTCCGCCAGATCCTCCGGGGTATCCACCTCCGCGCACAGCGCTTCCTCCACATCCAGGGGCCGGATTCCGCAGTCCCGCGACACCTGATTGAACGCGTTTTCCGCGTAGCAGGTCCTCCGCCCGTCCTCGCAGAAGGCCGCGATCTCCCGCAGCCAGATCAGCCAGTCCGCTTTGTTGAGCTTATACAAGGGCTGGGCCGCCAGGGCGTTTTCAAAAAACTCTATCCCCACCTTTTCGATCCGGCCATCCCGGATCACGGCCTTGAAGTCCTTCTCCGGCAGGGGACAGGCGGAGGACACGGCCATGCAGGAATCCGCCGCCGCCAGCACCCGGTCCAGCACGGTGTTTTCGAATACCAGATCCCCGTGCATCAGGAGAATATCGTCCTCCAGCGCTTCCCTGGCGCAGTAAATGCTGTAAATATAATTGGTTTCCCGATACAGGGGATTCTTCACGAAGGAAAGTTCCAGCCCCGTCTCCAGGGCCTCGCAGTACCGGCGGAGCGCCGCGTCATAATATCCGGTGGTGATGACCGCCTCCCGGATTCCCGCCTCCCGAATCTGGCGCAGCTGCCGGGACAAAATGGTCTCCGCGGCGGATATCTCCGTCATGCACTTTGGATGTTCCGAGGTCAGAACCCCCATCCGGGTTCCCATTCCGGAATTTAAAATCAATGCCTTCATGGCCGGCTCCTTCTGTTTCATTTCATGATTCAGGGAAACGATTCAGCCGCACTGTACGGATGCCTTCCGTACGGCGCACCGGTCATCCGTCCCGCTGCGCTTTCCTGAGCGGTTCCGGACTGAACCTTTCCCTTTTTGAGGGCATAGCTTCGCCGGGCGAGGCAAAAAGAAATGCCTTGCCGGAACCCGGAGCTATGTCCTCCCGTTCCCGGAAACGGCCCTCGGCGCGATCCCCGTTATCGGGATTTCTGACGGAAAAAAGGCGTACTCGAAAAAGGGCCTTCTCTCCCATACAATAATATAGCACAAAAGGGAATGACCTGTCCACACTCCGAAACACACGAAACGCAAGGGGACGGTCCTTTTGTGTTTTTGTTCTTTCCGTGACGTTTCTGGCGAACAAAGGATTTGACAGCGCCGGATGTTTTGAGTAACATGGTACCCGTAGTGTTACTGTCAGTAAACTGACGACCGGAAAGGAGCGGAACGAAGATGAGCAACGTGGAGCGGGCGTGCGCTTTTCTGAACGAGGCGCAGACCTATTATCTGGCGACGGCGGAGGGGGATCAGCCCCGGGTCCGGCCCTTTGGCACAGCCCTGGTTTTTGAGGACAGGCTGTATATCCAGACGGGCAAGGTGAAGGATGTATCCAAACAGCTGGCGGCCAATCCCAAAGCGGAAATCTGCGCTTTCCAGGGCGGAAAGTGGATCCGGATCGCGGGGGAACTGATCAATGACGACCGGCGGGAGCCCAAAGCGGCCATGCTGGAGAGCCATCCGAGCCTGAAGGCCATGTACAGCGCGGATGACGACAACACGCAGGTGCTGTATTTCCGGAACGCGACCGCCACGATCTCTTCCTTCACGGAAGCGCCGGAAGTGTTCAGCTTCTGATTCGCATCATTCCTTACAGCGCGGGCGATTTGTCCGCGCTGATTTTGACAGAAGGTAAAAGCCTCCGGCGGATGCGAACGGGCGCGAAAGGTTATTTTGTCGCTTTGCGGCACGCGCCCGGCGCAGCGTAAACGCATCAAAACGCTAGGCGTTTTTGCGTTTACGAGAACGGTTCAGTCCAGCAAGGGGAGCGACTGAATCGTTACGGCGGAAGGGCGAAAGGGAGGAGGAAGCGGGATGGCACCGGTTTCAACGCCCGTGTGCGATTTTGTGGAGAAATATGTCCGGCAAAATCCGCTGCGGCTGCATATGCCCGGGCATAAGGGCCTGGGGGAGACGGAACGCCTGGACATCACGGAGGTGACCGGCGCGCCGGCGATTTACCCGGCCGGCGGCATCCTGCTGGAAAGCGAGAGGCGGGCGGCGGCGCTCTTCGGCGCCGGGCGGACAGTATACTCCGCGGAGGGCTCCTCCCTGTGCGTCCGGGCCATGCTGCTGCTGGCAAAGCTGCAGGCCATGGAGGCGGGGCGGGCGCCAGTGATCCTGGCGGGCCGCAACGCCCACCGGAGCTTCCTGTCCGCCCTGGCGCTGACGGATCTTTCGGCGGAGTGGCTTTGGGGGGATTCGCTGCTGACCTGCACGCCTTCCCCGGATCGGGTGGCGAAGGCGCTGGACGCCATGGAGACGCCGCCGGCGGCGGTATACCTGACCAGCCCGGATTACCTGGGCTTTCGGGCGGATATCACCGGCATCGCCCGGCTCTGCCATGACCGGGGTGTACCGCTGCTGGTGGATAACGCCCACGGAGCATACCTGCGATTTCTGCCCCGGGATCAGCACCCGCTATCCCTGGGGGCAGATCTGGTCTGCGATTCCGCCCATAAAACCCTGCCGGTGCTGACGGGCGGGGCTTACCTGCATATCCATCGGGACGCGCCGGCGGTTTTCGCCCGGGAGGCGGAGCGGGCGATGTCCCTTTTTGCCTCCACCAGCCCCTCCTGGCTGATCCTGCAAAGCCTGGATCGGGCCAATGCCCTGCTGGAGGAGGACTTCCCTTCCGCCCTGGCGGATTTCCTGCCCCTGGCGGAAGCCTCCCGGGACCGGATCCGGGCCATGGGGTATGACGTCCTGAACACGGAAGAGCTGAAGGTGACCCTGGCGCCAAAGAGCCGCGGCTGCACCGGGGAGGAGCTGCACCGGGCCCTGCGGGAGACGGGGATCGAGGGCGAGTTCGCCGATCCGGATTTCCTGGTGCTGATGCTTTCCCCCGCCACCGGCGCGGCGGGGCTGGCCCGGCTGGAGGAGGCGCTGGCCCGGCTTCCGCGGCGGGCCCCCCTGCGGGAAGCGCCCCCTTCTCCGCCCCGGGCCAGGCGGATGGCGAGCCCCCGGGAGGCCATGCTGAACCCCACAGAGGTTCGGCCCCTGGAACAATGCCTGGGCCGGGTGCTGGCGGATCCCTGCGTCAGCTGCCCGCCGGCGGTGCCGATCCTGATGTGCGGCGAGGTCATCGGGGAGGACGCGATCCGGTGCTTTGCCTATTACGGGCGGACGGAACTGACCTGCAGCCGTCTCCCCGGGCGGAATGAACGAGAGGAGGAAACGGGATGGCGCTGACGGCTTATTGCAAAAAGTGCAACCGGGAGGTGGAGCCGGGAGAGATCTGCCCGATCTGCGGGACGAAGCTGGCCAAATCCGCGACCCATGCCGCCTGGGTGCTGGAGCGAAGGCCGGTGCGGGACTGGATGAGCTGGAACGCCATTCTGCGCTGGCTGCTGCCCGCGGGGCTGGCCGTGCTGCTGCTGGCCCTGATCCTGGAAGGGCTGTCCGGCGGGGTAGCGGCAGTGGAAAGGCTGTTCCTGGGAGATTTTCCGAGAATTCTGCTGATGCTGTTCGGCATCCTGCTGCTGTTGGTCTTTTTGGCGCTCCTCCTGCAGGGTAAGGAGCTGATGGATTACGTGGTGGACAGCCGGGGCGTTCATGTGACCCGGTATCTCCCCAACCCCACGCCGCTGAAGCTGCTGTTCCGGCTCAAGTCCCCGGCCCTGCTGAATCAGGCGGATCAGGGATCGGGCACTCCCATCCTGCGGCTGGACAGCCAGGAGCTGTCCTGGCGGAATGTGGCCAGGGTGCAGCTCTGGCCGGAAAAATGCTATATCCTGTTCTACGCTCCCCGCTGGTGGCAGCGGGCGGCGGTGAGGTGCACCCCCTGGTCCTGGGAAGACGCCCTGTTCTATGTCCGGGATAAGCTGGGCAAAAAGAAAGCAGTGGATCTGCCGGAGCATCTGCGGATCCACACACAGAAAAAAGCCCCCGCCCGGGGGAGCGGGAACCGCTCCATACCGGCGGAGGCCATGGCCCCGACGGAAGCTTCCCCGGATCTGATCCGGAAAGAAGCGGAAGCCCGGGCAGCGGCGGAAAGCTTCCGGGAGGAAGACATTCCGCCGGCGGCGGACATCCCCTGGGAGGAAGAAACCCCTCCGCCAGAGGAACAGCTGGCCATGGATCTGTCATCGGACGACCCGTAAACCGGCAGGCCGGCGAAAGGGGAGGGGCGCCTTTCGGTCCGGGATTTCACGATTCCCCGTTTCCCTTTTCCTCCTCGGGTGACAGACGGACGCTTTTCCGGATCGTTTCCAGGGAAACCCCATGTTCCCGGGCCAGCGCCGCCAGGTCTTCATATTCCGCTTTGGCTTTTTCCGTTCCCATCCCCGCGGCGCGTTTCACCCGAACGGGACCGTAAGGGGTTTCCACGGTATCGATCCGGCGCTTCAGGACATACCGGCTCAGATCCTGCCGGCGGACGCCCAGCGTGGTGGTATGCCGCATGAGTATTTCGGCCATCCGGTCTCCGTCCTCCCGCTGGCAGATGACGCTCAGCAGGATCCCGGGCCGTGATTTTTTCATGCCGATGGGGGTGGTATAGACGTCCAGGGCGCCGGCCGCGAACAGCTGCTCCATGGCGAAGCCCAGCGCCTCCCCCGTCATGTCGTCCAGGTTGCAGTCCAGCCGGGAGATGACTTCCCGCCGGGTTTCCGTTTCTCCCAGGAAGGCGCGCAGGCAGTTGGCATGGGGGGCAAAATCCTTCTTTCCCATGCCGTACCCGATGGCCCGGGTCTTCATCACCGGCCGGTCGCCGAAGGACGTAACAAAATGCTTCAGCAGCGCCGCGCCGGTAGGGGTGCAAAGCTCGCCCCGGACCTGGCCGCCGTAGGTGGGAATGCCCTCCAGCAAAAGGGCGGTGGCAGGAGCCGGCACCGGTAAAATCCCGTGCATGCAGCGGACGGTGCCGCTGCCCACATGCACCGGGGAGGCGACGACCTGATCCGGATGCAGCGTCTCCATCAGGAGGCAGACGCCGACCACATCGGCCACCGCGTCCAGGGTGCCCACTTCATGGAAGTGAATATCGGTCACCGGATGGCCGTGGACCCGGCTCTCCGCCTCGGCGATGAGGGCATACACCGCTTTTGCGTCCGTTTTGACCCGGTCGGAAACATCCAGGCCGTCGATGAGGGCATTGATATCCCGGGGAGAAGCGTGATGATGGTGATGCCCGTGGTCGTGGTCATGATGGTCATGCTCGTGCTCGTGTTCGTGGTCGTGAGGGTGATCATGTTCATGGCCGTGATCGTGTTCATGATCATGCTCGTGGTCGTGAGGGTGATCATGCTCATGGTCATGATGATGCGCGCGGTCATTCATATCCCCGTCCAGGGATTCCTCTTCTTCCCCGTTTACGGTCACATGGATATGGGTGCCGGTAATGCCGCATTTGGCCATGGGCTCCGCCGACACCGTGACGCCGGGCAGACCCAGGGCGTTCATCCGGTCCAGGAAGGCCTTCCGGTCCTCCGTCAGCTCCAGCAGCGCTGCCGTCAGCATATCGCCCGCCGCACCCATGCCGCATTCCAGATACAGTGTTTTCATCTCGTTGCCCCTCCTTGCATAGATCGGAAACAGACGTCAGCCTCTATTGTATCTGATTTCGGCATTTTTTCAATAGAAAGCAGAATTTGCACAATTCAGCCGGTCCGCTTTCCCACGGAGGAAGGAGACCGGATGATCCGCCTGGAGGTCCTGGGATACGAGAGGGCACGGAGATCGTGCAATTGTATGTGAAGGACGTACATGCCTCCATGACACGGCCCACAAAGGAATTTCAGGGTTTTGCAAGGATTTTCCTGACCCCCGGCGAAATAAAGAAAGTATGCTTTATCCTGCAGCCCAGCCAGATGGCCTTCCTGGACGAAGACATGCGCTGGAAGATCGAAAAGGGCGAATTTGAGGCCCTGCCCGATCTGCGTGGAACGTTGGCGACACCTAAGGGCGATATTCGTTTTGATTATTCACCATCCGGCTTCACCATCACCCTGCCCAAGGGGATGGTGGGCGTTTTCCTTCATCCGGACGGATATACGGTGCCACTACGCAGCGGAACACAGACGATCTGAAAGAAATGTCGATTTAGCCTCCTGCAGAAGCGGTACCGTTTATGAAACGAATGGAGATGATCTCCCTCGGAATAGAACGGACAGATAATCGGGATTCAGCTATCGGCGCGGTCAAAGGATAATCAGAATGGGGCGCATCCGACCCCTTATTCTCAGGATGGTGTGAGCATGCGATATGATATGAATCTGTCCCAAAACACGGAAAAGAACATCTATGCCTTAGACGGTCGATTTCACGGAGTAAATCCATCCGGGCAGGAGATTGGCTTTACAAACTATTATATGACGGTGGACGGAAAGCCCTTCTTCGGTGTCAGCGGAGAAATGCACTTCTCCCGGGTCTCTCCCGATCAATGGGAGGACAGCGTGGTCAAAATGCGGTGCGGCGGCGTCAATATCCTGTCCACCTATGTGTTCTGGAACGTGCACGAGGAAGAAGAGGGTGTGTTCCGCTTTGACGGCTGCCGCAACCTGCGGGGCTTTCTGGAGGTTTGCGAAAAGCACGGGATGTGGGTGATCATGCGCATCGGGCCCTTCGATCACGGAGAGATGCGCAACGGCGGCCTGCCCGATTGGCTGTACGGCAAGCCCTTCGACGTGCGGGAGGATAACCCCGGTTTTCTGGCGGCGACACGCGGTTTATTCCGGGCTTTGCATCAGCAAATGGAAGGCCACTATTTTCATCAGGGCGGCTGCATCATCGGCACCCAGATCGAGAATGAATATCAGCATTCCTCCGCCCCCTGGGAGATCACGACCGGCATTTCAAACGAATGGGTGAACGGCGGTCAATCCGGCCTGACTTATATGATCAAGCTCAAGCAGATCATGCGGGAGGAAGGCATCATTACACCTTTCTACACGACCACCGCCTGGGGCGGGGCGGTGACGCCGACGGAAGAGGCGCTGCCCCTGTGGGGCGGGTATTCCTACCAGCCCTGGCTGTTCTACAACAAGCCCGGTGTCCATCCCGCCACGCCGGAATACATCTACCGGGACAACCATAACCGCAAAGTGACGAAGGAATACAACTTTGAGCCAACCTATGACCCCGAAAGCCGCCCCTACGCCTGCTGCGAGATGATGGGGGGCATGATGTGCAGCTACAAATACCGCTTCCAGTTGGACATGCGGGCCATCGACGCCCTGGCCAACATAAAGCTGGGCTCCGGCTGCAACCTGCTGGGCTATTACATGTACAAGGGCGGCACCAATCCCACGGGATTACGTACGCCATACCTGAACGAGGGGCAGATCCCCAGGCGCAGCTACGATTATCAGGCTGCCATCGGGGAATTTGGGCAGCTTCGGGAAAGCTATGGCAGGCTGCGGGCGATTCACCTGTTCTGCCAAATGTTCTCCGGCTTCTTTGAGCAAACAAAGGCCATGCTGCCGGAGCATTTGAAGAATATCCAGCCGGATGATCTGTCGCCCCTGCGCTTTTCCGTCCGGGTAAAGGGCAGCAGCGGCTTCCTGTTCGTCAACAATTTCCAGGATCACGCGGAAATGCATGATCGGCACGGGGACGAAGTGCGTCTGACCTTACCTGACGGGGAAATTGCCTTCCGCTTCGATATCGCCGCCGGGGAGAACGCCATCCTGCCCTTCCATATGAACCTGGGCGGGATTCGGCTGAACTGGGCCACTGCCCAGCCCCTGGCCCATGTGGGCAGCACCTGGTTTTTCCTGGCCCCGGATGGGATGGAACCCATCTATTCCATCGACGGGAAGGAAATCAAAGCTGCGGTTGGAAAAGCGTTTGCCTTAAAGGATCAGACGGTCACGACGCTGAGCCGCCGGGATGCGCAGAATTTCTGGGTGTATAACGATACCGCTTATCTTTGCGATCGGCCCCTTTTGTGGGACGGAAAGCAATTAAAGGCCGAAATAGGGGAGGGCAGCGCCACCCTGCGCATATGGTCGGAAACGCAGCGGGATTTCCTCTTTGATCGGCGGATCGAGCATCCTTACAATCCCGTGTCCCTCTCCTGGGAACCGGTGGGGACAGGCCGCTATACCGTTTGTATTCCCGCCGAAGCGTTTGCCGGCCACAAGCAAGCGCTGCTTCGGGTGCGCTATCAGGGCGACGCAGGCCACGCCTTCGCCGGCAGCGAGCTGATTTCTGATCACTTCTGCAACGGCGGCGTCTGGGATATCCGACTGGACTGCTATGCGGAAACGCTTACAAAATCGCCGCTTGTGCTGTATTTGACGCCCGTTAAGAAAAATGTGACGGTGGACGCTTCCGCCATGGCGGGCCTGCAGGAAAAGGCCGACATGGAAGCGGCGGAGCTTTTATCGGCCAATCTGATGATCATCGACGATTATCCCATTCATGCATAAGGAGAAGGAACCATGAAGATGCTGTCCCGAAATGTGGAACTCAGATGGATCAGCCACTCCCCGCAAGCCAATGGCGAAACGGATTTCAAGCCTGTCCACTCAGCAGCGTATTGATTATCTGAACCGCTATGCGGAAGTGCTGCCCCAGTATGTGGACAACTATTCGCTGGATCATCCCGTTGTGACCATTGAAGAGGCCATGGCGCGCCTGAAGCAAATCAAACCCCGGCCGCAGCCAGCCGTGCGCCGAAGGATGGTATTGGATGAATGGCGCTGGAGGGGCGATACAGGAAAAGCGGCCGGAAAAAACCATTGGATGTTGTTCATCCTGTTCGGCTGATTCGCATCGAGGCGGATTTCGTCACCAAGCAATGGAATCTGATTGCGGATGGCGAAACAGCTGTGGATTTTGAAGCTTTTTCTGTTCCGGATTGCGACACCGCCGCCTGCATTTCTGCGCCAGCCTGCGCAAAGACCGTCTGGGGCATCGGCTATCATCCCGGCACCGATCCTTATGAGCCCATCCTGATGGAACTGCTGCTGGACACAGACGATGAAACGGTATGGACACGAGTATTTGAGCGCATTTTCCTGCCTGCCGGGCGCACGGTGACAAAGGTATCGGATATGATGTTGCCGGATTAAATGATGGACTGTACAGTTTTGTATATCTGGTCAGCGAAGGGAGTATAGCGCAATGAAAGCGAGTATCAAGGTGGAAACGGTCCTGATCCCCACCTACGGCGTCGGGAAAGCCGACAAAAACCCCATGTTTCTGGAAAAACGGGTGTACCAGGGCAGCAGCGGCAAGGTGTATCCCCTTCCCGTGATCGATAAGATCCTGGATGAGAAAGAGGACAAGCCTTATACCGCTGTGTGGCTGGAAAACGATTATATCAGGGTCATGGTGCTGCCCGAGCTCGGCGGGCGCATCCAGCGGGCATACGATAAAACCAACGGCTATGATTTTGTATATTACAACGAGGTCATCAAGCCCGCTCTGGTGGGGCTGACCGGCCCCTGGATTTCCGGCGGCATCGAGTTCAACTGGCCCCAGCATCACCGGCCGACGACCTTTGGCCCCACCGATTTCCACACGGCGGAAAACGAAGACGGCAGCGTGGCGGTGGAATTGTCCGAAGTGGATCAGATGTACGGCACCAAGGGCAAAATGACCTTTACCCTGTACCCGGATAAAGCCTATATCGAGATCAAGGGGCAGCTGTATAACCGCACCAATCTGCCCCAGACCTTCCTGTGGTGGGCGAATCCTGCCGTAACGGTAAACGACAATACGCAGAGCGTTTTCCCGCCTGATGTGTGTGCCGTGTACGATCATGGCAAGCGGGACGTGAGTACCTTCCCCATCGCCACCGGCGTCTATTACAAGCATGATTACGGCGCGGGGGTGGACATCAGCCGCTATAAGAATATCCCCGTGCCCACCAGCTATATGTGCGCTCATTCTGATTACAATTTTGTGGGCGGCTACGATTACGGCGTGGAGGCGGGCATCCTGCACATCGCCGACCATCACGTTTCCCCGGGCAAAAAGCAATGGACCTGGGGCTGCGGGGATTTTGGCCAGGCTTGGGATCGGAATCTGACCGACCAAAACGGCCCCTATATTGAGCTGATGACCGGCATGTACTGCGATAATCAGCCGGACTTCACCTGGCTCAAGCCTTTCGAGGAAAAGACCTTCACCCAGTATTTCATGCCCTACAAGGCGGCGGGATACGTGAAGAACGCCAGTAAGGAATGCGTGCTGAATCTGGAAGTCAGGGACGGGAAAGCGGCCATCACCGTTTATACAACCCTGCTCTTTGAAAAGGCCCGGGTCACGCTGACGGCCAGGGGGGAAGTCGTGTATGATAAAAACGCCGATTTGAGCCCCGTCAACGTGCTGAAAGACGAAATTGCTGTCAGCGTTCCCGCAACGGAACTGACACTTGCGGTGTATACAGCCGGCGGCAGAAAGCTGTTGGACTACACGCCAAAGCCTCCAAAGATCGAGAAAATCCCCGATCCCATGCCCTCCGCCAAGCTGCCCCAGGAGATCCTGACCAACGAAGAACTGTACCTGACCGGCATCCACCTGGAGCAGTACCGCCACGCCACCTATCTGCCCGATCCCTATTATCTGGAAGCGCTGAAACGCGACCCCGGCGATATCCGGGCCAATAACGCTTACGGCACGCTGCTGCTGCGCCGGGGCAAATTTGTCGAAGCAGAGAGATATTTCCTGGCCGCCATCGCCCGCATGACCAGCCGAAATCCCAATCCCTACGACAGCGAAGCGTACTTGAACCTGGGCCTGGCTCTGCGGTATCAGGGCCGGGACGACGCGGCCTACGACGCCTTTTTCAAGGCCACCTGGACGGCGGCTGAACAGGAAACGGGCTATTATTTCATTGCCTGCATCGACTGCAAACGGGGCGAGTACCAGCTGGCCCTGGAGCACATTGAGCGCAGCCTGGTCAGGAATGGCCACAATCTGAAAGCCCGGGCGCTGAAGGGCCTGATCCTGGACCGTCTGGGCAGGTCCGCGGAAGCTGAGCGCTGGTACGAAGAGAATTTGAAGCTGGACGCTTTCGACTATATGTCCCGCATTGAAAGCGGAGACATCGAAGGAGCCCTCAAGCTCATGAACGGCCGGGCCAGCAGTTTTATCGAATGCGCTGTCGACTATGCCGAGGCGGGCTTCTATGACAAAGCTGTGTTTGTCCTGGAGCGCTGCCCCGCGCCTACGCCCATGGTGTGGTATCATCTGGCGCTGTACGCCGCCATGCGCGGCGATGCCCCTTATGCCCGACAAGCGCTGGATAACGCCGCAGCCGCTGATTCGCTGTACTGCTTCCCCAACAAGCTGGAAGACATCCTCGCCCTGCAATATGCTGCGCAGCACAGCAAAAAGGACGCCAAAGCGCCTTATTACCTGGGCTGCCTGTGGTATGACAAGCGGCAGTACGACGACGCCATCGCCTGCTGGGAGCAAAGCGTCAGCGTGGACGGTTCGTTCCCCACCGCGTGGCGCAACCTGAGCCTGGCGTATTTCAACAAGCGCGGCGACAAGGAGAAGGCAAAGGCGTGCATGGAAAAAGCCTACGCGCTGGACGAATCCGACGGCCGCGTCCTGCTGGAACTGCACCAGCTCTATGGCAAGCTGAATAACAGCGTGGCAGACCGTTTCGCCTTCCTGGACGCCCATAAAGAGGTCGCATTCCAGCGGGACGACCTGTACACCGAATACTGTGCTTTGCTCAACGATCTGGGCCGGTATCAGGAGGCGCTGGATCTCATCATGGCCCATACCTTCCATCCTTGGGAGGGCGGCGAAGGCAAGGTCACCACCCAGTACGCTATCGCCCTGACCCAGTTGGGCATCCAAGCCCTGCACAGCGGCGACGCAGCCAAGGCCAGGGAACTGCTGGAAAAGGCGCTGGTATTCCCCCATAACCTGGGCGAAGGAAAACTGGAAGGGGCCAAGGACAACAACATCCGCTATTACCTGGGTCTGGCCGAAAAAACCCTGGGCCATGAAGCCGAGAGCATCCACTATCTGGAGCTTGCGGCCGCAGGCAATGAAGAGCCTGCCTCCACTATGTATTACAACGACCAGCCCGCCGACATGATCCTGTATCAGGGTCTGGCCAACCGGGCGTTGGGGAGAGCGGAAAAAGCCTCCAGCCGCTTCTATAAACTGATTTCCTACGGTGAAAAGCACTATTACGATCAGGTAAAGATCGACTATTTCGCCGTATCCCTGCCCGATCTGCAATTATTTGACGAGGATCTGTCCATCCGCAACCGGGCCCATTGCGAATACCTGATCGCCCTGGGCAGCTTCGGTCTGGGCGATAGAGAACGGGCAGAAAAATGCTTTGACGCCGTGCTCGCCATTGATCCATCTCACCAGGGCGCGATTTTGCACAAACAGCTGCTGTAAGGAGAAACGCCATGTTCAAAGACCTTTCGGGATTGTGGCAATGCGAAATCCCCGGCCGATGCGCACCCATGCGCCTGCCGGGCACGCTGGAAGAAAACGGGATCGGTTTCCCGGATGATCCGTCGAAACAATGGAAGGCAGACGAGGTGCGCCGCATCGGGTTTTATCGGGACGGCGACCCCATCGTCACCCGCCTGACCCGGAAATATACCTTTGAAGGCCAGGCGAAGATCTCCCGCAGGGTGGATTGGGCCGTGCCGGAGGGTCAGCGGGTATTCGTGGATGTGGAGCGGGCCCGGTCCTTACGGCTGCTGATCAACGGTCGGGAAGGACCGGTCTGTCATCCTGCGACTCTGTCTACGCCCTATTCCTTTGAGATTACAGAACTGGTCACCGGGCAGGATGAATTTGTATTTCTATCCGACAACAGCTATCCCGGCTGGCCCCGGGACGCCATCGTTTATTCCTCCGCCGCCTCGGACGAAACCCAGACCAACTGGAACGGCTTGCTCGGTTATGTGCGCCTGCGAACCGAGCTGCAAACGTTCATCTCCCATATACGGGTCTATCCGCAGGGACGGACGCTGGATGTATGCGTGGAACTGGACAGCGCTGCTCCCTGGCACGGCATTCTCCAGGTTTCTTCCGATGCCCTGGAAGATGCGGCCTCCTTGACCGTGGATATCAAAGCGGGCAGGCATGAAATCCGGTTCCGCGGCGTGAAGGTGAAGCCGGGAGCGGCAAAATGGGATGTCGCGGAAGGCCACCAGCATATTTTGACGGTATCCGGTCCGGGGCTGGAACCCCACGCGGTTTCCTTTGGCCTGCGGGATTTCCGGGCGGAGAACGGTCGGTTTACGCTCAATGGCCGCCGCCTTTTCCTGCGCGGCGAAGCCAACTGCGCTGTGTTCCCGGAAACGGGTTATCCGCCCATGAATGTGGACGCGTGGAAAGAGATTCTGTTAAAATATCGGGCCTACGGCGTCAACTGCATGCGGTTCCACAGCCATTGTCCGCCGGAGGCGGCTTTTGCAGCCGCCGATGAACTGGGCATATTGATGCAGCCGGAGCTGTCCCATTGGGATCCGGAGCACGCCTTTGCTTCCGGAGAGGCGCGGCGGTATTATGAAACGGAATTGCTGGCCATCCTGCGGCGCCTGGCCAATCATCCCTCCTTCGTGATGCTCACCTTTGGAAACGAATTGCACTCCAACGCGGCGGGGCATGCCTTTATGGATCGGCTTTTGGAACTGGCTAGGCAAGCCGATCCCACCCGTCTGTACGCCAACGGCTCCAACGTGCATTATGGGGAGATCGGCACGGACCCGCGAAGCGATTTCTATACCGCCATGCAGTTTCACAAATTGGATATGCGGGCTGCCTGCGACGGGCCCAAAGGCTGGCTGAATCAGGAATACCCCCATACCCGGCGAAATTATGATGAAGCGATGGCGGCGATCCGGGAAAAGACCGATCAGCCTGTGTTTTCCTTTGAGGTGGGCCAGTATGAGATTCTGCCGGACTTTGGCGAGATCGAGCTGTATCATGGCGTCACCGCCCCTGAAAACCTGAAGCATATTCAAAGGAAGGTCCATGAAAAGGGCCTGGAAAAGGATTGGCAGCGCATGGTGGAGGCAACCGGTGAAAGCGCGCTTTTGTGCTATCGGGCCGAAGTCGAAAGCGCCATGCGGACGGAGGGGTACAGCGGCATCTCCCTGCTGGGGCTCCAGGATTTTCCCGGCCAGGGTACAGCGCTGGTGGGCATGATGAACGCTCATCTGGAAGCGAAGCCTTATGATTTTGCCCGACCGGAGCGCTTCTCTGCTTTCTTCCGGGATGCGCTGCCCCTGGTGCTGATGGATAAAACCACCTACACCGCCGGCGAAACGCTGTCTGCCCGGGTGAAGATGGCGAATTACGGAAAGTCCGATCTGTGCGGCTGCCCGGCATGGGAATTGCGGGGAGCGGATCATGGTCAGCGCAGCTGGCTGCCTGAAACCGCTGCCCCCGCAGGAAAGCTGACCGATCTTGGCGAGATCAGGATTTCCTTGGGCGGCATCACAAAGCCGGTCAAGCTGACGCTGACCGTTTCTTTTTGCGGTATCGAAAATGCCTATCCCGTTTGGGTGTATCCCGATGTCCGGCCCGTCTGTCCGGAGAATGTATACGAATGCCGAACCCTTGACACGCAGGCTGAACGAATACTGCAAGCCGGCGGCGTCGTGTATCTCGCCCCGGACAGCACAAAAGAGGCGCTGCCCCGTTCCGTTCAAGCCCAGTTCAGCCCCGATTTCTGGTCGGTATGCACGTTCCCGCACCAGGCGGGCGTCATGGGCCAGCTGATCGACCCAAGCCACCCGATTTTTCAGTTTTTCCCCACGGAATCCTATAACAACTGGCAGTGGTGGCCGATGGCAAACCAGCGGGCCATGATCCTGCCGGAAAGAATCGACTGTATCATCACCGAAATGGATTCGTATGCCTTCCTGCGGCCCATGGCCAAGCTGTTTGAGTGCCAGTGTGGCAGCGGACGATTGCTGGTGTCCTCCCTGGGGCTTCATCAGCTCATGCAGTATCCCGAAGCCCGGGCGCTTCAACGAGCCATTTATGCATATCTGGCCTCAGAGCGGTTTCAGCCGAAGCAAAAACTTTCTCTGCCCTGGATACAGTCCCTTTCCTGCTCCACTTCCCCGCGCGTTGGGATGGATTCCGCCGCGCCAGCCCTGGTCACTGCGAACGCGGAAGCTCTGGCTGCGAGCCGCAGGCTCTCCTGAAGCTGCATTCCTTCCATCAGGCAGGTGATAAAATACCCCGTGAAGGTATCGCCGGCGGCGGTGGTATCCACAGCTTTCACGGGGAAGGCGGGCTGCGCCGCGGACAGGACTCCATTCTCCGTAACCAGCCAGGCCATGCAGCCTGCGCTGCCCAGCGTGATGAGCAGAGACAGCTTTGGCCACCGCACATGGATCATCTGCCAGGCTGCTGCCGGATCCTTGCAGCCGGTCAGCTGCTCCGCTTCAATTTCGTTGACGAAGATCCAGGAGAGCTTTCCGAAATCCGCCTCGGCCAGGCGGTCATTGTACGGCGAAGGATTCAGCACAATCCGCATTCCTCTGGCGCTGGCCTTTTCAATCATGAGGGGCACCAGGTTAATCTCATTCTGCAGCACCAGCCAATCGCCCGCGGAGAAATGGGAGAGGGCCTCATCGATCTGCGTTTCGGTCATGCATTGATTGGAACCGCCAAAGAGCAGAATGCAGTTCTCACCTGTCCGGTTGACCTGAATCATCGCGTTGCCCTGCAAGGTATCCACGCTGCAAAGATAATCATCGTGCACTCCGCTTTCCCGCAGGAGTTCCCGCAGCATCGCGCCGCCCTGACCCACGCAGCCGGCGTGCCAGACCTCTGCGCCGGCACGCGCCAGAGCGATGGACTGGTTGAGCCCCTTTCCGCCCGCCTTGACCGTTTGGGACAGCGCGCTCAGCGTTTCGCCCTCCTGTACAAAATGATCGACCTGATACACATAGTCCAGATTCATTGAGCCAAAGTTCAACACCTTCATGACCATCACCCGTCATTTCATTTCTTCAGTGAATGCTGTTTTTCCTGTATATCACGAAAAATGTGTTCCAGGCTGAAGCTTCTTTTCTGTCTCACAATTCAGACAAATTCTCTGTAGCGGTATTTTCTGGCCTGCTGTATAATAGGTACGGCCTGCGAGGCCTTTGCCAGATTCACTTCCAATTTCTGATCCGCAAAGGAGACGGCATAGCTTCGAACTTTGAATTCTGCTGGCTAAGACAATTCGGGACTTGAGGAGATGTCAAGATGAAGAAATATGTGATGCCGATCATGATGCTGGTTGTTTTTGAAGCGATCGCGATTACTTTATGGCTGACAAAAGACAATCTGTTCTATCTGTTTAATTTCAGCTATATTGGCCTGTCCGTTTCGCTGGGTGTCTTCCTCTTTATCAGAAAATATAAACATGCCAGACGCATTGTTCAACTGCTTGTCGGTCTATACATGCTTGTCTATCTTGGATTGATCTGTAACGAGAACATGCAGATCGAGGGATTCTGGTATTATCTGTTCACAGGCGTGTTTGAGGCTGCAACCATCCATTATGCCGTAGCTAAGATATTCGGGCCGCTGATATTTGGACGCGGATGGTGCGGATATGCCTGCTGGACAGCCATGGTGCTGGATTTCCTGCCGTATAAAGTGCCGAAGCAGCCCCGAAAAAAACTGGGGTGGATCCGGTATATCACCTTTGCTGCCTCACTCATCTTTGTGGCCGCCTTGTTCCTGGCGCATGTCGGAAACATGGAGAGGATCATGTTCTGGGCATTTATCATCGGCAATATTCTGTATTATGCGACAGGAATCATCCTTGCATTTGCTTTCCGGGACAACCGGGCATTCTGCAAATATATCTGTCCGATCACGGTTTTCCTGAAGCCGATGAGCTATTATTCGCTGATTCGCTTGAAATGCGATAAGGAGAAGTGCATTTCCTGCGGAAAATGCAAACGTGTCTGCCCGATGAATGTGGATGTGACCGATAATTCAAGGAAGCGTGAAAACGGAACGGAATGTATCCTGTGCATGGAGTGCGTAAGAAACTGCCCGAAAGGTGCATTATGACAGATGCAAGCCCGCTCGGGTACCCGCATTCCGCCAGGAGCCTTTGGGCCAGCGGTTTGCCTCCTCGTCGTCATCATGCTGCCGTAAGGTGCCGGTCATTCGCCTTTCACATCATCTCCCCGGTATCCTTCAGGCACACGGCCCGCAGCCCGCAGCCGTCCTTCCGATTAATGCTTATAGATGCCTGACTTGACCAGTCCGAGAGACTCAGCCAATTCCCGTATGTTGGTGCCCTCATATCCCTTCTTCGAGAACATATCCAGTGCTGCCATCAAGATTCTTTCTTTTGTGTCTTTTGCCATAATTAACCTCCACATGAAGCAAAGCGACCTTTCGGTCACTAATTATAGTGAACGGAAGGTCGCTTGTCAAACACGTTTTATCGCTTCTGTTTTTGTATAGTGGCAAGCAGGGCAAATGTATTACTTTTGCATATTTCCTTTCGTCATGTCCCGTTTTCCCACTTTCTTCCCAAGTTCTCCCCAAATTCTGCAAGCGGGAAGTAATCGGGGAGAAGTCGGGGCTTTTCATTATCAGAAGCCCTTGATTTTCCTACATTTTTGGATCCTCCTGATCTCCCCCAAGTAACGCTTTTGGCTTAATTCCCGTTTCTCCTGTTCGTTCCAGTGATTCTGATTCTACAGGTTATTTGTATTCTCCATGCTCTACAGCTACTTCACCTCCGTCCGACTGTGCTATGCGCTTCAGTCCGTCATTCTTTCTGCTTTACCCAGCTGATGGTTCCATCGTCCGCAGTCAGGGTCAGGACCGTCTGCCCGGCATCGTTCACCGTCATGGCATAGGGGGCCGACTCAGCTTCATATTCCAGATTGCTGTAGGCCACGTAGAGGCCGGCGCCGTCGCCCTTCTCGCCGTTATCCACCGCATAGGCTTCAAAATCGGCGGTCTGTGTTCCGTTCATCATGGTGACGCCATGGCCGGCTTCATCGATGGTCATGCGCAGGTCGACGGTGGCGTAGTCCTCCCCATAGGCGGAGAGATCGGCCTTCCAGTTGCCCATGATGCCCAAGTCATTGATCTGGCGCAGTGCCGCGTCCGTATGGGCGGAATAATCCATGTTCTCCAGGCAGAACAGGGCGATCACGCTGCGGATGGTTTCTTCATCGGCGCTCTCGTCGATGCCGGCCGCCAGCCAGTAGGCGTAGGGGCCCACCATATAGCCCTGCAGGGCGTTGAGGTCGCTGCCATAGCGGAATTCCAGGTGCCAGGTGGTGTCCATGGTGTCTTCCCGCATCATAAAGTAATTGAACTCACCCGCTTCATCGGTGCTCCTGTAGACATCCACCGGGAAGGCCATGGAGATCTCAGCGCCCTGATACATCATGGTTTCGCCTTCGCCGATGTTATACCGGCCCAGGTATTCATAGGTGTGGGTCTCCTGAGTGCCGTCGGTTTTCAGGATCGTGACCGTGTTATCCCTGAAGGTCAGGCTCTGCGCTCCGTTAATGAAGTGGCAGTCAAAGGCGTAGCCGCCATTGGCAAAGGCTGCAATGGCCTCTTCACCGTGCAAATTGCTGGTTACGGAGCCCTGCAGGGCGGCCGTCATCGCGGGGGCCGCGTCTTCGCCCATGACCGCGCCGATATAATCCTGCCAGAGGGGGCTCCACTCTTCCGTCACGATGGTATCGAACAGGCTGACATAGGTGGTACCATTCTCTCCGGCGATGTCGGGCCAGACGCCCAGCTTGTTATAGGAGAAGACCAGCTCTGGGTAGCCAAAGGCCGCCACCGTCACGGTGTATTGCTTTCCAGCCTCGAACAGCGGATTTTCACTGCCGTCGCGGGCCTTGACGATGCTATCCGCGTTCAGCACACCGTTTTCATCCAGCGCGATAAAATTGCCCGCTGTGCCATGGTGGCCAACGATTTCCTGCTCGGTGGCCTTCTCCGCGCCCTCCGCCAGGATCTGCACATGCTGGATATTCTGCAGGTAATCCGCCATGGAGCCGGAGGCCAGCACGATGGCCTTGCCGTCGAAGGTGATATCCCCGGCAGTCAGTCCGCTGTCAATGATGAAATACGGCGCCTGAGCCGCGGCGAGGCCGCCCTCAAAGGAAGGCGAACGGTATTTGCCGCTGGCATCCACCACGTTCACATAGTAGTAGCCGGGCTTTAGCGCCTCAGGCTGCGCGAAGGTGATGGTCACCTTGCCGTCGGCGATGGCGACCGTGTAGCTGTCCGCCGGAATGACTTCCTCGTTCCGAACGCCCCAGCGGATGTCCAGCACCTGCAGGTCAAAGTCCTCAGGCAGAGCGCTGCGCAGGATCACGGTGCCTCCGTCCACGGATTCCACGGGCAGAGCGCAGCCCTCCACCGGCAGGAAGGCCTTGCCAGCCTTGCCCTCCAGAGCGTTGACAACGGCCTCCTGGGCCGCGGCGCTGACCATGGTCGCGCCGGAAACGGCGTCCGCCCCGCCCGCGGTCATGTCCATCGCCCGGACGTCCTCCAGGGTCTTGCCCACGAATTTGTCCAGCAGGCCGGCGCTGACAGCCGCGTCAAAGTAGGGCTTATTCTTGTTGGCCCAGAATTCCTCGTTGCCCTCCTGCACGGAGCCGACCGCGCCGGTGCCGTTGTCCGTTACAGCGGTGATGACGCCGCTGTCATCCACCGTAATGGCCAGCTTCACATTGTAAAACGGGGGATGAATGAAGGGAGCGGTGGAGGGGTAATTGCGCTGATCCACATTCGCGTCGCCCTCCAGGGTCTGATCCGCCAGCGCCGCGCTCATGGACAGCGCCAGGCACAGGGCCAGTACTGCAATCAAAAGCTTTTTCATGTTCTTGTCCTCCTTTTACTTTGCCAGCGCTTCGCCCAGCGCCCTGCAGGCTGCCAGCGCGTCGTCATCCGGGGCTTCGTTGGCCATGACGCTCGCAGCGGCCAGGGCGATGCGCTTCTCCTCACACCGCGCCTCCCAGGTGCGCATCCATTCGCCGTCGCCCCAGCCGTAGGAGCCAAACAGGGCCACCTTCTTCCCGGTCAGCTCCGGCTCGATGCCCTCCAGCATCGGCAGGAATTCCGAGTCCTCCAGCTCCTCCGCACCCATGGCGGGGCAGCCCAGCGCCACCGCATCATAGGCAGCTGCGCTGTTCACTTCCGCGCAGGTCAGAAGCGTGACATCAGCCCCTGCCGCCTTTGCGCCTTCCGCCACGGCATTGGCCATGGCCTCCGTGTTTCCCGTTCCACTCCAGTAGATCACCGCAACCTTGCTCATGAGAAAACCATCCTTTCTTTTTGTGGTCTATTCCAATCCCTTGCGGGGTTTTGAATAGCATGCTTATCGGGCGACTGCCAGCCGTTCCAGCGTGAAACCCCGGGAGAGGCAGTCCAGGTACACATTCGTGCAGTGCCGGCACCTGGCAAACTGTCGTAGCGCACTTTCCACGTCGTCATACACCTTCCACAGGCCGCAGAGCTTAAAGCTGTCCTTACGGTGCATGAATCCCTCCACATCCGCCGGAGGATAACCCAGGAATAGCCCCACTTCATGGGGGAAATCTTCCTCCGAGCGCAAGCGGGAGATCAGTCTGATCAGGCAGGCGTGATCGTTTCCACTCGGGTACCCGCATTCCGCCAAGAGCCTTTGGGCCAGCGGATCGCGCAGATCCCGCTCCAGCATCCTGGGGCGATACAGATACAGCAACGCCCTTCCGTTCCGCCACCGCAGCGGCAGAATCCGCAGGCCCTTATGGCCCAGGCGCTGATTCAGCAGGCGCAGTTCATCAGTCATCTGCGCATGGGTGTCAAAGGCGCAGTTGAACATATTCCCGGTCTTCAGGCAGGCCATCGTCGGCGCGCAGCAGCGGATCACCATTTCTTCAGACATAACTACCTCCGTTTATGATGTTAGACATGGCTAACTTACGCTTCGAAGAAATGCCGCCCAGCGAAGGAGAAAACGAAACGCTGAACGGCTCAGCTGTCAAGTCATTTTAACCCTTGCCCCAATGGAAGAGACCTTTTTTTCAATCACTTCCTCGGTTACGGAAAGCGGCGTGTAGCTTTGATGCACCGGAAGACACCGATCCCCTCGACGCGTGAGACATCGACGGTCCGATACAGCGCCCTCAGCCTTTGCCGGAGGCTTTCCTCCGTCTCATAGGGCGGTGTGAACCATCCCTTCGGCTGATACAGATGCCGGATGAACCAGTCCGTCCGGCGGCAGCCGCCCTGCACATAGAAGCAGCCGCAAAAGGTGCCGCCCGGCTTCAGGACACGGAACGTTTCCCTGTAGGCTGCCTCCTTATCCGGGAAGGCGTGAAAGCCATTGAGGGAGAGCACAGTGTCAAACGTCTCATCCTCGAAAGGCAGCGCGCCGACATCGCCCTGCATGAAGCGGACGTTGCTCAGCTTCAGGGCGTTTGCTTTCGCCCGGGCCGATGCCATCATGTCCGGCGAGTAATCCAGACAGGTGATATCGGCCCCGGGAAGCCCCTGATAGAGCGGCATCGTCAGCACGCCCGTGCCCACGGGCACCTCCAGCAGCCTGCCGGAAAAGTCTTCCAGAATGCCGGACAGCGCCTGTTCCAGGTACCGCAGGTTCTTTTCTCTGCCCATGTTCCACACGGCCCCGCAGATGATCTTTCCGGGGAGGGTTGAGCAGGTGATCATGCCGTCATAGAAGCTGGCGTTGGAGCCAGCCAGATGATAGGCGCTCTTGATCTGTTCTTTTCTGTTCATTGGACGCGCCCCCCCTGACGCGCTGCGCCAGATGCTTTCATCCTGCTTGGCCAGCCGGACTGTCCGGGCCTTCTCCTCTGTATCATCCGTCTCCACATACCCGTCCCAGGGCGCTTTGGGGTCGTGGGGCTTCTGCTTTTTGAAACCATTGCAGACCCGATCCCGGTGGGCGACGGCAAAATCCAGATTATCCGTCCAGCCGGTATGCCCGGTGATGATCTTCGGGCAGAGCTTCCGCTCCCGCAGCGTCTTTTCCAACGCGGCCAGTGAGCGCTTGGACAGCTCGATATCCTCCGCCAGTCCGTTGATGAAGCTGTACCCGCCGTCCGCGCCGAACCAGAGCGTATCTCCGGTAAAGAGGTACTCGTCGTCGATGAGATAGACCATATGTCCCCAGGTGTGGCCCGGCACCAGCAGGCATTCCACCCGGATGCCGTCGATATCCAGCACCTGTCCGTCCTGCAGCAGCGTCCGGGGATTGTCGGTGATGACCATGGGCAGCTTGTACAGATGGAAGTACACCCGGCGGCGCACCTCGCCCGTCAGGTAGCGGTTCTCTACCTCGCTGAGATAGATGGCTGCCTGCCGGAACAGCCCCTCGCTGTCCCGCTCCAGCGCGCCAACATGGTCGGTGTCCTGATGGGTGACCAGGATGTGGCGGATCGATGCGGGGTCGATGCCCAGCCAGCCCATCTTCTCCCGCAGCCGGTCATAGTTATAGCCCGCGTCGATCATGATGGTCGTGCCGTTCTTCGTGTAGAAGAAGATGTTGGCGATCCACTCGCGCACACAGGCGACATGCTCGTCGATCCATCCGGTATTCAGGGGCTTGAAGATCTCCTTGCCCCGGAACATCAGGCTCATGACCCGCTTCTGAAATTGGGAATCCTTCTTCGACATCACTGTGCCTTCTTTCTCTTTGGATCACCAGGCCTGCAGCGCCGCCTGGCGATATCGATCCCGCCGGCCTCCTCCGCTTTGTGTGCCTTCCACGTGATCCCGGCATGGACCGGCTGCTGGCCCTTTGCGGGGAACAGCAGCTTGTTAGATATAGCTAACCGTTCAGGAAAAAGAAAAGGCTCCCCGTTTGTTAGCCGTGTCTAACATTCGCATTATAACCCAACTTCGCTCCGTTGGCAAGATGAAAATTTAGTGACTTGACTGCCGTCCCGGAAAAGATCCGATGGAAGCGCTTACGAAGCCCGATTATGGTTATTTTTTCAGATTCTATTGACAAAGACGGTAATAAAGCATATAATCATCTGTGCAAACGGTTGCACGATGTAAAACAAGGAGGTGGATGAAGCATGGCGGTTACGATCCATGACGTGGCCAAACTGGCTGGCGTTAATTCATCCACCGTTTCCCGGGTGATCAACGGCAAAGCCACCATCACGCCCGATACCAAAGAACGGGTCTATGCCGCCATGCGGGAGTTGGATTATCATCCAAACTCTTTGGCGCGCAGTCTGGCCAGCGGTTTAAGCGGCGCAATCGGCGTGGTGGTCAATGCCCGTGACGCCGAAGCGTTCAGCAACGTATTCTTCAGCCGCAGTCTGTTCGCTATTGAGCAGGCGGCTCAGGCCCGCGGATATCAGGTGATCATTGCAAACGGCGCGCAAAGCCGGGGCGGCACCATCGAAGCCCTGATGAAGGAGCATAAGGTGGATGGCTTGATCCTGCCCCCCACCACGGTAAAGCCTGCGCTGATGGATACCATTGGGGATTTCCCCTATGTGGTGCTGGGCACGCCGGACACATTGCGAAGCGAAACCTGCTGGGTGGATAACAACAATGAACAGGGCGCAGAAATGGCCGTTCGCCATCTGCAAAAACAGGGATACCAGTGCATCGCCTACCTGGGCGGGCACCAGAAGCGAGGCTTTACCAAGCGCCGTATTCGGGGCTACCAGAACGCCAACAGCGGAACAGAAACGATCCTGAACACCGATGGCACCGCGGAAAACGCCTATACGCTGGCTTTCGACGCGCTGAAAACAGATGATCATCCCGACGCCTTTGTCTGCAATGACAATCTGGCGGCCTTTGGTTTGCTGAAAGCCTGCAAGGAATTGCATCTGTCTGTGCCGCAGGAGATCGGCATTGTGGCCTTCGATAACTATCCCCTGGCAGAATATATGGACCCACCGCTGACCATTGTGGATATTGATACCGCCATGCTGGGCGAACAGTCCGTTCAGCTTTTGTTCCGGCGTATTGAAAATAAAGTTGGAAACCAGCAAATCATGCTGTCCACCAATTTGGTCGTTAGAGCATCATCAGAGAGGAAGGCGAAATAAATGAACACATCTGCCGTAAGGCACCTTTCTTTTTACCCATTTGTGCAAGCGCTTGCACGGTCGGAGGCACGCTTCTCCTTGGAAGCCGCCACTGATGATTTGTCTTCCTGCGAATTGGTTTGGTGGAAGCGGAGCATGCCCGAGAAAAAGCAAACTGCGCCTATGCATATTTCCATCAGCGATCGCTGCACAGATCAATGGGTGGCGGAAGTATCCTTTCAGGAGGAAGCCCACTATATCAAATACGGTTTCCGCCTGACAGATCAAGCGGGCAAAACTGCCTGGTTTAACGCCTACGGCTTCCATGCAAAGGAAATGCCCGAGGGCAGCTTTAAAGTGTACCCCATGTCAAGGACAAATCTTTGCAACCATGGACAATGAAAGTGAGAAATCCAGGTCAGCAACCTTCCTGCTGGGATGATCAATAACAAGAATAAATGAACGAAGTAGGATAACAACAATGGTCCGAGTAGCTAGCCGCCGATCCAGCAGCCGTCCGGGCGTGTAGGCGGCCGTCTGAGGTACGAGGACGTGCCAGCCTGCCGCCCGGTAATGGCTGCTGGTTCGGCGGCAATAAAACGTTCGATAGCAGTCACCTCCTTAGGAAAGGACGGAGCAGGAAATTTTCTGGCGTGGGGTTTACGTTGGGCGGTCGGTGTGATAGCCTTGCCGTAGGCGCCAGCCCAGGGGACGCCTATACGGATGGCGGCCGCGGGGATGGCCCTTAAGGCTGGCTATTCGCGCCGACAGGGCCCCGACGTCAACCCCCAGAGGTAAATTTCCGGGGGAATCGGACATTCCTACTCCACATTATCCATGGGATTCTGAACATCCGCAGGCTTTATGCTTAGGAAGGATTCGGCAGATGGCGGGTTCTTTACCTTGATTGGATAAACCTTTGTAGTCACAAAGTTGTAAAACTCGTCCGGTGAAAGCTTCGCCAAATCCCACTGGTACCTTTCTTTGTTGTAGTACTCCATGTAATCATCTACTTCCGACGTCACCTGTGAGAATTCAGTGCAGGAGGCAATCTTCTCCATGATGTGGTCCTTCATATGGCCGAAGAAGCTTTCCTGCGGAGCATTATCCCAGCAATTCCCTCTGTGTGACATGGACTGACGCAGCCCTTTATCTTTAATTAGCTGGATGAAGCTGTAGCTGGTATAGTGGCAGCCTTGATCCGAATTAATCAGAGTCTCCGCTTTGAGCGATACGCCATGTTTTTCAATCAACTGATTTACTGTTTTCAAGACAAAGTCAACCTCAAGTGACTCGCTCAGTACATAGGATAGAATCTGCTTGGTAAAAGCATCCAGAATCGTGGAAAGATATGCAAACGTACCATTGTAAGGGATGTAGGTGATATCCGTCAGCAACACCATCCGTGGGCCAAATTCTCTGAACTTCCGATCCAGTAAATACTGGGCAACATTGCTGGTTTTTAAGGCCTTGGCCATGCGCCGATAAGGATTTGCTTTTCTGATCGGGCACATCAGACCGTACTTATCCATGAGCCTGCGGATCTTCTTCAGGTTCATAATGACCATTGGATCCTTATGCAGCAGACACATGTAGATTCCACGGGCTCCTTTGGAATAGCCACGCTTCTGATATGCCCACAGAACAAGTTCGAAGTCTGTTTGATCCGCCTTTTCACGCGCAGCACGCTTGGGAGCAGCGTCTACCCAGCGATAATACCCTGAACGAGATACATGGGCGATTGCGCAGAGCTCTGAGACAGTCATCTGGTTGTTATCCTGAGCAATCATTTGGCTGATGAGTTCGAATTTAACGGAGGGATTGTCTGAAATCATTTGCTCTGCCCTCCCTTGTTGTCCAGCTCGATAATTTTTTTTATAAAGTCGAGCTCCTGATGGAGGTAGAGGATCTCATTCTGCATATGATGCATTGCCTCTTCTGGCTCCATGTCCTTGTAGTCAGCCAGATCAGGGCGACGCTTCCGTTCTTTGTATCCGGCGTGTATATTCCCTGTTCTCGCCTCCTTCCGCCAGCGCGATACAAATGTCTTTATGCGATCATCGCCAAGCATCTCATAGTCATATCCAGCTTCCTGGATGAACCGGCGAACTGGCACTCCCTGTTCAACCGCCTCAACCAGCTTGGCTTTAAACTCCTGGGTAAACTTGATCACTGAATCACTGACATAATTGGTGTTCGGATTCTTCAGAAGTTGAGCCATCTGCTCTTCGGTAAATCGCTTTGGTGTCATGACAACCCCTCCCAGATGATGATTTTATACCATCCAGCTGGAGATTGCACGCCATTTTCCCTGTCCACTGTGCAGATTCTCTGTCTACAATGTTGGGATGTCATGCACTTTGATTGTCCACGTTGCGGATTCGCTGTCTACAACCTAGGGTAGTTGCAAAATCTTGTGTCCACTTTCCGGGGTACAGTTTACTTTGAAATCCTGCAAATCAATGAAACAGACGTGCTGCGCATTCCCGCCTGGAGCCAGGGTTGCATCTATTATCAGATTTTCCCAGAGCGCTTTGCGAAATCCGGGATGGTCCAAGGGAACTTTGATAACTGGGACGCTGCGCCCACCCGGGAAAACTTTCTGGGTGGCAATCTGCGTGGCATTATTGAGCGTTTGCCCTATTTGAATGATCTGGGAATCGAATGCATTTATCTGAATCCCATCTTTCTGGGGGATTTCAACCACAAATACGCTACCACAGATTATTTCAAAATCGACCCCATGTTTGGTACCGAACACGATTTGATCGAGCTGGTGGAAGAAGCCCATGCTCTGGGTATCCGTTTGATATTGGATGGCGTGTTCAACCATGTGGGCATTCATTTTGCTCCGTTCATGGACTTCATGGAAAAGAGTGAAAAGAGCGCTTATCGTGATTGGTTCTATCCCAAGCAATACCCCGTCCGCATCGATCCGGCCTGCTATGAATGTGTGGGCGATTATCCCTACATGCCCCGGCTCAACGGTGCAAATGGAGAAGTGAGAAATTACGTTCAGAAGGTGCTGCTGTACTGGCTGGAGCACGCGCATATTGACGGCTGGCGCTTTGACGTGGCAGACGAACTGGATCATCACGCGGTCATGATCTGGCGCGAAGCTGTAAAGCAGGCTTATCCAGACGCCTTGATGCTGGCTGAAACCTGGGGCGATGCCTCCCGCCTGCTGGGTCCTGACGGCTTTGACAGCGCCATGAACTATCTTTTCCGGGATGCAGCCATCGATTTCTTTGCGAAAGGCACGATCACCGCAGACCAATTCAAGGATCGCCTGGACAGCATGCTGATGCGGTATCCGGAAGAAATCAATTTGTCCATGTATAACCTACTGGGCAGCCACGACACAGCCCGCTTCCTGACAGAAGCCAATGGCGAGGCCTGGCGTCTGCGACTGGCAATGGCCTTCCAGATGCTGTTTCCCGGCGCACCTGCCATCTATTACGGCGATGAACTTGGCATGACAGGAGAGAACGATCCCGGCTGCCGGGGCGGCATGGCCTGGGATACGCCCAATGAAACGCTGCATGCATGGCAAAAGGAGCTGATTGCCCTGCGGAAAAGGCACCAATGCCTGCGAACCGGCGCGTTCCGCGTGCTGGCTGCAAAAGATAACCTTTTTGCATTTCAGCGCGCAGACCAGAAAGATTGTGTGATCACCGTTTTCAACATCGGCGATAAGCCTCAACAACTGGACTTGACGGATGCGGAGGAACCTGTGCACATTCCGCCGCACTCCGTAAAGATCATAAAAAGACCATAAGGAGGAAGAACCAATGCGTACCTTGACAAGAATCCTGGCAGTCATGCTTGCCTGCATGATGCTGACGGCAATCTGCCCGGCCATGGCCGAAGAGACTGTAACCATCAACTTCTGGCATCATTACAGTGCCCAGTCCGCCGAAAACGAAACCCTGATGAACGTGCTGATTCCCGCCTTTGAAGCGGAGAACCCCGGCATCAAGGTCAACGCCGTTTCCCACGAGTGGGCCGAGCTTCATGACAAGGTGCTGGTCAGCGCTAACTCCAACGCCCTGCCCGATGTGGCCCGTTGCGATATCGCCTGGCTGCCCGAGTTCCAGAAGATGGGCATCCTGGTTGCTTTGGATGAAGAAATGGCCGATTTCACTGATGTCAGCGGCCAGCTGCTGGACAGCGCCATGTCTACGGCCGTGATCGGTGGTCATTACTATGCCCTGGCTCTGAATACCAACAGCAAGATCGTGTTCTACAATACTGCCATGCTGGAAGCGGCGGATGTGAAAGTGCCCACCACCATGGATGAATGGGTGGAAGCTATCAAAAAGCTCTCCGGCGAAAACGCGAATGGTCAGCAGGTGTGGGGCTGGAACGAGCCCGCGCTGGCTGGCTGGAACATCTGCCCCTTCATCTGGAGCTTCGGCGGCAGCCTGACCAATGAGGATCAGACCGCGGCCACCGGTTATATCAACAGTCCCGCCACCGTGAAGGCCATCGAGACCTTTGCGGAGCTGGTGAAGGCTGGCGGCATCACCGGCTTCAATGCCGGCGATATCCCCATGACCGACGGCTTCGGCACCGGTCGCTATGCCATGATGCTGGAAGGCCCCTGGAAGTCTGCTGAGCTGGCAGGTGCTTACCCTGACGTGGCCTATGGCACCGCGCCCATCCCCGCCGGTGAAGGCGGCAGCATTTCCGTGCTGGGCGGCGAGGACATCGCCATGTTCAACAGCGCCAACAAGGAAGCTGCCTGGAAATTCATGCAGTTCATGACCAGCGAATATGCCGAGACTGAAATGGCTAAGTGCGGACAGATCCCCGTGAACAAGGCTGCGCTGGAAAGCGAAACCGTGAAGGCTGCCGATTACGCTCCCTTCATCGAGGCCATTCAGACCGCGAAGGCTCGCCCCACTGTGGCGGCCTGGAGCGAAATGGACAACGATCTGCAGGTGGCCATGAATGCTGTCGTCACCGGCGAAAAGACCGCTCAGGAGGCCATGGATGAACTGGCCGCAGCCTGGGATCTTCTTCTAAAGTAAAACAAAAAAGGCAGCGGGGATGGGCGTGTCTCCTCCCCGCTGTCCCTTTGGGAGCGTGGAAATATGATCACTAAATCGCGTATCAACCGGGCACAGATCATGGGGCTGCTGCTGCCGGGGCTGCTCATATTCGGCATGTTCACCGTCTATCCAATCATTCGCCTGTTCTGGATGAGTTTGTGCGATATGAGCTTTTCTTCCATGCTCATTCAGCCCTTCGCCGGAATCATGAATTACCAGGAGGTATTCAATGATTCCACCTTCTGGACGGTTTTTGTCAACAGTATCGTCTATACCCTGGTCACCGTGCCCGGGCAGATGGCGCTGGGGCTATTCATCGCCATTCTGCTGAACGGCATCAAGCGCTTCAGCGTCACCTTCCGAGTGATCAATTATCTCCCCGTGGTCACCTCCTGGGTGATTGCATCCCTGGTCTTCCGATATATCTTCAACACGGAAGGCTTGCTTAATTATTTCCTGTGGAAGATCCTCGACGTCACCTCCGGAAACATCCGCTGGCTGAATACTCGCTGGAGCGGTCTGTCCGTCGCCATGATCCTGGGGATCTGGAAGGGCATCGGCTGGAACATGGTGATCTTTCTGGCCGCTTTACAGCAGGTGCCACAGGATCTGTATGAAGCCGCGGAGATCGACGGCTGCGGTGCATGGAAAAAGTTTGTGAACGTGACCCTGCCTGCCATCCGGGGCACCATTCTGTTCGCCCTGATCGAGCTGACCATTGGCGGCTTCAATGTGTTTACTTCCATCAAGATGATCACCGGCGGCAAGCCCGCCCACCAAACCGATACGCTGCTCACCTGGATGTACTATAAGGCATTCAGCACCGGCAAGTTCGGCTACGCGGCGGCGCTCAGTTTTGTGATGGCCCTGTCCTTGGGGCTGCTGGCCATCGTGCAGTTCCGTATGATGCGGAACAAGGATGCGTAAGGAGGACAGCAAGATGAAAAGCAAAAATGCCGCAAAGATTCGTGCCGCTGTCGTCCGCTATCTGCTGCTGGCCCTGGGCACGGTGATCTTCACTCTGCCCATGATCTACATGATTTCGACTTCTCTGCGGCCCAATGGTGCGCTTTATGAATATCCGCCGCGCTTCTTCCCCAAGTGGGAAGCACTGACGCTGGAAAACTATGATTATATTCTGCATCAAAGTAAGTTTTATCTGAATTTTCTCAACTCTGTGATCGCTTCCGTTTCCACCATCGCGCTGGCAGCCGCGGTGGGCTCGGCCATGGCCTTTGTGCTGGGCAAGTTCAAATCGAAAGGTACCAATCTGCTGTTTGCCTTCATCATCATTACCATGATCATTCCCGGCACCACCATGATCGTGCCGCAGTTTGAGCTGGCCACCAAGCTGGGCATGGTCAATAAGCTGTGGGGCCTGATCCCCTTCTATGTGGCCTGGGTGATCCCTTTCTCCACCTTCATGATCAAAGGCTTCATGGAAAACATTCCTGGCGAGATCATGGAAGCTGCCTGGATCGATGGCGCGGACGTCTGGACAGTGTACGCGAAAATCGCCCTGCCGCTGGCCTCGCCCGCCATTGCTTCCGTCAGCATTTTCAACTTTCTGACTGCGTGGGAAGAATATCCCTGGGCCAATACAGTTATCAATGACAACAGCAAACGCACCCTTCCCATCGCAATTGCGGGTTTCTTTGGTCAGCATCAGTTCACCCAGTGGGGCTATGTGTTCGCCATGTCAGTGCTGACGCTGATCCCCGTGGTGCTGATTTTCATCCTTTGCCAGAAATTCTTTGTGCAGGGGCTGACAGCTGGAAGCGTGAAGGGATAAACTATATGAGAGTGGCAAGCAATGCAAACCCGTTTTCAATACATTATCGGCTCATTTATCGGCTCATATCGGCTCACGAAAGCTGATTCGATTTTTCGTGGCCATTGCTCGCTTTTATTCAGGGATTTGTTTATTTCCATCCAGCATTGCAAGATTTTGCTGCTTCTCAAAGAAGGCCCGCTTCAGCTGCGTGTATTCCGCTTCGGTGCAAACTTCCCTGCACTTCGGCTCGAAGGACTGTGTGACTGCGAAGCATTCCCGCATCCGCTCGCAGGGATACAGACTGCATGCCGCGCAGGTCGGGATGCCCTTGTCCGTACAGCATTTCACGACTCGGTAGCGACACCAGTTCTCTGGCCTGCAACCAGCGCAGGCGATCTCCTCGTTGGAAACGATACGATCCCGGTAGCTGATTTTCATCCAGAGTTCCGCGGTATGGCGGAGCTCCGTTTCTGTTTTCTCATAGGGGTGCGCGTTATATCGGGGACAGGCGGCACAGTCATTTCCGCAGGCGGCGATGATTTTACTGGCTTTCATGAAGTCACCTTCTATTCTTTGCGGATACCTGTACGAATGAAACAGATCAACTCTTCCAGATCGTTGAATTCGTCGTAATCTCCCATAATTCCTTCGCGATGATAGACGACGCCTGCCTGCTCATTGCGCTCCAGGCAGTCCAGCAGTTCCTCCACACCATATCGGCGGGCGAACTCCGCGAAAGCACGGGCTTTGATCTTGTCCGCATACAGTCCCTTGCGGCAGCCGGCTGGCTCGCATTCCCAGCAGCCGGCTATGCCCTTGTCCATGCCGCAGCGGCGCACCTCGCACCACTCTGCGTCCTTGCACCAGGAAAGCTCCTTAAAGCCATCGCACCTGCAGCCTTTGCAGAGGACGTTCTCCGAACATAAACAGCAGGCCAGCCCGCAGCGGGCGATACCCAACTCACGCTTCATCCGTTTTTTCTCCTTCCTCCATGATCATCCGGCAGAAGGCTTCGATCTCCTCCTGCCGTGCCTCCACCGCCTCCCTGTATTCCACGCTGCAGAGGCCCAGATGTCCGCTGCATTGAATCTCCAAGTGCCCGAAAAAGTGCTCGATGCTGCCGATGATGCGCTCGCACTCCTTCATGCCAGGGCCGGTGCGCAGGGCGATCGCATAGCCCTTCTTTCCGGGCGAGAGCGCCGCGTGGGGCTCATGGGTGTTGCACCAGGGCGTGCAGCGGTCGATGAAGGCCTTGAACTGCCCGGGAACATCCGCCCAGTAGGACGGGGAGACACAGACGACTGTATCCGCCCACTCAAACGCAGCCATCAGCTTTTCCGCGTCATCATGCATGACGCATTCGGCTGTCTGATGACAGCTCCGGCAGCCCCTGCAGAAGGCAAAGCGGTAGTCGTCGATGCATACGCTTCGGACCGCGAAGCACTCAGAAAGCTGCCGGGCGATGATTCCGGCAATCTCAGCCGTCGCACCGTTGCGGACGGGGCTGCAGTTAACAATCAGCGCGTTCATACAATTCCCCCATATAGTACTGTTCCTGGAACGCGATAACCTGCAGGATTTTGTCCCTGCCCGGCCGGCTTCCGTCCGTGCTGACGATCCATTTGTCCTCGCGGTCGTTCAGCCTGTGCAGCACAGCGATCACCGTTCCCGTGAAGGTCCGGATGGGCTTCGATGGGCCAAACACATAGGCATCCTGCTCCGCACCGTCCCCGGCAAAAACGCCGTCCACGTAACCATAGTTGATCGGATAGATCATATCCGGATGCCGCGGATGAGCACTCCCCATGGGGCGGTCAATCGTTCCGGAAACCTGCCGGCCCAGAATGCCGCTGTAATCGCGGCTCTCGATCTCCATCCGGTAGATCCGGCAGTCATTGCCTTCCGCATCCTGCATGTTTTTCCAGAAGGTACAGCTATACTTTTCATACAGCCCGGTGTGATCGGTAGAGATATATACGCAGGGATACCCGTCTGCTTTTGCCTGCAGATATACATACTCCAGCAGCTTGCCCATGCGGCGCTTTCCGCGGTACTGCGGGAAGGTGTACACGAAGCCCGCCCAGGGCGTCAGCTCCTCCGCCGGGATTTCATCTCGCTGGGCATAGGTGCAGAACGCGATCAGATGATTTCCTTCTGTCAGGAGCAGCAACTTGCTTTTCTCGCCCAGCAGCGCATGGAAACGACGCTCCCGCAGCAGCTGATGCAGAAACTGCCCGGCACGCCAGTCACAGCGTCCGATCTCGCTCAGCCAGTGCTCCGGACATTCGCTGCTGAAATACTCGACAATTTTCATATTCATCACCATATAAACGGGATCACTATCCGACTTTGTGTTGCCAAAGTGTTGCCACGCTTGACACCATTCGTATATCAGAGAATGACATGAAAATCAAGCACATTCGTTTATCAAGAGAGGCTGCCTCTGCGAATCATCGCATCGGCCATTTCCGCCATCTTTTCAGCTGGTTCCTGGCATTTGCTGTTCAGCCAGGCGCGGAAGACTCCAACGCAGCCATAGACGACAAAGCTGTAGTGATACTCAAAAGTAGCGTCTTTCTTGTCTTCTTCATTCGGCCACATCTGAAGGCACTTTTCCCGCACGACTTGATTGAGCCTGTGCAAGAAATTCATATCCCCGTGGGGGCTGAGCAGCACCCGGCACATTTCCTGG
>JAFWES010000052.1 GCA_017512805.1 Clostridia bacterium
CAAAAAGAGCCGATCCAGCAAGTTAGTCACTGGAAGCGGCCCACAGGGAATTTCTTTCTGCTTTTATTTCTGTATATATTGAGAACTGCAAATTTATATTGCATATCAGCAGATGCCATGGTATACTCTTCTTGGATTACTCTGTCGTTATTTGGACATGGAGGGACAACACAATGTCTGTATCCTATAATAAATTATGGAAGCTGCTCATCGACAAGGGCATGAGCAAAACGCAGCTTATCAAAGCTGCCAAGATCAGCACCAACGCCATGGCAAAGCTGGGCAAAAATGAAGACGTGCGTGTTGAAACGCTGGTCAAAATCTGCGGCGCACTGGGCTGTACCATGGATGATATTATGGAGCTGATCCAGGATCCTCAGTGATTTTACATTATGGTGATGGACTACAGAGTGGATGATAAAGAACCGAATCGGGCAGAAGGGAGATACAATGGCGCGACAGAGCATTTTTGACATGAAGGTTTCAAAAGTCTATCCGCTGCTGCTGCAAAAAGTGGAGCGCAAGGGCCGGTCCAAGGAAGAACTGGATGCTGCCATCCAATGGCTGACCGGATACGATATGAACCAGGTTGATCAGGAAATGACCTACAGAGACTTTTTCAAGCAGGCGCCTGCCATGAATCCGCGGGCAGCGCTGATCAAAGGAAAGGTATGCGGCGTGCAGGTGGAAGCCATCGAGGACCCCATGATGCAGAAGATCCGCTGGCTGGACAAGCTGGTGGACGAGCTGGCAAAGGGCAGGCCATTGGAAAAGGTGTTGCGATGATCGGCATGAAACGATATGAATATGACGCGGTTCTCCATGAGATGGAGGATAACGGCGGTGCTTATGTCCCCTTTCCATGGAATATACGGGAAGAATTCGGCAAGGGGCGTGTGAAGGTTCGCGCGCTGTTTGACGGCATTTCCTATGATGGAAGCATCGTCAACATGGGCGTGAAGAATCCGGACGATTCCGTCTGTTTTATCATCGGCGTGCTGAAGGTGATCCGGAACAAGCTGAACAAACACGATGGCGATACGATCCACGTGGTGATCGAGGCGGAGGAATAAGCTTATGTGGAAATGCCCGAAATGCGGCCGGAGTTTCAGCCGTGAAGGACAGGGCCATTACTGTGGCAAGATCGAAACAGTCGATCAGTACATTGAAGAACAGGATGAAACCGTCAGGGCGTACCTGAATGAAGTACGCCGGATCATCCGCAGCACCATTCCACAAGCGCAGGAGAAGATCTCGTGGAGTATGCCCACCTACTGGAAGGGACAGAACCTCATTCACTTCGCGGCGTCGAAAACGCATCTGGGGCTGTATCCGGGCGGAGAAGCAACCACGGTTTTTGCTGAGAAACTGGTAAATTACGATGTGAGCAAGGGAACGATCCGGCTGCCCTATACCCAGCCGCTGCCAAGGGATCTGATTGCAGAGATTGCGGCGTGGTGCTATCAGCAGTATGCAAAGTGAAGGGAACCGCCTGCATTACGCCTCTCCATATTGCCGCACATGAATAAGGCCCGAAAAGCAGCGTGCGAAAAGTGCACGTTCCGTTTCAGACACAGCGGAGGCCTTACAGCCTGAAAGGAGCAAGCATGAAATCTTATCGTTTTTACGGCTGGGAAGCCGCCCGCGTGCGGGACAGCCTGGGCCTGACCCCGTGTGATTACTATGATTTGTTGTCCGACATCTGGTGCGAAGAAACCTGCGCGCCCCGGATGCGGAAGGACTGGACGATAGGAAACCGGACCCTGGGCCAATGCTCCATCACGGCCTTCCTGATCCAGGATATTTACGGCGGGAAGGTATTCGGCGTGCCGCTGGGAGATGGCAATTTTCATTGCTTCAACGACGTGGACGGTTGCGTGTTCGACCTGACCAGCGAGCAGTTCGGCGATACCCGGCTGGACTATGCCAACTGCCCTGAGCAGGATCGGGCCGTGCATTTCGCCAAGGCGGAGAAAAAGGAACGGTACGAGCTGCTGAAGGAAAGGCTGTTTGCCCGCCGTCCGGCCCTTGTTCCAATCACGATGGAGCATCTGAAGCGCTACGGAGCAATCTATGCCGCCGCGTTTTCCGGGCCGCCCTGGAATGATCCCTGGACGGAATCGGATGCGGTGATCCACGTGCAGGAGCTGCTGGAAACCAAGACCGCCTACGGTTTGGAGTGCGTGATGGACGGAAAGGTCGTCGGCTTCCTGCTGGGCACCTCCATGCTGTTCCACTATGGCCGGACCTTTGAAATCAACGATCTGGCGGTTGATCCCACTTACCAGGGCCGCGGCATTGCCTCCGCTCTGCTGGAACGCTGCAAGGCGGACATGAAGGAGCGCGGCATCGTGGGGCTGCATCTGATCACCTCCGCCGATGGTTTTTTGCCGGGATTCTATGAACGGCACGGGTTTGGCCGGGAGCATGAAGTGATCCTGATGGGGATGGAAATATAAAACGCCCCTACCACTCAAATTGATCGGAGGCAAACAGGAAATGCGCTCGTAACAGAGTGTTATAATACCTGTTTTGTCATTGAGGATGAAGGACAGTATTTTATGGTGGATGGCGGTGGCGGCAGCGCAATCCTCCATCAGCTAAAGCATGTTCACCTACAATACCCACAATATCAGAAAGGTCGTTCTTATATAGCCGCGCTGATACCATTTTCATGGCGATCAGGTACTCGCCCGTTATGGTGCGAACGGAAAGGATGCCTGCAAAAGTCTTCCTGCGCACAGCGCCCCATCGTGAGCATCAGTAACTGAAACTCATCATAGACACCAAGGCCGTTCTCTTTCAGCACCTGGCCGATGTTCTGCCGGTCCTGCGGCACGATCAGCTGCTGTACCCACATGCGGCTCCAGTAGCTGCCAACGGAATGCTCCCCCCGTTTCACAAAGGAAGACAACAGAAGCGGTGTTTCCCACGGATCGGCATTTTCCGGAAGCTCGATATAAAAGGCCTTGGGACGCTTACAGCAAGACCATCGGCAGTTCAGTTTTAGAAAAATTCAACAAAGAGCTTCAAAATCCGCAGACAAAATGTTCATTGACAAGCTTTCTGTTTTCTGATATAACTTATTTTGTGAAGGTGTACTTATTTATGCGTTATACGCATGCGACCCATTAATGGCAGGTGATCACATATGCAAGCCGGCAAACAACAAGCACACAAGCAAGCAGACAAGAAAGCAAACGAGCGAGCTAGCGGCATAACTGTGCCATTTTTCATGTGAACCTAAAAGGTTTTCAGAAACCGTGCTGTGCAGTTGACCAGCGGACTATTGTTGTCAAAAACCGGATCACTCAACTTGCAGGAGGTCACAAGATCATGAAGAAACGGAACCAGAAGCGCTGGCTGGCAATCCTGCTGTGCTGGATGATGATGCTGACAAACATCAGCATACCGGCGCTTGCGGAGGAGACGACGGAGACTCCTTCCTGCGAACACAGTGAAACTGTATCCCTCGAGGAAGCAGGCGCTGCAGCAACCTGTAGCGCTGACGGCAGCCATATCGTTATTATTGTGTGTGCGGACTGCGGGCAGGAATTGTCCCGTAATGCTGTGACAGATGCGGCTCTGGGCCACGATTATATCGAAACGGCACGGACGGAAGCAACCTATGACTCGGAAGGCAGCGTGACCTATACCTGCTCCCGCTGCGAGGACAGTTATCAGGAAACGCTGCCCAAACTGGAAAGGCCTTCTGTGCCCTTTGAACAGACTGAAACCGTGGATGGTGCGAAGATCACTGTCAAGGCGGCAGCCGGCGTATTTGATGCGGATACGAGGCTCAACATCAGCAAAACCGGAAACAGCGATTTCACCGGCGCAGCGGAAAATGCGCTTGGCATCAGGGCCGGTGAACGAATCATCATAAGCCACACGGTAT
Source organism: Clostridia bacterium (assembly GCA_017512805.1). GTDB lineage: Bacteria > Bacillota > Clostridia > Christensenellales > Aristaeellaceae > Aristaeella. The sequence goes on from JAFWES010000052.1 coordinate 3,899, forward strand.
ACAGCATCTCCGGGGCGGAGATGAACGGCAGCGCTCAGGCAAAGCTGGAGAATCTGAAGCTGACCGACCTTCAGCAGGCTTATCCTGTGGGCACGGTTTCCGTTTATGTGCTGCGACATGACGCAAATGCCCAAAGGGCTGCAGATCAGGCCAGGCGGATCTCTGCGGAGGTGAATCTGGGCGGGAACAGCGTTTCCTTTGACTTGTCAGAGCCTGGGTTGTACGATGTGGTGACAGTTGTGCGCCTGCCTGAGAGAACAGAGGAGACCACCCCAATAATTAACGAAGAACCCGCGGAGGAATCCGCGGAAGAACCGATCGACGAATCAAAGAAAGAAATGACTGGGGCTCCCGCGGAAGAGCCTGCGGAGGAATCGGGCGAAGAGTCCGCTGAAGAGCCTGCGGAGGAAACGGGCGAAGAAACCGCGGAAGAGTCTGCCGAGGAGTTGAGCGAAGAGTCTGCGGAGGAATCGGGCGAAGAGTCCGCGGAAGAGCCTGCTGAGGAATCGGGCGAAGAGTCCGATGAAGAGCCTGCGGAGGAGCCGGACGAAGAGTCCACGGAAGAGCCTGCGGAGGAATCGGGGGAAGAATTCGCGGAAGAGCCTAAGGAGGAATCGGTCGAAGAGTCCGATGAAGAGCCTGCGGAGGAGCCGGACGAAGAGTCCACGGAAGAGCCTGCGGAGGAATCGGGCGAAGAGTCCGCTGAAGAGCCTGCTGAGGAATCGGGCGAAGAATCCGCGGAAGAGACTGCCGGCCTGACTGAGGAATCCGAACCGGAAACGGAAGACGAACCATTAGCCGTCACGATTTCTGCTTTCTATGAGGGTGAACTGCGCTACGGATCAACGGTGACACTGACCGCGGTGCTCTCCGTCGATGATCCGGAGGCGGTGGTCACCTGGGAGTATTCACCCGATGGCGGACTCACCGTCTTCGCTGTAGAGGATGAGTACGGCAGCACTCTGACTTATACCTATTCAGAAGACACCAGGAACTACAGCTGGCGTGCCGTGGTAAACAGAACGCCTGCGGAATGACTGATCTGCCGGCACCAGCGGGAGACCCGAAGCTGGGATGCTGCCGGGGGAGAAAAGCCGCGGGTGAGGAGCAGCGATTATCTCATGTAGTTGTGTGAACCTGTTTCGCAGGACAGGATGCCGGGTGCGAATTACGGGATGAACATAGAATGGGGAGATAAATCGAATGGACAAGAACACAAGGCTGAAGCGGATAACCGCAATGCTGCTGGCGATCATACTGATATCGTATGCCGCACCAGTAGGCACGGCAAACGAGCCTGCTGAATGGGGGACGATCTACAGTGAATGGTGGCGTCCGGACCTGAAGACGGCGACGGCGGAGTACACCTTCTCCGGTGTAGGGGATACCGTTCTGCTGCCATATTTGCTTGGCCTCAGCGGAATCCACGGACACATAACGGACGCCGTGACAGACAGCGAAGCCGTTGAGCTGGACGATAGCCTGTATCTGAAAGCCGTCAGCTATTTTGACAGCGCCGAGCTGACCGTGACGGTCAAGGACAGAACGTATGTCTTCATTCTGCATAACCCGGGGGAGGAGCCTGTTATTCCCGCCGGCACGGAGGTGACGGGGGACGATGGCAGCTTCACCGCTGCGAGTACGGTCCCCGCCGGAACAAGGCTTGCCATCGGCGCTTTTGAACCAACGGAAAACCTGCGCACGGCAGTTCAGGCAGAGGATGAAGGCGCGGTCACCGTGTGGATGGACATCGATCTGCTCGCCCCGGATGGAGAAACCGTCCATGCCGGCGCGGACGTGTATGTCAAAACGCAGATCGAACTGCCCGCCGCGCCTGAAACGGACGGCTTGACCGGTCACGCCGTCCTGAGGGACGCGCGGCTTTATCATGTGACCGGCGAAGGAGAAATGGAAGAACTGCCGGTGGAAGTGGAGACGGAGGAAGGATATATCACCGCGCTTCGCTTCTCCACAGAATCCTTCTCCGGCTTTGCGCTGTCCTATACGGTGGACTTCACCTATGAAGGCAGGGCTTGGAGTTTCCCGGGCCAGGGAAGCTACCGCCTGGCGGATGTTCTGGCTGCGCTTGGGATCGAAGGAAGCATAGACGAAGCCGCCTTGACCCTCATCGTGGGAGAAGACCACGCAGGCGCGCTGTATCTCACGCGGAGTGACGATGAGTATTACATCAACAGTGAGATTGCGTTCGCGGATACTTATGAGCTCGCAGTCCGGATCGGAGAAAAAATCTTTATCATTACGGTGACTGATAGTCAGGAATCTAGAAATCTTTCTGACTTTCTGAAGAACGCCATCATCACCGGGGCGACACAGGATTCAGCAGGACAATATCATGTTGAGAGCGGCCAAGAATATTCCATTATTCTTACCTTTGCGGAAGATTCTTCGAACCAGTTCGCAGATAATCAACCGCTCACCTATCGGATGCCGGAAGGCATTACCATTCTGGAACAACAGGAAGGCGACGCGAATATTAATATCGTTTATAAAGGAAGAACTTACCAGGTCGGCTATCATTATATCCTTAATACAGACGGCTCATTAGAGATTCGGTTTGATACAGACGATCCGGATTTTCCGAGACTGCAAGATTCTACAAACGTTAGCTTCCGCTTTACGTATTACGGGCGGTTTGAGGAAAACGTAACTCAAATCGTGTTTTCTGATGGTGTTGAGCGAGATATCATCTTTGATGAGCCGGAGGCAGGACAGGCCTATGTTGAAAAGACAGGTGCATTCGACCAAACGACAGGAACGATGCATTATACGATCAAAGTAACCGCTGATGGCGATGTGGAAAACGTCAACGTCAGGGACGTTTTGTCAGGGGATGCTTTGATCTTCAACAATGGTATTCAGATTTCCGGCAACAGCAGCAGTTATACTGACAATGGTGCATCCAACGGGTTTGACTATACATTCGCGTCCATGAGAGATGGGGAAACCATCATCATTACCTATTCCGCCAATGTGGACTTTGGCAAAGATACAGACAAGGACGGAAAAATCACGGTCGATCAGACAAAGAACAGTGTGACGGTCGAGCCGGACGACGGTGATCCGCACAGCAGTGAGTACTCCCGGGAAATCAATTACATGACGACGTCCAAGGGCGCCGGAACCGATGGCGGAACAGCAGAGAACGGCGATAAGATCCTGAACTGGACAATTGACTACAATCCGCTTGCTCTGGCATCCGCAGCCGGTTTTACCGTGAAGGACACGATCGGTGCTTCCTCCCAGGCGTATATGAAATATTACGGATCCGGTATTACGGTTGAGGTCCGCAATCATTCCGGCGCACTGGTTGAAACCCGTCAAATTGATTACAGCAACCTTACGGCCCACAGTGATTCAACCTGGACCTATACGATTCCGGAGACGGATATAGAACCATATCATTACATCATTACTTACCAGACTGTAGTCGATATGGAAAAAGTGAATGGCGGCGGAGTCTCTGTTCATGTGGATAATACCGCGAACGGCAATACCACCGGCACAGATATTTCCCCGGCCGGAGAGATCGGCGTCACGAAAAATGTTGAGTCTTTTAACACGCAGGAAGTCACATGGACAGCAACGCTTTCCATTCCGGAAAACGGTCTGACCCAGGCGGTTGTCACCGATACTCTCCCGGTATTCTGGCATAACAGTAAGAACAATTATGACGTTTTTAAAGATGACAGTCTTAAGATCACAGGATTGCTCTCAGGTGAAACCTATGCGGTAACCGTAACTGAGGACAAAGTAGAAATCATCTTTTACCAGGACGCCGGAAACGGTCTTCAGGGTCTTAAGGGGCAAGCCGGCGGACGCACAGTTACGGTCAGACTGACAACCAAAGTTAACCAGGACTGGCTGGAAGCCAGCTATGAAGACGAAAGCCCTAATTGGTGGAAAGATCATGTTAATACGATCGACTTTAATGGAAAAAGTGCTCAAGCAACCGTCACATTCTCCAAGCCGGGGATCAAGAAAACCGGCGTATCTCTGGGCAACGGATCCTTCATGTATACGGTCTTGCTTTCCGGCGTTTCCGAGGCACCGGTAAGCGTAAAGGACACATTCGATACAAGCCTTCTTGAGGTAGACACTTCGAAAGCATCTACCTGGTTCTATATGAAAATCTGGGGCGGTGAACAGTACTCTCAAGACGCCGGAGGAATCCCAATCAGCTACACAGATGCACCCGACGGCATTTTGCTGACAGCAAACTCGGTCCCGATGATGGATAATGGACAATATTATCCTTACTACAAAATCACCTATTATCTGAAACTGAAGGACGGCGTTGATTTAGAGCAGCTGGCCATTGCCAATGGTGGCGAGCACCACCTGGTGAATACAGCCAAATGGGGAGACCATGAGAGCGAGTTCGACTATAAGACCACGTATGATTATCTGGACAAGAAGCTTCTGAACGAAAATGAGCTTGGTGGAATAGGCAGAACAGCCCGGTATCAGATCACCTTCAATTCCGCAAAGGCGACTCTTAACGGCGGAGAGCCCATGGAGATGACGGATACTATCAGCGCGAATCTGAGCGTGGATTACAGTTCTATTAGCATTGTTACGGACCCGGCGGGGCAAGCGGTACCGTATTCCTTAAGCGGCGGAAAGGATGAAAACGGGGACTCAAACGGAACAACTGTGGCGACTTATTCGATTCCCGATTCTACCAAGGTCGTTATCACATATGAGGCTTCTGTAAGAGGAACCGGCAGTCAGACGATCGTCAATAAGGTAACTGTAAACGGTCAAGAAGAGACTGTTACAACTGAAAAGTCTTACGGCAGCAACTCCGAAGGAGAAGGTGCAGTTGCTTCGTTTAAGATTGTAAAGGTCGACGGGTATGACGCAAATAAGAAATTGGAAGGCGTCCAATTCAAAATCTTCGCAGAGAACCCGAACATTTATTTCGATAAAGACAAAACTGTTAAAGAGCTTATCCTGCCGACGGATGAAAACGGCGAGATTCTGCTTGATGGCGATCTGTATCAACTCTACTTTGATGAGTGCTATCATATTCAGGAAGTCGCACCTCTTCCTGACTACGGCACGATCAGCTTTGATTATCTGGTGACACTGACCAATGAAATGAGTAAGGTAGACTATAAGCACTACATCTACTATTACAACGATCAGATGCAGATCAAAAACTGGCCGCTTGAGGGGCTTGTCGTTGAAAAACATGTCGAGAGTACAAATGATGCCGATAAGGAGCGGTATTATCTATTCAGAGTCTCCATCCTGAATGATGACGGTACGGTGAACAAAGAGTACAACGAAAAAAACGGCGACGATCAGTTTGTTGAAGGAAGCTTTAAGTTTGAGCTGAAAGACAAAGAACAGAAAATGTTCTGGGGCTTTAACAAAGGCACGAAATATAAGGTCGAAGAAATTGATTCAAACGGGTTGGCTGTTTCTGTCACCTACAATGTTTACAATGCAGATGGAGATGTTATTCAAACGATAACCGATCAAACAGCGTCACACACCGGGACTTTGATGCAGCAAAACGAAGTCATCATCTTCAAAAACGCTGCCGAGATTCCTGTTGCTGTCAAAATCCCCGTTATCAAAGTCCTTCAGGGACGCGATATGGAAGAGGGTGAGTTTGCCTTCATACTCCAGCCAATTGATATTAACGGCATTCGGAAAGAAACAGGCAAGCAAATCGCCTATAATCCGGCCGGCCTTGCGAACCAAGAGGTGACATTCAATTTCACCTTGGAATACGACGAGGAAGACATCGCCGACGCGCCATACAAAGATGATGAAGGCAATGGCGTTTACTTCTATGTTGTGTACGAGGAACAGGGTGAAGTAGAAGGCATCCACTATTCCGAGCAACAGTACATCGTCAGGGTCACACTGACCCAGAACGAGAACGGCAATCTCGTTGCCATACCGCAGTATTATCTGTACAATGGTGAAGGGCCGCTTCCCGATGACGCGATAGAGAAGCTGAATCTGCAGCAGCCGGTCATATTGGCCTGATCGAAAGCCCGCACGGATTCGGACCGCGGAATCCTGGCGCCATCCGGGGATTGTGTGTCCATATATGTTTGCTGTTGCCGCCAGACTGCAGTACACCGATAAAAATGAACAGAAAAAAGATAGATCCGATCAGGTGATCGGCTTCATCCGCAATCCGTTTTCTGGCGCGTTCAAGGATAATCCCGATCGCCATATGTTTTTGCTGATGACAGAACAGCGAATGACAAAGATGATCAAATTCATATCTCAGTTCTTCTTCAAAACTCTCCAAAAATGCATATTTCAACCCGGCTTTTAGAGGATTATAAGATGCTTTTGACGCATAATCCTCTAAAACATAGCAGTCATATCATGAAGGCGGAAAAAAGGCAAGCATTTTCGAAGAAGGGCAGCGTGGTATGTCATTCCATTTCGCGAAACGATTGCGACATTTCGCGAAATGGACTAAAATGATTTCGCGAAATCCTGCGCGAGGAGAGAAATGATCCGGATGGGAATTGCGTTCAGAGGGAAGGAAGCTTTTATAACGAAGGAAGAGATGCACGGATGATAAGAACCGATCCTCCGTGCTTCTGAAGGGAGAAAGATTTTGTCCACGGCCGCTGTGCGGACGCGGCAGCAAAAAGCGATCCGTGGCCAGAAAGTCAGAAACGAAACTCGGTACAGTGAGGAGAAATCATTCATGAACGGAAATCGAAATCGCGGCCGGGCCGGAATCGCCCGGCGCATCCTCGGAGACATACTGATCCTGCTGGCGCTGGCGGTGACGGTCAGCGTCTGCGTCACCATGGGGCACCGGATCGGCGCGGTGGTGCAGGGGGATGAATACCGGAAAGTATTCCGCTATCAGCTGATCCTGTGCGTCGCGCTGCTGCTGTTCGCGCTGGATCTGCGCTTTGGCTTCTGGACCCGGCTCCGCCCCCGGGCGCTGAAGCTCATTGGCTGGATTCCGCGATGCCTGATCGCGGCGCTGGCGGCGGTGATCCTGTTTTACGGCGGCAGGGTGATCGCCGGCGGCCTGATCCGCACGGCCGGTGAATCGGACCATGTACTGGTGCTGGGGCTGGCCCTGGAAAACGGGAAGCCTGCCGATGATCTGATCCGCCGCCTGGAAACGGCCCGGGGGTATCTGGAGGAGCATCCCGGCGCGACCCTGATTCTAACAGGCGGAAACCCCGACGAATCCGGCCGGACGGAGGCCGCCGTGATGCGGGATATTCTGCTGGAGCGGGGCGTTTCGGAAGAACGGATGGTTCTGGAGGACCAGGCGAAGGATACCCGCCAGAATTTCCGGAACGCGGCCCAGCTGACGTATCCGGAAAAGCCGGTGGTGCTGGTGACCAGCGATTATCATATGGACCGGGCGGTTCGGATCGCCGGAAAGGCGGGCTTTCCGAACTGCCTGCGGCTGCCGGCGCCTTCCGATCCCGCGGCCTTCGGCGCGAATATGATGTCGGAGGTTGTTCTGAATCTGGACGAACTGAGCCGATCCCTTCTGGGCGGGAAGCGGTGAAAGCGGGGCCGAAACCGATGAAAGCGGGATGACAATTTTCGGAGAGTATGATAGAATAGCCGGGTACCATTGATGCGCAGGAAAGGAACGGGAACGGAAGATGGATATGATGACGAAGATCGCGGGGCTGACCAGCGATACGATGAATACGCTCTGGCCGGAGGCGCAGGGCCTTCCCGGGGCGGAGGAACTCAGGGGACTGCTGGCCGTGCCGCCGGATCCGGCGATGGGGGATTACGCGTTCCCCTGCTTCCGGCTGGCGAAGGCGCTGCGGATGCCGCCGGTGAAGATCGCGGAGGCCATTTGCGCCGGATGGAGCCACGGGGACGTGGCCCGGGCGGAGGCGGTCAACGGATATATGAACTTTTTCCTGAACCGGGAAAACTTCGCGGCGGACATCATGGCCGATCTGATGGAAAAAGGGGAACGGTATGCCGCCTCCGGGATGGGGGAGGGGAAGACGGTCTGTCTGGACTATTCCTCCATCAACATCGCCAAGCGCTTCCATATCGGGCATCTGTCCACCACCGTGCTGGGGAACAGCCTGAAGCGGATTTATGATTTCCTGGGATACAAAACCGTGGGCATCAATCATCTGGGGGACTGGGGGACCCAGTTCGGCAAGATGATCTGCGCCTACAAGCACTGGGGCGAGAAGGCCAAGGTGGAAGCCGGGGGCGTGGAGGAGATGACCCGGCTGTACGTCCGCTTCGGCGTGGAAGCAAAGGACCATCCGGAGCTGGAGGATGAGGGCCGGGCCTGGTTCAAGAGAATCGAGGACGGGGATCCGGAAGCGATGGAGATCTTCACCTGGTTCAAAGAGGTGACCCTGAAGGACGCCATGCGCGTCTACGACATCCTGGACGTGAAGTTCGACAGCTACGCGGGGGAAAGCTTCTACAACGACAAGATGCAGCCGGTGATCGATATCCTGCGGGAGAAGAACCTGCTGACCCAGAGCGAGGGCGCCTGGGTGGTGGATCTGACGGAGGATAAGATGCCCCCCTGCCTGATCCTGAAGAAGGACGGAGCCACCCTCTACGCCACGCGGGATCTTGCGGCGGCGAAGTACCGGCAGGATACCTATCACTTTGACAAGTGCCTGTACGTGGTGGCCTATCAGCAGGATCTGCATTTCCGGCAGGTGTTCCGCGTGCTGGAAAAGATGGGATACGACTGGGCGAAGGACTGCGTGCACGTAGCTTTCGGCATGGTCAGCCTGGGCGGGGAAGCCCTTTCCACCCGGGACGGGGTCATCGTGTACCTGGACGACCTGCTGAATCAGGCCATCGCCAAGGCGGCGGGGATCATCGAGGAAAAATCCCCGGGGCTGGAAAACAAGGCGGAGATCGCCCGGCAGATCGGCGTGGGCGCGGTGGTGTATACCACGCTGAGCGCCAACCGGATCAAGGATATCGACTATCCCTGTGAAAAGAGCCAGTACACGGATGAGGACGGGACGCCCCGGACCCGGTACAGTATCGACTGGGAAAAGGCCCTGAACTTTGACGGGGAAACGGGACCGTATGTGCAGTATACCCATGCCCGGTGCTGCTCCGTGCTGCGGAAGGCGGCGGAGCGGGGTCTTCCCGCCCCGGACTGGCGCGCGCTGACGGACGACGAGGCCCAGACGCTGCTGCGGCTGATCAGCCGGTTCCCGGATGTGGTGAAGGAAGCGGCGGAAAAATATGAGCCCTCCATGATTACCCGGGCGGTGACGGATATTGCCCAGGCGTTCAACAAGTATTATTACGAGCACCGGATCCTGGACGGGGAGCCGGCGCAGGCGGCGGCCAGGGTGGCCCTGACGCGGGCGGCGGCGGAGCAGATCAGGACCGGTCTGCGGCTGATCGGCATCGAAGCGCCGGAGAGAATGTAAAAAGTTTTTTCGAAAAGAAGGATTTTAAAATTCTGTGACGAAATATTAAATGTTATATTCCGTTCTCCTGGATTCGGACGGGATTTCGGGGAGGAAGGTGCGAGGTAAGATGAGCAAAAGAAAGAAGAGCAAGGCGGTGCCGGTGGTCATCGTGCTGACGGTGCTGTTCGCGGCCGCGGCCGTGGCCTGCTTTTACGCGGGAGACTGGGTCACGGCGCAGAAAGCGTCGGCGCTCAAAAGCGTGCAGGATCAGGTCGTCGCCCATAACGAGGCGGAGCGGGACAAGTATGCCGCCGCGATGGCGGATTTCGAACGGGAAACCTCCAGCGGCGCGAATCTGGCCTGGCCGGCCCAGAAGAGCGAGGGCTGGGATGTTCTGGATCTGACCAGCTATCCGCTGGAAAGCCCTTCCACCGTCACCATGTCCCGGAGCCAGATCATGAACAACGGGCTGCTGCTGATCAACCAGTGGCATTCCCGGCCAGAAGATTTTGACGAAAGCACCATGGTGGGCCTGGGGAATTACTTCAACTGGGCCGTGCAGGTGGCGGACGCGAGCGTGTCCCTGTTCCCGGTGGCGGCCGACGCGCTGAAGGCGGCCCTGGACGACGCGGCGGCCGAGGACCTGACTCACTATATGGTGCCGGAGGCCTACCGCACCTGGGATACCCAGAACACCTATTTCCAGAACCGGGTGGAGCGCCTGAGCAGCAAGTACACGGGAGACGCGCTGATCGAGGCAGCGAAAAAGGAAGTCAACTATCCCGGTACCAGCGAATACAATTCGGGGCTGAGCTTCCGGCTGCAGCTGTATGACCGCAACGACAAGGAGATCAACAACACCAAATATTCCACATCGTCCCAGGGCGTCTGGATGAACGAGAACTGCTGGAAATACGGGCTGGTGTTCCGCTTCCCGCTGAACGCCTGGCCGCTGCCGACCTCCACCGACAAGAGCTTTGTGACCGGGATCAGCGGCCAGCACAACCTGTATCGGTACGTGGGCAAGGGCAGCGCCGCCCTCATGCATTATATGGACTTCTGCCTGGAGGATTATATCCAGTACATGGAGGAGCATCCGCACGTGGCCCTCTTTGAGGACGGGCAGCTGAAATACGAGTACTACCGGCAGTATGTGGGGGAGGAAGCCTCCTTCGATATCCTGATCACTGGGCGGGCGAAGAGCTACGTCTCCAGCCTGGATAACATGGGCGGGGTCATCACGGTGTTTGAATACTGAGACCGAAATCGGGAAAGCGCTCTCCGGAGCGCTTTTTTCATGGCAGCGAAGGCGGATCAGAAACGAGAAAGCGCTCTCCAGAGCGCTTTTTTCATGGCAGCGAAGGCGGAGAAAAATCGGGAAAGCGCTCTCCGGAACGCTTGTTCATGTCAGAAAAGGCGGGAAAACAGCCGGATTCTTCGGATTCTTCCATTGACAGGGAGCGGAAAAACAATTATAATACAAAACGTTTGAAGAGAACCGTGTTTTTCGTATGCCCTTCGCGGGCGGCGGGGAACGGGGCATCCGATCGACATCACTTATTCCAAGGAGGTACATTCATGGCCATCAAAATCACTGTTGACGGCAATACCGCCGTCAGCCATGTCGCGTATGCGTTCAGCGATGTGGCAGCCATCTACCCCATTACCCCGTCTTCCCCCATGGCGGAAGTGGCGGACGAATGGGCCGCTCACGACAGGAAGAACCTGTTCGGGCAGACGGTGAAGATTGCCGAAATGCAGTCTGAAGCCGGCGCGGCCGGCGCCGTGCACGGATCCCTGTCCGCCGGCGCGCTGACCACCACCTTCACGGCCTCCCAGGGCCTGCTGCTGATGATCCCCAATATGTACAAGATCAGCGGCGAGCTGACCCCCGCCGTGTTCCATGTGAGCGCCCGGGCCCTGGCCTATCACGCGCTGAACATCTTCGGAGATCACAGCGACGTCATGGCCTGCCGGCAGACCGGGTTCGCCATGCTGGCCTCCAACTCCGTCCAGGAAGCCCACGATATGGCCCTGGTCGCCCATCTGGCCACCCTGAAGAGCTCCGTGCCCTTCCTGCATTTCTTCGACGGTTTCCGGACCAGCCATGAAATCCAGAAGATCGACGCCATCGACACGAAGAATTGCTACGAAGAGATCAAAGACCTGGTTCCGTGGGACAAGGTTGCCGAGTTCCGCGCCCGGGCGCTGAATCCCGAACATCCCCATCAGGCCGGTACCGCCCAGAACAGCGACATTTACTTCCAGGGCCGTGAAGCTGGGAACAAGTTCTATCTGGCTGTGCCCGCCATCGTGGAAGAATGCATGGACGCCGTGGCGAAGCTGACGGGCCGGGTGTACAAGCCCTTCCAGTACGAAGGCGCTCCGGATGCCGAAAAGATCATCATCTCCATGGGCTCCAGCTGCGACGTGGCGCACGAGACCATCAACAAGATGCTGGAAAACGGCGAGAAGGTCGGCCTGATCAAGTGCCACCTGTATCGGCCCTTCAGCGTGGAATACCTGATGAAGGTCATGCCCGCGACGGTCAAGAAGATCGCCGTGCTGGACCGGACCAAGGAATCCGGCTCCCTGGGCGAGCCCCTGTACCTGGACATCTGCGCCGCTCTGGCGGAAGCCGGACGGGGCGATATCAAGGTGGTGGGCGGCCGCTACGGTCTGGGCTCCAAGGAATTCACCCCCACCATGGTCAAGGCCGTGTTCGACAACCTGGACGGCGAAATGAAGAATCACTTCACCGTGGGCATCGATGACGACGTGACCGGCACCAGCCTGAAGCTGGGCAAGACCTTCGCGGCGGCCCCCGCCGGCACCAGCGCCTGCATGTTCTACGGCCTGGGCTCCGACGGTACCGTGGGCGCCAACAAGAACTCCATCAAGATCATCGGCGACCATACCGAGAAGTACGCGCAGGCCTATTTCTTCTATGATTCCAAGAAGAGCGGCGGCCTGACCGTGTCCCACCTGCGTTTCGGCGACACCCCGATCCAGAGCCCTTATCTGATCGACGTGGCCGACTTCATCAGCTGCTCCAACCCGGCGTATGTGACCATGTATGACATGGTTTCCCCGCTGCGCGAAGGCGGCACCTTCCTGCTGAACTGCCAGTGGAGCCCCGAAGAGCTGAACGAGCGCCTGCCCGCCAGCATGAAGAACAAGCTGGCCGAAAAGAAGGC
>JAFWES010000053.1 GCA_017512805.1 Clostridia bacterium
ATCCTCTGCCACAATGTGCTGGAATACATGGATAGTATGAACAGAATTCTGAGCACCGGAGGACTTTGGAAACGCGGCATGACGCGGCCGGAGGAGGCTTTACATGACCCAAACACGTATTCTTTTTATCTGCCACGGCAATATCTGCAGATCGCCGATGGCGGAGTTTGTGATGAAGGAACTGGTTCGGAAGGCCGGGCTGGATCGGGCGTTTCAGATTGAATCCGCGGCGACCAGCTTCGAGGAGATCGGGAATCCCGTCTATCCGCCGGCCCGGCGGGAGCTGGCTGCCCATGGGATTTCCTGCGCCGGGAAAACGGCCCGGCATCTGGAAAAGCAGGATTATGCGGACTTTGACTATCTGATCGGCATGGAACAGGTGAACCTGAACAACATGCGGCGGATCTGCGGGGGAGACCCGGAGGGGAAAATGCACCTGCTGCTGGATTTTTCGGAACGGCCGGGGGAAATCGATGATCCCTGGTATACGGGACGGTTTTCGGAGGTATACGACCAGATTCTGTCCGGATGCCGGGGGCTTCTGGAACGCTGCAGGGGGAAGGGCGCGGAAACCCTGCCCGTTCTGGTGACGGCCTTTGAACCCTTCGGCGGAAGGGAAACAAATGCTTCCCTGGAGGTACAGCGCAGCCTGCCGGATCGGATCGGCGGGCGGAGGATTGAAAGGATGCGGCTGCCGGTAGTCTTCGGAAAGGCGGCGGAAACAGTCCGGGGATCCTGGAGCCACATTTTCCTGCTGGGGGAAGCCGGCCGCGAAACCGTGACCCCTGAAACAACTGCCCGGAACCTTCGGCACGCCCGCATCCCGGACAACGAGGGGAATCAGCCGGATAACGCCCGCATCCGCCCTGAAGGCCCCGAGGAATACCGCACGGCGGTTCCTGTCGAGGATATCGTGGCCCGGATGCAGGCGGAGGGGTACGCGATTGCGGTGTCCCATGACGCTGGCGCCTTTGTATGCAATGATACATTCTATCTGGTGGGCACGGGAAACAAGGTTCCGGTTTCCTTCATCCATGTGCCGGTTTCGCTGCCGGAGGGGGCAGCGGACACAGTACGCCGGTTTATTGAATTGGCATTAACGTGATGCCGGCGTGATTCTCAGGGCTGCGGGGGGGGGCGGGCATCGCTTCGGCCGGAAACGTTTCATTCAGAAAGACTGTCAATCACAGGGAAAAGTCCAAAGCGGGAGAACCTGCTCCCTCGAACGCCAGAATGATCTTGACATGAAGTTCACTCTAAAATATATGATAAGGCAAAACCGAAGAAAAAAGACGGGAGGCATGAAACAGGATGGATATGAGAGAGTGCGGTTTTTACCGGGGTGTAGACCTGGGGGGATGGTTTTCCCAGTGCGATTATTCCGATTCGCGCCTGGACGGCTTCATCACGGAGAAGGATCTCGACGTGATCGCGTCCTGGGGAATGGATCATGTGCGGATCCCGGTGGACTATAACGTGATGGAGGACGAGGCGGGCGCGTATATTGAAAAGGGCTTTGAACGGATCGGGAGGGCGCTGGCGAAATGCAGGGAAAGGGGGCTGAAGGTGGTGCTGGATTTGCATAAGACCTACGGCTTCTCCTTTGACAGCGGCGAGAAGGAAGAGGGCTTCTTTTCCAACCCCGCGTATCAGGAACGGTTCTGCCGGCTGTGGGAAGAAATGGCAGGCCGCTGGTACGATCCCGAGAACGTGGCCTTTGAACTGCTGAACGAAGTGACGGACCAGGAGGTTATCGGCGTATGGAACCGGGTGGTCGGGGAATGCATCTCCCGCATCCGGCGCGTCGCGCCGAAGGCGCTGATTCTGGTGGGCAGTTACTGGAACAACAGCGCCGAGGCGGTGAAGGATCTGGATCCTCCGGCGGATGACAGGGTGATATACAATTTCCATTGCTATTCGCCGCTGGCCTTTACCCACCAGGGGGCCGCGTGGGTGCCGGAGCTGACGGACACCAGGACGGCTTTGGCGGATGCCGGATTCGGAACGGAGGATTTTGAGAAGCTGTTTGCTTCCGCCATAGAGCACGCGGAAAAATACCATACCGGGCTGTACTGCGGCGAATACGGCGTCATCGAGAACGCTGCGCCCGAGGATGAGGTGCGCTGGTACAAAATGATCCATGAAGTGTTTGAAAAGCACGGGATTGCGCGGGCGGCCTGGAGCTACAAGCAGATGAATTTCGGCCTGAGCGACCAGAGACTGGACGGCGTCAGGGATGAACTGATTCAGTATCTGTGATCATCCGGAAGGCGCGGTTCTGTCTGAACGGGAAGGGATTCTGTTATACGCGGCACCGGTGACGCTGCAGGCTGGCGAAACGCCGAAAAAGGAGAAAGACGCATGAAACTGACGCTTGAAGGAATTCGTCGGAACAGGGAACAGTGGGCTGCGGCGGGGATTTCGCTGCCTTCCTACGATCCGGAAGAAACCTCCCGGAGGGCGGTGCAAGCCCCGGTATGGGTGCATTTCGGAATCGGGAATATTTTCCGGATCTTCATCGCCGGCATCGCGGACGACCTGATGGAAAAAGGCCTGATGGACCGGGGAATCACCTGTGCCGAGACCTTCGATCCGGACATCGTGGATCGGATTTATGCTCCCTTCGACTGCCTGGGCCTGAATGTGATTCTGAATCCGGACGGAACCCGGAACCTGCGGGTGTGCGGCGCCATGGCGGAGGCCGTGAAAGTCAGCCCGGAGGAGAACGCGTCCTGGGAGCGGATGAAAGAGGTGTTCCGCAGTCCGTCCCTGCAGATGGTTTCCTTCACGATCACGGAGAAGGGATATGAGCTGCGGACGCCCGGGGGAGATTTTCTGCCTTTTGTAAAGGCGGATATTGAAAACGGTCCGGATCGGGGAAAGGGCGCCATGGCGGTGGTGGCGGGCATGCTTTGGGAACGCTTCCGGGCGGGCGGCACGCCCATTGCCCTGGTTTCCATGGATAACTGCGCCAAGAACGGAAAGCTCCTGAAGGCCTCTGTGGGAACCGTGGCGCAGGGCTGGCTGGAGCGGGGAACCGTCAGCCGGGAATTTATCGCCTGGCTGGAGGACGAGAGCAGGGTGGCGTTCGACTGCACGATGATCGATAAGATTACGCCCCGCCCCTCCCCGGAGACGGCGCGGGATCTGGAGGATCTGGGCGTGGAAAATATGGGGCCGGTCATCACCGGGAAGCGCACCTATATCGCGCCCTTCGCCAACGCGGAAAAGCCGCAGTATCTGGTTATCGAGGACCGCTTTCCTAACGGGCGGCCGCCCCTGGAGCAGGGATTCGGCGTCTATCTGGGGGACTTTGAAACCGTATGCAAATGTGAACGGATGAAGGTGACCGCCTGCCTGAATCCCGCCCATACGGCGGTGGGCCCCCTGGGCGTGGTACTGGGACAGGAGCGCTTCGCGGACATGCTGCGGGATATTCCGGCCGCCTTCCGCATGGTGAGGCGCGTGATTGAAGACGAGGGCATGCCCGTGGTGGAGGATCCGGGAATTCTGTCTCCCCGGGCCTTCGCGGAGGAGGTTTTTGAACGGTTTACGAATATCTATCTGGGGGATACCAACCTGCGGCTGGCCACGGACGCGTCCCAGGGGCTGGGGGTCCGCTTCGGGGAAACGATCCGGGCCTGGAAACGCCGGGAGGGGAGCGCCGAGGGGCTGACGGCGATCCCGCTGGGCATCGCGGGCTTTTTCCGGTATATGATGGGCGTGGATGATGAGGGGAATGGATATGAGCTGGCGCCGGATCCCCTGGCGGAGGAAATCCACGGAGCCCTTTCTTCCGTATGCCTGGGTGAACCGGATTCCCTGAAGGATCAGCTGCGTCCTTATCTGTCCAATTCCGCCCTCTTCGGCGTAGATTTGTATGCCGCGGGGCTGGGGAGCAAGATTGAGGAGATGCTGCGGGAAATGATCGCGGAAAAGGGCGCCGCGCGAAATACCCTTGAGAAATATAACCCGGCTTGACAGGAAGAAACGTTTTATGTGAGGAGGTTTGATGATGTATAACGTAAAGGGTAAAAAACAGTTTATCAAATGGACTGGAAATTGAGAGCATTTTCGCATATAATCATCCTAGTGACTTTCAAACATCAAAGGAGGTTAGAAGTCATGAAAAGCCCCATCATTGAACGAATGGATGTCATCCCTGTGGCGGGATATGACAGCATGCTGATGACGCTCAGCGGTGCGCACGCGCCCTGCTTTACCCGGAATCTGGTGATTCTGACGGATTCGGCGGGTCATCAGGGCATCGGCGAGATCCATGGAGGAGACTATACCCATGACGGGCTGGTGTCCATGAAGCCGCTGGTGGAGGGTATGCCCGTCGTCAAATACAGGGAAGTGCTGCAGAAGATTCATAAAGCCATCGATCCACACAGCGAGGAAGCGGGGGAGGGAATCCAGACCCTGGACATGGCCAAGCTGAAATATGTAGTCCGCAGCGAATGGGCGATTGAATGCGCGATGCTGGACCTGCTGGGGCAGTACCTGGAGGTGCCCATGTGCCAGCTGCTGGGAGAGGGACAGCAGCGGAAGGAAGTTGAGGTACTGGGGTATCTGTTCTATGTGTCGGACAAGGGAAAGACCCCCGCGGGAGAGATGCAGTATCTGGACGAAAGCGACAGCAAGGACCCCTGGTTCCGGCTGCGCCGTCAGGAAATCCTGACCCCGGCCCGGATCGTGGAGGAGGCGGAAGCGGTCGCCGAAAAATACGGGATGCGGAACTTTAAGCTCAAGGGCGGCGTGCTGCGCGGTGCGGAAGAAATGGAAGCGGTCCGGGCAGTGAAGAAACGCTTCCCGGAGGCCCGGGTCAACATCGATCCGAACGGCGCCTGGAGCCTGAAGGAAGCGATTGAGCTGAGCCGGGATATGCATGGGATCATCACCTATATGGAGGATCCCTGCGGTCCGGAGGCGGGCTTCAGCAGCCGGGAAATCATGCGGGAGTTCAAAAACGCGACCCAGTTCCAGGTGGCGACCAACATGATCGCGACCGACTGGCGGCAGTTCTATCACACCGTCACCCTGACGGCCTGCGATATCATCCTGGCCGACCCGCATTTCTGGGGCTTTGACGGCGCCATCCGGATGAGCCAGCTGCTGGATACCTGGGGCCTCACCTTCGGCATTCACAGCAACAATCACTTTGACATTACCCTGGCCGCGTTCGCGCAGGTCGGGGCCGCGGCGGTGGGACGGGTGGCTCCGCTGGATACCCACTGGATCTGGCAGGACGGCCAGAATCTGCTGGATGACACGCCGCGGATCATCGGCGGTATGCTGCAGGTTCCGGAAGGGAACGGCCTGGGTGTCCATCTGAATATGGAAAAAGTGATGGCGGCCAATAAGCTGTATAACAGCCTGCCCAGCCATGACCGGGACGATGCCAAAGCCATGCAGTATCTGATTCCGGGATGGAAATACGACCATAAGAAGCCCTGCCTGGTACGGCCCTGAGATATCAAAAATGGAAACAAAATTCCTCTTGATTGAATTGATTCGGTTACTTTGAATCAGGCACAGAAGGCTGTATTATACAGATCGTGAATGATGATGTATAATTCCGTCTATAAAATCAAGCTCCGGCTGGGAAAAGAAAGAGTTTTTCCTGAACAGAATGGTTTGATGGATCATGACCTCCGGTTGGACCGAGAAGCTCATCAGATGTGGATGATCCTTTAGTAAACTGCCCGGAACAAATCCCAGTCCGACTTTCCCCTCTATAAAATGTAGAACCATATTCATCTGGCTGCATTCCATGATGATATGCGGTCGGATTTTTGACTCATGAAAGATATCGCTGATTTTTTCATTCAGAAAGGATTTTCGATTCATTATGATAAAGGATTCAGATTCAAACAGTTTCAGGTCGACCAAATCTCCGCTTTTTAATCCATACTGACTGATCAGGAAATGGTCTTCGGGAACAGCCAGCAAGAGGGGCTGAGGGTCTAAAACTTCCCTGAAGGTGATCAATGGATTATCGGGGATTTCTCCGAAGAATGCAATGTCGATTGTACCATTCAGAAGGGCCTCTTCGAGAATGCGCATATTTCCTTCCAGCAAATTGACTCTGATCAGCGGGTATTGCTGATGGTAATCAGGAAACATGCTGGCAAAGGCGGCCTGTCCTCCGCCAACTGTAATGCCGATGGACAAACGCTGTTGCGTTGCGTCAGAAAGTGCCAGCAATGAGTGATCCATTTCTTTGCAGGAAGCCAGGACTTTTCGGGCGTTTTCCAGGAAGATTTCACCGGCGTAGGTTGGGATCAGCCTGTTGGAAATACGATTAAACAGCGGAAAGCCGAGAGCTTTCTCTGTGTTTAACAGAGAATAATTCAGAGCGGAACGAGTGATATAGAGTTTTTCCGCTGCTTTGGTGATGCTTTTTTCGTCAGCGATCGTAGTGATATATGACAGTTGTCGAAAATCCATTCTTGCATCCTCCTCTGAGATGTGAATTTTACTGCACAGTTTTTGCAAATATTATGAACTTTACTTGCTGATTATAATGGACTATACTCAATTTGGCAAGAGACGATGGGTTATTTGACAAAGAGAAGGGGAAAAAATGAAGTTTATGACTGACTATCGGGATCCGATCAAGATCCAGCGGGCTGAGTACTACAAACTGTCTCCATTGCCTTTACCTGTTCCCTTTAAGGATGCAACCGGACAGGTGCGGTATAACAGCCTCTTCGGAGACTGGGTCAGACTATATGATGCGGATGGCGTATGCGGCGAAGGCCCGTGTACATCCCTGGTATGGGAATACTTTGTACCCATTCTGCTGAAGTCTGAACCCATGACGCTGAACGAGCTCAGGACGAAGCTGTACTGGAATATCCGTAATTTTGGTTATCAGAGCTTTCATGTACGTGAGCTCGGTGCGCTGGATATGATCCTGTTGGATCTGCTTTCCCGAAGGAACGATCAGCCGCTCCACCGTTTTCTCGGAGCCCGGAAGGACTTTGCGAGCGTCTACAAGGGCGGCGGATCTGTATTGCTGAGTGATGAAGATCTTGTGAAGGATATTCTCCGTTTCAAGGCGGAAGGCTATCATCAAACGAAGATCAAGGTCGGCGGAACAGACGACTGGGGTCGTGATATTGAACGCGTCGAAAAAATTCGGAAAGCGGTTGGGGATGACTTTGGCATCGCTGTCGATGCTAACCAGAAATGGGATGTGGATACCGCTTTCAATTTCATGAAAGAGGTTAAGCAGCTTGGCGTCTCCTGGATGGAGGAACCGATTCATGCTTATGATATGGATGGCCTTCGGGAACTGACGGATCGGGTGGCGGATGCAGGCATCGACCTGGATGTGGCCATGGGCGAGTCCGTTCGCAGCTATTATGAGCATGTGCAGTACTCGGATCACGGCGTCCGGCATATCCAGCCGGCAAATGCGGCGCTTTGGTGCATTGATGAATATATGAAGTGCAAACAGCTGGCCGACGAACGGGGGCTGATGCTTTCTTCCGGGGGAATCACGTTCATCAATGTTGTTCTGGGAGCATTGTATGACGAGCATCAGTTGATTGAGTATCATCAGCCGATTATGGAAGTGATTGTGCCCTATCTCAGCCTGACGTGCAGGATAGATGATGGGAGATTCTATTTGCCGGATGTGCCCGGAACCCCGATGCGGATGAATTTTGAAAAACTGCAGTCTGACGGGCTGCTGCAGAGCATTCAATATAAGAACCGTTAATATGCTTTCTGCCTGAATCAGCAAGCGCTGAACAGCTGGAAAATTAATTGATAAATACAGGGAATCCGGTACATAACCGGAGGACTGTAATAAAAAAGGAGGGTTCCACAATGAAGAAAACCAAGAGGTTCCTGGTGTCCCTGCTTCTGCTTGCCATGGCTATGATGATGACGGTTGCCTGTGCGGAAGCGAAAATGCCCAAGAAGATTGAAATCCAGGTTCCCGCAAAAGCTGGTGGTGGTACGGACGTGATGGCCCGCGCCCTGACCCAGGAAATCGGGGCGCAGAGCGGTACCAAGTTTACCGTTGTGAACAATACGGACGGTGCCGGTGTTGTTGCCTGTGAAACCGTTCGGAACGCGAAAGCGGACGGCTCGAAACTGCTGGCCTTCCATACGACGATGCTGATTAAGAGCGCGACTGGCGTGTATGACAAGAAAGCGACCGAAGATTTCAAAGTCATCGCTGTTGGCGTGCCGAACGAGAAAGTTACCTATTTCCTGCTGACCAATTCCAATTCTGGTCTGGATTCTATGGATAAGTTTGTGGAATATGCCAAAGCGAATGAGACGAAGATGGGTATTGAGACCGGCGGCCAGGCGCATATTCTGAGCGGCCTGATGGCGGAGAAGGCTGGACTGAATCTGCGGTATGTCGAATCTGGAAGCGCGACCGAACAGCTGACTGCTCTGGTCGGTGGAACGGTGGATGCTGTGTTTGTCAACGGGAATCAGGCCAAGCAGTATATTGAAGCTGGTAAGGTGTTCTGCATCGCGGCAGTGGGCGATGGTAATCCTGCTACTCGCAGCTCCATTCTTCCGGATGTGCCGAATATGCAGGAGCTGGGATATGACATCAGCTGGAACCTGTACAATTTCATCCTGGGACCTGCCAGCATGGATGATGAACTGGCGAAGCTGATCTGGAATTATTACGCGGAAGCCGCGAAGTCGGACGCCGTGAATGAGATCCTGGTTCCGGCCGGTATGGATATGGAAATGCTCCCTTATGAAGAAGGGCTTGCGGCACTGAAGGAAATGGAAGAAACCCTGGATCCGGTCATTGAGTCACTCGGCCTGAAGCAGTGAGTTAAACGCTGTTTCCTCCGGTGGGTATGAATGATTATACCATCAAGGCAGATATGAAAGTATTGCTTTCATATCTGCCTTATCAATCTGTCGGCACGAATCGAGAAGTGTGTCAGAAAAGAGGATTATGATGAAAGCGAATCGAGATCAGATAACAGGCGTGCTTATATTTGCGCTTGGCATCTTTGTGTTTTTCTCGATCCAGGGGTATAAGGTTCCCTTTACCGCTGCTTATCCTGGTCCGACGGCGTTACCGGGGCTTGCAGGAATCGGCTTTCTGATCTGCGGCGCCGGAATCTTTATCCAGGGTTGCAAAAAGAAAGGCGAGAAGGCTTTTTTGAGCCTGAATGGATGGAAACGGTTGGGAATTTCTATTGCCATGCTGGCTCTTTATGTTCTGGGCCTGACTTATATTGGCTTCTGGCCTTCCACGGTGCTCTGCCTCTATGCTTTCTGTACCTATTATGCACAGGGATACAAGACAAAGATCTGGCAGCGGATTCTCTTTTCTGTTGTCTTCACTGTTGTTGTATTCCTGGTTTATGAGGTGCTGTTTGGCTATAGCTTGCCGGTTGGCGCGTTTTTTGAGTAGGAGGCAGCCATGATAGAGTATTTACCGTATATTTTTTCTGAACTATTCACTCCAACCGGTTTGCTCATGCTCTGGGCCGGGAATATTGTCGGCATGATATTTGGAGCGATCCCCGGGCTGAATGGTACAATGGCAATGATGCTTTTCATGCCTATGACCTATGCCATGGATACTGGGCCTGCCGTAATCTTTCTGATGTCTCTGTGGATTGGCGGGTGCTCCGGCGGGTTTATTGGGTCAGTACTTCTGGGTATCCCAGGGTCTCCCGCGTCAGTTGCGACCTGCTTTGATGGCCATCCGATGGCCAAATCCGGGAAAGCCGGCAAAGCACTTGCCATCGGTATGTGTGCCTCATTCCTGGGCACATTTGTCAGCGCGATCGTTGGTGGATTCTGTGCACAGGCGGTTGCGGACATTGCCTTCGCCATTGGCCCCTGGGAATACTTTGGGCTGTGCTTCTGTGCCATTACCATGGTGCTCGCCATTTCAAAGGGGAATATGCTAAAGGGCCTGACCAGCGCCTGTATCGGGCTGCTGTTGGGATCCGTAGGATATTCGCCTATTGACGCTCAGGCACGGTTTACTTTTAATAACATGTATCTTGCGGGCGGGCTGGGAATGACCGTAGTGCTGATCGGTGTTTTTGGTGTCAGCATCATGGTGATCGCTCACGCGAAGACCTTTGATCCGCTGCCGGAAGTGGATACCAAGATGATTAGAGGGATCGGAATTTCGATCAAAGAGATCATTCCTCATACTTGGACGATTATTCGTTCCTTTATCATAGGCCTTGTGATCGGTTTCCTCCCCGGTATGGGTTCCGGCCTGTCAAACCTGGTTGCTTATTCTTCGGCGAAGAACGCGTCCAAGCATCCGGAAACTTTTGGCAAGGGTGAGCCGGATGGTATCTGGGCGCCTGAAGTTGCCAACAATGCTTCGATTGGCGGCGCCATGATCCCCATGGCGGCGCTGGGTATTCCGGGTGATACGTCGACAGCTCTGCTGATTGGCGCCCTGACTATTCAGGGGCTGGAGATGGGCCCCATGGTATTCCGGAATTCCGGCAATATCGTATATATGATGTTTGCGATAGTGGCGGTATGCGCGATTGTGTGTTTCTTCCTGCAGGCAATTGGAATGCGCGTATTTCCGCAGATCCTGAAAGTGCCTTATCATTACCTGTATCCTGCGCTTCTGGTGATCTCGCTGCTGAGCGCGTATGTAGATTCTTCCAGCCTGTACAAGTGCGGTATGATGCTGGTGTTTGCGGTGGTTGGCGTTTTGATGGCTGCCGGAGGGCTGCCGCAGTCGCCGCTGATTCTGGCTTTCATTCTGGGGCCAACCCTGGAAAGCAATATGTTGAAAGCGTTCCAGAATACGGGTACGGTAACCACTTTCTTTACCCGCCCTCTGTCATGCGTACTGGTGGTGATCGCGATCGGGTGCATTTTCTCTCCGATTATCAAATACCTGTTTGCTAAATTAAAGGAGAAGAAAGCGTAAAGCACCGTATTCATTGGGGCCGGGGTGACCGGGAAAGGGCATTTCGGCCCCCTCTTTTTTAATACGATTTGAATTGCGCCAGGATGGAGGTGAGCCATTTGATTTCGAATCCTGCGCCTAGAGACCCGGCGGCTCCGGTGAATCCGATGATGGAACAGAACTGTCCCTGCACGAGAAACTGCCCGCGGCACGGAAACTGCTTTGAATGTGTCGCCAATCACAGGGATGTGGTGACTTCGACGCCTCCGGCCTGCCTGAGACGCGGTCAGGCGGAAAAGAAGACAGAATAAGAGATGACCCCGGAAGAAAACTGCACGGAATCAGAATGACGGTATCACAGAAAAGGAAAGGCCCCTGCCGAGCGCAGGGGCCTTTTACCTGAGAAGAAAAGAATGGGGATTACTTCATCAGAACCTTCACCTGGCGGACACGTTCCTTTATGAAGTCAGCCCAGACCGTGCTGTCCAGATAGGGCTGGGATTCGTGGGTATAGGTGCCGGCTCTGTCCAGAATCTCAATCTGATTCGGATGACTGGGCAGGGCAATGTCCACAGACATGGCGGCGATCTTCGGCGCGTCGGCAAAGAAGCGTTCCCGCAGATCGGGGGTCAGATAGGCGGAG
Source organism: Clostridia bacterium (assembly GCA_017512805.1). GTDB lineage: Bacteria > Bacillota > Clostridia > Christensenellales > Aristaeellaceae > Aristaeella. The sequence continues at coordinate 11,538 of JAFWES010000053.1, forward strand.
GAGGCATAATACTGGTCGTTCATCGTATTGGCACCGACGCCGCCGTGCATGGCAACGGTGTAAACATCCCCGCTCGCCGGATTCTTTTCTTTCCAGAAGAAGCTGGTGCACCCGATGGTATGTCCCGGTGTCAGCACTGTCCGGATTTCAATATCTCCCATCCGGATGGGTGTATCATCATGATAAAAACGATCCACGGTAAAAACCTGGGGATGACTGTCCGGATCCAGAAGCATGGTCTCCTTCGGACATTCCGCCATGAACTTCGTGTCCTCTTCAGACATGTAGATCGGCGCGCCTGTCAATGCTTTCATGGCGGCTGCACCGCCGATATGGTCAAAATGCGCGTGGCTGAGGAAGATGGCTTTGATATCCGAGGGTTTATGCCCGCTCTGATAAATTCCGTCGATTAGCATGTACAGGCTTTCGGGAATCGCGGTGTCCAGAAGGATACAGCCGTCCCCGGAATCAATCAGATAGCAGCCGACCCAGGTTTGGCCCGCAACGTACCAGGTACGGGGAGAGACCTGAAAGGCTTTGACTGCGATCTTCCATGGCTCATAGGCCAGGGTTTTGACGGGATCCTTCATTCCGGGGGTACAGCGAAATGGCATGGAAACAACCTCCTTCGAATGATTTCATATTTGAAAGATTCTATGCGGGAAGAGAGAAATCCTACCTGTTAAGGCGAAATTCTGAGCGTATTGTCTCATATTGTCATAGCGAGAATAATACATCGAATGAAATACTTCATGTATTTTTTTAGTGTGGAAGTGCTTTTTCAGATCTGAAACGATCGGAAAAGTAAAACGCATAATATTTCAAAACGTTTCTTCTCTTTTCGGCTTTGTGAAGAAGAAAATGTTGCGGATCCATTTCGATCTGTGTATAATGGATTCGTCGGCAAGCAAGCTGCCAGTTCGGACAAGGAGGAATGAACAATGCCCCTGACACCGGAAATGCGGGCCATCATGGCGAGAGATATGCAAAGCAATCGGAAATTCGACGGAGACACGGATATTCCGGAAGAATGCCGGGCATTTATCAACCTGGCGGAGATGGAGACGGTTGAACGTCCTCCTGTGTGCGGCTTTCCTTACAAGATCTACATTTTCACTGCGAAGAATAAAAAGCCTAACAGTCCTCTGCACGTCAATATTCATGGGGGCGGCTGGCTGATCGGACATATGCCCAACGATACCCTGTGGAGCGCCTGGCTGGCGGATCAGATTGAGGGTGTCGTGGTGGACGTGGACTACAGCACCACCGAGGTGGCTTCCTTCCCGGTGCCGCTGGAGCAGTGCCTGGACGCGGCATATTATGCCATGGATCATCTGAAGGAATGGGACTGCGATCCCCGGAAGGTTTCCTGCGGGGGATATTCCGCGGGCGGCCAGCTGACCATGAGCATCACCGTGGCTTCCGCCATGCGGGGAAAGATGCTGCCGTTCTGCCTGCTGATCAACGGATACGGCCCCAATGACATGCACTATGATGCGGAAAAGGTGCATGCGGTTCCGGAATATTGGAAAACGCAGGAGCACCGGGGGGCAGGATTCAGCGTCCTGATGAGCGACGACAACGCGGCACTGATGGATGACCCGACCATCGATTTTATGGCGGCGCCGGAAGAAGTTCTGGCGGCGCTGCCGGCGACGATGATTCTGGGCGCGGCGAAGGATCCTTTCCATTTCCAGAATCTGGAACAGGGGAAGAAGCTGGCATCTCTGGGCGTCGAGGTGACGATGAAAATTTTCCCGGATACCGTTCATGGATTCATTCCCCATTTCATGCCCCACTGGCGGGAAGCCGGGGATCTGATCGTAAGGGGAATCCGCAATACGAGCCTGTAACAGGGTGAGAAAGGAAGAACAGAAGATGCGCGCAGTGATCGATCCCGGCAAGGAACGGCGGTCCATCAACTTTATCGACAACATCTGCTTTTCCCATGTGACGGACCTGGAAGGGAACCCGCTGGATCTGTATCTGTCCCTGATGGTACAGAACGGAAACAGTGAAATGCGCCTGGCGTCGGGCCGGGATGATGAGGTTTCCACCGGGCTGCAGCCGCTGATCGTCTGGATTAACGGAGCCGGCTGGCGAAAGTGCGACAAGAACCTCATGGCGGCGGAAATGGTCTGGTTTGCGGAGCGGGGATACGCGGTGGCCTGTATCGAATATCGGCATTCCGGAATCGGACACTTTCCGGATCAGCTGATCGATGTGAAAACGGCTGTCCGCTTCCTGCGGGCGAATGCCGCGAAATACGGGATCGACCCGGAACGGATCGCGACCATGGGCCGGTCCGCAGGCGGGCATCTGTCCAGCTGGATGGCCATGAATACCGACGGGTTCGACAGCGAGGAATGGGCGGACTATTCTTCCGCGGTGAAGGCGGCGGTGGACTTCTTTGGGCCGGTGGACATCAAGGAATGCAATCTGATCGAGATCGAGAGATTCAAAAATCCGAACCACCGGTGGCATAAGATCGAGGAAACGCACGGAGGCGCCTTGCTCGGGGGAGATCCAGCGACGATGGTGGAGCGCAGCGACGCGGCCAGCCCCATCTTCCATATCAGCGAAAAAACGGCCCCGATCATCATCCTGCACGGGGATCAGGATCCGCTGGTGCCGGTCAGCATGAGCGAAGCATTCTATGATCGTCTGGTGAAGGCCGGGCTGGAAGCACAGAGCGAACTGTACATTGTCAAAAACGGAGGACATGGCACAAGGGAGCTTTTCCAGGATGAATGTAAGGAAAAGATCCACGCATTCCTGCAGAAATACCTGTAAGCGGAACGGGGAATACAGGAAATGAAGGAAATGACAGAGAAACTGGCCGCGACACGGCATCGGCTCCGGCTCATCACGGTAGGTATTCTGATTATCCTGATTATATCGCTGATCCTGGTTCTTGCGGGACAGCCTCAGCTGGGCATGATCCTTGGAACCGTGACCATGATCTTCTTTTTCGTCTGGCGAAGGAGAATCAACCGGGAATACAGTGATCGGGTGGGTGAAGCCAATATTTTAGGCGGGCTTGCTGCTCCGCTGAAGAACCCCAAATATCTTGGTAGTACAGGGCTGACGGAAAAGGATATGGATGGGATGGCCATGCTTCCCATCCGCATGGATGGTCACGGTCTGCTGGCCCGCCAGGGATTTGAAGGACAGACGGACGGGGGAACGTGCCGGGGATGGGAGATCACCCTCCATTATCAGCGCGGGAACGGAAGAACGGATTACGCTTTTCTGAGCGGTACGCTGCTGACGAAGAGCTTTGACAAGCCCCTGAAAAAGGGGATGGACTGGGTGCTCCTGCGGCGGGAACTGCTTGCGGATGGGGTTGCCGAGCGCTTTTTCCGGGAGAAAGAATACAAAGTTCTGCGGACAGGAAATGAAACGCTCGACGGAGAATTGATTATAGGGATTCGAAAAGGCGACATGCTCCCGGAGAAGGTGATCGCCAGGATTACGGGAATCAGCACCAGGCTTGAACAAATCGGGGCGATTCACTGCACAGCCGACGGAGCGGCGGTTTTCCTGGATCATCGGTTTTACACCTATTCGCTGAAGGTGCGGGATTTGCCGACGGAGGAGCAGCTGAAGGCGAATCCGCTCCCTGAACGGGACGATATCTGGGAGCTGTTTGACTTCTTCCAGAAAGAGGAAAGGGAATAAACAAAGATGGAGCACAAGGTGAAACCGGCGCTGGAAATTCTGGTGGACATCAACCGGGCGGGCATTGTGGAATTTGACAGCGAAATCGGCAAGGTCAAGCTGATTCCCTTCGGGGGGACGGTGGACTGCGATCTGTTCAAAGGAATCGTGGAGCCCTGCGGAGTGGATACGCAGGTGACCAATCAGAATGAGGTCAGACATATGTCAGCGCGATACGTGCTGACAGGGAAGGACGCGGACGGGCAGGACTGCCACATCTATGTGGAGAACAACGCCTGGTTTACCGGCGGGGAACAGCCCAAGCCCTTCCGGACGGTTCCCACATTTATTACCGATTCGAAACGGCTGGCGCCGTATTTGCACCGGAACCAGTTTATTGGGGAAGGATTCAGAGATGAAAGGGGGCTTTGGATTCGGTTTTACGAACTGGAGAGGAAGACGGAATAAACCATCTGACTTTATCGGTATGGCGCCAGACAGTGATTTCGGATAAAAGGGTTTACAGGTAAGGAATCAGAGAATCACAGATCGGGACAACAAGGAAAAACGAAAGGGAGAAAAAACCATGAAGAAAATCATTGCGGTTATCCTGACCTTCGTTATGCTCATGATGGTAGGCACCAGCCTGGCTTCTGAAGCGGAGCTGAGCATCAGCGATGTGTGGCCGGACGGCACCACGGTTTACATCGATGTTCCTGCCAAGGCCGGCGGCGGCACCGATATCTACACCCGTTATCTGACCCAGGCGCTGGGTGAACTCTATCCGAAGGTCAACTTCGTGGTGACCAACTATGATACCACCGAAGTCGGCCGTGAGCATCTGAAGAACGCGGATCCCAACGGTCAGTACTTCCTGATCCATCATGCCGGCATGTTCCTGGAATATATGTCCGGGATCAGCAATGTCAGCGCGAAGGATGACTACAAGACGGTTGGCATCGTCAACCTGGGCGGCCCCCAGGCCGTGATCGCCAAGCCCAACGCTCCCTATCACAACCTGAAGGAACTGGGCGAGTACATTGCCGCGCATCCCTACCAGGTTGTCATCGGCTGCAGCCTCGGCGGCGCTTCCCAGGCTTCCCTGTACAACATTATTGCCGCCCTGGGCGAAGGCTACGGCGAGATGGTGAACTGGGTGCAGTGCGGTTCTGAAGCGGACAAGCTGACCCAGACCGCGTCCGCTTCCATTGACATCGCGAACGCTTCCATTCCGAACGCGCAGTCCTATGAAGCCGACGGCAAGCTGACGATCCTGGGTACCCTTGGACCGCAGGTCTCCACGCTGGCCACCATGTCCGAACTCCTTGGCTCTGAACTGGGCGAGCAGTATGCCTCCGGCCCCGAACAGGGATATCCGGACGCCACCTTCGAATGCTCCTACTACATGTGGGCGCCGGCCGCAACTCCGGACAATGTGGCGAAGGCCGTGAACGAAGCCATCTGCAAGGCGACGGAAGTGCAGTCCTTCATCGACGGCAATAAGTCCATGGCAACCTTCGTTTCCGCTGTGAACTATGAAGACGCTCAGGCGACGCTGGCTCATGAGTGGGAAGTCATGGAGGAGACCTGCAAGAAGCTGGGCTTGTACGTCCGCTGAGAGGACTGAGCATTCAGTCTGAGGCTCGCAAGGCAAAAAAGAGAGGCCCGGCCGGCCATCCGGCCGGGCTTTTATGGAGGTCAGTATGAAAAAAATAAATCGCACCTACGTGATGGGTGCCGTCTTTCTGGCCCTTTCAATTTTCATTTACATTGAGTCCGGAAATATTCAGTTCCGGCTTGTATCCAACGAACCCGGGCCACGGTTTTTCCCCCGGATTGCAGCAATCGGAATGGCTCTGTTTTCCATCCTTTCCATGATCTTTGACGGGAAGAAGGAAGCCAAAGAAGGCAGTAAACCCTATCTGGACAAGAAGGGCTGGATTCGTATGGGTATTATCATGGCGGAGGCATTGGTATTCTGCCTGGCCATGGAGTTTATCGGATTCTGGTTCGCGGCCATGCTGGGAACCTTCATGTTCACCTGGACGCTGAAAGGGGACAAGAAGATCAGCATCCCGTTTGCTGTGATCTTCTCCATTGTTGTAGGGTGTGTTTGTTACTTCCTCTTCACCAGGGGCTTCCATATTCCGCTTCCTACAGGAACCCTCTGGAAGACCTTGGGCATTCAGCTGCCATAATGGAAGGAGGAAACAGAAATGATAGGTGCGCTTCCACAAGCGATCGGTATTGTACTCCAACCTTTGAATTTCCTGCTGATGATCCTGTGCGGCGTCATCGGCTGCATTCTCGGCGCGATTCCCGGACTCTCCGGCGGACTTGGCATTACGCTGCTTCTGCCCATGACCTTTGCCCTGAGCACGGAAGTATCCTTTGTGATGCTGGTGGCCATGTTTGTCGGCGGCGTTTCCGGGTCTTTCATTGCGGCCGTGCTGATTGGCATTCCCGGATCCGCGGCGTCCATCGGAACCTGCTATGACGGATATCCCATGACGAAAAACGGACAGGCGGCAAAAGCCCTCTCCATTGGTATCATGGGCTCCTTCATTGGAAATGTGGTCTCCTGTGTCGTCGCGATTCTCTGCTCCGGCGCGATCGCGGATGTGGCCCTGTCCCTGGGACCCTGGGAGTATTTCTCCCTCTGCCTGATGGCCATCACCATGGTGGTCGGCCTTTCCAACGGATCGGTTTACAAGGGACTGCTGGCCGCGTTCCTGGGCCTGGCCCTCAGCTGTGTGGGCGGCGATATGGTCACCAGCCAGCTCCGGTTCACCTTCGGGAACACGAATCTCTATGGCGGCATTAACGTCATCGTACTGCTGATGGGCGTTTTTGCGCTGCAGCAGGTGGCGACCGCTTACGCCAAGAATCAGATGACCATGCCCCCGGTTGACACGGCGAGTCTGGGCGGGATCGGCCTGAAGCTGAAGGACATTACGGAGAACATGAAGGTCATTGTCGTTTCTCTGGTCATTGGTCTGTTCATCGGCTTCCTTCCCGGCATGGGCTCCGGCATTTCGAACCTGATCGCCTACGGACAGGCGAAGAAGATGGATAAGCATCCGGAGAAGTTCGGCACCGGTTATGATCCGGGTATCTGGGCGACGGAAGTATCCAATAACGCCGGCGTGGGTGGAGCGCTGATTCCCATGATTTCCCTGGGAATCCCCGGAGATGCGACGACCGTGCTGCTGCTGTCGGCCATGACCATTAAGGGACTGACCCCCGGCCCCATGTTCATTCAGAACAATCCGACGCTGGCGGCGCTGATCTATGCCATCATGCTGATCTGCTCCATCGCGATTGTCGTGATTGAACTCCTGACCAAGAAGTGGTTCCCGTACCTGCTGAAGGCCCCGTACCACTATCTGTTCAGCGCGATCCTGGTGATCTGCTTCATGGGCGCCTTTACGTCGACGACCTCCATGTTCAGCGTCTATCTGGTGCTGGGATTCGGTGCGCTGGGCGTGCTGATGGATGTGTTCGGGATGCCCACAACGCCGCTCATGCTCTCCTTTATTCTGGGAAGCAAGATCGAGAGCTATTTCCGGATGGGCTGCTCCTATGCCAGGGGCGACGTGACCAGGTTTGTGACAAGACCCGTCTCTCTGATTTTCCTGCTGATTGCAATCTACAGCGTGGTTGGCCCGATCATTACCAAGAAGATTAAGGCAAGCCGCGCCGCAAAGAAAGCGGAGTGAGGAGCGTTCAGGGTCATGACGGCCTGCACCGTCTTTCCTTCGGGAAGGGCGGTGCATTTATTTTGCCTTTGATTATGGCTGCGGGCAATGAAACGAACAGATCGCGGCTTTGGCCATGCTGTATCAGCTCCTGTTCTGTTTACTGAGGGGGACGGTCCCGACGATCTTTCTGTGAATGATTGTATCATGCTGTAAGCTGAAAATGTCAATGAAATTATAAATTGCAAATCGTTTCATTGTTGCAAAAGGATTCCATTGCGATTCTTCTTTTCGGGTTGACGCATCTGGGAAGTTTGTGCTAAGTTTACCACATAAACCAGGAAATCGTGAAAGGAGAGTTGAGCCATGTCATTCAAACCCCAAGGAATCGTCGTCCCGATTGTGACCCCGGTGGATGCGGAGGGCCGTCTGAACGAAAAAGCTTACCGCGGACTGGTGGACTATCTGGCGGAGAACGGTATTCATGGCGTGTTTCCCTTTGGCACCACCGGCGAGTTCTACGCCTATGACCAGGGTTTCTATGATGACCTGCTGGCGCTGACCAAGGAGGCCGTGGCCGGGAGAATGCAGATTTATGCCGGCGCGAACCATATCACCACAAAGGGTGCCATCAAAATCGCAAAGGCGGTGGAGAAGGTCGGCGGGATCGACGCGCTGAGCGTTCTGACGCCGATGTTCGTGAGCCAGACTCAGGAAGAAGTTTACACCTATTATAAGGCCATCGCGGCGGAGACAAGCCTCCCGATCATCATTTACAACAATAAACCCAAGACGAACGTGGGTGTTGATCCCGCCACCATCGCGAAGCTGGCGGAGATCGACAACATCGTGGCCGCGAAGGATTCCACCGGGGACATGACCAACGCCGAGGAATATATCCGGCTGACCCAGGGGATGGATTTCAGCGTGATGATGGGCCGGGATACCCTGATCCTGGCAGGTCTGCATTACGGGGCAAGCGGCGCCATCGCCTCCTGTGCGAACGTCGCTCCGAGGATCGCCGTGGACATTTATGAGAAGTTCCAGGCAAAGGATTATAAGGGCGCCCTCGAAGCCCAGTTCCAGCTGAGCGCGCTGCGCGTTGCCACCAACATGGGCTCCTTCCCGGTGACGCTGAAGGAAGCGCTGAAGCTGATCGGACGCGACTGCGGTGACTGCGTGCCGCCGATTCTGCCGCTGCACGAGGATCAGCGGGAGAAGCTGCGTCAGGTGCTGACCGGCATGGGACTGATCAAATAAGAAGGATTGGAATTCGCGCCCCCGCGCGGTGACCAATATCCGCGGTTCAAAGCCGCGGGGCGAACTATCGGAATCGAAGAGAAATACGAGGAGGAGTTTATCATGAAAATCGCGTTTATCGGACTGGGAATTATGGGCAAGCCCATGGCGAAGAACCTGCTGAAGGCCGGATATGAACTGCGGGTGTATGACCGCAATACCGCCACCCTGGAAGAGATGAAGGCGGCGGGCGCCACCGTGTGCGGGAGCTCCGCGGAAACAGCGGAAGGCGTGGATCTTGTCATCACCATGCTGCCCAACAGCCCCCATGTAAAGAGCGTCATGCTGGAGGACGACAAGCTGGCGGAGAAGATGCCCAAGACGGCTGCCTTCATCGACTGCTCCTCCATCAACCCCGTGGCCAGCCGGGAAATCGCGGCGGAACTGGCCAAGTACGGCATCGATATGCTGGACGCGCCGGTGTCCGGCGGCCAGCCCAAGGCGGTGGACGGCACCCTGGCCTTCATGGTCGGCGGCAAGGAAGAAGTGTTTAACAAGTTCAAGCCCGTGCTGGAGGCCATGGGGTCCTCCGTGGTGCTGTGCGGCGACGTGGGCGCCGGCAACGTGACCAAGCTGTGCAACCAGACCATCGTGGCCGTGAACATCGCGGCCCTGGCGGAAGCCCTGCAGATGGGCCAGATGTGCGGCGTGGAGCCCGAGAAGATCTTCGCGGCCATCAAGGGCGGCCTGGCGGGCAGCACGGTTATGAACGCGAAAGCCCCGATGATGATGGATCAGAACTTCCAGCCCGGCTTCCGCATCGACCTGCACATCAAGGACCTGACCAACGTGCAGGATGCGGCCAAGGCGGTGGACGCTCCCATCCCGCTGACCCAGATGGTGCTGGAGATGATGAAGATCCTGCATCACGACGGCGACGGATCCTGCGACCACAGCGCGCTGCTGAAGTATTATCAGAAGCTGACCGGCGAAGTGCTCCATCACTGA
>JAFWES010000054.1 GCA_017512805.1 Clostridia bacterium
CGAAGGCACTCAACAAAAAGCTGAAGAAACTTTTGAAGTAAAGATCCCCATACAACATTTTTGAAACGAAAGCAACGGCTGAAGCCCTTCTGCCATATGGGCTCCAGCCGTTTTACTATTCTCCAAGTGTTAAATGCGGGAGTATAGCGAAATTTCTCTGTTTGTCAAGCTCTTTTTTTATCTGAAAATCCACGCCCTCTACTATTCCGACTCGCTCTCGGGGTATTCCGTCCCGGGGGACGCTCTGCGCTCTGTCTCGTGCTGCGCCTTTTCACAAAAAAACGGCAGGATCCATCTCTGGTTCCTGCCATTTAGGTTGTCCTATGCGGCCTTCCGCCGCTTCCTGGGGGAGCATTCCCGCCCGGAAACCGTACTCGCCGCGATGCTGTGGTCTGTCTTGACCCAGTGCTGTTGATCCTTGCACTTGATCAGGCCGCCGATCTGCATGAACGCGCCCACAACGGCATTGGCCACGAAGCCCGCCATCATCAGGGGAATCGTCCGGACGTCGAAGCGAATCCGGTTGTCCATCCAGTCTGCAAGATAGAACAGGAAGAAATAGCTGTAACCCAGGATCGCCGCGCCGGCCGAGACGCCGCCCAGGGAGAAATCAACCAACGGTTCCGACTGCCCGATCATGTCGGCGCCCAATGCCGCCGCGCCCTGAAGGATGGACAGAGGCAGCGCCGCCACGCTGTACATGTAGGTAATCGTGCTCAGGAACTCACCAAAGCCGATTTTTCCTTCCAGCAGGCTTTTGAACACTCTTCCGGTGTTCCGAAGCGTCACATACCACTGCCCCTGTCCCCAGCGCATCCTTTGACGGATGGCGGCCCGGAGCGAAGTGGGTTTTTCGTCATACACCCTGGTATAATGGTTCCACAGGATCCTGCGGCCCTCCAGGGTCGCCTCCACCTGAATCTCAAAGTCCTCCGTCAGGGACATCGTCGTCCAGCCGCCCCGCTTGTACAGATAGGCCGTCGACATGGCAAAACCCGTACCGCCGATGGGACAATTCAGCCCCAGCCTGTGCTTCGCCAGGTCGAAAAACCGGTTGGTCGTCGTATAGCCCGTATAATAGAACCAGGCCACAACGCCGCCCTTGTTCTTCGCTCCCAGATAGCACTGAATAAAGTCAGGCCGGCCTTTGTCGAGATACTGGCTGTTCACCTCGCGGAACATGTTGGTATCCATCAGATTGTCCGCGTCAAACACCATCATCAAATCATACCGGTTCTGATAGTCTCCGAGCAAACGCAGCGCCTTGCGCAGCGCGATCGGCTTCCCGGTCGGCGCGTCCGGGGATTCCGCCCGGGTCTCGATCACCCTGGCGCCGCCTTCCCTGGCCACCTCCGCCGTCCGGTCCGTGCAGTTGTCCGCAATCACATAATAGTCGTACATTTCCCGGGGATAATCCATTTCCTCCAGATTCCGGACAATATCCCCGATCACCCGCTCCTCATTATGGGCGGGGATCAGCACCAAAAAACGGGCCTGCGGATCGTGATCCGCATAGTCCTTCGTCCGCTTTCGGAAGCCAAACAGGCCGATCACGATCTGATAAAACAGCAGAAACATAAGAAAAGCGCCCGAGACCGCGGCAGCCGCGTCCAGCGCTGTTTCCAGCGTTTCCAAAGCAAATCCTCCCCTTCTCCGCCGGGGTCCCCACCCCGGATGATCCAAAACGCCAACGGCGCCTTTTATACCTCAGCCCGGCCCCTTTGTCAAGTCAATGCCGCGGAGCCGCGAGGCGTCCCCCATTCCTCCTTCCTGAGGAACTTTCCGTATCCGGACATATCCCTCAGAACCGTCCCGTTTTACGTCCATCCGCAAATGAATCCTGGCCTTCGCCCTGGCCGGGGCATTCGGACCGATCCACCTGAACTACAGCGCTTTCAGCTTTCTGACCTCCGTGTCCGTCAAATGACGCCACTGGCCCCTGGGCAAATCCCCCAGCAGAATCGGTCCGAAGGCGACGCGCCGCAAAGACACCACCTGATGGCCCACCGCTTCCACCATCTTCCGAACCTGGCGGTTGCGGCCCTCGTGAATGGAAATCAGCAGCACCGTATCAAAGGCCTCTTTCCGGATGAGCCGGACCTCCGCCGGAGAGGTCAGCTTTCCTTCGATCATCACGCCCCGGCGCAGGGATCGGATCTCCTCCTCCGTCACATCGTTGGATGCCTTGATCAGATAAACCTTGCTGACCTCCCGGCTGGGGTGCAGAAGCCGGTTCATCAGCTCCCCGTCGTTGGTCAGCAGGAGAAGGCCTTCACTGTCATAGTCCAGCCGACCGACGGGAAACAGACGCACCGGATAATCCCGGAATTTATCCATCACCGTGGCCCGACCTTCCGGATCGGACACGGTGGTCACCTCGCCGATGGGTTTATAGTACGCGATATAATGCTTTTCTCCCTCGGGGCGAATGATTTCGCCTTCCACGGCCACCTGATCCTTTTCCTCGTCCACCTGCACGCCCATCTCCCGGACGGTCTGTCCGTTCACCTGCACTTTCCCGTCCAGGATCATCTGTTCCGCGCGCCTGCGGGAGGCTACGCCGCAAAGCGCCATGTATTTCTGCAGCCGCATCATGTTCTTCTGAAGTCCTCTCCTTTTCCGTTTCGCAGATTCTTCGATCTGTGCGCTTTTTTCCTCGGCCCCGCGGCTCAACCGCACAGCCGGAAAACCGTTACAGGGGACAGCTTTCCGGCAGGATCCGGTGGGTATACTGCCGGAGGCCGGATTTCATTTCTCCCATCGTCTGCCCCTCCCCCAGCAGCTTATACTTATAGGTGGTCAGTCCGTCCAGCCCCATGGGTCCCCTGGCATGAATCTTCCCGGTGGCGATGCCGACCTCCGCTCCCAGGCCATACACAAATCCGTCGGCGAAGCGGGTGGAAACGTTCAGATACACGCCGGCGCTGTCCACGCGGTCCATGAAATAGCGGGCGGCCCCTTCATTTTCCGTCAGAATGCAGTCCGTATGATGGGAGCCGTAAAAGTTGATATGCTCCACAGCCTGCTCCAGCGAATCCACCACCCGAATGGAAAGAATCGCGTCCAGGTATTCCGTTGACCAGTCAGACGCAGAGGCGGGCTCACAGGCGATCAGACGCCGGGTTCGTTCGTCCCCGCGAATCTCCACCTTTTTCTCCCGCAGCATTTCCGCGAACCGGGGCAGGAAGGCTTCGGCGATTCCGGCATGCACCAGCAGGGTTTCCGCCGCATTGCAGACGGAAAGGTTCTGCGTCTTGCTGTCCAGAGCCACCTTCCAGGCCTTCTCCAGATCCGCGTCCTTGTCCACGTAAACATGGCAGATCCCGTCCGCGTGCCCCAGAACGGGAATCCGGCTGTTGTCCATAATATAGCGGACGAAAGCATTGCTGCCCCGGGGAATAATCAGGTCCACCAGCCGGTCTTCCTTCAGCATGGCGGCCACGTCCTCCCGGGTTTCCATCAGCTGGGCCGCGTTCGCGGGCAGGCCGGTTTCCTCCAGCGCCCGGCGGACAGAGCCGGCAAGGGCGGTATTGGTCCTGAGCGCTTCCCGCCCGCCTTTCAGAAGCGCGGCATTCCCGCTTTTGATGGTCAGGGACGCGATCTGGACCAGCGCGTCGGGCCGGCTTTCAAAGATGACCCCTACCACCCCGATGGGGCATGTCACCCTGTAGAGCTTCAGGCCCTCTGTGATTTCATGGCAAAAGACCGTATGCCCGATGGGATCCGGGAGGGACGCCAGCGAGCGCAGCCCCGCCTGCACCTGGGCCAGCTTCGCTTCATCAAATTTCAGCCGCTGCAGCAGCGGCACAGCCAGCCCCTCTTTCTTCGCCGCAGCAAGATCTTCCACGTTGGCGGAGAAGATGACGTCGGCGTCTTCTTCCAGGATGTCGGCCATCCGAAGCAAAGCCTGATTCCGCCGCTCGTCGCTTTCGGCGGAGAGGCTGTAAAACGCTTCCCGGGCAAGAACCGCCATTTCGTTCATGTTCATTTGGGGCAATCCCCCTTTCCTTTTCCCGGTTCCGGGTCGGAGTCAGTATACCAGATTTCCGGGGGATTGAAAAGAGTGGAAGAATCTGCTATAATCTCTTCGGGAGAGGAGGAAGAAGGAGATGCCGCATCAGCAGGGGGTCAAAGTGATCGCCACCAACAAAAAAGCCTACCACGACTATTTTGTGGAAGAACGTTATGAATGCGGCGTCGCGCTCTTCGGGACGGAAGTCAAGAGCATTCGTCTGGGCAAGGTGAACCTGAAGGAAAGCTGGGCGCAGATTCGCAAAGGCGAGGTCTGGGTGGAAGGGATGCATATCAGCCCCTATGAACAGGGCAACATCTTTAACCGGGATCCTTTGCGGCCGAAGAAGCTGCTCATGCACAGGAAAGAAATCCGCAAGCTGGACGGGCTTGTCATGCGGCAGGGGTATACGCTCATTCCCCTGGAGGTCTATCTGAAAGACGGGCGCATGAAGGTTCAGCTGGGGCTCTGCAAGGGCAAACAGCTGCACGACAAGCGGGACAGCATGGCCCGGCGGGATTCTGACCGGGAAATCCAGCGGGCTCTCCGCAACAGGCAAAAGTAATCCGGATGGCGCCTTTTTCTCCGCGTTTCATGGGGATGATCCGGTTTCGACGGGGATCACGAAGGCAGGATAAGCGAGCCGCGGCCCCTGTACCGCGTACCAACGGGGAAAAACAATAACTGACAATCGCAATTTTGCGTTCGCGGCTTAATGCCGCGCGTCGGCCCTGAGCGCCTGCGGCTCAGGTTACCGGCGTCATTTTCGCAGGGAACGAGCGCGGCTTAAGCTTTGCGGCAGCGTCCGTAATCATGAAGCTACTCCTCCGGCAGTTTTTCCATGAACGGCCGACGGGGGGAATGTAAATCATGGAATGCGCTCGGAGAAAGTTCTGTTAACGGGTCTTCGGACAGGGGTTCGACTCCCCTCATCTCCACTTGTCCGTACTAAACGAACACCCGGAAGGAAGGGGCTGTCTCAAAATGATCGAAGAGGATCATAAGAGACAGCCCCTTTTCAAAGAAAAAAGGAAGGTTCCGATTTTCCTCTCTCCGTGTTTCGTGGTAAAATGAAGATGATTTCCAGTTTCTTAGGAGGCATTTTGGGATGAGGATTATTCTGATCGGGGCCGGAAAAGTGGGACACAGCCTGGCGGACCGGCTTACGGCGGAAAGTCACGATGTGACGGTCATCGACCGCAGCGAAGAAGTCATCAACCGCTGTCAGGATTCTCTGGATGTCATGTGTATCCGGGGGAACGGCGCCAACGCCAAGACGCTGGTGGAAGCCGGGGTGGACAGGGCGGATATCGTCATCGCCACCTCCGAAAGCGACGAGGCCAACATGCTCTGCTGCCTGATGGCCAAGCGGCTTGGCGCGAAATATACCATCGCCCGGATCCGGGATCCCGAATACAATGAGAGTCAAATGCTTCTGCAAAACGAGATGGGCATCGACGTCGCCATCAACCCGGAACGGGCCACCGCCCTGGAAATCAGCAAGCTTCTGCGTTATCCCTTCGCCGGCAGCATTGAATCCTTCGCCCGGGGGCAGGTGGAAATGGTGGAATTCCGGGCCCAGCCGGATGACGTCATCGTCGGAATCCCCATGAAAAACATTTCTTCCGCAATTTCCAATATTCCCCACGTCCTGTATACCATGGTGGACCGGGATGGAGAAGTCATTATTCCCGGCGGCGATTTTGCCATACAGGCCGGCGATAAGGTTTTTATCTCCGGCAATATTCTGAACATCACCAATTATTTCCGTTTTCTGGGCCGGAACTCTCTGAAGGTCCGCAGCGTCATGGTGCTGGGGGGCGGAAAAATCACCTACTACCTGGCCCGGATGATCATCCCCGTGGGCATCCATATGACCATCTTTGAGCTGGATCCGGAAAAAGCCCGGAACCTGAGCGAGCAGTTTCCCCGGGCGGATATCATTCTGGGGGACGGAACGGATCAGGATCTGCTGGAGGAGCAGGGGCTTTCCCAGATGGACGCCTATGTTTCCCTCTCCAACCGGGACGAGGAAAACCTGATGACCGGGATGTACGCGTCCCGCTGCGGGGTGCCGAAGGTGATTGCCAAAAATACCCGCACTACATACGCGGATCTTCTCAGCAAGCTGGGGCTGGATTCCATCCTCAGCCCTCAGGCGATTACCTGTTCCACCATCCTGCGTTACGTCCGCGCCCGGGGGCACAGCATGGGCACCAAGATCGAGCGCCTGTACCGTCTGGTGGACGGCCGGGCGGAAGCCATCGAGTTTATTGCCCGCGAAGGGGACGCCTATATCGGAATCCCCCTGAAGGATCTGACCATGCGTCCGGGCAGTCTGGTCGCGGTCATCGTCCACCAGGGAAAGGTCATCGTCCCCTTCGGAAACGACTGCATTGAAGCCGGGGATCATGTGGTGATCATTTCCCGGGAGTCCGGCGTGGGGGATCTGAATGAGGTAATCTATCGATGAACAGAAAGCTGATTATCCGCCTGCTTGGGGCGATGATGGCCATCGTCGCGCTGGCCATGATTCCCTCCTTTCTGCTGGCGTTGTATTTCGGGGACGGGGATGCCCCGGTCCTGGCCGGCTGCGCGGGCGGGCTGTTGGTTCCGGGGCTGCTGATCTGGTTTCTGGTGCGTCCCGGCGCGAGAGCCACCCATCTGCGCCTGCGGGAGGGATTTCTGGTGGTCGGCCTGGGCTGGGTGGTTCTGAGCGCAGGCGGCGCCCTTCCCTTCTTTTTTTCCGGGCTGTATCCCCGCTTTGAGGACGCGCTGTTTGAGTCGGTATCCGGTTTTACCACCACCGGCGCCACCGTCCTGCTGGAGTATGAACACTTCCCCCGGGGAATCATGTTCTGGCGGGGCACCACCCACTGGGTGGGCGGAATGGGCGTCCTGATGCTGACGCTGGCCCTGCTTCCGAAGCTGACCGGGCGCACCTCCCATCTGGTTCGGGCGGAAAGCCCCGGGCCCTCCCTGAGCAAGCTGGTTCCCCATACCGGCGCCACGGCGATAATTCTCTACCGGATCTACATTCTCCTGACCCTGCTGGAATTCCTGGCGCTGCAGCTTTGCGGACTGAACGCCTATGACGCGGCGCTTCATTCCCTGTCCACCGCCGGTACGGGAGGGTTCAGCAACTATTCCGCCAGCGTCGGCGCCTTCCAGTCCCCCGCCGTGGATGCGGTGATCACCTTCTTTATGTTCCTCTTCGGCGTGAACTTCGCCCAGTACTACCGTTTTCTGATTTCCCCGCCAAAGGAAAAACTGACCTCCTTCTTCCGGGATGAGGAATTCCGGTGGTATCTGAGCATCGTCCTGCTGCTGATTGCCCTGCTGACAGGGCTGAATCTTTCCTATTATGGATCCGATCTCCTGGTCTCCCTGCGTTACAGCGCTTTCCAGCTTTGTTCCATCATTTCTACCACCGGGTTTGTCACCTGGAACTTCAATCTCTGGCCCGTGGCCTCCCGGATGCTGGTCTTTCTGGCCATGTTCCTGGGCGCCTGCGCCGGCTCGACCGCCGGCGGCATCAAGATGGTCCGGGTCGCCCTGGCGGCGAAAAATGCCCGCCGGGCCGTTCGCTCCACGGATCAGCCCAAAAAGGTGCTGGTGGTTCGAATGGACGGAAAAGCGATCGATGAAAGCATGCTTTCCCAGATCTCGATTTTTATCATTGTCTATGTGGCCCTGGTGGTGATCGGAGGCTTCCTCCTCTCCCTGGAGGGAAAATTCGCTCCGATGGACAACCTCTCCGCGGCCCTGACCTGCGTCAGCAATGTGGGGCCCGCTTTCGGCGCCCTGGCCAGCGATTTCGCCGGCTACGGTCCCTTCGGCAAGCTGCTCTGTTCCTTTCTGATGCTGGCGGGCCGGCTGGAGCTTTTCCCCATCCTGCTGCTCTTTACCCGTTCCGCCTGGAAGTCCAAATAAAAGGGGGTCTCGGATTGTCAGACACCGGAAAAACCATTGTAAAAGGGGTTTCCATTTTGAGCCTGGCCGGCATCATCTGTAAGCTGCTGGGGCTCCTCTTTACAGTTCCCCTGACCCGCACCATCGGCTCCGAAGGTTTGGGCATCTATCAATCCGTTTATCCCACCTATAACCTGCTGTTGACCCTGTCCTCCGCGGGTCTCCCGGTGGCGGTATCCCGGATGGTCTCCGCTTTTATGGCCAGAGAAGATCCCCGCAACGCCCATCGGGCCTTCCGGACAGCGCTCTGGCTGCTGACTGGGCTGGGATGCCTTTGCATGCTGATCATGCTGGTGGGAAACGGCTGGCTCACGGCCATGGTTCGGGAACCCCGGGCGTCCATGGGCTTTTACGCCATTGCCCCCTGCCTGACCATCGTCTGTGCCCTCAGCTCCTTCCGGGGCTTTATGCAGGGGCAGCAGAACATGAAGCCCACCGCGCTCTCCCAGATCGTGGAGCAGTTGGGCAAGCTGCTGTTTTCCCTGCCCCTGGCGTATTGGGGGACAAAGCAGTCCCTGGCTATGGGGGCCGCCGGCGCCTTGCTGGGCATCACGCTGAGCGAAGCCTGTGCCACGGTGGTCGTCGCTGTGTTTTACTTCCGCAGCCGGCCCGCTTTCCGGGCCATGCCCCAACGGCCGAACATCCCCCTGGCGGAAACCGGGGACCTGGCTTCCCGGCTCTTTCTGATTTCGATTCCCATCACCGTTTCCGCCTGTATCGTGCCCCTGGCTCAGTTTGTAGACTCGGTCATGATGGTGCCCCGGATGATGGACGCCGGTCTGACCAACGAGGTCGCCCGCTCCAGCTACGGGGTCTTTTCCGGGCTGGTGATCCGGCTGATCAATATGCCTACCGCCCTGGCTCTCGCCGTCGCCATGAGCCTTGTTCCGGCCGTTTCCGCCGCTCGGTCCCTGCAGGATCGGGCCGCCATGCAGAAGGCCTGTGATCAGGGTCTGCGTCTGGCCTTCCTGATCGGCTTTCCCTGCTCCATAGGCATGAGCGTTCTGGCGCGGCAGATCTTCGGATTTCTCTACTACGAGAGTCTGGCGCCGGGCCAGTTTCAATTGGGTTGGGAGCTGCTGACCGTCTCCAGTCTCACGGTGGTGCTCTTTACCGCCGTCCAGGCCACCAGCGCCATCCTGCAGGGGCTGGGAAAAGAAAAAATCCCGATGTACACCCTGGTCGCCGGCGTCGGCTGCAAAATCCTGATGAACTACATTCTGGTGGGGATTCCCGGGTTCCATATCCATGGCGGTCCCTTCGCTTCCATCGTATGCTACACCGTTTCCCTGATCCCGAATTTGTATTATGTCTGCAAATACGCTGAAATCGGCTTCCGGGTGAAGGAATGGATCCTGAAACCTGCCATGGCCGCCGGAATCATGGGGCTGGCCGTTTGGGGCCTGCGGACCGTTCTTCCCTTCTCCCGGATCTTTACCCTGCTGGAAGTGGCTGTGGGTGTAGGCGTCTACGGGGCCGCGGGCCTCGCCCTGGGCGCCATGGATCGGTCGGATGTAACGGCCCTCGTCGGCCGTCTGCGGGGGCGCAAAGGGAGGAAGGCATGAAGACGCGAATCACGGTGATCCCCCTTGGGCCCGGCGCGCCGGAACTGCTGACGCTTCAGGCCGCGGAGGCCCTGCAGGCCGCGAAGCGTCTGGTCCTCCGGACGGACCGTCATCCGGTGGCCGAATGGCTCCGCACCCGGCATGTTTCCTTTGAATCGCTGGACAGCTTCTATGCGGATTACGAGGATTTTGACCGCATGCACCAAGCCATGGCGGCTCATCTCTGGGATCTTGCGGCCGCCGGCCCCGTGGCCTTTGCCGTTGCGGATCCCTCCCGGGACGGCGCCGTTCGCTTTCTGCGGGAAACCGCGCCGGAGCCGGACGCTCTGCGGACGTTGGCGGGTGTATCCCTGACGGACGCCTGTGAACCCGCCCTGCCTGCCGATCTTTCCCGGTCAGAGGGATGCAGGATCTGCACAGCCTCCGATTTCGCTTCGGTCGTCCCGGATCCCACCCTCTCCCTGTGGATTGTGGAGCTGGATTCCGTCCTGCTGGCGGGGGACGTGAAGCTCCGCCTCGCCGACCTCTATGGGGATGAAAGGGAGATCTGTTTCTTTCCCCCCTCCGAGAAAGCGAACCGGCCCTGTAAAATCATTCCGCTCTATCTGCTGGACAGCCAGAAAGCCTATGATCATACCACGGCCCTTTTTATTCCCGGCGCGCCGTATCTGTCCCGGGATCGGTTCACCTTTTCGGATCTGACGGCCATCATGACCCGGCTGCGGGCGCCGGACGGCTGTCCCTGGGATAGGGTACAGTCCCACGATTCTTTGACCCCCTATATGGTGGAAGAGGCATGGGAAGTGGTTTCCGCCATCGAGGACGGGGATATGGATCATCTTTCCGACGAACTGGGCGATGTGCTGCTCCAGGTCTTCTTCCACGCGTCCATCGCCGAGTCCTTCGATGAGTTTACCATGACGGACGTGGTTTCCCATATCTGTGAAAAAATGATCCGCCGCCATCCGCATCTTTTCCGGAATCCCAAGACGCCGGATCAGCGGTCCGATATGACCGCTTCATGGGAAGCCCTGAAGCGGCAGGAAACCGGCAGCCGCACCGTGGGAGAATCCCTCAACGACGTTTCTCCCGCCCTGCCCTCCCTGAAATATGCCATCAAGATCTACAAAAAGCTGGCTCAGCTTCCCGCCCTGCGCCGCGCTCCGGAGGAAATCGCCGGAGAAATCAGCGCCCTGGCCGGACGCGTTTTGCAGGAGGGAACCTTTTCCGGGGCAGCCATGACCGAGCTGCTCCTGCGGTGTACAGAGCTTTGCAGGGTCTCCGATCAGGATGCCGAAATCCTTCTTCATGGCGGCGTGGACGATCTGAAGCGGCGCGCCCAGGCCGCGGAGAAAGCCATCCTGCGGGAGGGGAAAAAACCGGAGGATCTTTCTTCGGCGGAACTTCTCCGATACCTGAAGCCCGATTCATAACTTTCTATTGACGCAGATGTAAGTATGAACATCCCAAAGGCGATATGAATTCGCGCAAAGGCGCGCAGAAAGGAAAGCATAGACCATGAGACTGGATAAATATCTGAAAGTATCCCGGATCATTAAGCGCCGTACCGTGGCCAATGAGGCCTGCAGCGGCGGCCGGGTGGAGATCAACGGAAAGGTCGCCAAGCCCGGCGCCGATGTGAAACCCGGTGATCGCCTCACCATCCGTTTCGGAGAGCATATTGGGGCCTACGAGGTGCTCTCCGTGGCGGAAACCGTCCGCAAAGAGGATGCGGACAAGCTGTATCGGGTCCTGGAAGAGGATGCCGCGGCAGCGAGGGAGCGGACATGAAGGATCCTGTTTACGTGATTTTGCTTGCCGGGGGCAGCGGCTCCCGCATGGGAGCCGGCATAAACAAAGTTCTTTTGCCTCTGGGCGGAACGCCCTGCATCGCCCGAAGCGCGGAAATCTTCCGAGCGTTCGCGGATCGGATGGTTCTGGTCTGCCGTCCGGAGGAGTCTGAAGCCATTCAAAAGGCGATCAGACCGCTGTCGCTCCCTTTTCCCGTCGATTTCGTTCCCGGAGGGGACACTCGTCAGCAATCCGTGGCCAACGGTCTGTCCGCGCTCCCTTCCGACGGGGAAAGCGCAGCGATGGTCCTGGTGCATGACGGAGCCCGCTGCCTGGCGGATCCGGCTTTGGTCAGCCGCGTTTTGGCGGATGTGACCGTTTTCGGCTCGGGGGTCGCCTCCGTCGGCGTAACGGATACCGTCAAGGAAACCGATCTCTCCGGCTTCGTCAGCCGCACGATTGATCGGTCTTCCCTCCGGGCCGTGCAGACACCTCAGGGGTTCCGCCTGAAGGATCTGCGGTTCGCCCATGAAAAAGCCGCGGAAGACGGTTTTGAGGGCACGGATGATGCCGCGCTCATGGAACACGCGGGCTATCCCGTTCATCTTTCCGAAGGCAGCCGGAGAAACCTGAAACTGACCACAAAGGAGGACCTCATCATGGCGGAAGCGTTTCTGGCCGACGATTCTCCCCTCCCCCCCTACCGGGTGGGAATGGGCTACGACGTCCACCGGCTGACGGAAGGGCGAAAGCTGATTCTCTGCGGAGTGGAGGTTCCCTATTCCCTGGGTCTTTTGGGGCACAGCGACGCCGATGTGGCCCTTCATGCGCTGATGGACGCCCTCCTGGGCGCGGCGGGTCTCTGGGATATCGGTCACCATTTTCCGGATACCGATGCCCGCTATAAAGGAATCTCCTCCATGCTGCTGCTGGATCAAGTCCTGGAAGCGCTCCGGGAAAAAGGCTTTGTGCCCTCCAACGTGGATCTGACCATTGTCGCCCAGCAGCCAAAGCTCTCCCCCTATATTCCGCGGATGGTCGAAAACCTCTCCCGTGCCCTGTCCCTGCCGGCGGATCGGGTCAACGTCAAAGCCACGACCACCGAACATCTTGGCTTCGAAGGCCGGGGCGAAGGCATCTCTGCCCAGGCGGTCTGTATGATCCGGCAGATCTGACCGCCGGAATATTACTGCCAAAAAGCATTGTCTTCATATAAGGATGGCCCCGTTTTCCGATGGAAAAACGGGGCCATCCTTATGGTTGTCTTTCTTTGCATTTATCTGTTCTCCGACAAGTCTTCCTGATCCGCGGTTTCGGCCTGCGCGCCATCCGCTGATGCTTCCGTTTCCGCGCCCTCCGAATCGGCCTGCGCATCTTCCGCCGACGCTTCCTGCGCTTCCGTTTCCGCGGCTTCGGCTTGCGCGGCATCCGCAGGCGCCTGCTCGGTCGTTGTCGCGTCTTTCATCCGCTGCATCGTCTCGCCGGCCGCGGTCAGCCACTCGGCCAGCATCATCTCTCTGGCCGTTTCATCCAGGCTCATCCATTCCCTGGCCTCATCGGCGGAAAAGGCGTTGAATACCCAGGGCGCCACCGTTTTCAGTTGTGCCTTCACACCCAAATTCAGCCACTCGCCTTGTCGGACGGATCCGTCAATCTCCAGCGTCGTGGGGCTGGCCTGCGCATTCCGGCTGCTGTAGTGCAGGGTAATCGTCCCGTTCAGAGGGTCCGTCTCCGGATAATCGGATTCCTTCTCTCCCTCGGGCAGTCTTGAAAGATCATGGGTTCCCGTGAGGGTCCAGGTATCCCTCAGGTGTACCCGGTTTTCCTCATCGCTGGTCAGACTGCTTTCATGGGAAAGATCCAGCCGGGCCGCGACCGTCTGCCGGTCTTCCTCTTTGCCGTCCGCCGCCACCGCAGGCCGGTAATATACATACATGCTGGCGGAATCGATCGTGCTGAAATCCAGCTCCCGGGGCATTTCCACAGCCAGAAGCCTGTCGTCCCCCCGCAGGATGAAGGAAATCAGACCGCCATGATCCTCGATCGCCAGGCTTTGAAATCCCATCCTGCTTTCGTCCAGCGGCAGCTCCAGACTGCTGGCGACCGTCTGCCCCAGGGTGCTCATCGTTTGGGTATAGATCACATCATAGTCGTTGTCCATGGCGCCCATGGCGTCCAGATAGTAGTAGTCCAGGTACTCGTTGGCGTAAACTTCCATCTGCTCCTGTGTAAAGATCGCGTTCAGCAGATCCTGGCCGTCTTTGTCCTGAATCAGGGCCTTGATCAGTTCCACGGCTTCCTTTCGGATCTCGCTCATGGGAATACTGTACATCAGATCCACACCGGAGGTCCCGTTCTCCAGCTTCCGCACCTGGGAAACCCCCACAAAGTCCGCCAGCCATACTTCCACCCAGCCTGCCAGCTTTTCAACGACCGGCTCCGTCAGAAGCGTCCGCCGGCTCTCCGACATCTGGGCGATCCTGATCAGAGCCGGAAGGAAGGAGGGATTTCCGCCCTCCCGGGACGGAAGGAAAGCGTCCGCCGCCTGGAACGCATCCGGCAGCTGCCATACGTTCTCCTCAGGCAGCAAATCGCTTCGGAAGTACCAGGCGTCCTCCTTCTTCAGAAATTCCGTCAGTCCTTCGCGCGTCTCGTCCGCTCCGGCCAGAAACAGGGCGATATGCTCATCCAGTCCGTTCCGCAGGGCCCGAATCTGGATTTCTGTATCCTTCACGCCCTGAAAAGCCACCGCCAGCGGCGCGGTTCCTTCCGCGGACACGGTCACCGTCCCGGACATGCCGCTTCCGGCCTTCATCTGGTTTTGAAACTTTTCCGCCAGGGTATAGTCCATTTCAGCGGTCGCTTCAAAAGAGCAAAATACCAACCCGATCATGATGATCAGACACAAAATTCGTTTCATTTCCGTCCATCCTCCTCACTTGCAGCCGGATCGCAGCGAAATCAATTCCCCGAATCAGGCTTCCTCCCGCAGCGCTTCCCTGAAACGGGCCAGCGTCTCCCGAACCTCCTCCGGGCGCTCCGCCCGGTTGACCTCCGCCCGAATCTGGGCCGCGCCGCGCAGCCCCTTCAGATACCATCCGATGTGCTTGCGCATCTCCCGGACAGCAATGGCTTCCGGTTTCCAGGCCAATAACCGCCGATAGTGTTCTTCGATCATGTGGAAACGTTCTTCCGCCGTCACCGGGGTAGGACATTCCCCCCTGGACAGCTGGCCGATCTCCCGAAAAATCCATGGATTGCCCATCGCGCCCCGGCCGATCACAACCCCGGCGACCCCGCTTTCCCGTTTTCTCCGAAGGGCCGTTTCCCCGTCCCAGATGTCCCCGTTGCCGAATACCGGGATTTCCACGCATTCCGCCACCCTGGCAATCTCTTCCCAGTCCGCCTCTCCGCTGTACTGCTGTTCCCGGGTGCGGCCATGAACGGTGATTTCGCTGATCCCGGCGTCCTGAGCCCTTTTTGCCAGATCCGTCGCGTTCAGGTGTTCATGATCCCAGCCCAGGCGCATCTTCACCGTCACGGGCAGACGGACGGCCTGCACGGTTTTCCGCATCATGGCTTCCGCAATCTCCGGGACCCGCATCAGCCCGCATCCCTCCCCCGAGGGAGCGATCTTGTGAGCCGGACACCCCATGTTCAGGTCGATGCTGTCGAAGCGGCCCAGGGCCTCCATCCGTTTCGCCGCTTCCGCCACCGTATCCGGATCTCTTCCAAAAAGCTGAACCGCCAGTCGTGTTTCCTTCGGCCCTCGGATCATCAGCTCCTGTACCGCCCGCTGATTCGGCGCGCACAGGTAGCCCATGGCGCTGATCATCTCGGTACATGCCTGCTCGCAGCCCTGCTCAAAGCAGAGCTCCCGAAGCACGTAATCCGTTACACCGCAGAGCGGCGCGAGCCTCGCGTTCATTCTTTCACCCGTCCGTCCTTTCACGCCCGATATTATAATCCAAATCCCGGCTTTTATCAAGGCGCGAAAAAAGCCCCTTGCGGGGCTAAGAAAAGATGCTAAGAGAAGATC
Source organism: Clostridia bacterium (assembly GCA_017512805.1). Classification (GTDB taxonomy): domain Bacteria; phylum Bacillota; class Clostridia; order Christensenellales; family Aristaeellaceae; genus Aristaeella. The sequence goes on from JAFWES010000054.1 coordinate 15,380, forward strand.
CTTTCAGAACCGGGACAGAAAAACCATTCCCGTGCTTGCCGGAAGGATTATTTGGTTCCGAAGAGCCTGTCCCCGGCATCGCCGAGGCCCGGCACGATGTACCCGTGCTCGTTCAGCTTTTCGTCCAGCGCGGCGACATAAATATCTACATCAGGATGATCCTTTTGGATCCTGGCAATGCCTTCCGGCGCGGCGATCAGATTCACCAGCCGGATATGATGGCAGCCGCGGTTTTTGATGAAATTGATGGCGGCGCTGGCGCTTCCGCCGGTGGCCAGCATGGGATCCAGCACCAGCAGCTCGCGGTTCTCGCTGTCCGCGGGAAGCTTGCAATAGTACTCCACGGGCTCCAGGGTCTTCGGATCCCGGTACAGCCCGATATGTCCCACCTTGGCGGAGGGAATCAGATTGGTCACGCCGTCCACCATGCCCAGGCCTGCCCGCAGAATCGGGATAATGCCCAGCTTTTTCCCGCTGAGCCGCCGACATTTCGCCGTACAGATGGGGGTCTCCACCTCAACTTCTTCCGTCTCCAGATCCCGGGTCACCTCAAAAACCATCAGCATGGCAATTTCGGAAAGCATTTCCCGGAAGGCTTTGGTTCCCGTGTGCTTATCCCGCATGATGCTCAGCTTATGCTGAATCAGCGGGTGATCAAAAACGATAACCTTGCTCATTTTGTCCTTCTCCCTCTCTTTCTGTGACCCCCGTCACGGTTTCCCCTATTGTACCATCTTCTCCTGAAAAACGCAAACCCCGTTTTTCGCGAAAAGCGCTTGTTATGTTTTCAACGTTTCATACCTGATACGGTTTTACGAAAAAAGCCTCCCCCCTTTTTCGGGGGGAGGCTTTGGTATGTCATCCTACGCCAAATTACTTCTTCTCCGCGATCGCGGCCTGCGCGGCAGCCAGCCGGGCGATCGGCACGCGGAAGGGAGAGCAGCTCACATAGTCCAGACCGATCTTGTGGCAGAATTCCACGGAGCTCGGATCGCCGCCATGCTCGCCGCAGATGCCC
>JAFWES010000055.1 GCA_017512805.1 Clostridia bacterium
CAAATTGATTATTGAAATCAATCACGAGAATGATTATAATTCGCATCGTTGAGAAAGTCAACACAATGTTTTAAAACATGAAGCGTGTTGGGAGGTAGAGAATGTGAAAGGCTTCACCAAATGGCTGGTCAAGCATAGAATCGCGGTCATCATCCTGTGCATTGCGCTGATGATTCCCTCTGTGCTTGGCATGGCAGCTACCAAGACAAAATATGATCTTCTGTATTACCTGCCCCAGGACCTGGAGACGGTGCAGGGCCAGGAAATCCTGCTTCAGGATTTTGGCAAAGGCGCTTTTTCTCTGCTGGTCACGGAGGGTATGAGCATTTCTGAACAAGCCGATATGGAAAACTCGCTGAAAGAAATCCCCCATGTAGACAGCGTGATCGGCTTTGCTTCCATCACCAAAGGGATGTTCCCCATTGAAATCATCCCCTCGGATATTCGGGAAATGTTCCAGCGGGGTGACTGTATGCTCTCCGCCGTGTTCTTTGATGAAGGCTCCTCCGCAGAGGAAACCATGGAAGCCATTAACCAGGTGCGCAAGGTGGCTGGTGAAAAGTGCTTCGTCAGCGGCCTGTCCGCGGTTGTCACGGATACAAAGCAGCTGGTGGAAGAGCAGGAAGGGATTTACGTGGGTATTGCCGTGGCGCTTTGCGCTGTGGTGCTGATGATCACCATGGACAGCTTCCTGCTGCCGCTGATCTTCCTGGCCTGCATCGGTGTAAGCATCCTGTGGAACATGGGAAGCAATTACTTCCTGGGCGAAATCAGCTATATCACCAAAGCCGTGGCCGCTGTGCTGCAACTGGGCGTGACGCTGGACTATTCCATTTTCCTGTGGCACAGCTACAAGGAGCAGAAAGCGCTGATTGCAGACAAGGATGAGGCCATGGCGGAAGCAATTCACCTGACCTTTACTTCCATCCTGGGCTCCAGCCTGACCACCATTGCAGGCTTCGTTTCCATCTGCTTCATGAGCTTTACCCTGGGCAAGGATTTGGGCATCGTCATGAGCAAGGGCGTCGTGATGGGCGTGCTTGGTACGGTAGTGCTGCTGCCCTGTGTGATCCGCCTGCTGGACGGCGCGATCGAAAAGACCTCTCACAAGCCGCTGCTTCCCAATGTGGGCGGCATCGGGCGCTTCGTGACCAGGCATTACAAGGTGCTGGCCGTGGTGCTGGTGATTATGATCTTCCCGGCGTTCTATGGCTACAACCATGTGCATGTGTACTATGACATGAGCAAGGTCATGCCTCCGGAGCTGAAATCCGTTATCGCCAACAAAAAGCTGGAAGAAACCTTTGATATGGCTACCACCCACCTGCTGCTGGTCGACAGCGATGTGTCGCAGAAAGATGTCCGGGATATGACGGAAGAAATGCAGCAGGTGGATGGCGTCAAGAGCGTGATCGGTATCGATAGCTTGCTTGGCGCGGGCATCCCGGAATCCATCGTTCCAAATGATGTTTTATCCCTGGTAAAGGGAGACCGTTATCAGCTGATGCTGATTAACTCCTCCTATGTGATCTCCTCCGATGAGGTCAATGCCCAGATTGACAGCCTGAACAGCATTTTGAAAAAGTATGACAAGGGCGGCATGCTGATCGGTGAAGCGCCTTGTACGAAGGACCTGATCGCCTGCACTGATCATGATTTCACGGTAGTCAGCCTGATTTCCATCATCGCCATTTTCGTGATCATCCTACTGGTGCAGAAGTCCTTCTCTCTGCCGGTGCTGCTGGTAGCAATCATCGAGCTGGCCATTGCCGCCAACCTGTGCATCCCGTATTACACGGGCACAGAACTGCCCTTCGTGGGACCTATCCTGATCTCCACCATTCAGCTTGGCGCTACCGTTGACTACGCCATCCTGATGACCACCCGGTACAAGCAGAACCGCCTGGCCGGCATGGACAAAAAGGAAGCTGTGGAAAAGGCAGTGGCTTCCTCCGCTCAAAGCATCCTGGTCAGTGGGTTCGGCTTCTTCGCTGCCACCTATGGCGTGGGCCTGTACTCCAATGTGGACATCATCTCATCCATGTGCCGCCTGATTGCCCGTGGCGCGCTGCTGAGCGTAGCTGTGGTGCTGCTGCTCCTGCCCGCCATGCTGCTTCTGCTGGATAAAGTGATTGTCCATTCCACCTTTGATATGAAAGCCGCTCGATAACAGGAAAGGAAGGGTCAAATATGAAAAAGATCGTTGCGCTGCTGATGGCTGTCCTCATGGTACTGGGCTTTGTGCCCGGTTTGGCGGAGAATACGAAACGTGAACGGGTTTATGTTGTTACCGCCGCTGATGGAACAATAAAAAGCATCACAGACAGCATTCGTCTGGAAAATGCCGATGGGCTGGACGAGATCATGGATCAAACTATCCTGACCGACATTCAGAATGTAGGTGGTAAAGAAACCTTCACCCTGGATGGGGAAACGCTGACCTGGAAGGCAAACGGCAAGGATATTGCCTACCAGGGCACGTCAGATAAGACGCCTGCTTTGCTGCCAGTAGTAACGCTGACCCTGGATAGTGCGGATGTTTCCTTTGCGGAACTGAAAGACAAGACCGGTGACGCTGTACTGACCGTAACTTATCAGCAGCAGGCGGCGATGCCCATCCTGGCTGTGACAGTGCTGCCTTTACCCGAAGAAGGAATTACTGACCTGAGACTGGAAAACGCAGCCGTTCTGTCCGAAATGGGCCGGCAGGCGCTGGTGGGCTGGGCGGTACCCGGCGCTGATGAAAAGCTGAATCTCCCCGCATCATTCACCGCTTCCTTCCATGCGGATCATGCAGACCTGAATTGGATGATGACTTTCAGCAGCGCTGACCCTGTGGATACTGTTTGCAGTGAACTGGACGAACGGATCGATCTGGACATTCACACGGAGATGGATGAGGTAAAGCTCCTGCTGAAAGCGATGCAAAACGGCGAAGCCCTGCCGGAAACCACTGGAAAAACCAAAGACATCGTGCCGAAAGTGAATGAATTGAACGATGGGTTGACCCAGCTGAATGATGGCGCGGTTTCTCTGGCTGATGGCGCGTCTCAGCTTTCTACCGGTGCATCGGAATTGAAAGATGGCGCAGCCACGCTTGCGGATGGAGCCGTTACCCTGGCAGCAGGCGAAGCAAACGCCGAAACTGGGGCTGCGACGCTGGATGAAGGCCTGGCTGCGCTGATTGCCAGCAACGAAGCCTTGAACAATGGTGCAGAAGCCCTGTTTGCTGCTGTGCTGGATACAGCCAATCAGCAGCTGACTGCTGCGGGGCTTGATACTGCCGGGATCACACTTCCTGAATTGACCGCTGAAAACTATGCTGCCGCGCTCGATGGCGCGTTGGCACAACTGAACCCGGATGTCCTGAAGGAAGCGGTCTCCGCTCAGGTGGAAGCAGTTGTGCGTCCTCAGGTGGAGGCAAACGCTGACCAGGTGCGATCCGCTGTAGAAGCAGCAGCAGAGCAGAAGGTCCTGGAAGCCGTGCTGCAGGCAGCCGGTCAGGAATTGACTGCTGAACAGTATACCCAAGCAGTGAAGGCTGGTATGGTATCTGCGGAGCAGGCTGCGATGGTAAGCGCAGCTGTGGAGCAGCAGATGGCATCCGACGAAGTGAAAGCGCAGATCGAAGAAAATGTACTGGCGCAACTCGATCAGCTGGTGCAGCAGAACGTGGAAAGCTATCTGGCATCTGATGAAACCGTCGCTGCCAAGCTGGCCAAGGCGCAAACCGCATACGACAGCCTGTCCGCGCTGAAAGCCCAGCTGGATCAGGTGAATACCTTCGTCACAGGATTACAGGCATATACCGCCGGCACGGCCCAAGCGGCATCGGGAGCGTCACAGCTTCATACTGGCTTGACGCAGCTGAACACAGGAGCTGCCAGCTTGTCCGCTGGCGCATCCACATTGTCCACCGGCGCTTCGACCCTATCTGATGGAGCATCTCAGCTATCTACCGGAGCTGGCGCTTTAAAAGATGGCATGCAGACCATGAAAGATACCATTGTAGGTGCGGAAAAAGAGGCGGCCAATAAGCTGCTTCCCTACGTGGAGAACGAGTTGGCAGATGCGCTGCGGATTTTTGAAGAAACCCGTGACAGCGTTAAGACCAGCGGGTATGACCTTCGTCCCGAAGGCATGAATGCCATCACTGTCTATATTATTCGCACAGATCTGCAATAAAGAAGCATTAAACCTTTTAGAAAGCAATGAAAAAGACGACCTTGCATCCTGTGGCAAGGCCGTTTTCTTGAACAATAAGATGCACCTATTTTCAATACATTATCGGCTCACAAAAGTTAATCCGATTTTCGATACCTGATTACAGAACCAGAGCCTTCAGATATCTTCATTTGCTCAGAAAGAATAAGTAACCATTTGACGAAAAGCGTTTCCTATTCCACTAATCTTAAAAAACTGCCCATTGTTTTGTGGGGGAGAATTTATTTATACTCGACCTGTAAATAAGAAACGCAAGTTTCCAATTCGCAACCAGGAGGGATGAAGAATGGCAAAGACACTGATCGCTTATTTTTCTCACGCGGGGCAGAACTATTCTCATGGCAGTATTCGGGACCTGCCGGAGGGCAATACCGAGGTGGTGGCAAAGAAGATCCATGCACTGATCAACAGTGATCTGTTTTTTATTGACACCGTCCGGAAGTATCCGGACGATCACATGAAGAAGATCGAGATCGCCAAGCGGGAATACAGCGAAAACGCACGGCCCGAACTGACGGCGCGGGTGGAGAACATCGACGAACAGCACCACCCTGGTGTGGTTCGCCTTTCCGATTTCCGAAATCGTGATTTTCCTGCTCAGCCTGTATCTCCTGCGGAACATCTACCGGCAGAATCTGGCTTGACAAGGCCAGCCGAAAGACATAATATGTAACCAGCGTTGCTTATTATCAAAAAAATAGAGGAAACAGCCATGATTTTGCAAGGAAATGAAGACCTTGAGGGCTCCGCCCCCAAGCCCCTGAAAACCAGCACTTTGTGCTGTGGTTGTGTGGTGAACCTTTGATATCACCACGGTTCAGCAAACGCTGAATGATAAAGAAAGGCCCCTGCGCCTGTTGGTTGGTATGTGATACCAACTTTTCAGGTGCAGGGGTTTGGTGCGCTTTTGGTATTAACTTGGTTTCGGGTGATGATTCATTTTCCGGCTTAAGGTAAGGTCTTCCAATTTATGCCGTTGCCTTTTCTCAACTTGAACTGGTATTACAAGTGGTATCATTTTTCCTTCCGTCGTGATACCACTTGTGGTGCACCCCTCTGAAGCAGTCCAGGAAGGCTTCAATGTTCGCTTCTGTTTCATCGGGCGGATCAGCCTGTGTTGGCGTCTCAGATTTCTCTGATGTCGGTTGCGCAGTGGTGATCTGGAGCCCTTGCAGGCAGTTGGTAAGCGTTTCCCGGATCGTAGACTCAATCTTTTTCAGTAACGCTGTTTCCCATTTCTGTTGCTCCTCCAGGCGATCCTGCCGGGCGAAGTGATCGTTGATGGCGGTGATGATTGTTCGGCTGTATGAGCTGTATTCCGGCTGGTTTCTGTCGGTGCTCATCAGGTTGTTCCAGGCCTCCATATCCTGTGCATTGTTCAGGTTCAGCCGCAGGGTCGTGGTGAAGAGGTTCTCCTTCTTGTTCATGCTGCGCTCGCCTTCTTCAGTTTCAGATTGGCCAGGAACTCATACCCCTTGGCCGTGGCGCGGATGTCGTCATTGATCGTTACCCGATTGAGATCATATTCACCGAAGTGCCGGATCAGGCACCCGCCGCCACCTACGATGTACAGCTTCATCAGCTCCAGATTATACTCGTGTTCGCACAGCCGGCACATAATCCCGGCCACAAATAAACACCTCCATCCTTCCGAGAAGAAGATAGAAAAAGGGCTAACTGTCTTTTACAAAATCCGTTAGCCCTCATTTTCAGAATGATGGATTTTTGTTGCCAAATTGTTGCCACGCGGGGACCTGACTGCCCGGAAACCCTTATTCTATGCGGGGTTTCGGATTTCAGCCTTTATTCCCACTCGATGATGAGATTGTGCTTGTAACTATATGTAGTTGCAGCATACAATCAAATATACAATATCTATACATATTACACATATTATCCATATTCTTTCGGTTTTTTGTGCCCAATTTGTGGCCCCGGAATTAATAGTGTAACAACCTTGTTTAGCATCTAGGAGAGGAGTCCGACGACTGGCTCTTCGAGGATGTGGATTTTGAGAACGCGGAGCTGCTCTTCCGGTGGGAGAAGGATCTGTACGGGCGGAAGAACATTCCCCTGCATCATGTGACCTTCGACCGGGTCCGGGCGGTGAACCTGGCCCTGCCCAGCGTGATCGACGCGGCGGAGGGGGATCCCCTGGAGATCACCATCCGGAACAGCGAATTCACCCGGGCGGCGAAGGATCCCCGGTATCTGAAGCCGGAGGACGTGACCCCCGAGAAGGTGGAAAAGGCCCGGAAGCTGAACGGGATCGCCCTGCGCCGGGGCCAGTCCCTGGCCCAGATGGCGCTGCAGTGGGTCCTGCGGGACGGGGTGGTGACCTCCGCCCTGATCGGGGCCAGCAAGCCGGAGCAGATCACGGAGAACGCGAAGGCCCTAGACGCTCCGGCCCTCACGGCGGAGGAGCTGCGGGAGATCGACGAAATTCTGGGCTGAGGAGCAGGGAACAACCGAACAGGATGCAAAGCAAAACCGGCGGCCCTTCGGGGGCGCCGGCTTTGCTTTACCTTGGAGGAAATAAGAGAAAGGGTTTCGATGCTTTCCGGAGCGCCGGTCAGTCGATCTGCTCCAGGCGGGAGACCATGGGCTCCGGATCCAGATGGCCGATATACAGGTTGCCCCGGGCATCCCCGCAGATGCTGTGGCCCAGGGTGGGGAAGCCGAAGGGCGCCTCCAGGATGCCCTGGAAGGTCATGTCCTCCTCCCGGTAGATCAGGATGCCCCGGCTGTTCTGGCAGACGTGGATGAAGGTTCCGTCGCCCCAGAGATTGCTGGGACCGTAGGGGGTGTTCTCCGGCCAGACGGGATCGAAGCAGCGGAGCAGTTCCCCTTCCGCGTCGAAGACCTGCACCCGGTGGTTGTCCCGATCCGCGGTCCAGACCCGGCCCCGGGAGTCGATCCACAGGCCGTGGGGAAGGCGGAATTTTCCGGGCTCGATGCCGGGGCCGCCCACGGTGCGCAGCAGCTTTCCCTCACGGCTGAAGTGATGCAGGGAGGTGTTGCCGTAGCCGTCTGTGCACCAGACGGAGCCGTCGGGGGCTTCCATGGCGTCGGTGGGCAGATTGAAGGGGGTGCCGGCCTCCCGGATGGTAAAGAGGTTGTAGGGATAGGGCATCTCGGGCCGGAAGCCGTTGCCGCAGGGGGTGTCGGGGGTGCCCAGGCGCAGGACCACCTCGCCCTTCCGGGTCAGCTTGTAGACCAGGTGACGCCCGGAGTCGCAGACCCAGAGGCAGTCGTCGGGGGAGACGTGGAGGCCGTGCTCGTTGCCGAAGTCCAGATCCGCCCCGAGGGTTTCCATGTAGTTTCCTTCCGGATCAAAGGCCATGATGGGATGCTCATGGTTCCGGGTGAGGATATAGAGGCAGCCGTCGGCGGTGCAGGTCAGATCCGCCACGGGCATGACGGGCAGGTGATGGGGCCGGCGGATCCAGGAGGCCTGCAGGGCATACCGGCGATCCCCGTATTCCAGAACAATGCGGCTGTTCATTCCTTTTTTCATCCTTTCACGGACCCCAGGGTCACGCTGTCGAGGAACTTGTTCTGCAGGCAGAAGAAGACGATCATCATGGGGATGACTACCAGGGTACACCCGGCGAGGATCAGATCGTAGGGGGTGCCGGAGGTGTCGCCGCCTTCCGTCAGCGTGGGCAGGATGACCATGATGGGCTTGTAGAATACCTTGGTGATCATGATCCGGGGATAGAGGTAGTCGTTCCATTTGCTGAGGAACTGCAGAATGCCCAGGGCGCCCAGGGTGGGAACGCTGGTGGGCAGAATCATCTGGGTGTAGATCCGCCAGTGGCCCGCGCCGTCCACCCGGGCGGCCTCCAGCATCTCGTTGGGGATGGAATCCATGAACTGCCGGCACATGAACATGGCGAAGGTGTTGGCGATGGCGGGGATGATCTGCACCTCATAGCTGTTGAGCCAGCCGATGTTGGAGAAGATGATGAACTGGGGCGTCAGCAGCAGCTCGCCGGGGACCATCATGGTCAGCAGGAACATCATGAACAGGAAGTTCTTTCCCCGGAACTCGTACTTGGAGAAGGCGAAGCCCGCCATGGAGGCCACCGTCAGCTGGAGCACCGTGGTGACGCTGCTGATGAACACCGAGTTCAGGAAGGAGTGCAGGATCATGCCGGAGTTGTAGTTCAGCAGCCGCTCATAGTTGTTCAGGGTGAATTCCTGCGGCAGACCCCAGGAGTTGACGAAGAGCTCGGTGATTGGCTTCAGGGAGCCGGACACCATGATGAACACCGGCGCGATGGCCACCAGGGAGGCGAGAATCAGGAACAGATGCATCCCGGTCCGGCTGGCGACCTTGCGGATGCGGCCGGCTTCGGATGAGGCGGTTCTTGCCGTTACCATTATTCTCCCTCCTTAAACATGCGCATCTGCATGAGGGTCAGGGCCAGGATGAGCAGCACCAGGATCCAGCCCGCGGCGCTGGCCATGCCCAGGGCGCCGCCGTTGATGTTGGTGGTGATCATGTTCACGAAGGGGGCCACGGCCAGGGGCGCCTCCTCTTTGGACAGGATCAGGTTCGGCTCGGTATAGAGCTTGAAGGCCCCGATGGCATAGGTGATGAAGGTCAGCTTGAAGATGGGCTTCATCACGGGGATGGTGACATGGAACATGGTCTGGACGGAGGTGGCTCCGTCGATTTTGGCCGCGTCCAGCAGATCGTCGCTGATGGTGGTCAGGCCGGAGAGGAAGATGATGAAGTACCAGCCGGTGTTCCGCCAGATCAGCATGCAGATGACCGGCAGCTTCATCAGCTTGGTGTCCCCCAGAAAGTTGATGCTGGTGCCGAGAATCTGGTTGATGGCGCCCACGTTGGTGCCGAAGATCACCTTGAACACCAGGGAGGAAGCCACCACGGCGCAGACCTGGGGCAGGAAGAGCAGGGGCTTGTAGACCTTCTGCCACCTTGCCATGGCATGGGAACGCACCACCACCGCCAGCAGGAAGGAGATGATCATCACGGGGATCATGGCCAGAACGAAGTATTCCAGCGTATTCAGCAGGCTGTTCCACATCGCGTTGTAGGTGAAGAGCCGCCTGTAATTATCGAATCCAACGTATTTCATGGTGCCGTAGCCCTTGTACTTCATCAGGCTGATGACCATGGAATACACCACCGGCACCAGAAAGAAGGCCAGGAAGGAAAGAAGGAAGGGAAGAATAAAGAGATAGGGGGCAATCTGCCGCTTCGGATACCGGGCGGCGCCCCGGGAAGCTTTGACTTTCGTCATCAGGTCACACCTCTCTTCTGCCGGATGCCCCGGCCGGGAAGATTAAGGAAAGAGGGGAGGGGAAAGCCCCTCCCCGCAATACCGGAGTTTTTGATTCGAGATCAGTCGTAGGCGTTGCCGATCTGGTTGACCATGTCGGTTTCCGCGTTCTTCAGGGCGTCGTCCAGGGAGATGTTGCCGTTGAGGTAATCGTTCAGGTAATCCCGGATGATGACCTGCTCGGCGGAGAAGGTGGGCTCATAGGGATAGGCCCGCAGATCCTCCAGGGCGTCGAAGTACACCTTCTGGAGCTCCGGTCCGAAGTAGTCGTTCTTGGCATAGAACTCGTCGGTCTTCGCGGACACCAGCGGCGGGATCACGGCGTTGATGGAGTAGACCGCGCGGCGGAACTCCGGATCAAAGCTGTACTTCGCCAGGATGTCGGCGGCCAGGGCGGCGTGGGGCGCATCCTTGAAGACGATCCAGATGCCCATGCCGGCATCGGAGCCGCCCTGCATCTCCTCGGGCCACTCGGCGCAGGACCACAGGCCGGCCTGATCGGGGGCCCAGGTCAGAAGGTGCTGCTTCATCCAGGAGGCGATCAGCTGGCTGGAGAGCTCTCCGCTGGTGAAGGCGGCCTGCCAGTCGGCGGACCACTCCTCGATGGGGGAGAAGGCACCGGAGTCATGATATTTCTTCAGGGTTTCGAAGGCTTCCCGCAGGACCGGGTTGTCCGCGAAGTGGAAGTCGCCATTTGCATCGGTGAAGGAGAAATCCTTGCCGCTGAGGATCATCATCAGGTCATAGGCGTTCAGGGGCGTGCCGTAGTTCTCGATCCAGGTGCCGGTGGCTTCGTGGACCTTCCGACCGGCCTCAATGTAATCATCCACAGTCTTGACGTCGGCGGGGTTCACGCCGGCCTTCTCGAACACGTCGGTCCGGTAGTACCAGACCTTGGGCTTGGCTTCCTGGGGCAGGCAGTAGATGCCGCCGTCCTCGCCGGTCATCATGTCCAGCACGGCGGGGATGATATCCGCCTTGTAGGGTTCCACGGCGGCGGACAGGTCATAGAGCAGGCCCGCGGAGGCGAACTCGGCGAACTGGGCGTAGTTCACGCGAACCATGTCCGGCAGGGTCTCCTTGGCGCCCAGCAGCAGGCGCATCTTCTGGGCAACGCCCGCATCGCCGTCGCCTTCAATGACGACTTCGATGTCGGCTTTCTGGCCGATCTCGGGGAACCGCTCGATCAGGGCAGCGTTGATCTTTTCATAGGTTTCAACGCTGTTCCAGACGGCCATTTCCAGCTTCACCTTTTCGCCCGCGTACAGATCTTCGGCCAGGGCGCCGAAGCAGGTGGACAGCAGGCCGAGGGCCAGGATCAGGGCAAGCAGCTTCTTCATGAGAAAACCTCCTATTTTTTTATTTCCAATGCCGCTCCCCGCTCCGGGGCAGCGGACATGGAGAATCGGTGAAAAAGGGTCTCGGGGCGGACTCGACCTTCGGGGAAACTTCTGTTTTGAACTAATCCCATTTTACCGGACCCTTCTCCAAAAAACAGTTCTAATTTTCAAAGATTTGTCATAAAAAACCAAGATTTTGTTCGTTTTTGACAAAAACGATGCTATAATGCTGACCAGCAGGAAAAAGGAAGCGGGAGTACCGCCGGAGAGCTGGAAGGGGGGAGCGCATGAAGCTGCTGATCGCGGAGGACGAGCTGCTGGCCCGGGAAGGCATCAGCCAGCTGATTCCCCCGGTGTTCACCGAGGTCCGCTCCGCCGGGAACGGGCTGGACGCCCTGGAGATCGCGAAGGAAATGAAGCCGGACGTAGCCCTGTGCGACGTGCGGATGCCGAAGATGAACGGCATCGAGCTGGCCCGCCGGCTGCGGCTGCTTTTTCCGGCCATCCATATCCTGTTCATCAGCGCCTATTCCGACAAGGAATATCTGAAGTCCGCCATCTCCATCCAGGCGGACGGATACCTGGAAAAGCCCGTCTATGAGGAGGAGCTGCTGACCCACCTGAACCGGATTGCGGGAGAGATCCAGGCCCGGCAGCGGAAGGAAAGGCAGCAGAGCGGCCTGGCGGATCTGTTCGCCCGGCAGCAGATCCTGCACGCCCTGATCCACCGGCGGGAGGCCGGGGAGGAGGCGCTGAAGATCAACCCGGCCCTGACGGAGGCGGTGCTCCGGGCCGGGCGATACCTGCCCGTCAGCATCCGGATGCAGTGGCCCGGGGGCGGGTCCCCTGCCCAGTACGGATTTTATTCTGAGCTGAAGCTGGCGGAGGCCCTGAGCCGGGTTTCCTCCAATTATCTGTTCTACGCCTTTTCCGAAAGCCAGATCGGCATTCTTTTCTACGGCGATCCCCTGCCCTCGGCGGCGGGCTGCGAAAAGCAGCTGCGGCCCCTGATGGAGTCCCTGCGGGCGGCTAATCCCCAGGTGCTGAACGTCTGCGCCTGTATCGGGGAGGTCTGCGGGGATCCGGCCGGGCTGTACGAGCGGTACCATGAAGCCCATGTGCAGGTGCAGTGGATGTGCTTCGTCTCCAGTGCCCCCTTTGCGGTCTCTGCCCTGTCGCGGAACGTCTCCGCCCCGGAGGACCGGTCCGCCCGGTTTGAGTCCCTGCTCCGGACCCACCAGCTGGACGCGGCCAAGCAGCTGGTGCGGGAGCAGACGGAGGAGATCCTGCGGGGCGGTGTCGGCAGCATCGAGCAGGTGCGCCGGTACTATGAGCTGCTGCTGAGCATGTGCCTGCGGGTGAACAGCGGGGAAAACCCCGGCTACAGCTACGCCCGGGCCAGCTCGGAGGTGCTTTTCACCTTCTCCAAGCTGAGCACCCTGCCGGAGATCAGCCGCTTTCTCTGCGTGCGCATCGACGAGATCGCCCCCTCCATGAACCTGGGGGAGGACGCCACCGCCCAGATCCGGGAGGTGCAGGCCTATATCCGCCAGAACCTTTCCGATCCGGCCCTGTCGGTGCAGGCGGTGGCGGAGCAGGTGGGGCTGAGCGAGAACTATCTGGGCGCCCTGTTCAAGCGGGAGACGGGCCAGACCCTGCACAAGGTGATCGTGGACCTGCGGATGGAACGGGCCAAATATCTGCTGCTGAACCACTGCCGGGTGACGGAGACGGCGGAGCGCTGCGGCTTCAGCTCCGCGGGCTATTTCCATTCCGTTTTCAAGAAATACACGGGCATGTCCCCCGCGGCCTTTGTGGAACAGAACCGGACCCGGCCCCGGGGCGGGCCGGAGGGGAAAGGAGGCGGCTGATCCATGCGGCGCTTTTTTCACGGGCGCAGCCTCCGCTTTCAGCTGACCGCCCTGTTCCTGGTCATGGTCCTGATTCCGCTGTGCATCATGTTCTTTGCCAGCCGCTGGTCCATCCAGAACCGGCTGGTGCGGCAGACGGAGGAGACCTATGCCACGGCGCTGACCCAGGCCGGCAGCTATATTTCCGACAAGGCGGTGCTGGCGAAGAACCTGGTGAGCATGCTGTTCACCGACAGCCACGTGCAGCAGGGGTTCAACTTCTTCCTGGGGAGCGACGCCAACGAGGAGACCGCCTGGCTGGGGGATATTTCCAGCGGAAGGGTGACCTACAAGGGATCCCTGCTGGGCTCCCTGTCCCGGATCTATCTGTATCAGACGGGCGCGACCCTGGATTTCCGGTCCGACCGGTTGTACGCCTCCCTGGACGAGGCGGGCAGGAGCCGGCTGGAAGCCTGGCTGACGGACTCCGGGGACAGCTTCCTCTTCCTGACCCGCACTGGGGAGCGGGACGGCTTCAGACCCCAGTATATCTATCTGCTGGCGAAGGTGCCCAGCGCCCTGCGGCTGGGAAAAACCATCGGCCTGATGCAGGCGGAAATCCCCGCGGACAACTTCCAGCAGGTGCTGGATTCGGTGCCGGACAGCGGGCATTCCGCCGTGTATCTGACGGACGCGGCGGGGGAAAGCTTCCTCTCCGCGGGGGAGGCCCGGTTCGACCCGGAGGAGCTGACCGGCTTCATGGAAGCCCTGGCGGCGGGGAATGCCTCGGGAAAGGGGCTGGCCCGGATCCGCTTCGGCCGCACCTCCTATCTGGCGGGGGCGGAGGAGATCGCGGGCACGGACTGGCGGATTCTCCTGGCGGTGCCCACGGCGGACATCACGGAGGTCACCCGGGGCGCCGATCAGATCATGCTGCTGACGCTGCTGATTCTCTGCGCCCTGATCGTTCCCCTCATCGCCCTGATCGCCCATAACATCCTCCGGCCGATGCACCGGCTGCAGGAGGGGGTCGAGGCGGTTTCCCGGGGAGACTACAGCGTTTCGGTGCCCCGCAGCGGACAGCCGGAGCTGGACCGGGTGACGGACAGCTTCAACGCCATGCGGGAGAAGATCCAGGTGATGATGGCGGAGCAGTACCGCATGGGCCAGGATCTGAAGAGCAAGGAGCTGCAGGTGCTGCAGGAGCAGATCAACCCCCACTTTCTCTATAATACCATCGACCTTCTGCACTGGGAGGCCCGGAAGGCCGGCAACCGGGAGATGGAGGACCTGATCCACGCCCTCAGCCAGTTCTACAAGCTGAGCCTGGGCCACGGGGAGGAGATCGTGACCCTGCGGCACGAGCTGGACCACGTGGAAGCCTACCTGTATGTGCAGAACCTCCGGTTCATGAACCGGATTCAGCTGAAGGTGGACGTGCCGAAGGAGCTGGAGCAGGTGCGCATCGTGAAGATGGTGCTGCAGCCCCTGGCGGAAAACAGCATCCAGCACGGGATCCGGGAAAAGCCGGAGGAGACCGGCACCATCAGGATCCGCGCGGAGCGGGAGGGGGACCATGTGGCGGTCACCCTGTCCGACGACGGCGTGGGCATGGACGAGGAGACGATCTCCCGCATCATGTCCAGCGAGCATCCCGGCTACGGGGTGTACAACGTGAACGACCGGCTGGTGCTGCATTACGGAAGCGGCGCGGGGCTGCAGTTCCGCAGCGTTCCCGGCCGGGGCACCAGCGTGACCTTCCGGATCCCCCTGGAATGACCTTCGAAACGGCGCTTCCGGCGCTCCGCGCCTGAACATAATATGAAAGAAAAAAGGAGATGTTTTCATGAATCCGAGGCTGCAGAAGATTACCGAAAAGATGAAGAACGGGGAGCCCGTGGTGGGGGTGTTTGTGCTGCTGGCGGACTCCTCCGTCAGCGAAATCGTCGGCTACTCCGGCTGCGACTTCGTCTGGATCGATTCGGAGCACGGCATGATGGACCGCCGGGAGATCTACCACCATGTGCTGGCCGCCCAGGCGGCGGGCGCCTGCGCCTTTGTCCGGGTGCCGGGAGTGGAATACTACCAGATCAAGAACACCCTGGATATGGGGCCGGACGGCATCATCTTCCCCTTCGTGAACACGACGGACATCGCCCGGCAGGCGGTGGAGGCCTGCACCTATCCCGCCGACGGCGGCAAGCGGGGCATCGGGCCGCTGCGGGCGATCCATTACGGCGTGGATAACGAGCCCGACTATCTGAAGGTGGCCAAGGATGAGGTCTGGAAGATCTTCCAGATCGAGAGCATGACGGCGGTGGAGAACCTGGAGGAGATCGCGAAGGTGCCCGGATATCAGTCCCTGTTCATCGGGCCCGCGGACCTGGGCATGTCCATGGTGAACGTGAAGCCGGAGGACAAGCCCGCCCTGATCGCCGACGTGCAGCGCAGGGTGGCGAAGCTGGCCGCGGAGAACGGCAAGTTCTGCGGCTCCTGCGCCGGCCCCACGAAGGAATCCTGCCATGAGCTGATGGACCGGGGCGTGCAGTGGATGACCATCGCCCAGGACGTCCGGATCATCAGCGGCATGCTGACGGAGGCAGTGAGGAACATCCATGGCTGAAAGATGTGAAAAAAGGCTCCACGGCATCGTGCCGGCCCTGTTCACCCCCCTGCGGGAGGACGGGTCCCTGGATGAGGAGAGCCTGGAAAAGCTGATTGAGTATCAGCTGGGCGCCGGGGTCCACGGCATCTTTGTGGCGGGCATGAGCGGCGAGGGGGCCCTGCTGGGCCCGATGCGGCTGGAGCAGCTGATCCGCCTGAGCGCCCGGATCATCCGCGGGCGGGTTCCCCTCTGCGCGGGCGTGCTGGAGGAGGGAACGGACCGGGTGATCGAGACGGCGAAAAGGGTGGAGGACGCCGGCGCCGATATGCTCAGCACCACCGTTCCCCTCTGGTCCCCGGCTCCGACCCAGGAGGAGATCTTCCGGCATTTCGAGGCGATCTGCCGGGAAACCGGCCTGCCCTGGATGGTGTACGGCAACGCCGGCGCCTTTCCGGACATTGCTCCGGACACCATGGCCCGGCTTTCGGACCTGGAAGGCATTCAGGCCATCAAGGACACGCGGCCGGACTTTGAGGGGTGCCTGCGGGATATCGAAGCGGTGCGGGGGAAGGAGGTTTCCCTGCTGTGCGGCGGGGAATACCTGGTTGGCCCCGGACTGCTCTACGGCGCGGATGGGAACATCTCCGGCGCCACGAACCTGTTTCCGAAGCTCTTCACGGACCTGTACCGGGACGCCCGGGCGGGAAAGGTGGAGCGGGTACGGGAGGCCGGGGAGCGGATCGCGGCGATCCACGGCATGACCCGGGTGCCCGGCGCCGGCTGGCTGGCGGTGTTCAAATATATGGGCAGCCGCATGGGGCTGATGCAGCCCTGGTGCTGCCGCCCCCACGGAACCCTGAACGCGGAGCAGCAGAGAAGGGTGGACGAGGAGCTGGAGATGCTGGGCGTCCTGTAAAAAAGCTCCGGCAGGCCTGCCGGAAGGCAGGAATGCCGGAGCTTCATTCTTCCTCCTTCTGTCTCCGCGGAATGGTCCTGCCCGCTGCTTCCCTTTGATCATAGCCTATTTGATCCAAAATCGCAATTCCGATTCTTGCGGTTTTTCTTCCGCCTTTGGCCCCGGAGCGCCTGGCATCCGGGACCGTTCCGTGGTATCATAGGGACGGAATCAAAAGAAATGCCCGAAATCCCCTTTCCGGCAGAACATGCAAAGGAAACAAGCAAAATGCAGGCAATTCTCAGATGGATTGCGCCGAAAAGAGCCCTGCCGAAGGAAAGGCAGCTCTTTTCCAACGCGGCCCTGAAGGCCATGATTCTGCCCCTGGTCATCGAGCAGGTTCTGCAGATGGTGGTGGGGCTGGCCGACACCATGATGGTCAGCCATGCGGGGGAGGCGGTGGTGGCGGACGCCGGGGCTGGATTATCATGCGCTGATGAAACTGACGAAAATTCTTTGCCGGGACCGGCGCGAGGATGTGGAGCAGATGTACCGGCGCATGTGCTTCAATGTGTTTGCCCACAACCGGGATGATCACAGCAAGAACTTCTCGTTCATTTATGACGCGGAAAAGGACCGGTGGTCGCTTTCGCCAGCGTATGATCTGACCTGGAGCAGCACCTATTACGGAGAACATACAACCACTGTGGACGGCAACGGGCGCAACCCCGGGCTTCAGGAGCTTCTGAAGGTTGGAAAGCGCGCGGGGCTCCCGGCGCAGCGCTGCAGGGAGATTGCAGCACAAATTCAGGAGGAAGCGATTCCGCTGGAAGAAAAATATCGGAGAAACCGATAATGCGGACCGCCTTCCGGCGGAGTCCCTGTTTCCAGCCGGAAGCACAGGAGAAGGCCGAACGGACGACGTGAATTCAGGACTTGACCCCGGTGAATCTTTCCTGGATAACAGGCATACATGATGACTGCGAAAAACCATGGGGCTTCCGGGTCAGGAAGCCCGGACTGATTACAAAGGAGGAATAAGCCATGCCGTTTATCGATTCGAGAATCACCGTGAAGGTCAGCGACTGGGGCTGGAACGGAAGCAATTTCTGACAGGAGCAATGAGCATGAAGAAGATGAAGCTGGATACCTTTATGGACTTCCGGATGATTTCCTCCCTGACCCTGTCGCCGGACGGGAGCAGGCTGGCCTATGTGCTGACGGGGATTGACCGGGAAAAGAAGGAATATGTCAGCCGGCTGCGGCTGCGGACCGGGGATGAGGATCGGGCCATGGTCAGCGACGGAAAGATCGGGGAATTTTTCTTTGAGGATGCGGACCACATCCTGTTTGCCACGGAAAGACGGGATGAGAAGAAAAAGGAAAAGGACGAGGAGGAGAAGGGCGCGTCCACGGTGCTGTACCGGCTTCCCCTCACGGGCGGAGAGGCGGAAAAGGCCTATGAGCTTCCGCTGGACGCGGACAGCTTCAGGCTGCTGCCCGACGGGAATATCCTGATGACCGGAGAAATCACCACGGAGAATCCCGATCTGTATCTGCTGGAGGGCGAAAAGAAGAAAAAGGCCCTGGAGAAGATCGGGGAGGAAAAGGACTACGAGGTACTGACCGAGTCCCCCTTCGTCTACAACGGCCGCGGCCTGATTCAGGGAAAGCGCAGCGCGCTGTTTCTCTATCGGCCGAAGGAGAACAGGCTGCGCCGCCTGACCGGGAAATATACAGATGTGGGCAGCTTCCGGGTTCGCGGGAAGGACGTCTATTTCAGCGGCGTGAATTTCCGCCACCGCTGTCCCAACCGGGACGACCTGTACCACCTGGACCTGGAAACCGGGAAAACGGAGAAGCTGCCCGTGCCCCGGCTGATCATCTATGCCATCGAGTTCATCGGGGACACGCTGGTGGTGATCGGCGCGGACGGGAAGCGGTTCGGGGACAATGAAAACCCCTGCTTCCATACCTATGATCCCCGGACCCGGGAATTCAGGCTGCTCTGCGAAGCGGATGAGAGCCTGGGCTACGGCATGCTGACCGACGTGGAATACGGCGCTTCCCGCTTCACCAAGGCGGAGGGTGATTATCTGTATTTCCCGGCCCTGGACCGGGACGGCTGCAAGATCAAGCGCATCGGTCTGGACGGCGCGATTGAAACCATCGCCGCGGGGGAGGGCCTGATCAGCGACTATGACGTGCACGGAGACCGCGTCTTCTTCGCGGGCATGCTAAACATGAAGCTTCCCGAGCTCTACCGGGCGGAGGCGGAGGGCAACCGCTGCCTGACCTCCTGGAACGCGGAGGCGCTGCAGGACGTCTTTGTGGCGCAGCCCAACCCCATCACGGCGGAGCTGGACGGGGAGGAGATCGACGGCTGGGTGCTGCTGCCGGAGGACTACGATCCGCAGAAAAAATACCCCGCCGTGCTGGATATTCACGGCGGACCCAAGTGCGCCTACGGCCCGGTGTTCTTCCATGAGATGCAGGCCTGGGTCTCGAAGGGATACATCGTGTTCTTCTGCAATCCCCACGGCTCCGACGGCCGGGGAAACGCCTTCTCCTATCTGGACCTGCAGTGGGGCAGCATCGACTACCGCCAGATCATGGCCTTCACGGACAAGGTGCTGGAGACCTATCCCGCCATCGACACGAAGCGGATGTGCTGCACCGGCGGCTCCTACGGCGGATATATGAGCAACTGGATCCTGGGACATACGGACCGCTTCTGCTGCATCGCCACCCAGCGCAGCATCTCCAACTGGGTCTCCATGTACGGCATCAGCGATATCCCGCCGATCTCCAATTTCGAGGTCTGCAGCGCCGATCCCTATTCCGAAAAGGGCTTCGCGGAAATGTGGGATGTGTCGCCGCTGAAATATGTCCAAAACGCAAAAACCCCCACGCTGATCATTCACAGCGAGGAGGATCACCGGTGCCCCATCGCGGAGGGCTATCAGCTGTATACCGCGCTGGTTTACCTGCAGGTCCCGGCCCGGATGGTGGTGTTCCACGGCGAAAACCATGAGCTTTCCCGCACCGGCAAACCGGCGCACCGGCTGCGCCGCCTGGAGGAAATCACCGGCTGGTTTGACAAGTATACCAAGTAAAAAACGCGCCGGTCTTCTCCGTTCCGCAGCTCGCGGGCAGAGAAGGCCGGCTTTTTTCTTCACAGCTTCCTTATCGTCTTCTCAGACCAGGATCGCCCAGATCCCCTTTGCGGTCCGGAGCTCAGGATCCGTGAAGTGGGTTCCGGGATTCAGCTCCCAGGTCACACCGAGGCCCAGCTCCCTGTAATGGGAGACGAGCTGTTCCGTGTTGTCCTGCACCGACCGGAGTAGGGGATTCCTGGTTGCGGCTTCCCTGTCGCCGAGGGAAAGATAGATCTTCTCCGGACGTTTCGGGAACGCATGAGTCAGGGCGTATTCCCTGAAATCCGGAAACCACAGGGATCCGGACATGCTGGCCGCCCGGTCAAAGGCGTCGCACCGGTACAGGGCATACAGGGCGAAGAGCCCCGCCAGGGAATAGCCTGCAATCCCGACAAAGCGCGCATTTTCTACATTTACAGAGGAGCGAGGAATGAGATTTTGTGCCCAAAATGTGCCCAAAGAAAGCTAGAAACCTTTTCACTCTGACATATCTTTCTGATCACTGCTTTCATGTCAGAAACCTCCTGATCGATTTTATGATCTCTGTCCGATCCCCGCGTAGGGAATCCCATGGATCAGGCATTCCGCCGCGTCCTCTATGTCTTCCCGGTCCGGCGCTTCGCCTTCCCGGGCACAGCATTCCAGCTCATCCACGATGTTTTCGATCAGTACCATGTCGATGAACAGCGGCAGCTTTTCCACCATTTCTTCCAGAAGATCTGTTTCGGATTTATATCCCTGCAATTGAAGATCAAAGCACTGCCGCATCAGTGCAAAGCGTTTGCCCGGTTCGGTTTTATGCCGCGTCCAGCCTTCGTTGTGAAGCCAGAGATTGGCCAGGTCGAACATATACCAGCAGTTCATGCAGTTGTCAAAATCGAACACCGTGATCGCGCCGGTCTCCATGTCGATATGGTAGTTGCCGTCGCTGAAATCAAAGTGAATCAGGCCGTAGCAGCCATTGTCCTGCGGAAGCGCACGGAACGACTCCAGACGCTTGGCGACAGCTGTTTTCAGTTCGCCGTATTCGTCCGGGATCAGGCGGTCCAGGTATTCCATGTTGTACTTATCAAAGTAGTCCGGGCGGCGATGGACAGGCGCATACGCCTTGGACAGCCTGTGGATCGCGCCCAGGGCCTTGCCGGTGTTGTAGAAGTATTCACTCAGCGGCGCGCCTTCCCGGTAACGGTAGCCGTTGTCCGCAAGCAGCATGCCTTTGGCATAAGCAAACAGGCTGACATAGACCGCTTTGCCATCCACTTCCATGCGCTCCACCAGCCTGCCGTGAACCGATGGGATCACATCTGCCACAGGCGCGCCGTTTTCAGCCAGGAAGCGGACAAACTCCGTTTCGGCAAGATAATCGTTTTCGTCCCGGTCCCCGAGGGCGGAGATGCGAAGAACATATTGCTTTTCTCCGTTCCTGCTTACGGTCACGATCCGGTTCCGTCCGCCTTCATGGCCGGATACCGGGGCGAAGGCGCAGCCTTCAAGGGCATAAAGCTGCTTCGCTTTTTCAAGAATACGATTCAATCACACACCTCCCGCGTGATCTTTTCCCTGCTTCTTTTTCACTTCGTCCATTTCCGCGATGAGCTCCGCAAGTGGATGGTATTCGCCGCCCCACCATTCAAACACGTGCATCCCTTCCGCTTCGAGCACGGATTCCGTGAGCGTCATTTGGATGCCCAATTGTTTCAGCAGCCCTTCGCGATCCACCACCTGATAATCAAATGGCAGCAGCTTGCAGAACTCTTTGTAGGACACGCCGCACACGATCTGATGCACCCCAAGTGACGCGATGGCCGCCAGGCACCGTTCGCAGGGTGCGCAGCTGGTATAAACGACCGCGTGTTCCAGGATTTCATCAGAATACTTGTTGGCGCATTTGTGCACCAGATTGAATTCCGCGTGCCCGAAGATTCTGTGAACATAGTCTGCCGTGTTTTCCGCTTCCTCCAGGATTTCTCCGTGATGCACAAGCACCGCGCCAAAGGTATCATGGCCTTTTTTCCCGGAGCTGATTGCCAGCTCATAGCAGCGTTTCATATACTTCACATGATTGTCATCCACAGGTATTTCCCTCCTGATAGGATTCGGTATTTGCGCAGAACCGGAACAGCGGATCGCCGTTATCTTCCGCCCCATACTGCACCATGCCGCCTTTTTCCATGGCCCGGGCGGAGGCAATGTTCTCTTTGGCACAGCCGCCGTGCACGCCGGGAAGGGCATAGTCCTCCGTCGCGATCCTCAGCAATTCCTTCACGCACAGCGTGCCGTAACCTTTGCCGCGGTATGGTTCATCCAGCAGAATGAAGATTTCAGGCTCCGCAGGGTTACGGCTGCCGTCCAGGCCGCACCAGCCCATGATCGTCCCGGGACTGTCCTTGCCGCACACAGCAAGGCAGAGGTGACCAATGCGACCCTTCGCATTCCTTGCATAATTCCCGCCCATATGGGCGATAGCTTCCCGCGCCTCCGCGTCAGAAAGCGGATGATGATCAGCGGGCCACGTCCGGGCGACTTCCGATATATCGTCCTCTGTGACGAAATGAAGAATCAGGTTTTCCGTTTGATAATCCATCATCATCCTCCGATATTCGTATCCATCCGGGATTCTGATATAACCTCTGATATGCTCATCTTTTGGGCGCTCGATGATCCCTGATCTGTTGGCAATATTTCCTTCCGCGACAACGATCGTATCTCCCCGGTTTTCAAGGACAATACCGATATGATCATGTTCCTTATTTTCAAAAACCCGGTCATACAGAACGATGTCACCGGCATCCGGAACAAAGCCTTCACCGCCTTTATGATACGTGATCCGGGGATCACCCGCAGCCAATTCTTCCCAGGCGATACAGCCTGCCAGATGGCAGGTTTTGCATGCTTCCGGCCTGATGGGGATCCCAAATCCCGCTTCCCGGCAGCAATAATAGACAAATCCCGCGCACCATAACCCGTCGGCTTCCTTTAGCGTCCATTGTGGGAAAAACCGAATGACCGGCTCAAGATTCGATTCTTTCCCCTCAATATACCCATGAAAAGGGATTTGAGCCGCTTCTTCGGCCACCTTTGCCAGGTTTTTTCTTGTTGCCTTTTCCATGACATATCTGCCTCCGAGCATTCAATCTTTATTCGCAAGAACCGTATAAGTGCTTTCGCCCCACTGTTTCATGATCCGGACATCCCGGAAGCCTGCCTGGCGCAGGATATCCATTTCATGTTCGACTGTCAGCGGCGTATCATAGTGATAGAAGACATCGTCTGGAAGTCCCTGTTCTCTTTTCAGCTCCGCAAGGTTCTGAAAGTATTCCTTTTCTATTGCTTGCGATTCCGCAAAGTAATCCGTCAGCACAAAGACGCCTTTTTCCGCCAAGGCCGAATGCAGCTTCCCGTACAGCGACGTTTTTCTTTCCGCCGGAAAATGGTGCAGCGATTCCACGGATACGGCGGCATCATACTGCCCGCTTCCAAGCGGCGCGTCAAAATAGGAGGCATGGATCAGCGTCAAGCCTTTGTCCGGGAATTTGGCTTTCAGCACATTCAGCATGGCTTCGGACAGATCGATCCCCGTGACGGCCGCGCCGGGGTTCAGCACAAAGTATTCCTCCAGCTCAAGACCGGTGCCGCAGCCGAGATCCAGCACCCTGCTTCCGCCCGCCAAAGGCAGCAGGGAAGCGGTATAGGCATAGAAGCCGGAAGCGCCCTCTATATCACGCTTCATGTGCTCATCATAGCCATCGATCCGGGCGGCAAAGAAATCGTCCATTTTTTCAAGCTTCATCATTTTCGTTCTCCATGCGGTTCCTATCACAGGGTGTTTCCGATTGTCTTCAGCGTTTCATCGGTAAATATGGTGGTTCCGCCTTTGTCGATCCAATGGATCTTGCCAAGCTTCCAAACAGCGTTGGCTTTGATAAAGATTGCGCTTTCATCCTCCATGGCGACGATCGGATGAGTCCTGGACAATTCTTTCAATATCGGGATAAACCACGCGTCCTCGGCATAGTGCCCCTTCATGACAATGTCCGTCAGGCCGATCCCTTCGCTCAGCGCCTTCGTTTCCCAGACGTCGGCCGCATACCGCCCCATGTTCATGGACCCCGCGCTGACGCCCAGGATCACGGCGCGGCTGGCCCGAAGCTCCGCGACAAGCCCCAGGTCGCGGATCAGCGACATCTGCTTTGTCACATCTCCGCCCATCAGAAAAATGCAGTCCGCCTCCCGCGCCAGCCGTACCGCATCCGCCGCGCTCGTACGCCGGTCAATCACACGATGATCGGCGAACGCCATGCCGCGTTCCGCAAACATCCCGTGCATCCCGTCGCTGTCATCGTCGTTCCGGGCGTAATCCTCCGGCCACGCGCTGATAAAGACCAGGCTTTCCCGCCGGGGCAGGTACGCCCTAAGCGCCTGCGCGACGGCATCGGGAAAATGATGCGTCGGAAAGCCGCTGAACAGGCCCAGTAAGCTCGCGTTCATATTCATTCTCCGTTCTGTTTCGTTTCTCTTGTATAGACCGTTCCCGTTTCCGACCATTGGGGAATGATCTGCTGCCCGCAAAGCTTCACGGAACCATTTTCTTCAAAGCACAGGATCTCCGGCAGGCCCTCTATAAAGAATTCCGTCGGCGATTTGGGAGAGAGCCTGCGTTTTGCTCCTTCCGGGTCTGTCAGAATACCGTCTTTGATGGAGAAAGAAGCGCCTATCGCGGCATTCACATACGTTCCGTCCTTTGCCTTGCAGGAAGGCGCATTCTGATGCGCAATCCCCAGGAAGCGGAGCATATCCGCCTCGTAAACATCCCATGCCTGCGCAGTAATCTCGATTTGGAGCTTATCGCATTCCGATTCATCGTAAAGCCTGGCGGCGCAGTCCGCATAGTCCTTCAGGAAATCGAAAAATGCTGTCACATCCTGCTGTTTGTTCCGATAGTAAGGCCGCTCTTTGTCCCGCTCCCAGGTTGATTCCAGGTTTTTCATGCCCCGCTGCTTTTCCATAAACGCGATGGAATCACCCGTCTTTTCCCGGTACAGATAAATCAAGGCGGGGCGTAAGGGACGCAGCATATTCATGATGCTGCGTACAAATATAGCCAGCCTCCGGTAATCCGCCCCGTTCAGCAGAAAGGTAAAAATCTGATACTGGAAAATGCCGCTGTCCAGGATGTAAATCGTATCGTTTCGCAGGGCCGCATTCACGAAGGCTTCCCATTTTTCAAGCGCTGCCGGTTCATAGCGTTCCAATGGGAAATCCATCGCATCGTATTGCTTAAGTTCCTGATACCACGCCGCGTTTTCCTGGCCGGGCATCCTTCTCGCCGCGGTCAGATAATCGATCCCCACGGTGGCTGCCCTGACCTCCGCGATGCTGCCCAGCATGCCGGCAGCTTCCGGATATTTTTCAGTAAAAAGGCGGTACTCCTCTTTTGTCAAACAGGACTCGGAAAAGAACAGCGTGGGATGCGGCTGCGAGACTTCATGCAGCCAGCGGACATCCCGTCCATTCCGGACCAGCTGTTCAAACAGCCTGTATGAATTGGTGGTCTTTCCCGTTCCGGGAAGGCCTTCCAGCAGAATGATTCTGTTCATTCATCATTCCTTATTCTCTTGCCATATAGGCGTACAGCGTGACCCACTTGTTTTCTTCTCCGATGTTCCCGGCCTTGAAGGCGGGCACTGATTTGGACGCTGTCAGCACATACCTGCCGTTTTCCAGCCTGTGCTGATCCAGCACCTTGTACCCGGCCCGCATGGCTTCCGACTCCGGCGCGCAGCCGAGCACACGCAGGGCATAAAGGATCTGATGCGCGCCGATCTTGATGGGATCGGGGGGATAGAACGTGCCCAGCATCACGTCCACCATGGGCGTTTTCATGTCGTCCGTCCGGTAGAAAATGTTGCGTTTGGTGAAATAATGCTTTAGTGCCTCTTCGCATGCCGCCCTGTATTCCCGCAGATGCAGCTCGGCGACAAGCAGCAGATATTCCACCGTCAGCCTCGCGCAGCTCTTATGGGGCTTCCTGGGGTCATTGATCTTTTTGTTGGTGCTGATGCACCCAAAGCCGCCGTCCTCCTTGACCAGACGGAGCACGGCGTCGATTTCGTTTTTCACGATCTCTTCCCGGCCGTATCCCAGTTTCACCAGGTTCCGGAGCAGAAGCGGCTCCCCGCACAACATTTTGAAGCCGGTGCTTTCGATGAGCGCAAATACCTCGCTGTCGATGTCCCCTCCGATATCGGCCTGGGTCAGACCCCATTCCGCAAAGCCCAGGATGGCGTCATACTTTGCCCAGGGCTTGTCCGTCCTGAGCTTTTTCAGCCCGCGCTCGTATATTTTGCTTTGCAGCAGGCGCTTTTTGCATTCAACAACGCGCTCATCGTCGTCCGGCAGCTTTTCGTATTCCTTCAGCGTCCGAAGCCGCGTTTCCGGGTTTTCTTCCTCCAGCAGCCATGTCAAAATCGAAGGGTCCATGCTTGTTCTCCTCCATTCAACTTACGCGTCGATGCTGTCTTTATACACGATTCTCCGGTCATTCGGCTGGTAAGGATGCGCTTTGCTGACCTGTCCGAGCCATTCATAATCTATATCATCCGCTGTGTTTCCTTTAGCCAGGTCCTCCAGCGCCGACAGCAGGGTATCGAACAGCTCAATTCCCGCAGGCTGCCGGCAATGACCGTGCAGGATGATATCAAACGAATCACGCAGCGGCAGCAGGCGTTTCATACTCTCAATCTGGGCGGCAACGGAAAGCGATTCCGGCAGCTGCAGCCACAGATGCTCCAGAATGCCGTCCCCGGAGAACAGAATCCTGTCCTGTCGGTCCAGCAGCACGATTTCTCCCGGCGTATGTCCGGGCAGATACAGCACCTCAAGTTCTACTCCGCCCAGGTCAATAACGCGGCCATCCTCGATGTGCTCAAACGGCGGATAGCTGACATGAAGCTGCTCAAGCCCCTCGCGCAACTCCGGCCAATCCATGCATTCCTTCGCAAGCGGCAAATCAGCAAGGTTCATAAACGCCTTCTCGAAGGCCCAGTTGCCGCCAATGTGATCCCCGTGTCCGTGGGTGTTGACACAAATCAGGGGAAGGCTCGTCAGCGCTTCCGCCGTTTCCCGGATGTTGCACAGGCCAATGGATGTATCAATGATAAGCGCGCGCTCCCTGCCGGCGACCACATAGCAGGTGGCTTCGTGGTTATCGTCCAATAACCAGATATGATCGTTGATGGGTAGGATCTCAGGTTTTCTCAGTTCCAGCATTTCGTTTTCCTCCCGATCGTCTATCCTTCCGCCTTCCGCCCATGAAGGATCATGGAAAGCGGAAAACCGCTGTGGTCCAGCGCGCCGAAGCCGCCGCTGATATCGTGATCGAATTCCTGAAGGCCGGTCACGACGATCCCGTTTAAGCACATGCCGGAAACGATTTCCGACAGCGGATGGGTATAGTCGGTAAAGGTTTTTGACTGATACCTTTTCTGCGTTATGTAATACATGCCTTCATTGCCTGTCCATTCATGCTCAAAGTAGGAATAATGGCATGCTGTTCTGTGATTCGGGTCGAACAGTTCTTCGCCCTCCGTGGCAAGCATGTTCGTGCAGGGGTGCTGCTCGTTGATCACGATAATTGCCCCCGGCTTCATGCATTTTGAGACGACCGCGAAAAAGCGGTCCAGATCGCTGAACCAGCAGAGCGCGCCGATGGTGATGATGACCAGATCAAACTGTTCCCTGTAGCGATCATCGATGTCATAGACATTCACCGCTTCAAACGCACAGGGCAAATTCAATTCCTTCGCCTTTTCATTGGCAAACGCCACCTGGTTTTCGGCGATGTCAAAGCCGATTCCCTTCTTTGCCCTGCCGCTTTTGACCAGAGAAAGCAGCTCCCGCCCGTTGTTGCAGCAGAACTGGCCAATCACCGTGCCTTCCGTATGGAGCTTTTTCAGCGCGCTTATCGTTTCCTCGTTGAAGAACGGATAATCTTCCGTAAGCACGCGCGCTGTGATATCGGCGCCCCAGGAAGTGTCCCTGTTTTCAAACGCTTCTTCCCATGCGGCTTTATTTCCTTCGATATACTTTTCCATGGTGTCTCCCTTATTGCAGTTGAATTCTGTAATACAGATCGTCCCCGGAAAATGCCGTCTCTCCCTGGTTCTTTTTCCGGTCATACATAACAAATCCTACGCTCTCGTAGTTCCTCGGGGCAATCAGATTGCTGTTCGTCCGCACACGGATTTCTTTCAGTCCATCATATTCCCTGATACGCTTGAGGGCTTCCGCGAGCTGCGCCTTGCCGAATCCATTTCCTTTGTAAGCCGTTCTGATGGCATTGTGCCCGATCTCCACATACTCCGGCTGATTCCTGGGATCCCAGCTGATGAAGCCGATGGGCTCCCCGCGGAAGCAGGTGACGAAGCAGTACTTCTCCGCAATCTCCGGGTGATCGAAGAAGAAGTCGTCCGTTTCTCTCCAGTTCCCGTCCCAGCACTGCGCGCAGCGCTCGTCAAAGGAATATGCATCCTTCAAAATGTCGTGCATAATGCCCCGGTCAAAGTCCGTAAGGTTCCGGAAGGTCAGCACCGCATGAATCCATTCTTCCCTTGTGATGGCAAAGGCATAGGAGATCGTGTTCTTCGGGTCGGGATACTCCTTTACCTTCTTCATGCCGTTGGCCAGGGCGGTGCGCCAGGAGCCCTCGTTGGTATATTTCATGTAGGAATATAGCACATTGTACTTGGTGTTCGTAAACGCCCAGTCCCGGACGGCCCGGGCCGCTTCCTTGGCAAAGCCCCGCCGCCAGTATTTCTTGTGGATGTGATACCCGATCTCTGGCAGCGTTTCCCCGTCGATATTCTGCAACGTCAGTCCGCAGTCCCCAATGAATTCCCCGGTCTCCTTCAGCACCACCGCCCACAGGCCAAAGCCGTACTGCGCGTAGTTTTCCAGGTTCCATTCGATCCAGCGCCGGGTGCGTTCTTCGTCAAAGGGCACGGGATAGTGCGCCATCGTTTCCGGGTCGGATACGATTTCAAAGAGCGCGTCAAAATCGTCGCGGGTGTATTCACGCAGGAGCAGGCGTTCGGTTTCGATCATCCCCGCAGCCTCCTTCATTCTGTCAGTCCCGTGATAAACGCCGCGATCATCTCGGCGGTTTCCTCTGGTGTCTGGCTTTCGGTGTCGATAAACAGCTGATACTTGCCCCTGTTTTTGCCGATCCACTGATTGTATTCGATTTGGGGACGGATGGCTTCGTCCGTGGTGAAGCCTCGCTCCTTGGGCCGGGCCCGCAGGCGCCGGTCGATGATTTCATTCCTGGCCCACAGTGCAATAGTAAAGGTGGCGATCAATTCCTCCGGCACAGCGGCTTTCGTGATGTAATCGTGGGGTGCCATGCAGGTGACAAAGATCAGGTTTCTTCCATGGGCGATTCTGAACGCTTCTTTCAATGTATCCGCGCCGTACTGTCCTTCCCGTTCGGTGCCGGCATAGTCCCACCAGTTGAGCCCCGTCTCATCCGAATCGACGCAGGCATAACGATTCGGGTCCAGCCGGACAGCCAGTTCGTCCTTCATGGTGGATTTACCAGACCCGCAGGTGCCGGTGATGATAAAAAGCTTCATACCCTTGGCATCTCCCAACTACATTTCTGATCGTTTTTTCAAAAGGATTTATTCTTCCCGCTTCCAGAAGGTCCAATGGATGCCCTTTCCGTACCCGAGCTTTTCGTAAAAGGGATCACCTCCGCCGGTCATATGGGTGGCGCCCAGGGCCTTCATTCGGTGATAGTGCCTGGAGAGGGCGGCGGCTGCCAATCCCTTCCTTCGATGATCCGGATGGGTGCACAGGGGCTCCATATAAGCCAATTTGTTTTCCAGAACCCACCACATGCCGGAGAAGCACACATACTCCCCGTTTTCGTCCGCAATGATCACGTCATATTCATGGGTGGCATGAGGCGCAGGCGCGGTCATGGGGCCGATGACGCCCTTATAGGATTTGGCGGGCGTCCAATCGTTGGAGCAGTCTTCCCGATCCCAGTCCTCGAAGGGCCCTTTTTCCCCGTGGCCGAAGCCGTACCAGAGGAGCTTCGCCAGCTTGAAGCCGTCTGCATCCTCCGGGTCTACGAAGTGATAGCCCTCTGGCAACGGATGATTGAGTTCGTTCCGGAAGTCAAAATGTCGGTCCTCGTGTTCTTCCGTTTTGACGAACCCGCGCTTCGCCGCCGCCTCCATCAAAAACTCCTGGCCGTTAAAGAGCACGAGCCTCTGCTTACCTTCAAAATTCGGCATGGCAGAAACGGCATAGTCCACCAGCTCGTCCGCCAGGAATTCATATCCCTTGCGGACGCTGAAGAAGATATCCGTCACAGGCGCTTCGTAAAACACGAAGGCCACCACCCTGTCCCCATCCAGCCAGAACCGATCCAGGAAACTGTAGGACTGATCCATCCAGGAGGATTGCAGGGCGTACTCAAAGAAGGGAGCCGCCACGCCGCTGCCCGTCTCCCGGTCATAAATGTCCGTCAGGAAATCCCAGACCAGGTTGATGTCCGTCAATATCTGAAACTGCTTTGTCGTGATCTTCATAATGCCACCGCGCTTTCGTTCACTGATTCTTTCTATAATCCGGGTTTATGTTCTTATCTTTGTATAATCTTCTCTAAGCATGCCGTACATGTTATAGTCACAATAGACCGAAACCATTTTGCCTTGTCGGATTGTCCCCTCTTTTATGAAACCACAGCGCTCAAGGACCTTGTTTGAAGCAATATTCCTGACATCAGCGCGCCCATTCAGCCGCTCTATTTCTGTATTTTCAAATATGAACCGTACCACTTCCTTCAATGCTTCTGTAGCAATTCCCATATTCCAATATTCAGGATGAATGCGATACCCAATATCACCCATCCTTAAATTCTGTATATCAAATACTGCAATCATTCCAATCACAGTATTTGTTTCTTTCAGGACAATCCCCCAGTCAAAATCCAGTGAAGGCTTCCTTTTTACCCAGGGACGGGCGTCAACAAATAACAACTCCGGATTTTTCTCCCCTTTGCTGGCCTTTCGTCCCCAATAGGTATAAATTTCATCTCTCCCCAGCCATTCTTTCAGATCCGACACATCAGCTTCGTTAAGCGTTCTGATAATCAGCCGATCAGTTTCAAGGACAGGTTTATCTATCTCGTAATCTTTTAACATGGTTCCTCCATCATATCATTGTAGGGTGTATGTATTGTGTTCTGCGAATATCGAGCCTGATACAGCTTTGTAAGCCATCCACTCAATACAGTCTTAAGGCCACCGCTTCTCATTGATCGATATCCCTGCTTCCAACAGCAGGGATCAGGCCTTCCTTTTCCAGCAGGGCCAGGACGCTGGCCAGATCCTTCTCTCTGACTTTCAGTCCCCACATCCAAGTCTTGTCGGGCTGGTGATACATGCTTTGAAAGAACATATCGTCAGAGGGCATCCGCATGGGAATTCGCATCTCCTTTAGGAATTCCCTGACTCTGTAGGTCGTTTCGGTGTTCCATTTGTATCCAATGTCGATCCATCTGCTCATGGCTGTCTTCCTCCGGTTCAATCAACCTTCGTCCGGTAGCATGAAGCATCGGGGCTATTCCGCCGGACGAATGATCTATGCCCGGCTCTGCGTCTCAGAATGATTCTGATGCGTCTAGCACTTCTGTGATTTCAAGTTTTCCTTTTTTGAATGTGATTACGCACGCATATCTGCATTTCGGGCAGAACAGCGGAAAGCGGATCAACTCCGTATCCTCCCGGACCAGCGTACGCGTCTTCCTGCCGCAGCGGGGACAGAGCAGGAATTTCGTTGTTGGCCGGTTATTCATCTTTGCCGCACACCTCCGCCCAGAGCTTCCGTAGTTCCGGGTCTTTGTCACGCAGGGCATACATAACCGCGTCCATGGCAGTTTCTCCCAGCAAATCATGCGCGTTGGTCGTCTCTGACTCGCGCACATATTTCACCTGATTTGCCGCATAGTTTGGCGCGGCGTCAAAGGCAACGGCCAGGCGCTTTGCTGTCCTGAGCGATTCTTCCGCTCCTTTCCGGTCGCCGGACTTGTACTGAAAGACTGCCAGGAAGACATGGAAAATCGTGATCATTTTGACGATAAAGTCCGGCTCATTCGTCTTTTTCAGTCCTTCCAGGGTAGGAATGATCCAGCGCATCATGTCCATGCCTGATGCGTTGTCATTCTTCGCATCAAACAGCATGGCATAGCCGATCCCAAGCTGCATCAGCCGGCTGATCTCCCGCAGAAGCCCATCCTCCAGATAATCATTTGCTTCCTCCGGATCCCCGCCGTGGGATAGCAGCATGATCCCGATCCTGTCATTAAAGATCGCGCCGGGATTATATGCTTTCAACAGCTCCAGCGCCTTGTCTGTTTCACCCAGCATCTCGTGCATTTCCGCGATCATGCCGCAGATCCAGGATTCACTGATCCTGGAATCCGTGCACTGGGACACCAACAAACGCGCACTGTCCAGCAGTTCAATGGCCCGCCGAAGCCAGGGCTCCTTTCTTGTCCCCGCCCCAAAGGTATAATACAGGTTCGCGGCGGCAAAAACCGCATCGAATGAATGCGGATACTTCATGATTGCCTTTTCCGCCTCCGAGAGCGCATCATAGTCCCGCCTTCGGCTTGCCTCCTGCAGCCGCTCCACGGTGGCGTTCAGCTGGTTGTCCTTCATTCTGTACCCCAGCAGCGCGTCCACGGAAACGTCGAAGAAATCCGCCATCTCCATGATCAGCCGCAGTTCGGGCAGGGAGGATCTGGATTCCCACTTATACACCGCGCCGACGGATACCCCCAGTACCTCCGCCAGCTGCTCCTGGGTCAGACCCCGCTGTTTCCGGTATGCCCGGATGTTTTCCGCAATTCTGGTTTCCATCTCCCTGCCTCCTCCATATGGATAGAAACATTATACGGCAGATATGCAGTGTAATAAAGATACCGTCATTATAATTATACGGGATATTTTTCTACCTTTAGTACGGGTGTAAATTGTGATAGATAAATGACACCTCCATCGTTCTGAAAAGCATAGAAATAGGGCTAACTGATCTACACAAAATCAGTTAGCCCTCATTTTCAGAATGATGGATTTTTGTTGCCAAATTGTTGCCACGCGGGACCTTGAACGCCCGGAAACCCTTATTTTACGCGAGCTTCAGGATTTCAGCCTTTACGATCCGCAACCTCAATAGTCGCGACTCCACACCGTGGAGCTCGCTCCTTTTCGGTTGAGAATGACATCGACGAAACTCCCGCCACTGGCGGTCGTCGATGTCATTCCCACTCAATGGAGGCCGGCGGTTTGGTGGTTACGTCCAGGACAACGCGGCTGACATGGGGCACTTCATTGACGATGCGGGCCGAGATGCGGGCGATCAGGTCATAGGGAAGGCGGGCCCAATCGGCGGTCATGAAGTCATCCGTGGTGACGGCTCGGAGGGCCACCGCGTAATCATAGGTACGCTCATCGCCTATGACGCCGACACTGCGGAGATTTGTCAGGACGGTAAAGTACTGGTTGACATGGCGGTCCAGCCCCGCAGCGGCGATTTCTTCCCGGAGAACAGCGTCACTTTCCCGGACGATTTCCGCCTTCTCCGGCGTGACCTCTCCGATGATCCGGATAGCCAGACCGGGGCCGGGGAAGGGCTGACGCCAAACCAGCTCCCGGGGCAGCCCCAGGGTTTCGCCCAGGGCCCGAACCTCGTCCTTGAAAAGCATGCGCAGCGGTTCGATGAGCTCGGTGAAGCCGAGCTCCTTCGGCAGCCCGCCGACATTGTGATGGCTTTTGATGACGGCGGCGTTGGTTCCCTGGCCGCTTTCGATCACATCGGGATAGATGGTTCCCTGGGCGAAGGAATCCATTTTGCCCAGAGAACGGGCTTCCTCCTTGAACACTTCGATAAAATCCCGACCGATGATATGGCGCTTTTCTTCGGGGTCAGTGACGCCCTTCAGGTCGGCAAAAAACCGAGCGGCGGCATCGGCGCGAATAAAGCGGACCGGGAACAGGTTGCTGAACACATGGCAGACCTGATCGCTTTCCCCTTTGCGGAGCAGGCCGTGATCCACAAAGACGCAGGTAAGCCGCTTGCCGATGGCCCGATAGATCAGGGCGGCGGCTACAGAGGAATCCACGCCGCCGGAAAGAGCCAGCAGCACGGTGCCGGTCTCTCCGACGGTATCCCGGATCTGCCGGATGGCATTTTCGGCAAAGGCGCTCATGGTCCAGTCCCCGGAGCATCCGCAGAACCGGAACAGGAAGTTCCGGATCAGCATGCTGCCTTCCTCGGTGTGGGTGACTTCGGGATGAAACTGTACGCAGCATATTTTCCGTTCTTCGCAGATCATGGCGGCGATGGGACAGTTGTCCGTTTCCGCGATCACACG
Organism: Clostridia bacterium; assembly: GCA_017512805.1. Taxonomy (GTDB): domain Bacteria; phylum Bacillota; class Clostridia; order Christensenellales; family Aristaeellaceae; genus Aristaeella. The sequence goes on from JAFWES010000055.1 coordinate 33,828, forward strand.
GAAACCCTCCGGACAGGCGCTGACCTGCCAGGTGTGGCTCATCCAGCAGCTGGAAGCGCTTTTCATTCCACCCAGGAGTCCCTGCCGCTCTTTCATGCGGACCGTGACCCGGCCGTATTCCCGCTGCACCGCTTTTTCTACCCGGCCGCCCAGCAGCAGGGCGGTCAGCTGCATGCCATAACAGATGCCGAGCACCGGAATGCCCGCGTCATAAAGGGCGGGATCGATTCGGGGGGCGCCTTCGTCATGGACGCTGGAGGGACCGCCGGACAGGATAATGCCTTTGGGCCTGAGGGAAAGAATATCGGACAGGGGTGTGTTCCATGGAATCACTTCCGAATAAACATGGCATTCGCGAACCCGGCGGGCAATGAGCTGGGTGTACTGACCGCCGAAATCAAGAATGAGCACCTTTTCCAGCTGAGCCATCGGAAAAACCTCCTCCAAAGAATGAGAAAGTTATACACCCAAATTCGCCCCCTGACAAGAAAAATCATTATTCCCCGCTGGCGCCGTAGTTGGAGAGGACACGGGCGGAAGGATCGTCCACATTGCAGCCTGGCCAGGATGGATTCGGCATCCAGAAACCCGGAATCATGTGGGCCTGTCCCGGATAATACTGCTCGAACAGTTCCCGGTACAGGAGGCTTTCCTTCGTGAAAGGCCGGCCATAATCATACCGCGCCGCTTTTTCAGCGAAGGCCTCATCAGAATAGCAACTTTCCGCATAGGCTTTCAGATCATTGACCATGCTGTGGCCGACGGCGTCTGAGAAGGCGGCCTTCTGTCGCCAAAGAATCTCCTCCGGCAGGATGTGATCTTCCGCGAAGGCTTTGCGGATCAGATACTTGCCCATGTTGTGCCGGTTCATTTTCAGCTCCGGATCGATGCTCATGGCATAGCGGACGAACTTCAGATCGCCGAAAGGAACCCGGGCTTCCAGGGAGTTAACGGAGATGCAGCGATCCGCCCGGAGCACGTCATAAACATGCAGCTCCCGGATGCGCTTTTCCGCTTCCTCCTGGAACGCGGCGGCGGAAGGAGCGAAGTCGGTATACTTGTAGCCGAAAAGCTCGTCGGAGATTTCACCGGTCAGCAGCACCCGGATGTCCGTATGTTCATGGATCCATTTGCAAACCAGATACATGCCAATGGAAGCGCGGATAGTGGTGATATCCCAGGTGCCCAGCAGCTCCACCACGGTGGGAAGGGCCTTCAGGACGTCCTTCTCGCTGATGATGACCTCCGTATGGTCGCTGCCGATATAATCGGCCACCATGCGGGCATATTTCAGATCGATTGCGTCCACATCCATTCCGATGGCAAAGGTTCGGATCGGGTGATTCAGCATCTTCTGCGCGATGGCGCAGACCAGGGAGGAATCCAGCCCGCCGGACAGGAGAAAGCCCAGCGGCGCGTCCGCGTCCAGCCGCTTTTTCACGCCGTCCATCAGCAGCCGGCGCAGCTTCGGACAGACCTCCTCCTCCGTTTTCATGGTGAAATAGCCCACATAAGCCGGGTCCGCGTATTGGATAAACTGACCATCCACCCAGTAATGTCCCGGCGGGAAGGGGCTAATCGTGTCGCACATCCCCAGCAGGTTCTTCGGTTCGCTGGCGAAAGCCATCCCGCCGCCCCGGACCTCTCCGTAATACAGGGGACGGATGCCGATGGGATCCCGGGCGGCGATCAGCTTTCGCTGCCGGCCGTCCCAGAGAACCAGGGCGAATTCCGCGTCCAGGGTCTTGAACATCTCCACGCCATATTCCCGATAGAGCGGCAGCAGGATTTCGCAGTCGCATTCGCTCCGGATGGGATAGGTTTCCATCAGCCTGGCCCGCAAAGGCCGGAAGCCGTACAGCTCGCCGTTGCAGACCACATAATCATCCTCCAGCCGGAAAGGCTGCATCCCTTCTTCCTGCAGGCCCATGATGGCCAGCCTGTGGAAGGCGAGGAGTCCCCCGGGGATATCCACCATCCTGCTCATATCCGGACCGCGGGATTGGGTCCGGTCGAAACAGGTTTTTATCAGATCCCGGGGAAACCGGGCGCCGGTCATTCCAAGAATTGAGCACATTATATCATCCTCCGGTATCTGTCCTGAAGCGCCGGAAAGGCGGACAGGAAACCTGCCCGTCCGTCCTCGGAACATGCGGCTTCGGCGGTCCTCCCCGGTTCAGCGCTTCCTTCGTGATCATCAGGTGGTTTTCCCCCAAAGCTTCAATAGCCGTCCGGCGGCTTCGCGGGTATCGGCGGGATCGCCGAAAGTGGATAAGCGGAAGTACCCCTCGCCGCAGGCCCCGAAGCCGGCGCCGGGGGTTCCGACGACCTGGATTTCATTCAGCAGCAGGTCGAAGCATTCCCAGCTTCCCATCCCGTCAGGGCATTTCATCCAGATATACGGCGCGTTTTTTCCGCCCCAGTAGCGGATGCCGGCCTGATCCAGCGCCCGCATGAGCACCCGGGCATTTTCCTTATAAACCCGGATGTTTTCATATATCTGGCGCTGGCCTTCTTCCGTGAAGACAGCGGCGCCGCCCCGCTGCAGGATATAGGAAACACCGTTGGTTTTTGTGGTCCGGTTTCGAATCCACATCTCCCGGAGATTCATGCCCTGGCGAACCAGTTTCCGGGGCATAACCGTATATCCCAACCGAGTGCCGGTAAACCCCGCTGTTTTCGAAAGGGAACAGATTTCGATGGCGCAGGACTCCGCTCCGGGGATTTCAAAAATGCTGCGGGGAAGATCCTCCGACACAAACGCTTCATAAGCCGCGTCGAAGAGAATGACCGCACCCCGGTCGTTGGCCCAGTCCACCCAGGCCTGCAAATGTCCGCAGGTGCAGACCGCGCCGGTCGGGTTGTTCGGCGAGCAGAGGTAAATCAGATCTGCCTGCAGCCGGTCATCCGGCAGGGGCAGGAAATCATTCTCCGGGCCGGCGGTGAGATATACCATTTTCCGGCCGGCCATGATATTCGCGTCCACATAGGCGGGATAGGCCGGCTCCATAATCAGCGCGGTAGAAGAGACATCAAAGAGGTCCAGCAAGTCCCCCAGCTCGTCACTGGCTCCGCTGGAGACAAACACTTCATCCGCCGTGACCGGCAGATCCCGATCCTGGTAGAAGCGGGCAATCGCTTCCCGAAGAAAAGGGGCGCCGCATTCCGGCATATATCCGTGGAAATGGTCCCGGCTCGCCTGATCGTCGACGGCCTGATGCAGCGCGCGGATGACAGCATCGCAGAGCGGAAGAGAGACGTCGCCGATACCCATCCGGTACAGATGCGCACCGGGATGATGATTCCGGTATGCCTCGATTTTCTGGTTGATTCCGAAAAAGAGATAGGAATCTTTCAGGTTCTGATATCCGACCCGGGGCTGCAGCATCGTTTTCCTTCCTCCATTCGCAGAATATAAAAAAGACAGGGGCGCCTTTCCTCAAGGACGCCCTTGTCCTGATGCGGGCATCATAGCACGGGCGGTTTTTGCTGTCAAACAAAAAACAGCAGGAAAACAATTATGAGACCCAGCGATGATACGGAGCCGTTCCGGAATTTTGATTTGTTTTTTGCCTGTACTGGCCCTTGACAGGCGAAGGGCATCTGCATATAATCCGCACATCCCGATGAGGCGCAAGGGTGTGCTTAAACACCCGGCGCCTTTTTTCATTGTCGGGAAATACAGGGAAATGGAGTGATTTTCATGACATTCTCAGCCGTCAACACCATCTGGGTCCTTCTCGGAGCCGCACTGGTTTTCTTCATGCAGGCCGGCTTCGCCATGTGTGAAGCGGGCTTTACCCGCGCAAAGAATACCGGGAATATCCTGATGAAAAACCTGATGGACTTCTGCATCGGTACCCCGCTTTACTGGCTGTTTGGATATGGCATTATGTTCGGCGCCGGCACCGCGCTTTTTGGATGGATTGATCCTTTCATCATGAAGGACTACGGTCATATCCTTCCGGCCGGGGTTCCTCTTTGGGCCTATGCCATTTTCCAGACGGTTTTCTGTGCCACCAGCGCCACCATTGTTTCCGGCGCCATGGCTGAGCGAACGAAGTTCTCCGCCTATTGCATCTATTCCGCGGCAATATCGCTGTTTATTTATCCGATATCCGGCCATTGGATCTGGGGCGGCGGATGGCTGGCGGATCTGGGCTTCCACGATTTTGCGGGATCGACCTGCGTTCATATGGTCGGAGGCGTCTGTGCCCTGATCGGCGCAAAGATGCTGGGCCCGCGCATCGGGAAATACGGGAAGGACGGAAAACCCAGGGTGATTCTGGGCCATAACCTGTCCATCGCAGCGCTGGGTGTGTTCATTCTCTGGTTCTGCTGGTTCGGCTTTAACGGCGCGAGCACCGTGGGCATGGACAGCGATGCGCTGATCGCTTCCGCTTCTCTGGTGTTCTTCAATACCAACCTGGCTGCGGCGGTGGCCACCCTGATCACAATGATCTTTACATGGCTTCGGTACGGAAAACCGGACGTGTCCATGACCTTCAATGCCGCGCTTGCCGGGCTGGTGGGCATTACGGCCGGATGCGACGCGGTCAATCCCTTCGGCGCGGCGGTCATTGGACTGTGCTGCGGGCTTGCGGTTGTGTTATCCGTTGAATTCTTCGACAAGGTGGCGAAAATTGACGATCCGGTCGGCGCGATTTCCGTTCACGGGGTGTGCGGTGCGCTGGGCACGCTGATGACGGGTCTGTTTGCTACGGGCATCTCCACGATGAAGGGCGTTTTTTACGGCGGAGGCTTCAAATTCCTGGGTATACAGCTTCTGGGAGTATGCTCGGTGATCGCCTGGACGGCAGTCATTATCACCATCGTGTTTCTGATGATCAGGGCGACCATCGGGCTCCGGGCCAGCGCGGAGGACGAGATGATGGGGCTGGATCGCTCGGAGCACGGCCTGCATACCGCTTACTCCGGCTTTACCATCATGGCCGACACTGCGATGCAGGAACCTGAGCCCGCAGCTGTCCAGACAGTGGAATATAAAGCGCCTGTCCGCACGGAAAAAGAAAAGGCTCCGGGCGCGCCGGTCTATACAAACGTGCGGATCATATGCCGTCCGGGCAGCCTGGAAGCGCTGGAAAAAGCCATGAACAGGATCGGGATCACCGGCATGACGGTCACAAACGTGATGGGTTACGGCACACAGAAAGGAAAACCGGAATATTATCGCGGGACCCCGGTGGAGGTGACGCTCCTGCCGAAGGTCCAGGTGGATATCGTCGTCAGCAAGGTTCCTGTGAGCCAGGTCATCGAAACCGCCCGCGGGGTTTTGTTTACCGGGCATATCGGCGATGGCAAGATCTTTGTGCAGGATGTCGAAAATGTAGTCCGCGTGCGGACGGGTGAAGAGGGCTACGACGCCCTCCAGTCAGAGGAATAAGCAGCCGCCGCGGGGAAGATCCGGAGCCATGATTATTCAGCGAACCGCATTGGAAAAACATCGGGAAAACATTTTTTCCGCCGGAATCCTATTGACAGCGGATTTGCCGCGTGCTATGATCCACGCCAACAAGGCAAGGGAGCCATTGGAAAATGGCTCCGCTTGCTTTTTTTGATTATGTGAGGAGGGTTCGTCATGAGCAAAAACACGAAGGAAGACCTGATCCGCCAGGTTCGCGAAGGTGATGTGGAATTTATCCGCATGCAGTTCACAGACATTTTCGGTCAGCTGAAAAACGTGGCGATTACGGCCAGCCAGATTGAAAAGGCGCTGAACAACGAAATCATGATCGATGGAAGCTCCATCGAGGGTTTTGTCCGGATCAATGAGAGCGACCAGTATCTACGGCCGGATCTGGATACCTATACCATCCTGCCCTGGCGGCCGCAGCATGGGAAGGTGGCCCGCCTCATCTGTGACGTCTACAATCCCGACGGGACGCCGTTTGCCGGCGATCCCCGCGGCGTGCTGAAACGGACGCTGGCGCGGGCCGCGGAGATGGGATATTCCTTCAATGTCGGCCCGGAAATGGAGTTCTTCCTCTTTCAGACGGATGAACAGGGACGCCCCACGACGTCCACGGGGGATGAAGCCGGTTACTTTGATCTGGGCCCGCTGGATCATGGGGAGAGCACCCGCCGCGAGGTCTGCATGGCCCTGGAACAGATGGGATTTGAAATCGAAGCCAGCCACCACGAGGTTGCCGCCGGACAGCACGAAATCGATTTCCGGTATGCGGACGCGCTGACAGCCGCGGACAATATCATGACCTTCAAGCTGGCGGTCAAGAGCCTGGCACAGAAGAACGGCCTGCATGCCACCTTCATGCCCAAGCCGGTTTTCGGCATCAATGGCAGCGGCATGCATACCAACATGAGCCTGTTCAAGGACGGGAAGAACGTGTTTGCCGATCCTTCCGACCGACGGGGCCTGAGCGGGGAGGCCTACAGCTTTATTGCGGGCATTCTGGCCCATATCCGCGGCATGGCGGCGATTACCAATCCCCTGGTCAACAGCTATAAGCGCCTTGTGCCCGGATACGAAGCGCCCTGCTATTTGGCCTGGAGCGCCAGCAACCGCAGCGCCCTGATCCGGATCCCCGCGGCCCGCGGCATGGGGACCCGCGTGGAGCTGCGCTGCCCGGATCCGAGCTGCAACCCCTACCTGAACATGGCGGTATGCCTGGCGGCCGGCCTGGACGGCATCGAGAAGGGCATGACGCCGCCGGAGGAAATCACCGAGAATATCTTTGCCATGGACAGCGCCACCCGGGAGGCGAAGGGGATCAAATCCCTGCCCGGGACGCTGGCGGAAGCCGTTGAATGCCTGAAGGCGGATCCTGTCATCTGCGCAGCGCTGGGCGAACATGTGCTGAGCCAGTATGTGGAAGGAAAACAGAAGGAGTGGGACGCCTACCGCACGCACGTAAGCCAGTGGGAGATTAACCGGTACATTGTGATGTATTGATACGCGAACGCAGAATCACCCGAACATCGAAACTGACAAGAAGCGGAGGTGAGGACTGTGGCTAGAATTGTGATTGCGGGAAGCTCGGAGCAGAGCCGGGCGCAGCTGGCCCGGCTGCTGTCCTCCTCCGGGTATCCGGTATACCGCCTCTGTGCCAGCGCGGGAGAGCTGCGCCGCGTTCTGAACGAATGCGATGATGGGATTCTGATCCTGGGCGGACAGGTTCCGGAATGCAGCGCGGATGAGTTGTACTGGGATTATGGCGAACATGTCCGAATCCTGCTGATCGCGAGACCGCCTGTGCTGGAGAGCTGCGAGGAAGATGGTATTTTTCATCTTGCGCTGCCTACTTCCCAGCAGGCGGTGCTCGGCGCGGTGGAAATGCTTTCCCAGCTGCACCGGATGAACCTGCCGAAACGGACCGGGAACGACAGGCAGACCATCGAGGAAGCGAAACGCCTTCTGATGCGGCGCAGCGGGCTCACGGAACCCCAGGCCCACCGGCAGATTCAGCAGTACGCCATGAATCACGGCATGAAGATGGCTGATTGCGCATCTCAAATCCTCGAGCGGGCGGAGAAGGAAAGAAATGCGTAACTGTTCAGCCCTGCAAGCGGAGCAGCTGAATCGTTACGGATGATCAGAAAGAAAGAAACCGGAGGAGAACGCCATGCAGGACCGGCAGTACCCCCTGTATCACGAAGAACTGGAGCATGAAAGCTGCGGCGTCGGTGCGATCATTGACCTGAGCGGAAAAGCGACCCATCGGACGGTGGACCAGGCGCTCTGTATTGTGGAGCGCCTGGCTCACAGGGCGGGCAGCGACGCCCCCGGCACGACGGGCGACGGCGTCGGCATCATGACCCATATTCCCCACACCCTTTTTTCCGCCTGGGCCCAGGAAGAAGGAATCATTCTTGGGAAACCGGGTGAATACGGCGTGGGGATGTTCTTTTTACCGGAGGATGAGGTGGGGGCGGGCAGCGCCCGCCGAATCTTTGACCAGCTGACGTCCTCGGAGGGGCTGCAGACGCTGGGATGGCGCATTGTACCGTGCCATCCGGCGCAGCTGGGGGCGGGGGCGCGCCGCAGCATGCCCCGGATCTGGCAGTGCTTCCTGAAAAAGCCGGAGGGAATGTCCGCCGGGCTGGATTTTGACAGGAAGCTGTACGTGCTGCGCCGGGTCTTCGAAAAACAGGACACGGACGCCTATATATGTTCTCTGTCCAGCCGCACCATTGTCTACAAAGGGATGATGCTGGTCAGTCAGCTGCGTTCCTTCTATGACGATCTGCAGGACGTCCGGTATGTAAGCCCGATGGCGATGGTTCATTCCCGGTTTTCCACCAATACTTTCCCCTCCTGGAGCAAGGCGCATCCGCAGCGGATGCTGCTGCATAACGGGGAGATCAATACCATCCGGGGCAATCACGACCGTATGAAAGCCCGGGAGGAGACCATGCGCTCCGGGGTCATGGGGCCGGAGATGCGGCGCGTGCTCCCGGTGGTAAGCGAGGGCGGCAGCGACAGCCAGATGCTGGACAATACGATGGAGTTCCTCGTCATGAACGGCTTCCCGCTGTCGCTGGCCGGGATGGTTCTGATCCCGGAGCCCTGGCAGGGATCGGAAAAAGCCACCCCCTGGCGGGATCTTTACAGGTACTATGCCACCATGATGGAGCCCTGGGACGGGCCTGCAGCCATCCTGTATTCGGATGGGGAGAGGGTCTGCGCATCCCTGGACCGGAACGGCCTCCGCCCGCTGAGATGCGCGCTAACGGACGACCGCAGGCTGATCCTTTCCTCGGAGGCGGGGGTACTGTACGAAGAAAACGCGCATATCATCCGCCGGTGGAAACTGAAGGGGGGCGACGTACTGGAGGCGAACCTGCAAAGCGGGGAGCTCCTGGAAAGCGAGACCCTGAAATCGGCCTACGCCCTCCGTCACCCTTATGCGGAATGGATGCGTCATTTGATTACCCTCCATGACCTGCCCAATGGGAACATGACGGAGCGAACCGGGGAGGAGACCGGGAGACGGACCCAGCTGTGCAAGGCATTCCATTACACCTGGGAGGACCTGCACGATATCCTGATTCCCATGGCTGAAAACGGCGCGGAGCCCATTGGTTCCATGGGCGCGGACATTCCGCTGGCGGCGCTGAGCAAAACCCATCCATCGCTGTTCGATTATTTCAGACAGCGCTTTGCCCAGGTGACCAATCCGCCCATCGACGCCCTGCGGGAGAAGATCAAGACGGACGCCACCATCTACATCGGTGACGACGGCAACCTGCTTTCGGAGGGGCCGGACAACTGTACGGTGCTGGAAATCCCGTCCCCGGTCCTGACGGAGGAGGAGCTGGGCCGAATCCGGGAAATCCGGCACCCCGCATTCGCCGTGCGGACTGTTTCCCTGCTGTACAGCGCCGATTCCACGCTGCGGGAGGCATTGAACGCGCTTTTTGAGCAATGTGACCGGGCCAGCAGGGATCGGATCAATATCCTGATCCTGTCAGACAGAGGCGTCCGGGAAGACACGCTGTCCATTCCGTCCCTGCTGGCTGTATCCGCCCTGGAACAGCACCTGATCCGGATGAAACGGCGCACGGCTGTATCCGTCATTCTGGAAAGCGGAGAACCCCGCGATGTGCATCAGATGGCGCTGCTGGTGGCCTTTGGGGCCCGGGCGGTCAATCCATATCTGTCCCATGACTGTATCCGGGCCCTGAGCGCAGAGGGACGGATTCAAAAGAACGCAGAAGACGCGGTTCGGAACTATGACCAGGCGCTGAAGGACGGGATTCTGAAAATCGCGTCCAAGATGGGCGTATCCACCCTGCAGGCCTATCAGAGCGCCCAGCTTTTCGAAACTGTCGGGTTGGACAGGCCGCTGGTGGAGAAATACTTTACGAACACGCCCGGCGCCCTGGGCGGCACCGATCTGAACCGGATCGAAGCGGATCTGCGGTTTCACCACGGGAAAGCCTTCGCCAGGTCAGGATCAGAAGGCCTCCCCAGCATCGGCCTGCACCGGCTGCGGACGGGGGAAGGCGCTGAGGAGCATCTGTACTCTCCTGAGACCATTCATCTGCTTCAGCAGGCGGTGTGGACTGACAGCCGGGCGCTGTTCGACCGGTACGCGGCCCGGATCGAGCACGAAGGTCCGCGGACCATCCGTTCCATGCTGACATTCGATTTTGACGCCTGCCGGGCGGTACCGCTGGAGGAAGTGGAGCCGGCGGGCGAAATTGTGAAGCGATTCCGCACCGGGGCCATGAGCTACGGCTCTATTTCCCGGGAAGCGCATGAATGCATGGCCCGGGCCATGAACCGTCTGGGCGGAAAATCCAACAGCGGCGAAGGGGGAGAGCTGCCGGAGCGGTTCGGGACGGAACTCAATTCCGCCATCAAGCAGGTGGCCTCCGGCCGGTTCGGCGTCACCAGAGAGTATCTGCTGTCCGCCAGGGAAATCCAAATCAAGATGGCGCAAGGCGCGAAACCGGGAGAGGGCGGGCATCTGCCAGGGGCCAAAGTGACGGAAGACATCGCCAAAACCCGATGCTCCACGCCGGGCATTTCGCTCATTTCCCCGCCCCCGCATCATGATATCTACTCCATCGAGGATCTGGCGGAGCTGATCTATGACCTGCAGTGCGCCAACGAGGAAGCAAAAATCACCGTGAAGCTGGTATCCACCAGCGGTGTGGGCACGATCGCCAGCGGCGTGGCCAAAGCCGGAGCGGGCGGAATCCTGATCTCCGGCGGAGAAGGCGGCACCGGGGCCGCTCCCATAAGCAGCGTGCATCACGCGGGGATGCCCTGGGAAATCGGGCTGGCGGAAGCCCATCAGGTGCTCTGCCGCAACCGGCTGAGGGAGAAGGTCACGCTGGAGACGGACGGCAAACTGATGACCGGACACGAGGTGGCGGTCGCGATGCTGCTGGGCGCGGAAGAGTTCGGCTTTGCCACCGCGCCGCTGATCACCATGGGATGCCGGATGATGCGGGTATGCCATATGGGCACCTGCCCCTTCGGGATCGCCACGCAGAATCCGGAGCTCCGGAAACGTTTTATGGGGAAACCGGAATACGTGGAGCGCTTCATGCTCTTTATTGCGGAGCAGCTCCGGGAGATCATGGCGGGGCTGGGAGCCCGGACGGTGAACGAGCTGGTGGGCCGGAGCGACCTGCTGCGGATCCGGCCGGAAGCGGAGGTGGACCTGAGCGACCTGATCACCTTTGCCCGGAACACCCATTATCAGAAGGAATCGAAGCATGATTTCCATCTGGCGGAACGGATGGACGCCCGGCTGTTCCAGAATCATGTGCATCTGACAACCACCGACAGGGCATTCGGCACGATGCTGAAAGGGGAAAGGCGGATTCAGGCCCAGGGCTGCGGCGGGCAGAGCTTCGGCGCATTCCTGCCGGAGAAGCAGGCCATTACGCTGTACGGGGTGGCGAATGATTATCTGGGAAAAGGCCTTTCCGGCGGCACGCTGGTGGTCTGTCCACCAGCGGACAGCCTCTGGCGGCGGGAGGATACCCTGATCGGCAATGTGGCCCTCTACGGCGCGACAGGGGGATACGCCTTCGTGGCAGGCCGGGCCGGAGAACGCTTTGCGGTGCGTAATTCCGGGGCCTGGGCCGTGGTGGAAGGCGTGGGAGACCACGGGTGCGAGTATATGACCGGCGGACGGGTGGCTGTGCTGGGCAAGGTGGGAGACAACTTCGCGGCGGGCATGAGCGGCGGAATCGCCTGGGTGCTGGATGAGGACGGCATGCTGGAGTCCGCGCTGAATCCCGGCCATGTGAAGGCCTGCATCGTGCCTGAGGGCCAGGCGGAGGAGCTTGTGCAACTGCTGCGGATGCATGAAAAGGCCACCGGATCCCCCAGAGCGGCTGAAATTCTCCGGGATTTTGACGCCTGGCTGCCCCTGTTCAAAATGGTCATTTCCGATGAATACCTGAAGATCCTGAAAGGAGCATGAGGGGATGGGTAAAGGAACCGGATTCATGGAATATGCGCGGATGGAAAACCCCTGGCGGGGGACGGAAGAAAGGCTGTCCGACTATGTGGGGCTTCATTTGGCACAGCCGGAGGAAACCCGCCGCTGCCAGGCGTCCCGGTGCATGAACTGCGGCGTCCCCTTCTGTCAGTCCGATTATGGATGCCCCCTGCACAATCTGATCCCGGAATGGAACGATCTTCTGTGTCAGGGCCAGGAAAGCGCCGCGCTGGAAAGGCTGCTGGAGACCGCGCCCTTTCCGGAGTTTACCGGCCGGGTGTGTCCCGCCCTGTGCGAAAAGGCGTGCAATCTGGCGGATGAGGGGGTGACAAACCGGGACAACGAGCTCTACCTGATCGAAACCGGATTCGCAAAAGGATGGATTCAGCCGCGCCTTCCGGAGATCAGGACAGGCAAATCTGTCGCGGTGGTCGGCAGCGGCCCCTCCGGGCTCGCCTGCGCGGACCTTCTGAACCGGCAGGGCCATTCGGTCACGGTTTTCGAAAAAGCCGACCGGGCCGGAGGCCTGCTGATGTACGGCATTCCCAACATGAAGCTTCCGAAGGAGATCGTGGCGCGCCGCATCCTGCTGATGGAAGCGGAAGGGATCTGCTTTCAGCTGAATACGGAAGCGGATCCCGGGGCGCTGCAGTCCTATGACGCCATCGTTCTGTGCGGCGGGGCAAGGAAGCCCCGTCCGCTGAGCATCCCGCGCACGGATGCGGCCGGCGTTCATTTCGCCACGGACTACCTGACCGCGGCCACCCGCGGACTGCTGGACGGAACGGATTCCGCTCTTTCCGCCCGGGGGAAGCATGTGGTCGTCGTAGGCGGCGGAGACACGGGAAACGATTGCGTGGGAACGGCGCTGCGACAGGGCTGCGCATCCGTGACGCAGCTGGAAATGATGCCCTGTCCGCCGGAGAAACGCCTCCCCGGCAACCCCTGGCCCGAATGGCCCCGCGTTCTTCGCACGGACTACGGGCAGGTGGAAGCGATGATGATGCAGGGAGCCGATCCGCGGGTGTATGAAACAACGGTACAGGAAATCACGGTCAACGAGGAAAACGCGGTCAAAGGCGTCGCCACGGTCCGCCTGACCCGAAATCAGGAAGGAAAACCCGCGCCCTTGCCGGGATCGGAGCAAGCGCTGCCCTGTGACATGCTGCTGATCGCCGCGGGGTTTGTGGGATGCGAGGAAGGAACCCTGTCCCGCTTTGCCCTGACAGCGGATGAAAGGGGGCGGCTCAGGGGAGCGGATGGAACCCATTCCCTGGGAGGAAAGCTGTTTTCCGCCGGGGACATGCGCAACGGCCAGTCCCTGGTTGTGCGGGCGCTGGCGGACGGATGGGCAGCCGCCCGGGAGGTTGACGCCTTCCTTCAGCAGTAGAAACTGTTCCGTCCAGCAAGCGGAGGGGTTGAATAGCTGCCAGCGCTGAGACAGAACGGAAAAACCACCAGGAAGGAGGGGAAGAACGTTGGCCTGGCTGCTTCTTGAAAACGGAATGTGCTTTGAGGGGACCCGGATCGGCGCCCCCGTGAGCCGGATGGGGGAGCTGGTCTTTACCACCGGAATGACGGGATATATGGAAACGCTGACGGATCCCAGCTTTTTCGGCCAGATTGTCACCCATTCATTTCCCCTGATCGGAAATTACGGGACCATTCCGGAGGATGCGGAGGGGGAAAGCGCCCTTTTCGGATACGTGGTGCGGGAGATGTGCGACAACCCGTCCAATTTCCGGAGCTCCGGCACCCTGAATGAATATCTGAAAGAGCGGGGCATTCCGGGGCTGTGCGGCGTGGATACCCGGGAGATTGTCCGCGTGACCCGGGAGGAGGGCGTGATGAACGCGATGATCTGCGATACGGTTCCCGAGGATCTTTCCGCACTCCGGTCCTTCCGCGTCCGGAATGCCGTTCCTTCCGTCACCTGCCCGCGGAAGACGGTCTATCCTGCGGCGGGAAAGGAGCGTTTCCGGGTGGCGCTGATGGATTACGGCGCCAAGCGAAACCTGATCCGCTCTCTGCAGAAGCGGGGCTGCAGCGTCACCGCGTGGCCGGCGTCGACCGACGCCCAAAGCGTGCTGGCGGAAAACCCGGACGGCATTTTGCTTTCCAACGGGCCGGGGGATCCCCGGGAAAACGAAGCATGCGTCGCGCAAATCCGGAATCTGCTCGGAAAAAAGCCGATGATGGGCGTCTGCCTGGGGCACCAGATGACGGCGCTGGCCATGGGCGGAGAGACGGTGAAGCTCAAATACGGGCACCGGGGCGGTAATCAGCCGGTCAGAGACCTGAAGAGCGGACGCACATGGATCACCAGCCAGAATCATGGCTATGCCGTAGTGGCGGAAAGCCTGCTGGACGCGGGAGAAGTCACCTTCGTGAATGCAAATGACGGCAGCTGCGAGGGAATGGATTATCACGGATGGAACTGTTTTACGGTTCAGTTCCATCCGGAAGCCTGCCCGGGGCCGCAGGATACCGGCTTCCTTTTCGACCGGTTTATTCATATGATGGAGGGGCGGGAGCCGACCGTCGCCCCTGTGGGGCGTTCGCCGAAGGCGAAAGGAAGGTGACCGCCTCAACCGAAACAAGCGCAGCCGCCGCCCCAGGGTTCGGAGCGCCCGGAAAACGGTCCAGTGGACCGTTTTCAGCGGAGAACGGGCGGCAGCCCCGTGCAGCGGAGCGACTGAATCGTTACCTGATGGAAGGAGAACAGGATGCCAAAGGACAGATCGATCCGGAAAGCGCTGGTGATCGGCTCCGGGCCCATCGTGATCGGCCAGGCGGCGGAATTTGACTATGCGGGAGCCCAGGCCTGCCGGGTGCTGAAGGCGGAGGGCGTGAATGTGGTGCTGGTGAATTCCAATCCGGCGACCATCATGACGGACCAGCACCTGGCGGACGAGATTTATCTGGAGCCGCTGGGTGCCGCGACCCTTCGCCGGATCATCGAGAAGGAACGGCCGGACGGCCTGCTGGCCGGGCTGGGCGGGCAGACCGCGCTGACGCTGGCGATGCTGCTGAGCAGGGACGGGACCCTGGAGGAATTCGGTGTCCGCCTGCTGGGATCGCCGATGGAAGCCATCGAAAAGGCCGAAGACCGTCAGCTTTTCCGGGACACCATGGAGCGGATCGGCCAGCCCTGTGTGCCTTCAGAAACCGCGGAGGACATCAAGACCGCGCTGTCGGCCGCGCAGCGGATCGGGTACCCGGTGATCGTCCGTCCGGCGTATACGCTGGGCGGCAGCGGCGGGGGAATCGCCGGAAATGAGGCGGAAATGCGCGAAATGGCCCGGGCGGGTCTGGACGCCTCCCCGATCCGTCAGATTCTGGTGGAAAAATGTATTGCCGGATGGAAGGAAATCGAGTTTGAGACCATGCGGGACGCGGCGGGAAACGCCATCGCGGTCTGTTCCATGGAAAACGTGGATCCCGTCGGGATTCATACCGGGGACAGCGTGGTCGTCGCGCCGGCGCTGACCCTTTCCGACCGGGAAGTTCAGATGCTGCGGACCGCCTCCCTGCGGATGATTGAAGCGCTGGGGATCATCGGGGGGTGCAATTGCCAGTTTGCGCTCAATCCGGATTCCTTTGAATACGCGGTGATCGAAGTCAACCCTCGGGTTTCCCGTTCTTCCGCGCTGGCCAGCAAGGCCACCGGATATCCCATCGCCAAAATATCCACCCGCATTGCGCTGGGCTATACGCTGGATGAACTGACAAACGACATCACCGGCAAAACCTGCGCCTGCTTTGAGCCCGCGCTGGATTACGTGGTGGTGAAGGTGCCCAAATGGCCCTTCGACAAATTTCAGGGCACCTCCCGCCGCCTGGGCACACAGATGAAGGCCACCGGCGAGGTCATGGCCATCGGGCAGCGGTTTGAGGAAGCGCTGATGAAGGCCATCCGTGGGGCGGAGATCGGTCTGGACAGCCTGGACGCGCCGGCGCTGTCCGGCGCGAGCGTGCGGGAGCGGCTGGCCGCACAGGACGATCATCGGCTGTTCACCATTTTTGAAGCGATCCGGAACGGCCTCTCCGTAGATGAAATCCATGCCATAACGCGGATCGACCATTTCTTCCTGGACAAGCTGAAGGGCATGGCCGATCTGGAGCGGGAAGTCCAGATCCGGGGGCTCACGGCAAAGCGGTATGCCCGGATGAAACGGATGGGTTATCCGGATACGGCCATTTCCCGCCTTTCCGGGGAGCGCAGACTTCCCGGATGGCGGTACAGCTATAAGATGGTGGATACCTGCGGCGCTGAATTCGCGGCGCAGACGCCCTATTTCTATTCCTGCACGGATGGCGCGTGTGAATCCAGAGCCCTCCGGAGAAGCGGCCGGCCGGTGGTGATGGTGCTGGGCAGCGGACCCATCCGCATCGGGCAGGGGATTGAATTTGACTACAGCTCCGTTCACTGTGTGTGGACGCTGCGGGAGATGGGATTTGATACGGTCATCGTCAACAATAATCCCGAAACGGTATCGACCGACTATGATACCGCGGATCGGCTGTATTTTGAGCCCCTGACCCCGGAGGATGTAATGGGCATTATCGAAGCGGAAAAG
Source organism: Clostridia bacterium (assembly GCA_017512805.1). Classification (GTDB taxonomy): domain Bacteria; phylum Bacillota; class Clostridia; order Christensenellales; family Aristaeellaceae; genus Aristaeella. Next base: position 50,350 of record JAFWES010000055.1, read on the forward strand.
CCTATCGGGGTGGTGGTGGCCTTCGGAGGCCAAACCGCCATCCGGCTGGCCCGTTATCTGGACGGGCATGGAATTCCGATCCTCGGCACCAGCGCCGAGTCCATTGATATCGCGGAAGACCGGGAGCGGTTTGACAGGCTGCTGGAACGCTTCGGGATCCGACGGCCCCGCGGGTGGGCGGTCCGGAGCATGGAGGAAGCGGTGCAGGCGGCGGAAAGGCTGGGCTATCCCGTCCTGCTGCGGCCTTCCTATGTCATCGGGGGGCAGAACATGTCCATTTCCCGATCCCGGGAGCAGACGGTCGCCTATATGGAGCGCATTCTGGCCGGAGGGATTGAAAATCCGGTGCTGGTGGATCAGTACCTGCCCGGGATTGAGCTGGAAGTGGATGTGATCTCCGACGGGAAGGACGTCCTGATTCCCGGCATTATGGAGCATATTGAACGGGCGGGCGTTCACTCAGGGGACTCCATTGCGGTCTATCCGCCCTATAACCTGACGGATCGGTTTACGCGCGTCATCTGCGAGAGCAGCGAAAAGCTGGCCCTGGCGCTGGGAACACGTGGCCTGGTCAATATCCAGTATCTGATCTATCACGATAAACTGTATGTAATCGAGGTGAATCCGCGGGCCAGCCGTACGGTGCCCTATATCAGCAAGGTGACCGGCGTGCCCATGGCTGACATCGCCTCCCACGTCATGCTGGGCGCAAAGCTGGCGGATCTCGGATACGGGACGGGGCTGGTCCGGACCCCGCCGTATGTGGCGATCAAGGTTCCCGTCTTTTCCTTTGAGAAGCTGAGCGACGCCAACAGCATTCTCGGGCCGGAGATGAAGTCCACCGGTGAGGTGCTGGGGATCGGGAAAACGATACCCGAAGCGCTCTTCAAGGGCCTGACGGCAGCGGGGCTGGCCGTGCCGGCCATACCCAAAGGCTCCGGGGTTCTCCTCAGCGTGGAGGAGAGCGACGAGGGGGAAATCCCGTCCCTGGCCGTGCGCTTTCATGATCTCGGCCTGCGGCTTTATGCCACCGCGGGTACGGCTTCGGTTATCGAAGAGAGGGGCGTCCCCGTGGTTTCCGTTCCCAATGCCACGGAAAGCGATGAGATTTCACGCCTGATGGAGGATGGCACGATTCACTGCATCATCTATACCGGGGCGGTTAGGGACGCGACGGTCGGGGACTACATCGCCCTGCATCGCCGGGCCATGCAGCTGGGGATTCCGTGCCTGACGTCCCTGGATACGGCCGGCGCCCTGGCGGACATGATGCGGAGCCGCTTCAACGCGGAGAATACGGAACTGGTGGATCTGAATCATATGCGCGCTTAAGGGCGCCAGCCCCGTGCGGGAGAGGAGTCTCGAAGAGGGGAATACCTCAGAAAGCGGAGCGGCTGAATCGTTGCGGAGGAAGAACATGAAAGACAGGACAAAATACATCTTTGTGACGGGCGGCGTGGTGTCCGGCCTGGGCAAGGGGATCACCGCGGCGTCCCTGGGACGGCTGCTGAAGGCCCGGGGCCTGAAGGTGGCGGCCCAGAAACTGGATCCCTATATCAACTCGGATCCGGGCACCATGAGCCCCTATCAGCATGGGGAGGTCTATGTCACGGAGGACGGGGCGGAGACGGATCTGGATCTGGGGCATTATGAACGCTTTATTGACGAGGATCTGAACCGGTATTCCAACCTGACCACGGGTAAGGTCTATGCCAACGTGATCCAGAAGGAGCGCCAGGGGGGATATCTCGGTTCCACGGTGCAGACCATCCCGCATATTACCGATGAAATCAAGCATTTTATATATCGGGTCGGCGAGAAGACCGACGCGGACGTGGTGATCACCGAGATCGGCGGCACCATCGGCGATATTGAGAGCCAGCCCTTCATCGAAGCGATCCGGCAGGTCGGCCTGGAAGCCGGACGGGAAAATGTCCTGTATATCCATGTGACGCTGGTGCCTTACCTGAAGGCCAGCGGCGAACACAAATCCAAACCCACCCAGCACAGCGTCAAGGAGCTGCAGGGCATGGGCGTCAGTCCGAATATCATCGTGCTGCGGGCGGATGAGAAGATCACCGACAGGAGCATCTTTTCCAAGATCGCCCATTTTTGCAACGTGAAGGACGACTGCGTGATTGAAAACACCACCCTTCCGAACCTGTATGCCGCCCCGCTGATGCTGGAGAAGGCAGGCCTGGCGGCGGTGGTTTGCCGGGAGCTTGGGCTGAAAAGCCCGGCGCCGGACCTGAAGGACTGGGAAACCCTGGTGGAGCGGGCCGCCCACCAGACGCGGCAGGTCCGGATCGGCCTGGTGGGCAAATATGTACAGCTGCATGACGCCTATCTGTCCGTGGCGGAAGCGCTGCGCCACGCGGGCTATGCTCAGGATGTGAAGGTGGAGATTGAATGGATCGATTCCGAACAGCTGACGGAGGAAAACGCGGCGGAAGCGCTGGGGTCGGTGCAGGGGATCATCATTCCCGGCGGCTTCGGCGGCCGGGGCATCGAGGGCATGATCCTGGCAGTGAAGGTCGCCCGGGAACATCATCTGCCCTGCTTCGGGATCTGTCTGGGCATGCAGGTGGCCGTCATTGAATTCGCGCGGAACGCGGCCGGTCTGGCCGGGGCAAATTCCAGGGAGTTTGACGAAGACGCTCCGCATAAGGTGATCGATTTTATGCCGGGACAGAACGATGAAATCGACAAGGGCGGCACCCTCCGGCTGGGCCGGTATCCGTGCGTGCTGCGGGAGGGTACCGTGATCGCCGGGTGCTATGGCATGACGAAGATCAGCGAACGCCACAGACACCGCTACGAGTTTGCCAATGCATACCGCGAAGAGCTGCAGCGCGCTGGCCTATGCCTGTCCGGCCTCTCGCCGGACGGCCTGCTTGTGGAAACCGTGGAGCTTCCGGGGGAGGACTTCTTCGTCGGCGTCCAGTTCCATCCGGAATTCAAAAGCCGCCCCAACAAGCCCCATCCCCTGTTCCTGGGATTCATCGCCGCGGCGCTCCGCTTCGGCGGGCAAGGCCCCTCCGCCCCGCGCAGCGCCTTCGCTGCCCGCTCCCCTCAATAATCATCCAGAAAGCTGTGTTCCTCCCCCCGGCGCTTGTATCCCAGCACCGTATCCAGGTTGACGCAGCGGACGGAATTGAACAGATGGGCCTCTATATCCGGGTTGGTTTCGTGAAGCGTTCGGATCAGCTCCTTGGTTTCCTTCCGCTTGGAAGAGACGGCGGTATCCGGATGAGCGACTGCCTCCGTAAAATGGCAGGCGCACTGCAGAAAGCGCAGGTGATGATAATCCCGCCAGGCCAGGATCTCGGATTCCCGGATCAGGGTCATGGGCCGGATCAACTCCATCCCGGGGAAATTCTTGCTGCGAACTTTGGGCATCATGGTCTGGAACTGGCCGCTCCACATCAGGCCCATGAGGATGGTCTCGATCACGTCATCATAGTGATGCCCCAGGGCGATTTTATTGCAGCCTCGGAGCTGGGCCTGCTTATACAGGTGTCCCCGGCGCATTCTGGCGCAAAGGTAGCAGGGGGACTTGGGGATCTCCTCCACCACGGAAAAGATGTCGGATGCAAAGAACTCCACCGGAATGTTCAGATACGCGGCGTTGCGCTCGATGAGCCTCCGGTTCTCCGGCGCGTAGCCGGGATCCATCACCAGGAACACCAGCTCAAAGGGAAATTTCCGATGCCGCTGGAGCTCCTGAAACAGCCGGGCCATAAGCATGGAATCCTTGCCGCCGGAAATGCAAACGGCCACCCGGTCCCCCGGCTGAAGCAGGTCGTAGGTCCGGATGGCTTTGGTAAAAGGGGTCATAAGGTTTTCCCGAAAACGACGCACCCGCTGGATCGACTGATCCGGCGGGATTTGCGTCTGTCTGTTATGTTCGTCCATCGATTGCCTCTTCTTCTTCAGGTTCAGCTGATTGTTGAAGCATTTGATTCCGATGTTCCTGTTTCTCCGGAACCGGTCAGGCGGTGGTTCCCGGCTTACGCCCGCTTCCGGTTCAGAATCTCGCCCCAGACGAAGCCCTGAACGATATCGTTCCCGGTGGTTCCCAGGCGGAACGCCGGCTCCGCTTCGCCGCCATCCGCGGCCCCGGCCAGCGCCGTCGACCGGACGGGTTCCATGTCGTCATGGCAGGGATCCGTCCCCTCCGGCATGTCCTCACTCAGGCTGCCGGAGGGCACCAGGTCTGGTTCGTCATGGCAGGGATCGTACCCCTCCCCATGCTCCACCCTCAGACTGCCGGAGGGCATCCCATCCGGATCCGGCGAACCGGGCACAGAACTCGCGCCCAGCTGCTCCGGGGACATCCCGTTCTGAAAGACCCGGAAGGATTCCTCCGCGCTTTTCACCGGAACCGGATCCCGCTCCGGCAGCCAGGGATTTTTCTTTGTTTTCGAGGCGCCCGCCCCGCTCCGGGGGGCGGGCGTCTTCCGATCAGGGGCAGGGCCGGATTTCCCGGCCTGTTTCTTCTTCGCCGCCTTGATCGTGGAACGGATAATGCTGCCCCAGATGATGAGGATAAAAAGGGCAGGAAATAGTTCCTCCATGAATCCGGTCACCTCCTCCGGCACAGGTTTTTCTTACTTTCCACCCTGGGCAGTCTGGGTCTGGGGCGTGCTGGCCTTGGCGATGGACTCCCGCATCTCCGTATCGGCGATGGTATTTTTCATGTTGTAATAATCCAGGACGCCCATTTTTCCGTCCCGCAGCGCGGAAGCCATTGCCTTGGGCACTTCGGCCTCGGCTTCCACCACCTTGGCCCGCATCTCCTGGACGGAGGCCTTCATTTCCTGCTCCCGGGCCACGGCCATGGCGCGGCGTTCCTCCGCCTTGGCCTGTGCGATGCGGCGATCCGCCTCCGCCTGGTCCATCTGCAGCTGGGCGCCTACGTTGCGGCCCACATCCACATCAGCGATATCAATGGAGAGGATTTCATAGGCCGTGCCAGCGTCCAGACCCTTGCTCAGCACCGTGCGGCTGATCAGGTCGGGATTCTCCAGCACTTCCTTATGGGTTTCCGAGGAGCCCACGGTGGTCACGATGCCCTCGCCGACCCGGGCGATAACGGTTTCTTCCCCGGCGCCGCCCACCAGGCGCTCAATATTGGTCCGGACGGTCACCCGGGCCTTGGCCCGCAGCTCGATGCCGTCTTTCGCGATAGCGGCCACCACCGGCGTCTCGATCACCTTGGGGGTGACGCTCATCTGCACCGCCTGGAACACGTCCCGGCCCGCCAGGTCGATGGCGCAGGCCTTTTCAAAGGCCATTTCGATGTTGGCCCGCTGGGCGGCGATCAGGGCGTTAATGACCCGGTCCACATTGCCGCCCGCCAGGAAGTGGGTTTCCAGCTGGCTGATGGTCAGATCCAGCCCGGCCTTCCGAGCTTTGATCAGGGGATATACCAAGCGCTGGGGCTGGATCCGCCGGATCCGCATCCCCACCAGGGTTCCGATGGAGATATGCACCCCGCTGGCCAGGGAGGAAATCCACAGCCCCATGGGCACGAAGTGCAGGAAGATGGCCAGGACAATCAGGGCCACCACGATGATAATCGGGAGCATAATGGTTTCAGGCATAGTCAGAACCTCCTTATTCTACGGTCGTTCAAAAACGCATTCTTGATTCCGCCGACGGGGTGATCCGCCCGGGTCATGTTTCCGGATCGATCCGGCACACCGTCAGGTGATCGCCCGCCGCTCCGGTGACCTGAACCCGTACTCCTTTTTCCAGGAACTCACCGCCGCTGGCGGCGTTATACCGCCGGCCTTCCAGCAGGATCTGTCCGCCGGGACGAAGGGGCGTCGCGGTCACGGCTTCCCGCCCGGTCAGGGCGCGCAGGGCGTCCAGCCGTTGTTCCTCCTCCGGATGCTGGGTATCCCGCAGCACCAGATCGCTCTTGCTGAGCCGGCCCTTCATGGCGCTGCGGTAAGAGAAATAAACCGTCAGCCCGATCAGGGCCATCACCAGCAGGGTAAACCATACCGCGGCTTCCAGGCCGAAGGCCTGCCAGACGCAGTTCACCGCCAGCAGCTCCAGGACGATGCCCAGAATGCCCGCGATGCCGAACCCCGGCATGAAGGCCTCCGCCAGCAGGAGGCCGAAGCCTCCCAGGAAAAAGAGAATCAACGGCAGATTCGTACTTAACGCGTTCACGGGAAAAACCTCCTTTCCGTTTCGCTTTTTGGTCATTATATCAGGGAATCCTCCGGGTGTACAGAGACGCATTTCGCAAAATAGCGCGGGTTATTTTTCGAATCTAAAACAAAACACTCATGGCCTGCAGCACGGTATCCACCCCGATGAGCTTCACGCCCTCCGGGGGATTCTTGATCCTCCGGGCGTTCTCCTTTGGAACAACGAGGGTGGTAAAGCCCAGCCGGGCGCACTCCGCCACCCGCCGCTCGCATTGGGGCACGGTCCGTACCTCTCCCGCCAGGCCCACTTCCCCCATCACCGCCACCTCGGCCCCCACCGCCTGATCCTTCAGGCTGGACACCACCGCGACGCACAGGGCCAGATCCGCCGCGGGCTCGCTCAGCTCCAGCCCCCCGGCCACGTTGATATAGACATCCTGATTATAGCTTTTCTGATTCGCCCGCTTTTCCAGGACCGCCAGCAGCATGGCGATCCGTCCGGCATCGGCCCCATTCACCGTCCGCCGGGGGGAGTTCAGATAGCTCATGCTGGTCAGGGCCTGCACATCGCACAGCAGGGGGCGGCTTCCCTCCAGCCCGCAGAACACGGCGCTGCCGCTTGCCCCCTTGGCCCGATGGCTCAGCAGCTCCTCGCTGGGGTTCAGCACCGGCTGCATTCCCTTGCCGGTCATGCGGAAGACCCCCAGCTCATTGACGGAACCGAACCGGTTCTTCACCGCCCGCAGCAGCCGGTAATCCTGCTGCCTGTCCCCTTCGAAGTAAAGCACCACGTCCACCATATGCTCCAGCATCCGGGGGCCTGCGATGGCCCCTTCCTTGGTGACATGGCCCACAACGAACATCGCCGTTCCCGATTCCTTGCACAGGCGCATCAGCAGGCTGGTGCTTTCCCGGATCTGGGACACGGATCCGGGGGCGGATGCCATCTCCGGCCGGTACATGGTCTGAATGGAGTCCACCACCGCTACCTCCGGCTGCAGCTCACGCAGACGGGTTTCCACCGCGTCCAGGGCGTTTTCCGCCAGCACGTATAGCCCAGGAGGATCGATCTCCAGCCGCCGGGCCCGAAGCTTGATCTGCCGGGCGCTTTCCTCCCCGGAGATGTAGAGCACCCTTTTTCCCTCCGCCGCCAGGTTGGCGCAGACCTGCAGCAGGAGGGTGCTCTTGCCGATACCCGGGTCCCCGCCGATGAGCATGAGACCCCCCTCCACGATGCCGCCCCCCAGCACCCGGTCCAGCTCGGAGATGCCCGTAGGATTCCGCAGGGACGTATCCTCCGGAATATCCTTCAGCAGCAGCGGCGCCGCGCCCGTCCCCGGCCGCTGGTTCGCCGCCAGCTTTGGCGCGGCGCTTTTCTCCGGCGCAGCGGGGATACTCTCCTCCAGCGCGTTCCACGCTCCGCACCCGGGGCACCGCCCCACCCACCGGGGGCTTTCGTAGCCGCAGGCGGTACAGGCATATACGGATCTGACCTTTGCCATGATCCCTCCTCCTCGCTAAAACATGTTACGTTTCTGGCTTTCTCCTCTGTGAACGTCCGTTCATATCTGTCATTTTATGCCGGATGACGATTTTGCAGCCACGCCCCCATAGACGCCGTAGAAAAAACAGGGCTCCCCTCTCAAACCTGTTATTTCCCCACCGGCCGAAGCTGATAGGGATCCGTTTTTGTGCCGCTGCCTCCGGCGATTTCCACCTTCGAGGGATCCAGATGGATCGCGGGGCGGGCTCCTTCGTTCACGGTAATGCAGGCAATATGTCCGATGCTTCCGTCCTGTTTGACACAGCGCGTATGATTCTTCTGTTTCTTCGCCGTGTCCTTCAGCCAATAGCAGGTATGCATCCCCATGGCCACCCGGTACACAAATACATCCGTCACCCGAATGGCGTACTCCGTTGCCCAGGCTTTGCGGGCGGTGTTTCTGGTATTCTTTCCCAGCCCCCAGGCCCGGTTATTCAGCTCGTCAGTGGTCAGAAGCGTCACCAGCGTACCGTCCTCATGGACGCGGAGGGCGCCCTGCTCCTCCGGCGAAAAAGCATCCGCCAGGAACTCGGTATTCAGATACTTCCCCAGCTGTGTCTCCGGGAAAAACCCCTTTATCTCTACATATTCCTTCATGCTGGGATGCATGGCCATGGCGAAAAGCACATATTCGCTCAGCAAAAACACCTGCTCCTCATCCCCGGTCAGCACCCGCCAGAGAACGGGAGTGGAATCCACTTCCGGCGGGTTGTCCAGCAGCTTGTGCCGGCTCCAGGTCCAGGCCATCTCCTGGGGATCCCCGCCATCGATCCACTGGGGATAATTCCCAAAGGTGACATAGGTATATCCCGTGTCTGCGCTGTATCCCGGCAGAGATACCTCCCCCAGGGCCGGTATCGCCGCCATCAGCAGGATGAGGGCCAGAATTCCCGCAAGACCTCTCTTTTTTATCATCTGTATTCACCCCCGCCGCATATTCGTCGCACGCCCATCATAGAACCCGACCCCTTTTCTGTCAAGATACGGAGTATTCTCTGCGGCTTGGTTTTTATGCCAAACCGCAACTTTTTCTTGCCTTATCCGGGCTTTTCTCGTATACTTTTCTCCATGAATGAAACGTAAAAGGAGAATCTCCATGCCTGAACAAAGTTCCCAGGACGCCCTTTCCCCGGAAAAGCGGAAATACCTCCAGCTGCTTTCGGAGCAGTTTTCCTCCCCGGAAAACCTGATTACAGAGATCACCCGGCTCAGCGCCCAGCTGAACCTGCCCCGTGGGACAGAGCATTTCATGAGCGATATTCATGGGGAATTCGAGGCCTTTACCCATATCATGAACAACTGCTCCGGCGTCATCCGGGAGAAGGTCAATGTCTGGCTGGGGGATCGGCTCACCCGCCGGGAGGCGGACGCCCTCTGCACCCTGATCTACTATCCGGAGACGATCCTTCGGCACCGCAGGGAGGAGGGGAGTCTGACTCCGGAATGGATCCGCCTGCAGTCGGAAAACATGGTGTACCTGGCCCGGATGCTCTCCTCCAAATATACCCGCAAAACGGTGCGCTCCCGGATGCCCGCGGAGTGGGCCTTCCTGCTGGATGAGCTGATGCACTATCAGAACGACGAGGGGGAAGCGGTCGCGGAGCAGAACGAGAACCGCCGCCGGTATCACGAGACCATCCTCAATTCCCTGATCGAAAGCGGGGGCGGGGACGGGTTCATGACCGCCCTGGCCCAGCTGATCAAAAACCTTGCGGTGGACCGGCTCCACGTGGTGGGGGATATCTACGACCGCGGGCCCCGGGCGGACAGCGTCATGGACATCCTGATGGCGCATCATGACGTGGACATCGAATGGGGGAACCATGACATTCTGTGGATGGGCGCCGCCGCGGGCAGCGAGGTCTGTATCGCCGGGGCCGTCCGCAACTGTCTGGCTTATCATAACACGGATATCCTGGAGCGGGGATATGGCATCCCGCTGCGCCTGCTGTCGGACTACGCCGGCCGGGTGTATCCGGGTATGCCCCTGGACCGGGCTATGCTGCATACGGTGACCCTGCTGATGTTCAAACTGGAAGGGCAAGTCATCCTGCGGAATCCCGATTTCGGGATGGAGGACCGGCTGCTGCTGCACCGGATTGACCGGGAGAAAAACGAAATAACCCTGGAGGGGCGGACCTGGAAGGTAAAGCCCCTGCCCCTGCAGACGGTGAATCCGGAGGACGCCTACGCCCTGACAGAGGAGGAAGCGGCCCTGATGAACCGCCTCCGCCACACCTTTACCCACAGCGGGCGCCTGCAGGAGCATGCCCGCTTCCTGTACCGCAGCGGCAGCATGTACCGATCCTGTAACGGGAATCTGCTGTACCACGGCTGCGTCCCCCTGGACGAAAACGGTTCCTTCCTGCAAAAGAAACTGGGGGAAAAGATCCTGGAAGGCAGGGGACTGATGGATTACGCGGACGGGATGGCCCGGCGGGCCTTTTTCAGCCGGAACCGGGAAGCCCTGGATTTCATGTGGTATCTGTGGGGAGGCGCCGATTCCCCGGTCTGCGGCCGTCAGCTGAAAACCTTCGCCCGCTACTTCATTCCGGACGAGGACGCCTGGCAGGAGCCCCGGAACGCCTACTACGTTCATTACAATCACGAAGAAACCTGCCGTCGGATCCTGGAAGCCTTCGGGCTGACAGGGGAGGGGTGCCGGATCATCAACGGGCATACGCCCATCCGCGTCACCCACGGCGAAAGCCCCCTGAAGGCCGGGGGCCGGCTGATCGTGATCGACGGAGGCTTCTGCCGGGCATACCAGAAGACCACCGGGATCGCCGGCTATACCCTTATCGCCAACAGTCACTGCATGCGGCTCATGTCCCATCAGCCTTTTACCAGCCTGAAGGATGCCTGGGAAACCGGGCGGGATATCCACTCCCAGTCCTTCCAGTTTGCCGCCTATCCCGCCCAGATGTACGTCCGCGATACGGACAGCGGCCAGCAGCTGTCAGAGCGGGTATCCGATCTGAAGGCGCTGCTGGCCGCCATCGGCAGGGGTGAAATCAGCCTGGAGCAGTAAGGCGCGGTTCCGCCGTGTTTACGTTCCGGTTCTCATCAGCTTCATGACCCGGGGGGCCACGAAGGGCGCCAACACCAGGCAGATCAGGGCATCCGGGCCCAGATAGGTGAAATTATACACCAGGCTGGCCCAGGGCGCGGTGTCCCAGAGCACGATACCGGACAGGGTGGCAAAGCAAAGCCGGCCCAGAATGGCGATGATCATGGCCGCATACAGTCCCCATTTCTTCCCTTTCCAGACATCGGCCAGCCCCGCCAGCCCCAGCGCCGCGAAGGCCAGCAGATAATCCAGCGCAAACATCAGGAGGGAGAAGGTCTCTCCTCCCTGGAAGAACTGCAGTACACCGTAAGCCAGACCCGTCAGCAGGCCGGGCCCAAGGCCGTATGCCGCGGCGAAAAGCATCAGGGGCAGCATGCTGGCCGGGGTAATGGAGCCGCCGCTGGGCATCCGGTACAGCCTGGCGCAGGACAGCACGAAGGACAGGGCCATGCTCAGGGCTCCAAAGGACACCATCCGGGCGTTCCATTTTTTCCCGGATTTGCTGACCGCCAGCAGGATGGCCCCCAGGGCCACCAGCACCAGTACCGCAATCCAGACGATGGACGGCGTTTCAACGAACTTTTTCGTAAACTGATACCACCAGCCCGACGGCGCGGCCGCCGCCGTTTCCGCGACGGTTTCCTCGGCTTCTTCCACCGCCTCCGCCGCTTCCTCCGCCAACATGCCGGATAAGAACAGATCCAACATTTTTCCTCCTTCTGCGCATAAAAAAACCCGCGATTGCTCGCGGGGAAACGCACCGTCGGCCTCAAAAGCCGAAGATCGATTCGCTTCCCTACGGGTAACTATTCAGTCCCGCAAGCAGAACACGAGAGACGTCCCCTGGAACGGAATACCTCAGAGAGCGAAGCGACTGAACAGTTACAAAACCTATACAAACTGGAAATTATCGTTACTGTTCACGGGGTGGGCGGACCTCAAAAAAGTGAATGACCATTTCTGCAGGTGCTTCTGTAAGCGAGGCACCTGTTTCATTTAGTTATAACATAGTTAATAAAATTGTAACTATTTTCTCTTTACTTTTTGCCATGA
>JAFWES010000056.1 GCA_017512805.1 Clostridia bacterium
CCATTCCGATTTTTAGTATCCTACGCATGAAGTGACCTCCTTTGCATGCGGTAAGCCCCGCAGCTGGCGTGATTTTGCATTCACAGTATACGGGTAAATCCACGTTGCTGCAAACGCGGGGTCACTTCATATTATCTTGATGATCGTGTCCAGAAAGGATTCGTGACAACGGCGAATTTGCGGAGGAGGAGTCAGATATTATGCAAGGGGGACAGTATATGATTTCATACCGTGATAGTCAGAATATCCGATTTGTTGATTCCATGGACCGGGATTTCTGGCTTTCGCTGGACAGACATATCAGCGATGAGGAGTTTGACCGCAAAGCCCGGGATCGGATGGGGTACGTTCTGACCGTGCAGAACGAACCGGTTGGGTTGCTCCGCTATTCCCTGTTCTGGGATAATACACCATTCTGCAATCGTCTGTATGTGGCGCAGAATCATCAGAGAAAGGGATACGGCCGTATGCTGATGGAGCATTGGGAAAGAGATATGCATACACGCGGATACGATCTGGTGATGACATCCACGCAGGCGGATGAGAATGCCCAGCATTTTTACAGAGCTCTCGGATACAGGGACTGCGGCGGATTAATTCTTCCGTTCCCAGGACATGAACAGCCGATGGAAATCATCCTGGCGAAGGTAATCGGGAATCCGGTATAAGAGTGCACGGAAAGTCGGGCAGAATCTCTCCGTCCGATGTAAACTGATGATGCAGCGAGAGGAGGGGAAACAATGCAGAACTGGATGGAAGGCTTTCAGGATTCCATTGATCTGATGGAAGAGAAACTGACGGAGGAGCTGGACATCAGGGCGATTGCCGGAAAAGCTGCCCTGTCACCGTTCTATTATCAGCGTATTTTCAGCGCTCTGTGCAATATGACAGTCGGTGAATATATCCGCGCACGCAGGATGACACTGGCTGCTCAGGAGCTGGCCAGGACGGATGTGAAAGTGATCGATGTTGCGCTGAAGTACGGATACGATTCTCCGGACAGCTTTGCGAAAGCCTTCCAGCGGTTTCACGGGATAACGCCTTCCCAGGCGAAGGAACCCGGCGCATCGCTCCGCTCCATGGCTCCGCTGCACATCAAAATCACGCTGGAGGGCGGAAGCATGCTGGATTATCGGATTGTGGAAAGGGCGCCTTTTACCATTGTCGGCGTCATGCGGCGGTTCAATTCGGACACAAGCTATCAGGAAATCCCGAAGTTCTGGAACGAGTATATGACGCAGGGGGAAAAGCCTTCAATCATGGGGACCTTCGGTGTCTGCCGGGACCTTGACGGAAAGGAGTTCGATTACTGGATTGCGGATCTGTACAAGCCATGGGAAGAGATCCCGGATGGCTGTGAAACCGTCCAGATTCCGGGAAGTCTTTGGGCGCAGTTCCTCTGCAGAGGCCCATTGCCGGACAGCCTTCAGAGCGTAAACACAAAAATCTGGAGTGAATGGCTGCCTTCACTCAAGGGATATGAACTGGCTGGCAACTACAATCTGGAGATTTATGGCCCGCCAGCGGAAAAACCTGAAGATAACGTCAACTACATCTGGGTGCCGTTAAAGAAAATATGATCGTAAGAGGCCAGGGGACATAATGCCCCTGGTCTTTGCTGAATACTGGTACTAAACTTCCTTGATCTGGATGGGTGAACCTTCTTCAACCCAAATGAGATCTTTTTCAACCTGCCAGAATGTCTTCCCATCAAAAACCGGCGCAGTAAGGAATTGCTGTTTAATCCTATCGTGATCATCTCCTGTGATTTCAAGCACTCTTTTGCAGTCAATCAACTTGCCGGATTCATTTTGATACTGATCCATCGCCGCCTATGGTGATTCCGTTCTCCAGCCAGGTCTGAATGTATGCGCCGGAGATGCTGTGCAAGACATTCAGATGCCCCAGAAAATGATCCAGGTCAGAGAGAACTCTCTTTTGATACTGCTTCAGTTCCATCAGAGCACCTCCCAGTAGCCATAGCGTTTGCCACCCTTGCGGATAATGATTCCTTTTTCGGACAGACGTTTGGTGATTCGCTTAACAGTCGGGATGGAACAGCTCAGTTTATCGACCATCTCCACCTGTGTAATTTGAGGATTTTCTCGAATCAGGGCAATGAGTCTGGAAGCTAAAGTATCATCTGAGATGCCCAAAGTATCAGCCAAAGTATCAACTTTTGCCAAAGTATCAGTTCGCGGGTCCAAAGTATCAGCATGTTTTTCCGATTCGGCACTTTGGAAACTCATGTCTACAATCGGCTGATCTGATCCTGCATCATCATGGAACAACGCGCTTTCCAATCCCTTGAAGAAAACGCGGATTCCGTGTCCCAGTACCTCATATCGCGGACGCTCCGCACCGAGTTCGTCACAGGCCTTACAGATTTTCTCAATTCCGCGTCCCCAGTTTTCGATATACCCGGCACGGTAAAATACATTGGCCATTGCCGGATTGTATGGATCGGACACATGAGTATTCATAAAGGTTTCGGCAGACCAACCATCCGGCAGCATACAGCTGTTGCTGATGATCATCTCGCTCTCGCCGTCATTGATCCGGATCTGGATGGGCGTGCCGTACATATAACAGTTGTGGATAATCGCGTTGAAAATCGCTTCGTGCACAGCCTCCCGTGCAAAGGGGAAAGTCTCCACACGATGCTCTTTGTCATAAGTGATTTTAGCCTTCAGGTACATCAGGTAGATCAGATCCGGGCGGCAGGCTGGCACGTCCTCGTACCTCGGTCGGCCGCCTACTCGCCCGGAGGCTGCTGGGAGGCGGCTAGTTACTCTGACCACGGTAAACATACTTTGTGGGTTGTATCGGAAATCTTTTTTGCGAACACCTATTGACACAGGCTAAATTCAAGCAGTCAGAGCGCCTCAAAAGCCCCCTTTTGACGCTCTAATCAACTTATCCTTGCTCCACAAAATGCTGAGGCCCTGTAACAGTTTTGTAACTCGTGCGATAGCCATGGACGGTCGGGTCCCGCCCCGTTGAACAAAAAGCCTTTCTGTGGTATACTTCATGGAAAGAAGAAGCGCAATGGTTCACATGATCCGGCGCAGTCCGGTTTTTTTGTGGGAGGAGCGAACATGAAACTGAATTACAGGCGTACGATCTATGTCGGCTTCGCGTTTTTCCTGATCTGCACGTTCTGGCAGGCATACGATACCATTATCCCGAAGATCCTGACGGATAAGTTTGGCATGAATCAGGCGAATTCGGGCATCATCATGGCGCTGGACAATGTGCTGGCCCTGTTCATGCTGCCGCTCTTCGGCGCCCTCTCCGATAAATGCGCAAGCCGGCGGGGGCGGCGGACGCCCTTTGTGACGGTGGGCACGGTGGCCGCGGCGATCCTGCTGCTGGCCCTTTCCTTCGCGGACAGCCTTCAGCTGAAAAACATCTCCGCCGTATCCGCCATTGACGATCCGGCGGCGCTGGAAGCCCTGTACGACGCGGAGAAGGATGAAACGCTCTACACGCCGGAAAACGAAGCCTTTATCCTGTCCGAGACCTTTACCAGGGAGGCGTTTTCCGCCATTGAATCCCAGCGGACGGATGCGGAAAGCGGCAAAAAGGTCACGAATGAAGACTACCATAACTACGTGGTGCCGGCCCGGCAGCATTATGCCCAGCAGCAAACGGCCAGGAATCCGAGGGCGCTGATCCTGTTTATCGGCATCCTGCTGCTGCTCCTGATCGCCATGTCCACCTTCCGGTCTCCGGCGGTGGCGCTGATGCCCGACGTGACCATCAAGCCGCTGCGCAGCAAAGGAAACGCGGTGATCAACCTGATGGGAACGGCGGGTGGAATCCTGATCCTGGGGCTGGGAATCGTTTTTGCCACCGGGTCCGTGAAGAATTCCCTGATGAGCTACACGGCGTTCTTCGCCATTGTCGCGGGGATCATGCTTGTTTCCCTGCTGATTTTCCGGCTGAAGGTGGATGAGCCGCGCTTTGTGAGGGAGATGGAGGCGGAAAGCCGGAAATACGGGCTGGAGACGGAAGAGGGGGACGGAGAGAAGGGATCCCGGACCCTTTCCGCCGCGGAACGGCGCTCCCTGCTGCTGATCCTGGCTTCCGTGGTGTTCTGGTTCATGGGCTATAACGCGGTGACCTCCAAATACTCCGTATACGCGGGCAAAGTCCTTGGACAGGATTATAACAGCACGCTGATGATTGCCAATGTGGCCGCGATTCTTTCCTACCTGCCGGTGGGGATGCTGGCCAGCAGAATCGGACGGAAGAAAACCATCCTCATGGGGATCGGGATGCTGGCCTGCGCCTTCTTCGTGGCGGCCTTCCTGCGGGAAGGGAGCCCGGCCATGCTGATGAACGCCATGTTTGCCCTGGCGGGAATCGGCTGGGCCACCATCAACGTGAACAGCTTTCCCATGGTGGTGGAGCTGTCCCGGGGCGGCGATGTGGGCCGGTACACGGGGTTCTACTACACCGCCAGCATGGCGGCGCAGACTGTGACCCCCTACCTGTCCGGCATGCTGATGGACAGGGCCGGAATGACCTCCCTGTTCCCTTATGCCACCGTCTTTGTGGTGCTGGCCTCCGTGACGATGCTGTTTGTCCGGCACGGGGACAGCAGGCCGCTGCCGGCGGGGAGCGCCCTGGAGCACTTTGGCGGGGGAGACTGACCCGGGGAACGGAAAGGGTGACCGCCGCGGAGGAAATGGCGGCGGCCCCCCATCGGGAGAAGACGCTTCATCAGGAGACAGGAGGGCGGTATCCCTCGAAGATGACAGCCTCGTTTTCCGAGGCAAGGCGGTCATGGAGAGCGCTGTCCCGGGCGGTCCAGCAGACCCGCATGGCCCCCAGCCGCTCACACAGGCGGACCGGAGCCGGCTTCGGCCCGATCCCGTAGGCGATGAAATGGGGCCTGGCCCGGAAATTCAGGAGCAGCCGGCTGAAAAGGAAGGCCTGCCAGGCGGGAAGATGGTTTTTCCAGAAACAGGCCGCCTGGGAAAGCTGGCCGCGGAGCCGGGAGGGATCATGCAGCCGGAAGTAGCGGACGACCTCCGGGTGGAAGCTTTCCACGCAGGCGGGGCCGTCATATTCCGCCAGCATCCGGCGGACGGAATCACACAGCTGGGGGACATTGGGCGCGGCGGATTTCAGTTCAACAATCAGCGGCTGACGGCCGGCGAAGATGTCTAGCACCTCCGAGAAGAGGGGGATCCGCTCCTCCGTTCCGAAAAGAGAGAAGGAACGAAGCTCCTCCAGCGTATAGTCGCAGACGGCGCCGTCCCGGCCGCAGGCGCGTTTCAGATCGTCGTCATGAAGGACCACCACCTGGCCGTCCCGGCTCAGCTGGACATCCAGCTCCGCCCCGTAACCGGCTTCCACTGCCCGGCGGAAGGCCGGGAGGGAATTTTCGGGGACGGACTGATCCAGGGAATAGAGCCCCCGGTGGGCAAAGTTACGGCGCTCAAAAGGAGCCCGCGCCTCCCGGGAGGCATGGGCGGGAAAAATCAGAAAGAGAAAGAAAGCGGCCCCCAGGGCCAGCAGCAGGATGAACCAGATCATGTCAGCAAGCCTCCGTCGAATGAAATACTGTGATTATATCCGAAATGGGGTAAAATAGCAAAAATCATCCGAAAAAACATCTATAAGGTTGACAGAGGATGGCTCCTTTATTACGATTTCAACAGAGAATGGCTCGATCAAACCAGACGAGAGGTATTTTATAAAGGAGAACTGCAAAATGAACAAGAGAGAACGGGTGATCGCGGCTTTTAAGGGACAGGAAGTGGATCATGTGCCGGTTTGCATGTGGCAGCATGTGCCGGAGAAGTACTGGGCGGACGACAATCAGTTTGCGGAATGTCAGCTCAGCGCCTACAAAAATACGGATGTGGACTTTATGAAGCTGTCCGGGGACAAGTACTTTACCTGGCCTTCCCCCGTGCTGGATCATCTTGAGAAGGCGGAGGATCTGTACAGGCTGGAACCGCTGGGCCCCAACCATCCCCATATCCGGGGCCAGATTGAGCGGACGAAAAAAATCGTGGCCGGGCTGAACGGCGAATGCGTCGCGCTGTATCTGGTCTTTGTCCCCCTGTCCTGCCTGCGGCTGAAGATCGGCTATCCGAAGATGATGCGGATGATCCGTGAAAACCCGGACGCGATGAAACATGCCTGCAGCGTCATCGCGGAGGACCTGAAGCTGCTGGTTCGGGGCATCATCCAGGAAGCCGGCGCGGACGGCATCTTCTACAGCGTGCAGAACGGGGAGGCGGACCGCTTCACCTACGAGGAATACCGCGATTGGGTCACGCCCAGCGACAGGATCGTGCTGGATTACGCCAACTCCATCAGCGACATGAACGCGATCCATTTCTGCGCCTGGGAGGGCACGCCGAACCGGCTGAGCGTGTGGGAGGATTATCACGCGCCGGTGATCAGCTGGTCCCGATACATGGACATCATGGACATTCAGGAAGCGAAAAAGCATTTCGGCTGCACTGTGTGGGGCGGATTTGACAACCGTCCGGGGACCTTCCTGTACACCGCCTCCCGGGAGGAAATCGAGCAGGAAACGGCGAAGCTGATTCAGCAGGGCGGCAAGCAGGGATATATTCTGGGCGCGGACTGCAGCATTCATGGGGACCTGCAGGAGGAAAGGATCCGCTGGGTGGCGGAAGCGGCGCGCAAAATCTGATTTTCGCGTGCGCTGCGCTGGCAGGACTGAACAGTTACAAAAGCGGAACTTACCCGTGTGGACGGGAAACTCGCCGGGCGGCATACTGCCCGGCGATGTTTTCTATTCTGGGCAGGCACTTGGCAAAGAAGGCCCGGTAACTTTCGCAAAAATAATTCCGATATTCCCCGCTCTGGGGGTCAAGGTCCCGGTTTCGCTGACAGCCGCCCCGGCACAGCCTGAAGTACGGACATTCCCGGCAGGATGCGCTGAGCATTCGGGACCGCTCGACAAAGCCGATTTCCTTTCGCTTTGCGTCCAGCGCCGGCAGGTGATCCGAATTGAAATTACCCAGGCGGTATTCGTCCAGCATATAGAAATCGCAGGGGTACACGCTTCCATCCGCCTCAACGACATAATGAAGGCTGCAGGTTCCCCGCTGATCGCAGGCCTCCGGCGGATAGCCGAGGAGAATGCCGATGATGTTTTCAAACTGCCGGATATACGGCTGCCGGCCCCGCTGGACGTCCCGATACCAGCATTCGAAAAGGCGGATCAGGAAATCCCCGTAAACCTCCGGCGTCAGTGCGTAGGGGCTTTTTCCGTGCGCTTCCCCCAGCGGATCCAGGCACGCGATGTACTGCTGGTAATGCCAGCCGCGTTTTTGGTACGCGCCGTATATCTCTTCAATCCGCTCCGCCACGTCGGCGTGGACCACGGTCAGAATATTGTAATCCACCCCGAAGCGGTCCAGCATATCCGCGGCTTTGCAGACCCGTTCATAGGCCGATTCGTCGCTTCCGTTGAGCCTGCGGTGCTTGTCGTGGATCGGCTGCAGGCCGTCGATCGACAGGCCCACGAGGAAATGATTCTCCTTCAGAAAGCGGCACCAATCCTCGTCGATCAGCGCGCCGTTGGTCTGCAGGGAATTCTGAATCCGAACCTGATGGCGGTTGCAGCGCTTCTCGTACTCCATCAGCTTTTTGAAAAAATCCAGACCGCGCAGCGTGGGTTCGCCCCCCTGGAAGGCAAAGCCCGCCATTTCTTCAGCCTGGGTGAGGGTCCGTCGGATCACGGTGCGCAGGGTTTCCTCCG
Organism: Clostridia bacterium; assembly: GCA_017512805.1. GTDB lineage: Bacteria > Bacillota > Clostridia > Christensenellales > Aristaeellaceae > Aristaeella. Next base: position 7,757 of record JAFWES010000056.1, read on the forward strand.
ACATAAAGCCGTAGTTCGCCTGATCGCGCTTCACCTGCTCGTCACAGTAGAAGCAGTAGTCGCAGTGCATATTGCACATTCCGGAGGATGGTTTCATCAATACGCTGATGGCCTTCATTCTTTCACCGCCTGTCCCGGTTTTCGGACATTGTACCGTATCTTTCTTCTCAGCGCAAGGGAACCCTGCTCCGCTCTCATGGCGCATTTTACTGCTCAGCATCATAGCCGGGCCGCAGGGGTGTTTCGGGGAGACAGGGGACGGTTCTCTGTCTCCTTTTTCAGGAGTATATCAAGGTCCTTCGGACGGTCATGCTTCATATCGAAATGGATACCGGAGATGCTCTGCAATGCTGAGAGGATCTTGCTGTGCTATTTGGTCACGGGCAACTGTTTAAAACCCGCAGGACGGAAATGGTAAAAAACAGAACTTTTTTGACAAAAAACGTTCAAAAGGGGTTGACAGGATGCATACGCTCTGTTAATATTAATTTATTAAATTAACTCAAGTGGATTTCCGGAAGAGACAAACCCCTCGGAGAGGCGGAAAGAGTGCGGTTAAGAACGTCAGAGACGGGGCGAAAAACGATTCGGAAGGGAATCCGCGGGACGGTACCAAAGAGATGAAGGAGGAAAAACCATGAAGAAGTTTGTTGCACTGCTGCTGGCGGCCCTGATGCTGCTTTCTCTGACGGGTGCCGCGGGCGCCGAGGCGGCTCCGGCCCATCTGAACATCTGGCTGGCCGGAAACGGTGAGCTGGAAACCAGCGATGCGTTCCACAAGATCTTTGACAACTGGGTGGCGGAACGGTCTCCCGGCTCCACCTATGAACTGAGCTTCATTGCCTGGTCCGATTATTTCACCAAGCTGAGCACCGCGCTGGCTTCCGGCGAAGGCCCGGATCTTTTCATGACCGGATACGGCCAGCTGGGCACCATCGTTTCCCAGGGGCACACCGTGAACCTGAGCGAAAAGATCCCCGCGGACTGGGACGGCTGGACGGATATCCCCGAGAACCTGCTTTCCGCCGGCATGAAGGACGGCAATGTCTACGGCATTCTGGAGCCTGCCACCCGCCTGTATTACTACAACAAGGAATACGCGGAGATGCTGGGCGTGACCGAGGAGGAGCTGCAGCTTCATTCCCTGGACGATCTGGCGGCCCTGGCCAAGAAGCTGACCTACAAGGAAGGCGATTCGGTGGTGGTCTCCGGTTTCCACATCTTAAACGAGCCCAGCATCGATTCCATCGAGCAGATGGTGCAGTCCGTCGCGCTGAACTATGATCCGGATTTCCATATGTGGAACGCGGACGGCACCGCCAATTTCAACTGCGAGGCGGGCGTCAAGGCGGTCCAGTGGATGAAGGACCAGCTGGCTGAGGGATACAATTTCCCCTCCGAGCAGGGGTTTGACCAGTTCTCCAACGGCATCTGCTCCATGTACCTGATGGCCGAGTCCAGCTATGCCAACTACAACAATACGCTGAGCGGAAACTGCGGCATTCTCAAGAGCGATCTGAACACCCTGCTGATCGGCAACTTCATCACCGTCAACGCCGGTTCCAAGAACATCGACACCGCGGTGGACTGCCTGATGTACATGTTCAACCAGGATTCCCTGAAGATCAAGGCCAGCCTGGGCATGTTCCCGAACCGGGTTTCCCTGTACGACTGGTACAAGGCGGAGTTCCCGCAGCTGGCGGAAGTGCCCACCTATTTTGAACATTCCTACGCCTATTCCGACACCCTGATCCCCTTCTTCACCCAGGGCATCCAGATCTTCCGGAACGCGGCCGGCGCCGCCATGCTGGAAGGCAATGACGTGCAGGCGGAGCTGGATAAGGGCGCCGCGGAGTGGAACGCGCTGATCAAGTAATTTTCCGAACCATCTCAACAACAACCGAATCTCTGAAGGAAGGAGCCGGCAGGGATGCCGGCTCCGATTCTGAATCCGGGATTTGGGGAGGAGGCGCTTATGCAAGGGAAGGCTAAAAAAACCGCACGGTATGACAACAGCGCGTATCTGATGATCCTGCCCAGCTACCTGGTGTTCGTGACGATGGTGCTGGTGCCAATCGGATGGACGGTATATCTTTCGTTCAACGATTACGATCTGAAAACCACCGCCTGGGTCGGTTTCCAGAACTACGTGAACATCTTCAGGGACAGTATATTCATTTCCTCCATCTGGCATACGGTGTATTTCACCCTGCTGACGCTGGTGCCCACCATCGTGCTGAGCCTGCTGCTGGCGGTGGCGCTGAACAAGAAGATTAAGGGCCAGGGCGTTTTCCGGACCCTGTTTTATCTGCCCCACATCCTGTCCATGGTGGCGGTGTCCCTGTCCTGGGGCTATCTGTACAACGCGCAGGCGGGCATTATCAACCGGCTGCTGAAAACCATCGGGCTGGCGCCGGTGGGCTGGCTGACGGATCCCAACGTGGCCATGATTTCGGTGGCCATCATGTCCGTCTGGGGCTCCCTGGGATATAACTCCCTGCTGTTCCTGGCGGGGCTGCAGAACATTCCCGGATATCTGTACGAAGCGGCGGAAATCGACGGGGCGACCAAGGTGCAGCAGTTTTTCCGGATCACGATTCCCCAGCTGCGTCCCACCACCTTCTATATCTTCATCATGTGCTGCATCCATTCCTTTGAGGTGTTCGGCCAGGTGTTCATCCTGACCGGCGGCGGGCCCTCCGACGCGACGACGACCATTGCCCACCAGGTTTACAAGAACGGCTTCGAATATTATAAGATGGGCTACGCGTCCGCGGAGGCGGTGGTGCTGCTGATCATCATTCTGACCATCACCGTGATCAACTACAGGTATGGAGGGAACAGCAATGACTAAGCAAAAGCGGAATAATGTTCTCTTCTTCATCCTCATGTGCCTGATTCTGGTGGTTTATCTGATCCCCGTGTTTTTCCAGGTGATCACCGCCTTCAAGGCGGATAAGGAAATCTCCCTGATGGGGTTCCGCTGGCTGCCGGAGAAATGGACCTTTGACGCCTTCGCCAATGCCTGGAAGATGGCCAACTGGCCCCAGGCCTTCGCGAATTCCGTGATCATGACCGTCAGCGTCATCGTGGTGTGCCTGTCCATCAACCTGCTGGCGGGGTACGCCTTTGCCCGGCTGAAGTTCCGGGGCAGCGACCTGCTGTTCATCATCCTGCTGATGGGCCTGATGATCCCGGCCCAGTCCATCATCATTCCCCAGTTTATCATCGTCCGGAGCATGGGCCTGTATGACACGATCTGGGGCTCCGCCATCTGCTACCTGAGCGCGCCCATGGGCGTGTTTCTGGCCAAACAGTTCTATCTCTCCTTTCCGAAGGAGCTGGATGAGGCGGCGTCCCTGGACGGTTGCAGCAAGTTTGGCACCTACATCCGGGTGTATCTGCCCCTGTCCACGACGATCATCGCCACGCTGACCATTACCAAGGGAACCCAGGTGTGGAACGATTTCTTCTATCCCCTGATCATGACCACCTCCCAGCGGAACAACACCCTGCAGCTGTGCCTGCAGCTGTTCAAGGGATCCTCCACCACTCATTTCAACTGGCTGATGGCGGCGGCGACGGTGACCTCCCTGCCCATGGTGATCCTGTATTTCAGCGCCCAGAAGTATTTCGTGGAGGGCCTGCAGACCACCGGCATGAAGAACTGATCCCCCGGAAGGGAAGGCGCCGCGGCCCGGCGCCGGGTTCCCGAAGAAAGGAGAAAAGACCGATGAAAGCCATTATGGTTATGTACGATTCCCTGAACCGGCATTTCCTGCCCAATTACGGGTGCGACGCGACTATCGCGCCGAACTTCGCGCGGCTGGGGGAGAAGTGCGTCACCTTCGACCACTGCTACTGCGGCTCCATGCCCTGCATGCCTGCCCGCCGGGAGCTGCATACCGGCCGGTACAATTTCCTGCACCGGTCCTGGGGTCCCATGGAGCCCTATGACGATTCCATGCCTGAAATGCTGGCGGAGAACGGCGTCTATACCCACCTGGTGTCCGACCACGGGCACTACTGGGAGGACGGCGGCTGCACCTATCACACCCGGTACAATACCTGGGAGTGCGTCCGGGGCCACGAGGGGGATCCCTGGAAGCCGATGATGAATCCCCCGGCCATGCCGGAGCACCTGGGCAGCCTCTGGCCCCAGGACTGGGTGAACCGCCAGTTCATGAAGCGGGAGGAGGATCAGCCCCAGCCCCGGACCTTTAAGGGAGGATTGGAATTCCTGGATCTGAACCATGATCAGGACAACTGGTTCCTCCAGCTGGAGACCTTTGACCCCCACGAGCCCTTCTTCACCCAGAAGGAATTCCAGGATCTGTACGATCCGGATTATGACGGCCCCCTGTTCGACTGGCCGCCCTACCGCCCCGTGAGCGAGGAGGAAAAGCCCTACGTGCCCCATGTCCGGAAGATGTACCAGGCGCTGGTGACCATGTGCGACAAGTACCTGGGCAAGGTGCTGGACAAGATGGACGAATACAACCTCTGGGAGGATACCCTGCTGATCGTCAACACGGATCACGGGTTCTTCCTGGGAGAGGATGACCAGTGGGCCAAGACAGGCCGCCTGCTGATGCGGGAGGAGGTCGCCCATACCCCGCTGTTTATCTATGATCCCCGCAGCCGGAAGGTGGGCCGCAGCGGCGCCCTGGTCCAGACCATCGACCTGGCGCCCACCATCCTGGACCATTTCGGCATGGCGATCCCCAAAGATATGGAGGGCATCTCCCTGCTGCCCGTGATCCGGGAGGACGCTCCGGGACACGACGCGGTGCTGATCGGCGCCCACGGCTCCTTCATCACCGTGACGGACGGGAAATACAAGTACATTCTCTGCCCGAACGAGGAGAACTGGCCGCTGTATCAGTATACCCTGATGCCCACCCATATGCGGGATATGTTCGACCCCGGGGAAATGACGGACATGACCCTCTCCGCGCCCTTCGCCTTTACGAAGGATGTGCCCCTGATGAAGATCCCGGACCGGAGCTTCTTTGGTATGCCCACGGGGCGGCGGTTCGAGATGAAGCAGATCATCGAGAAGTACGGCGAGCAGGCGGTGCCCTTCAGCCTGGAGGTAAAGCCCCACCAGAAGACGCCCGCCGGATGGAGGACGGAGCTGTTCGACCTGGAGGCGGATCCCTGGGAGCAAAGCCCCATCCAGGATCCGGAAACGGAAAAGCGCCTGCGGAAAACCATGGTCCGGCTGATGATCCGCAACGACGCGCCCGTGGAGCAGTATGAGCGGATGGGCTTGACGAAAGAGTACGAAAAGATAAAATAATAGGGTACAACAGCACAGAGGGGAAAGGCGAATGGCCTTTCCCTTCTGCAAATCCATCCTTCATGTAACTGTTGAGTCCAGAAAGCGGGGAACAAAACATGGCAAAAGGGAACGGACAGAATCTGATGCATGTAAAATACAATAATGTGAACGCGATCAAATGGATTCTGTTCCGAAACGAAACCATCTCCAGGGCCCGCATCGCGGAGATGCTGGATCTGACGCCTGCCACGGTGACCAACATCGTATCGGAGCTGATGAACCAGGGCGTGGTGCGGGAGGAAAATGAATTCCGGGATCCCTCCAGGCGGTCCGGACGGAAACCCATCGATATCCGCCTGAACGCGGAGGCGTTTCACGTGATCGGGCTGGCCTATGCCATGGAGGGAATGCAGGTCTGCCTGGCGGATCTGCGGGGGCGGATCGTCGCCCGGGAGACGGAGGAAAAAATACCCCAGGACTACCGGGGAGCGCTGGAGCTGCTCAGGAGCATGGCCGAGCGCATGCGGAGCCGGTCGGGGGACATTCCCGTGCTGGGCATCGGCCTTTCGCTGCCGGGACTGGTTTCAAGCCGGGAAGGAAAGTACATTCACTGGAAAATCGGCCCGGAGGACTGGTTTGACAAGCCGCTGGCCGAGGATCTGGCCCGCCTGACGGGGCTCCCCGTGCGCATGGACAACGCCGGCAGGGCCCGGGCGAAGCGGGTGGCGCTGTTCGCGCCGGACCTGGTGGAAGGATCGGAGACCTTTCTGGTCTGTTATGCCCGGGAGGGCATCGCCTGTCATATGCAGCTGATGAGCCGCATCCTGTACGGCGAGGGCAACGCGGCCGGTGAAATTGGGAACATGGTGATGGTGCCGGAAAGCGAGGAAAACCCGGACGGAAAAACTTTGAATGATCTGGCAGGCCTGGGGACCATCCGGCGCCAGCTGCGGGAGGGCATGAACCATCCGGAGGAGCCCTCGCTGCTGCAGACCCTGTGCAAAGAGAACGGGGAAATCCCGGTCTCCCTGATCCTCATGGCCCAGGAGGCGGGGGATCCCCTGGTGTGCCGGGTGATGAACCGGGCCATGGGGATCATTGGCACCGCCCTGGCCAATATCGTGAATTTTGTGAACCCGCACTATATCGTGCTGACCGGCCCCTGGTTCAGAACCGCGGAAAATGTGGAAACGGTGCGGCGGACCATGATGAGGCATGTATACAGCGCGGATCAGGCGGACATCAGGGTGGTGTATCAGGACGCGGGGGAGTATGCCGCGGCGCTGTCCGGCGCGGCCCTGGCCGTTCACCGGTTCTTTCTGAATGAGCCCGTGATTACAGGCAGCCGCGCGTGACCGCGATGGAAGAGCGAGAGGCTGCGGAATCGTTTTCCGCAGGAACAAGGAGAGAAAAGAAACATGACAAAGAAACCGCACATCATTATTTTTAATCCGGATGAAATGCGATGGGATACCATGAGCCATATGGGAAATCCCGCCGCTCAGACGCCCTTTCTGGATGCATTTGCCCGGGAGGAGGCGGTTTCCTTCAGCCATGCCTACTGCCAGAATCCGGTGTGCGTGCCCAGTCGGTGCAGCTTTTTTACCGGGCTCTATCCTCACGTGCACGGACACCGGACCATGGCGCACCTGCTCCATCCGGGGGAAGCCTCCCTTTTCAGCGAGCTGAAGGATGCCGGATACTATGTCTGGATGAACGACCGGAATGATCTGACGGCGGGGCAGATCCCGGGCTGGACGGAAAGCCACGCCACAGAAATCTATTACGGCGGTCAGAAAGAAATCGGTCCGGGACCGGTAAACCCGAATCTTCGGGGTCAGCCCGGGGGGAAGCACTTTTATGACCATCTGGGCGGGCAGCTGAAGACGAATGAGCAGGGGATCAACTATAACGGCGACGACGAGGCGGTGGACGCGGCGATTGACCGAATCCGGAACCGCCCGGCGGATCAGCCTTTGTGCGTTTTCCTGGGATTGATTTATCCCCATTGCCCCTACCAGGTGGAGGAACCCTATTATTCGGCGATCGATCGGAGCAGGCTGCCGGCTCGGATCAGGGCGGAGGAATGCACCGGCAAGAGCCGCATTCTGGACGCCATCCGGGAGATCAACGGCCTGTATCAGTATACGGACGAGGACTGGGACGAGCTGCGGGCGATCTATCTGGGCATGTGCAGCAAGGTGGACGCTCAGTTCCGGCGTCTGGTGGACGCGCTGAAGGAGGAAGGGATCTATGACGACTGCGCCATCTTCTTCCTCAGCGATCACGGGGATTTCGCCGGGGATTACGGCCTGGTAGAAAAAGCGCAGAATACCTTCGAGGAATGCCTGACCCGGGTGCCGCTGCTGATAAAACCGCCAAAGGGGTACGACCTGGACGCGGGGATCAGCGATGCGCTGGTGGAGCTGGTGGATTTTTACGCCACGGCGATGGAGATGGCGGGGGTGGAGCCCACTCACACGCAGTTCGGCCGCAGCCTGACGCCCCTGCTGGCGGACCGGACGCTGCCGGGCCGGGAGTTTGTGTGCAGCGAGGGGGGACGGCTGCCCGGAGAAACCCACTGCGACGAATGCCATCTGGGCAACGGGAAGATGACGTCTCCCATGGGGGTATACTGGCCGAAGCAAAAGGCACAGACGGAGGACCTGGCCCACAGCAAGGGCATTATGCTGCGGGACAGAAGGTATAAATACGTCAGCAGGCTGCAGGGATCGGATGAACTGTACGATCTGGAGCAGGATCCGGGGGAGCGGACGAACATGATCCAGGATCCGGCTTTGAAGGATACGGTTACGGAAATGCGCTGCCGGATGCTGAAATGGCTGGAAGCCACGGCGGACATCGTTCCCTTTCACCGGGACGATCGGTTTACCCCGGAGATGATGATCGCCAAGGGGGTTGCGGCAGCGGGCCGGGAGCACGAGGCGGAAATCCGGGCCCGGGTAGAACAAGGCGCCTCTTTTATGGACATCATGGCCTACAGCCACGAACTGGCCAACCAATCCAGATAAAAGGAATGCGGCCTTACAAAAAGGAACAGCGCCCTGCCATTGGCAGGGCGCTGTGCTGTCTTTGGATCAGGAGCGCAGAAAATATTTATCGATGCAGCAGGCGGCGGCGCCGATGGCGCCGGCGTATTCGCCCATATCCACCGGCACAACCCGGAGCGGTTCCTCGTCCGGAAGGAAGGCATGGGCCCTCAGCGCACGCTCCACTGTATCAGCATTCTGCGGGTTGACAAAGACGGGCCCGCTGAGCAGGATCAGGCGGGGATTGATGATATCCACCAGGTTGGCCAGGGCGATGCCCACGTAGAACATCGCCTGATCCAGGACGCGGCAGACGGTGGGATCGCCCCGATTCTGGGCCTCCAGCACCTGGGAGAGGGACAGAGCGTCCGGATCCGGACACAGCTCCCGAAGCATCGTGTCCGCGCCGGCGGCTATCTGTTCCCGGCATTCCTTCAGGATCGCCAGGACGCTGCTGAGGGCTTCCAGGCTGCCGGGGGGCGCAAAACCGGGATCCTCCGCGGCGTCGGGCTGCAGGATCATCTTGCCGATTTCCCCGGCGGCGGAGCTCTCGCCCCGGAACAGCTGATTATCCAGCAGGAAAGGACAGGCGATGCCGAAGGAGACGTAGCAAAGGGCGAAAATCTTTTCCCCCTCCAGCAGCGCCGGCCAGAAAAGCTGGATGGCGGTGGAACGGGCCTTCACGTTGTTTTCCAGCCGTACGGGCAGACCCGTAAAGCGGCTGATTTCTTCCGTCAGGGGCTGATTGCGCCAGGACAGCCGTTCCTCTCCGTGGTTTTTCACCTGCCCCCGATGGGCGTTGACGACCCCAGGGATGGAGATGCCGATGCCCAGCAGCTTGTTCCACAGCTCCGGGTGCTCCTGGCGGGTGATGCTCAGGATGCCCTGAAGCTGGTGGAGCATGACGGAATAATCATCGCTCATGGTTTCGTATGTGGCCTGGGTCAGGATGCCTCCCCGCATGTCGCACAGGCAGAGACGGGTGCTGTCCCGGCCCAGGGTGATGCCCAGAACCGTAAAGCAATCCCGCTTCAGGTCAATCAGCACCGGCTTCCGGCCGGCTCCCCGGGCGGGCTCGTCTGTTTCGGAGGCTACTTCCTCCACATATCCCTGGGCGATCAGCTCGGCTGTGATATTCGTAATGGTGGAGGGGGTGAGCCCCAGCCGGGCCGCGATGTCCGCCCGGGACAGGGGGGCCTGCTGGTACAGGATCATCTTGACGGCTTCCATATTCTGCTGCTTGACCGCTGTGCTGTTCGCCCCGATGATCCTGGCCATGGAAGTATCCCTCCGGCATCGTTCTTTTTCTCAAGCAATTGATTGCTTATTTGAATTAATTTAATCATACCAAATATGTGGCGCTTTGTCAACTTGAAACCCGGGCACTTTATAAACGGACCATGCGAATCGGTACGGTTCCGGGCTGCTTTGAGCGAAACGGCATAAAAAGGGCTCGTCATTGAAAAAGAGAACCGTCCCCGGTCTCCTTTTGGCAGTCGGCGATCAGCTCCTTCAACAGGGGGGAGAGATATTTGTTTTTGTGATATACAATGGTATTTTTCCGGACCATGCTGACATCCTCGATTTTCCGGATTGCCAAATCGCATTTGTCTTCTGTATCGTGGACTAGCTGATCCGGCAGAATCGCGATCCCATGACCGGCTTTTACCGCCCGGAGCAGCGCCTGGGAGCTGGCGCTCTCCCATAAGGGGTCGCATTCGTATCCGTTGGCCTTCAGGACCGCGTCCACGTGATCCCTGCCGACGCTGCCAGGCTGCCGAAGCAGCAGCGGCCAGGACACCACATCCGCCAGCATAATATGTTCTCTACGCGTCAGCGGATGATCCTTCCGCAGGACCAGGACCATCTCATTGGTGGAAAAAACACGCGAAACCATATCCGGATCGGATATATAAGTCTCGATGAATGCCAGATCGAGGCTGTTGGCGCGTAAAAGGTCAACCAGCGTGTGACCCCGGGCGACTTTGACATACAGCCGGGTGTTTTCATGCTTCTGCTGGAATGCGCTTATGAACGCCGGCATAAAATAGTTCCCCAGGGTAATGCTCGCGCCGATTCGTATGGTTTTGACAGCGTCGGGATTGCGGAGCTCCTTCTCCGCCAGGGAAAAATGTTCTGTGATATGGATCGCCCGGGCATACAGGATTTTCCCTTCCTCCGTCAAGGTCAGCCGATGATAGATCCTGTCAAACAGGATTACGCCATAATGTTTTTCCAGTTCGTGAATGGCGCGGGTCACGGCCGGCTGAGTCATGTGCAGCCGCTCGGCGGCGCGCGTCATATTGCTTTCTTCACATACAGCCTTGAATATCTCCAGATGCCGAAGGGTCATGTGCAAACCTCCATAGCAAAATTGTTATGATAACAATAACATAATAGCATTTTACACATAATAGTTCAAGTGATAATCTTGGTCCATGGAGGTGATGCCGGATGAAAACCGGAAGTACAAAAGCGCCGTCCCTGGCGCAGCTGTTTACCAGTACCCTGATCATCAGCGCCTGCACATTCGGAGGAGGGTTTGTCATCGCGAGCCTGATGAAAAAAGATTTCGTGGACAAGCACCATTGGATGGAAGAATCCGAGATGATGGATTTTGTAGCCATCGCCCAGTCCTGTCCCGGAGCTATTGCGGTCAATACGGCGATTCTGAGCGGGTACCAGATGCGAGGCGTACCCGGGATCGCGGTTGCGGTCTGCGCCACCATACTGCCGCCTCTGGTAATTCTGTCGCTTATTTCCGTATTTTACAATGCCTTCGCTTCTTCAACAGTTCTGGCTCTGCTGCTGAAAGGCATGCAGGCAGGCATTGCGGCGGTGATTCTCGACGTAGTTCTGTCCCTGGGTGAAACCGTGATTCAAAAAGGCGGCGCCGTCGATGTGGCCGTGATGATCCTGGCCTTTGCGGCCTGCTGGTTCCTGAAGCTGAGCGCAACATGGATCATTCTTGCGATCCTTCTTTTCGGCATTGTCCGGGTTCTCATCCAGAACGGATCGAAAAAGGAGGCATCCAAATGACGCTTCTGCAGCTGTTTATCTCCTTCTTCCAGGTGGGCCTGTTTTCCGTGGGCGGCGGCTACGCGGCGGTCCCTCTGATCCAGGACCAGATTGTCGATTCCTTTCACTGGCTGACCGTCAGGGAGTTTTCTGATCTGCTGACCATTGCCGAAATGACGCCCGGACCGATCGCGGTCAATTCGGCCACGTTTGTCGGGACGCGGATCGCTGGCTTTCCGGGAGCTCTGATCGCTACCCTGGGCTGCATTCTTCCTTCCCTGCTCCTGGTTTCCGCCCTGGGCGTGGCCTACCGTAAATATGGCAGGCTGTATGCCGTGCAGACCGTTCTGGCAACCATGCGCCCCGCTGTTGCGGCGCTGATTGCCTCCGCTTTTCTGACGATTCTGCTGAATGTGGTTTTTGTCAGCGAGCCCGCCGGTCAGAAGGTGGACGTTCTGGCTACGGTGTTGTTTGTGGGCGCACTGGTCGCCATCCGCGTCAGGAAGAAAAACGCGATCCTGACCATGCTGGCCTGCGGCGTCCTCTATACCCTCTCTCATTTGCTGATTCAATTTTAAAATCATTATGGAGGAGACCATGAAGTACATTCTCAGAAAAAAAGGAACGGCCTGGAATATGGTCAATGGCCAGGGGGCCATTCTTGCCCGGATCAGTAAGGAGAATCACGCCTGGAACATCCATCAGGAGGACGGGCGGATTACCGCTTCCCTGCAGATAAATGAGGAGGGGATGCCCAGACTCACGGTCGGCGCGAGCGTTATGCATACGGATATCGATTTTGAAAAAACGGCGTATGCTTTCCTGCCGGACAGACCCGTGCGGGTATCCTTCAGCTGGATGGGTCAGCCGTGCACTGTCAGGCGCACAGCACCTGATGCGTTTTTTGTCAGCTTTCACCATCTTGAGTTTCAGGTCCATTTTTCCCTGCTCCGTCCCGCTGCCGTTGACTGCGCTTTGCCTGAAACGGAAGCGGCTGTAGCGGTCATGGTGATTCTGTACATGTATTACGAGGATGATTGTCCTATCGTTTAAAAGGGGAAGCCATGCCGCAGCAGGCGGTCTCGCGAAAGAAAAAGGCGCTCGCCTCCGCAGGGGGGCGAGCGCTTACGGCTTTTGGCTGCTTATGTTGTCTGCAGGGAAAGCGTATGCTGCGTTTCCGAGATGACCGGTTCAGTTGACTTCGTGCACGCGGCAGCAGGTAACAAAGTGTCCGGGAGAGACCTCCTCCTGGCGCTGGGGCTGGAGGCAGGCTTCCGTCGCATGGGGGCAGCGGGCCGCGAAGCGGCAGCCGGGCTTGGGGTTCACGGGGGAGGTAATTTCGCCCTTGAGGATTTCCCGCTTCATCGGATTATGGATATCCGTGGAGGGGATAGCGGACAGCAGCGCCTTGGTGTATGGGTGCATGGGCTTTTGGAACAGCTCCTTGGAGCTGCACTTTTCCACCACTTGACCCAGATACATCACGCAGATGTCGTCGGAAATATGGCGAACCACGGACATGTCATGGGTGACGAACATGTAGGTCAGGCCTTTTTCCATCTGCAGCTTTTTCAGCAGATTCAGCACCTGGGCCTGAATGGATACATCCAGGGCGGAAACCGGCTCGTCGCATACGATGAACTCCGGCTCCAGGGCCAGGGCCCGGGCAATGCCGACCCGCTGGCGCCGTCCGCCGTCCAGCTCGTGGGGATACGCCATGCGCAGCCGCTCGTCGATGCCCACCAGCTCCATCAGGCTTTCCGTCTTTTCGTCGATTTCCTTTTTCGAGTACCGGCCGGATACCACCAGGGGTTCCCGGACGGTGGAGTCGATGGTCTTCCGGGGATCCAGGGAAGAATAGGGATCCTGGAACACGATCTGCATTTTTTCCCGGGCGGCCTTCAGGTTCTTGCCGGCCAGCCTGGTGACATCCTTGCCGTTCAGGAAGATTTTGCCTTCCGTGCTTTCGTGCAGGTGAATGATGGTCCGGCCCAGGGTGGATTTTCCGCATCCGGATTCCCCCACCACGCCCAGGGTTTTGCCCTTTTCGATGGTGAAGGTGACATCATCCACCGCGTGCAGCATGCCGCGGGGAGTTGGAAAATATTTCTTCAGATGCTGAACTTCGATGACGGGCGTTGCCATTATGCTTCACGCTCCTTCCGCACTTCCTCCATGTGACAGCACCGGCACTGATGCCCGTCCGGGGTTTCCGACACAGGGACCACGCCCTGACGGCATTCCTCGGTGGCGTATTTGCACCGGGGGCTGAAGGGACAGCCCTTGGGCAGATTCGTCGGATCCGGCGGCAGCCCCTCGATGGGGTGCAGCCAGATTTCATCCTCGTTCATATCCGGAATGGCGCCGAAGAGACCGATGGTATAGGGGTGGGAGGGATGGTCGAATATCTGTTCTTTCGTGCCGTATTCCACGATGCTGCCGGCGTAGATGATCGCCACCGTATCGCACACCTGGGCGACCACGCCCATGTCATGGGTGATCAGCAGCATGGCGGTATTGAACTGTTTGCGCAGGTCTCCGATCAGGTCCAGCACCTGGGCCTGAATGGTCACATCCAGGGCGGTGGTGGGCTCATCCGCCAGCAGCAGGTTCGGGTTGCAGGCCAGCGCGATGGCGATGACCACCCGCTGTTTCATGCCGCCGGAGAACTGATGGGGATAATCGTAATACCGCTCTCCGGGGATGCCAACGATTTCCAGCATTTCCTTTGCCCGCTCCATGGGGTTGGTCTTGCTGCCGGGCTCCAGATGCAGGGCGACCACCTCGGCAATCTGATCCCCGACCCGCTGAACCGGGTTCAGGGCGGTCATGGGATCCTGGAAGATCATGGAGATTTCGTTGCCGCGAATCTGCTGCATTTCTCTTTCCGGCAGCTGAAGCAGATCCTTGCCGTCCAGCTCCACCTTGCCGCCGGTGATTTTTGCGCCAACGTCCGGCAGAATCCGCAGGATGGATTTGGCGATGGTGGTTTTGCCGGCACCGGTTTCACCCACCAGGCCCAGGGTGGTGCCCCGGTCCAGCTTCAGGGAAACGCCGTTGACCGCGTGGACAACCTGCCCGTCGGACATGTATTCCACCACCAGGTCCTTGATCGAGAGGTAGGGAACGTTCCTGTTGACTTCAGACATTTTTCTTCCTCCTCTCAGTTCTTCAGCTTCGGATCCAGCGCATCGCGCAGGCCGTCGCCCAGCAGGTTCAGGGCCAGCACGGTGACGGCGATGGCCAGGCCGGGGAAGATGACCAGGTGCGGCGCGGTGCGCATGAAAGCGCGGGCATTGGACAGCATGGCGCCCCATTCGGGAGCCGGGGGCTGCACGCCCAGGCCCAGGAAGCTCAGACCGGCGGCCAGGGTGATGGTCTGGCCCACGCCCATGGTAGCCTGCACGATGATGGGGGACATGCAGTTGGGAAGCAGGTGGCTCAGGATGATCCGGAAGGTGGAGCAGTTAATGGAGGTTTCCGCCTCGATATACTCATTGCCCCGTTCCTTCAGCATCTGGGCCCGCAGCATCCGGGCCATGCCGGGGATGGTCCCGATGGACATGGCCATGATGGTGTTCAGGAAACCGGGCCCCAGCATGGCAGCGGCCACGATCATCAGCAGCATGCCGGGGATGGCCTGGATCACGTCCAGGATCCGCATGATGATGTTATCCACCCAACCGCCGTAATAGCCGGCCACCGCGCCGATGGCGCAGCCGATCACCGTGGCGATGGCGATGGCGCAAATGCCGATGGTGATGGAATACCGGGAGCCGATGATGATCCGGCTGAAGATATCCCGCCCCAGGTCGTCGCAGCCGAACCAATGGGCTGCGGAGGGCCCCGCGTTGATATTCATCAGATCCATGGCGGTGTGGTCATACGGCGCGATCACCGGCGCCAGGATGGCCACGATGACCTCGATGAAGAAGATGATTCCGCCCAGCACGGCCAGCTTGTTCTTGGAGAGCTGGCGGAGCACCCGGACCACTTCACTTTTCTTTTTCGCTTTCACTTCAGCCATTTGCGTTCGCCTCCTTCTTGACCCTGACCTTCTTCGAGGAAGCGTACTGGGCCTTGATCCGGGGATCCACCGCCGCGTACAGCAGGTCCACCAGCAGCATGCAGATGCTGAAGGCGATGGCCAGGAAGATGGTGCCGCCCTGCACCACGGGATAATCCCGGTTGTTGACGGCGCCGATGATCAGATTGCCCATGCCGGGGATGGCGAAGATCGTTTCGATGATGATCATGCCGCCCAGCAGCCGCCCGAAGGCGCTGCCCAGCATGGTGATGATCGGGATCAGGGCGTTCTTCAGCGCGTGCTTCCAGATGACGTCCTTTTCATGCACGCCCTTGGAGCGGGCGGTGGTGATATAGTCGGCGCGGATCACATCCAGCATGCTGGACCGGGTCTGCCGGGCGCAGGTCGCCAGGGTGCCCATACATCCGGACAGCGCCGGAAGAATATAGGATGCCAGGCCGTTGTCAATGCCCATCGCGGGCAGCCAGCCCAGGTTCACGGCAAAGAACAGGATCAGCATCAGCGCCAGCCAGAAGTTGGGGATGGCTACGCCGAGCAGGGCGAAGACCATGGACACGGAATCCTGCCACCGGTTCTGATGGGTGGCGGCCATGATGCCCAGGGGAATCCCCAGGCCGAAGGAGATGGCCAGCGTGACCAGAGAAAGGATGAGCGTCCGGGGCAGCCGGTCCATGATCTGGCTCATGATATTCACCTTACTGGACCAGGACTGTCCCAGATCCCCCCGAAGGAAAACCTGACTGAGATAATTGCCCAACCGGATCAGGAAGGGCTGGGTCAGCCCGAGCTCCTCCCGCTTGGCGGCCAGATCGGCCTCGGTGGCCGTGGCGCCGAGGATGATCTGGGCGGGATCCCCGGGGCAGAAAGTCATCATGGTAAAAACCAGTATGCTGACGCCCAGCACAATGGGAATCATCCACAGCAGGCGTTTCAGAATGTATTTTCCCATACGGCAGCCTCCCTGCTTGTCATTTCAGAGATCTCCCGGGAGGCATTCCGCCTCCCGGGAGAGATAGAGGGTTCAAGGATCGATTACAGTCCGCTCCAGGTGCTGCAGGCGGGGTTGATATAGCCGGCGAATTCCTTGACTTCGTTTTCCAGCCCGCAGTTATTGCGCCATACGCACATGGTGGTGGGGTCGATCAGACCGTAGGCGATGCCGTTGGTCAGGATGTAATCGTGTACGGCGTCGATGTTCTCCTGGGTATAGCCGCTGACGGTCCAGGTCTTGTACAGCATGTCGCCCAGGGTGTAATCCTTCCGCGCGGTGCCGTCGCCCAGCTCGTAGGCGTTGGGGTCGTAGCGGATGGCCCAGTGGTCGGCGCAGTAGGTGCCGCCGATAGTGTTGATGAACATGTCGTACTGGTTGCCGTCCAGGCGGATGGCGGTCAGCTGCGCCATATCCACGGAGTTGATCTTGATGTTGATGCCGACCTGCAGGCAGAAGGCCTGGATCATCTGGGCCATGCGGCTCACCAGCGTGGAGGAACCGGTCAGGAGCACCAGCTCTTCGCCATGGTAGTTGGACTGGGCCAGATATTCCTTGGCCTTGTCGACGCTGTATTCATAGTACAGGTTGGTATCCCACTCGGGGTTGTGGCCGATATGCCGGGGGGAGCACACGTCGCTCATGACCACGCCGTAGCCGGAGCATAGGCCCTGGATCAGGCCCTCGTTCCAGATGGCGGAGCAGATGGCGCGGCAGAGGTTGACGTCGCTGGAGATGTTCCGGGACTCGGCGCCGGAGAAGAACAGCGTCCAGCCCTGATTGCCGGGCACCTGCTCCACGGTGTAGGCGGAATTATCCACATACTGCACGGCGGTGGTCAGGTCCATCTGAACGGCCACGTCGATCACGCCGGTCTCCAGAGCGATGCCCATCTGGGAGGCTTCGGTGATGGTGTGATAGCACACGTTGGGAACGATGAACTGGACGCAGGCGGGCAGGTTTTCCTTGGCCTGCCAGTAGTTGTCCCGCATGGCAAAGGTGTAGGTGGAGCCGGCCTGGAAGCCGGTCAGAGCGTATATGCTGGTGGTAACCGGGCTGGTGGCGAATTCATCCGCGCTGGCTTCGAAGGCCGCTTTGGAAACCATGAACACGTCAGAGCACATGGTGTCGAAGGCGCCGATCTGGTCCTGATTCATGGTGATGGCCAGGGTGTAATCGCCGGTCTTCTCGACCTTTTCCACCTTGGCGAAGCAGGGCTTCAGGGCGCGGGTCTTGGACTCGGTGATGAACCAGACCACGTCGTCGGCGGTGATGTGGTTGCCGGCGGAATCGTAGATGTTGTCCCAGATTTCGACCTGGTAATTCAGGTTGTCCTCGGTGGTCCAACCTTTGGCGCCCCAGGGCTGCAGCACCTGGTTCTCGTCAAAGACGCCCAGCTGCTCGTACACAAGCTTGAGCACATACTGATCCCGCCCGGTGTTGGCCCGGAAGGGGGTCATGGAGTCGATGGCAATGGACATGCCCACATCCAGCACCCCGTCCGCGGCGGACGCGGTGGTGAAGGTGAACAGGGAGAGCATCATGACCAGCGCCATGATCAGGGAAATCCGTCTGGTGGACCGTTTCATTTCGTTTCCTCCTTCTAATGCATCAAGCAGAATTAATTGCTTGATTGAATTAATTAGATAATATCAGAGAAATATAACGCTGTCAATAGATTTTTTAAATTAAAAAA
>JAFWES010000057.1 GCA_017512805.1 Clostridia bacterium
GATTGGATTCAGACACGCCGGACCCGCCCGCTGTACGCCTCTTCCCGGTCACTCCTCCGGTCCCGTCAGGAGCTTCCTCTCATGGCCGGTCCAGCCAAGGACCCGCTGCCGCATGCCCTCGACGTCGAGGACGCCCAGGGCAAAGCCCTTGCGAACCAGGTCCTCGGGCCCGAATTCGTCGTATTTTTCGAAGACGGGGACCTCTTTGGGGTAGACCAGCTCCAGGGGGTCGATGTCCTTCTCCGCCTCTTCGGTGACGATCCGGTAGAAGTCCTCCTCGCTGGCCTGCATGGTGAACTGCAGGTAGTAGGGGCGGGCGGGGTTGAGGCCCTTGAGGCCCAGCTGTTTCCCGCAGCGGATCTTGAGGAAGCGCTCCAGGGCCAGGAAGGCATAGCTGCCCAGCCAGGGAAAGAGGGCCCACATTTTTCCGCCCAGGTGGATGAGGGGCCGGTCGGCCATGCCGGATTTGTCAAATTCCGCGCGGGCGTCCCGCAGGCGGCAGACGGCGTGCCGCATGAGGTAGGGGTAGGTCTCCTCCTCGCGAAGGACCGCGAACATGCGCTCCAGGATCCGGGTGTGGATGTCGCCGGCCACATCGCCGAAATAGGCGGGAATATTGCCCTTGACCAGCTCGCAGTAGACGACGCGCTTTTTGTGGTCGACCTCCTCCACGATCCAGACCCGGCCGGCGATGGCGATCTTGTCCCCGACCGGCGGGGGCGCGACGATGGTGCCCAGCTCCTCGGAGCCGGCCCGGACGGAGTACTCGATATTTTCCTGAAAAACGGCGTAGAACTTGTAGTTGTTGACGATCCGCTCCCCGGCCAGGCCCACGATCAGGCCGCCGCCCTCGGTCCTGGCGATGTGGTCAATCTCCAAAAGGTGCAGGAGGAGCTGTTTATAGTCCTCCTGGCTGATCCTGTGAAAACAGGACAGGGGCAGGACCCGGGAGGCCAGCTCGCCGGGCGTCATCTCCCCGCAGGAGGCCAGGGTGCTCATGGTCTGGTGATAGAGCAGGCTGTAGGGCAGACGGTCCATGCGTGGCGGCTCCACGAAGCGCTCCTCCGCGTAGAGCTGCACCAGCGCAATGCCCTGGAGCAGATACCAGGGGATGCTTTCCGGCAGCATGGCTCTGGCCTCCTGATGATCCTCACGCATGACGAACCACATCTCGGAGGGATCGCCCCGACGGCCGGTGCGGCCCATGCGCTGCAGAAAGCCGGACACCGTGAAGGGCGCGTCGATCTGGAAGGCCCGCTCCAGCCGGCCGATATCGATGCCCAGCTCCAGCGTGGCCGTGGCACAGACAGACATCAGGCTCTCGTCGTCCTTCATCTCCTCCTCAGCGCTCTCTCGGTAGGAGGCGGAGAGGTTGCCGTGGTGGATCAGGAAGCGGTCCGGCTCGCGGTTCGCCTCACAGTACTGCCGCAGCAACTGGCAGACCGATTCGCACTCCTCCCGAGAGTTGGTGAAGACCAGGCACTTCCGGCCCTTCGTGTGCTCGAAGATGTAGCCAACGCCCGGGTCGGCGGTCTCCGGCGCGTGATCGGAAGGCACCTCCCGGGGCGGCGTGTGCTCCGGCGTCGCCCTGCCCTCGTCCGCTTGAGGCGGGGTGTTGTAGAAGTGCTCCATGCTCAGCCGCCAGACCTCCCGGCCGCCGTCGAACCGGGGGATGACGGTGCCCCTCCCGCTTCCGGCCGCCAGGAGTCTGCCCGCGTCCTCCGGGTTGCCGATGGTGGCGGAGAGGCCGATCCGCCGGGGCGCGCAGCCCGCCAGGCGGCACAGGCGCTCAATCAGGCAGAAGGTTTGCAGCCCCCGGTCCGCCCGCAGCAGGGAATGGATCTCGTCGATGACGATGAAGCGCAGGTCGCCGAAGAGCGACGGGATCTCCATGTGCTTGTTGATCAGCAGCGCCTCCAGGGATTCCGGCGTGATCTGGAGGATGCCCGCAGGGTGCTTCAGCAGCTTCTGCTTTTTGGAGGCCGCCGCGTCCCCGTGCCAGCGGGTGACGGGAATGCCCGCCTCCTGGCACAGCTCGTTCAGCCGGCCGAACTGGTCGTTGATCAGCGCTTTCAGCGGGGCGATGTACAGCACCCCCACCGAGCTGGACGGGTTCTCCTCCAGCAGTGTCAGGATGGGAAAGAAGGCCGCTTCCGTCTTGCCGGAGGCAGTGGAGGCCGTCAGCAGCACGTTGTCCTCCGTGCCGAAGATAGCCTCGCCCGCGGCGTTCTGCACAGCCCGCAGGCTCTGCCAGCCAGAGCGGTAGATATAATCCTGAATAAACGGCGCATAGCGTTCAAACACATTCATAGCGTAAACTCCGCATAGCCGGCTTCCGTTTGATCGGAAACGGCTTCCGATTTTGCAAAAGCAAAGTCCTCCGACTGAAGCAGCCCGGTGAGGGTCTGCTCCGGGTGCTGGTAGAGAAGATCCAGCAGTTCAATGAAATCCCGGATGACCTCCCGGGGCGTGATGTGCTCATCCGCGCCGATCCGGCTGTATTCCGTCTGGATGAACGCGGCCAGATCATCGGTGCCAAGCTTCCGGCCATAGCCGTAGAGCCCCGCGTGCATGTCCGCCAGCTTTTCGCACAACACCAGCATTTCCTCCGCCGTCAGCGGGTCCAGGCGGATCACCGGGGCCAGCAGATCCCGCGCGCCGGGCCTGGAGAAGCGCCCCTCCGCCAGGCGGGAGCGCAGGGCCTCATAGCTGTAGATGCCCCGGCGCTTGTCCTCCAGGGCCTGGGGCGTCGCACCCATAAGAATTCCCAGATACTTCGCCTTGCCCTGAAGGGTGTCGTTGTACATGGTCAGCAGCTTCTCATAGTTGTACTGCCGGGTGACGCTGTTGGGGATCTTGTAGAGGTTCACCAGCTCGTCCACCATGATCATCATGCCCTGGTAGCCCGCCAGCCGGAAGAAGGCAGCAAAGAGCTTCAGATAATCGTACCAGTCGTCGTCCGTGATGATCATCTGCACGCCCAGGGCCTCCCTGGCCTCGCTCTTCAGGGTGTATTCACCCCGGAACCAGCGAAGTACCCTGCCTTTCATGTCGTCGTCGCTGTTCACATAGGCACGGTAATAGGCGGAGAGCAGCCTTCCGAACTCAAAGCCGTGCACCAGCTCGCTGATGGAGGCGGTGACCGTGAAGATCTTCCGATCCGTGGCTTCTGCCAAGGCCGGATCGTCCGCCGAAAGCCCCGTCTCCTGCATGGTTTCGCTCTGCACAGCGCTGATCCATCGGTCCAGCACCAGCGACAGCGCGCCGCCCTCCGGCTTTGTTTTGGTGGAAAGGTTGCCGATCAGCTCCCGGTAGGTGGCCAGTCCCTGCCCGTGGGTGCCCTGCAGGCGGCGCTCAGGGGAAAGGTCGGCGTCCGCCACGATGAAGCCGCGCTCCATCACATAGTTGCGGATGGTTTGCAGCAGGAAGCTTTTGCCGCTGCCGTAGCGTCCCACGATGAAGCGGAAGGACGCGCCGCCCTCGGCGATGATGTCCACGTCCCGCAGCAGGGCTTCGATCTCGTTCTTTCTGCCGACAGTAATATAGGGCAGGCCGATGCGCGGCACCACGCCGCCCTTCAGGGAATTCAGCACGGTCTGCGCTATCCGTTTCGGTACTTTTTGTGGATTTGTCATGAATGGTCTCCTCCAAGCAGCCGGGTCAGGTCCTCCCGGTAGTCCTCCACCAGGGAAAGGGTATCGTTGTCACAGCCGACGGTATTGTCGCCGATTTCATCAAACAGCGCTTCGTTGATCATGTCAGCGGTCATGGCCGGCATCAGGTGATGCGCCCGGATGATGCCGGACACAGGCTTTCCGTCCAGCAGCGCCCGCAGGATCTCCAGCTGAACGTTATCCAGCGGCAGCTCCGGCGGTGCGCTCTGTTCGGGAGCCGCCGTCTGCACCGGAGCGGCTGTCTCTGCCTCTGCCCGCTCCTCGTCTGTCAGCAGGCTGTCCCGGGTGATCAGGGCATCCCGGCGGATCTGCTCCAGCCCGGACAGGTCCAGAACCACCCTGGGCCTGGCTGCCTCCGCCTCTTCTCTCTCCTCCGCCCCGATAACCGAGCAGACGAAGGGGGCGATCCACGCATCCTCCGGCTTCTCCTTCAGGTAATTGCCGGTTTTCAGATAACGGCGCAGCAGCAAGTCTGTCTGGCGGAGAAGACCGTGAAAAAACTGCCGGTCAAATGACAGACTCTCCCAGGACAGCATCTCCCACGTGCCATCCCGGCAGCGATAGCTCCGGCATGCGTCCAGCTGATAGGCGCCGTCCGCAGGCTGCTTCTCCCAGCAGTACACAGCATTGGCAAAGGGATACCAGGCGCTCGCAGTTTGTTCTCCGAAGCATTGTGCGAATACTTCCCCGCCGTTCTCCCTGTTTTGCCGCAGGGACAGCCGCCACACCCGGCTGAACAGCCGCGCCGCTTTTGCCGCCGACTTCCTGCACACAGGGGACTGCGCCAACCGTTTTCCATCAAAGAAGCAGAGCGCGGAGAAAACCTCCTCGTCCGTATGCTCCTCCGGCGTCTGCAGCACCGTCAGCGCCTGATCGCGCGCCAGCAAGACTGGATCGGCAAAATGCTGCGCTATGTTCTCCGGCAGCGCATGAACAATGATCAGCTCCGTCATCCACCGCCGCAGATTCGCCCTCATCACCGCATCGCCATAGCCGGCATCCAGGTAGCCCGTCTCGAAAGCCTTCAGCTTTTGCAGCGCGTCCTCCGGTGAGGCCGCTCCGATGAGATTCAGTAGCTCATACAGGTAGATATATGCCGCGGAGACCGCGATAGGCTGAAAGTCCCCCTTCCGCACATGGGTACGCCAGGCGAAGTAGCAGCGCAGCTGGCGGGTCGTCAGATCATGGTATGTGGGGAAATAACAGGCAAAGTTCATGCCTGCCCAGCTTGCGTCATCCTCATAGTCCGCCATGAAGCGTCCTTGCCGGAGAAAGTTGGCGGCTCTGGCCTCCACGGAATTGCTGCCGTATTCGTACAGGTGCTTCATCTCCCGGAGGCGTTCCGGCAGCGCCTCCGGCTCCCGCACAGGTCCCGGCGGAAGGGGCAGCGGTGTATCCCGGTGGATCCGGATTTCCGGCTGGGGCGGCTGCTCCAGCACCATGGTGAAGCCCTGTTCATCGCCGGTGATCATAGCCCGGTCGAACAGCCGGAAAACCAGTTCCGGGTCCGTTTCGTCTGTGAAGGCCACGCTGATCCATTTCGGCCCCTTCATCCGGATCGACGGCGCCAGCCAGGGCAGGCGGCATTCGGCCAGCGTCTGCATCCCGCACTTCAGGTCGCAGCGCTGGATCTCCTCGCCGGACTCCGTATCCCACTGCCGCATAAGCAGCGCCACCCACTTCCCGGTCCGTGGATGAGAGAGAACGGAAAAGCCGGGAAAGCCGTCCCACTTGTGCTGTTCCTCGATCTGATAGACTTCTCTCGCATAGGCAGTCAGCTCCGACAGTTCCATCCTCTCACCTCCTCCGGGCGGAATGCCTATGGGCGCCCGGCCTGTCTAGGTATCATTATTGTACCATGTTTGTTCTGAATATCAAGTACGCAGATATTTGGTATATAGTACGTTCCATGATACCGGACGACGATTCAATGCAGCTGATTAACAGCTTCTCCGGATCTGCCAGTCGGACAAGCCATTCGGTTATTCTGTCTGGAGATACCAGCCATCGTGATTCCTCGGAACAACAAACCGTTCACATCGACGTGAAGCCCACCGTTCACACCTACGGACAGTCCAGCTGTTCAACATCTACGACATCATACCGTTCACACCTAACGGGACTGTTTGAAGTCCTTAATTGAAGTCAAAAATGAACACCGGTTTCATCAGCCATTTTTCGCATCGAGAATTGCACCCTGTCGGCACGGAAAAATGCACTCTCTCAGGGGGGGGGAGAGGGCAAAAAAAGGAGACAGGGGACGGTTCCGTGTCTCCAAGGAGCGAAAAGGAGACAGATAACCGTCCCCTGTCTCCCAAGGAGCGAAAAGGAGACAGAGAACCGTCCCCTGTCTCCCGTCCCCTGTCTCCTTGTGAAATGATTTCGGTTGTGGTATCATATGCCTGTGCGCATCGCAGCCCATTCATTTTCAGAGGAGAACATGGTAATGAAGATAGCACGCCGGATGATTGCTTTTCTGCTGACGCTGATCCTGCTGTTCCAGGCAGCTCCGTGGGCCGCGCTGGCGGAGGCAGGGAGCGTCATCTCCGAGGAAGAGCTGAAGGAAATCATTACCATCGCCGGATTGCAGCTGACGGCCGCCGAGAGCGGGGCCGTGTCGCTGGAGGCCCGGGAGAACCGATATCATCCGGGCATGACGCCGGATGACTCCTGGGACGCCCGGATGCTGCTGGCCTGGCTGGAGGAAATGCTGAAGACGGAAATCTACAGCGTATCCAGCGCCTATACCCGGGCCATGACCATCCTGGCCAATATGGAAAAGAAGGACCCGGCGGCCTGGGGACGGCTGACGGGAGGCGAAAACCGGCAATATCTGGAGCAATGCCGGAGGCTCGCGCAGAACGGCGAGGAGGCGCAGGCGCAGGCGCGCTATCTGGTCACCCGGATGAATGAGAATCTGTCCATGATTGAGCAGGTCGCGTCCGTGCTCATCGGCGACGGCGACAGCCTTTTCGACTATGAAAAAATCCGATATTCCCAGCTGCTCCGGGACACGATGGAGGAAGTGGATCAGACGGCGGTGGATATTCTTACCTTTGCCACCGAGCAGATACTGATCAGCATCGTCGTGGGCCGGAGCCTGATGGAGGGCACGGCGGATCCCGCCTTCGGCGCCTGGTTCCGGGAAGTGACCGGCATGGTGGACGAGCCGGAAAAGAAAACCGTGGCCGTCGTCCAGGAGGACCCCACGGTCACCACCCTGATGGCGCGGCTT
Organism: Clostridia bacterium; assembly: GCA_017512805.1. Taxonomy (GTDB): domain Bacteria; phylum Bacillota; class Clostridia; order Christensenellales; family Aristaeellaceae; genus Aristaeella. The sequence continues at coordinate 6,910 of JAFWES010000057.1, forward strand.
TCCCCGATCAGCCGGGCGCTGGCGGACAGCAAGTCCAACGAGGCGACCATTCTGGTGCTGACCAAGCAGCAGTTTGCCATTGTGCTCCAGGACAAGGACAAGAAAGGGATTCCGGGGATTCCGGTGACCATCCGGGATTTGAACAGCCCGGATTCCGGCCATCCCATCGTCAGAACCGTATACACCGCGGCCCAGGGAAAGGACAGCGACGCCATGGTGGCGGCCGTGTTCAGCTGCAGTGACTTCGTATGCGACTTTGAGCAGGAAATGCAGCTGGAGATCACCGTGGACGGCACGGCCCGGGGCTATCGCAGATTCTGCATTCCCTGGGCCCTGATCAAGCAAGGCGCTCACCGGACGGAGATCCTGACCCGGCTGGACGAGCCGGCGTCCGGGGCGCAGGACAGCGCGGCGGATGCCGCCGGCGCAGCTCCGATCGCGCCCTACGTCTATTCCGCCACCTTCAATGATATGGATATCTGGCGCACGGACAAGGTGATCCGGACGTCGGACCTGAATGACAACCTCTTCAGCTTCGCCATCGAGGTGGAAAACCCGGAACGCGTCCCCTTCCGGGAGCCCGAGCTGCACTACTGGGTCCATGACAAATCCAGCCTCGCCTACGATCCAGAAGAAAAAGCCATGGAGCCCACCTCCGTGCAGCAGGTCACCTTCACCCGTACGAAGTATCTGTATACCGCCAAATGGAAAATGATTCTGTCCCCGGATATCAAAAAGGACCAGCGGCCGTATTTCCTTTTCCCCAGCACAGGAGAAAAGCTGGTAACCCTGGCCGAGCCCCGGCGCAGCCCCGTGGATCAGCCGGCCGTCATGGGGATGGGCCCCAATTCTCCGCTGCGGAAGGTGTTCGGCGAAGGCTTCGGGCTGAATTTCGATCTTCCGAAAATCGGAGGGAAGCTGAATCTGACCATTCCCTTCGGCGACTACCTGCCAAAGGTCGCCATCGATGGCATGGGATATATCACCGTCACCTTCGGCTCCACCCTGGTGGACCCGAAGAAGACGTCCTGGAAGAACAACGAGCAGGAACGCTTCGACAAGGGCATGAAGCAGTTCGAGCACGAGTCCAGCAACGCCGGCGTGGCCCAGAAGCTGGGCACCGCCTCCAAGTACTACAAGTACATGGGCCTGGCCAAACAGAACATGAAGAGCGCCTCCTTCAATCTGGGCTGGTTCCTGATGCTGTCCGGCAAATGGGAAAGCGAGGACCCGGACGACGGATCCTCCGGCTGGGCCGCCGGCGGCACGGCCGGCATGACCCTGACCTTCAGCTTCAATTACACCCAGCCCGGCGCCCTGGGGCCGGTCCCCTTCTATGTCAACATCAACTTCAGCGTGTCCGCCGGCTTCGGCGCCGGGATCTCCTACCGGCTGAAGCAGTTCAAGGACGGCCGGGAGGAGCATACCTTTGACCTGGCCGGGCTCGTCATCGAAATCCGGCTGGCGGTGACGGTCAGCATGGGCGTGGGCATCAAGGGCATCGCCTCCGCCTGGGTGGCGGCGACCGGCTCCCTGAATATCACGCTGGCCTTTGTCGCCCTGCAGCCCGTGCATGTATCCGTCACCCTGGGGCTGGCCGTGACCATCGGCTTTGAGTTCTTCTTCATCAGCTATTCGCGGGTGATGTATGACATGCCGCCGATCGTGATCTACAAAAACTACGGCAAGACCGACGCCCGGCTGCCCTTCGGGCTTGTGTCGGCCCTGGCCGATACGCCCTCCGCCGCGGCGGAGCCGACGGAGCTGACGCCGGACCGGTATGCCCAGCTGGCCCCGAAGGCGACGGAAAAGAAGCTGATGGCCTACTACCCCTTCGAAATCCTGTCCACCCGGGTTGTGCCCGAAAAGCTCGGATCCACGGAATTCATCTTCTCCCTCGTCCGGGTGGAGGACCTGTGGACCGTGTGGCGCGAGTGCCCGGGGAACCCGGGCATGTCCATGTTCGACCGGCAGTTCATGAATCTCGGCGATGAGCTGAACGATTATCATACCTATGATTACGATGTCTTCAACGACGGGCGCTATCTGCACCTGATCCTGCTGACGGCGCCGAAAAACAGCTTTGACGCGGACAATCTCCCCCGGCCCGGCGCGGCGATCAAGCTCATCTACACCCGGATGGACGAGCGCGGAGACTGCCATGGGACAAAGGTTTACGACTGGCCGCGGGATGAGAAGACCCTGAAGACCTTCTGCCTCAGCAGCACCTGCTCCCATCCGCAGATCGAGTCGGTGATTCCGGGGCCGAAGGGCGGCTTCGCGATTCACGGAGCCCTGAAGGGGGTGGATCAGAGCGTTTACAGCACCCAGTACATCCTGTTCCGGCTGGAGCCCGACGGGAGGATTTTCCCGGAGGAGCATGAAAGCGCCTATCTGGGCGATTTCGTGCTGATGGGCGACGGCACGGCGGGCGGCGTCTATGACGGCAGCTCGGATTACCGGCGCGCGGAGCTGCGGTCCGGCCTGCTCAACATCCACAACGAATGGGGGACGGATGAGCACGCGGTTCCCTGCGGCAGCTTTATCGCCCTGGACAGCGAGCGCTCGGGAAGCGGAAAGAGCCATCTGGTTTTCTATGATTATTCCATGTCCATGATGGGCGTGCTCGATCCGGAGAAAATCGGGATCGATGAATACGGCGCCCATACCTACGACTATACGAAGCGGGAGGTCATGCGGCTGGTGGACGGGGATATCCGGGGCTACGAGCTGCTCCAGACGCCGGGAAAGGATCTGCAGTCCTACTCCCAGACGGTGTTCTATACCCAGGAGGAAACCGCGGGGGACCGGACGGAGAACCGGCTGAAGGGCATCCAGATCGGTCCGAGGCAGGGCGACGGGCAGAACTGGATGAGATGGGACATCACGTATACGGATTACGATCTGACGATTCCCGTTTCCGATTTCAGCGCGGTGACGATCGGCTCCTCCCAGTATCTGTACTGGCTGTCCACGGTGCCGAAGAAAAAGGAAAGCGATCCCGACATGTGGCGGATCTCGGGCGTATACTATGACAGCAGCCTGGACATGATGTCCGACGAGCTGACGATTGCGGAATTCTCCCTGCCGAAGATCAACGGCCGAAGCGCCGTGCCGCATCAGGTGACCCTGACGGATTCGGGCACGGGCTACATCACTGTGACGGCCCACAGCGGCGCGGAGAAGAAGGCGATCTCCGGCGCGGACATCCGGCTGTACAGCTTCCCCATTTCGCTGAAGGCCGTGGGCGTGCTGAAGGGCGCGGCCCTGATGGAAAACGTGGTGAATCCGGGGGATACCATCTCCACGGATCTGACCGTGATGAACGAGGGCAACATGGGCATCGGCAGCTTCATCATCGATGTCGTCAGCGTGGAAAACGGCCGGGAGGAGCTGCTGGAAACGGTGTACGCCAACTGCCTGTATCCCGCCAACAGCAAGATCGTGCTGGCGGACCAGACCGTAGCCGGCACCGGGGAAAACGCCTTCTACCGGTACAAGGATTTCCTCTACGCGCCGCGGAAGCACGACTGGAACGTGACCCGGAAGGGCAAAAGCATCAACGTAAACAAGCCCTTTGCGCATATCACCGTGCGGAACAACACCGATCTGGATTCCAGCTCCCGGCTGAGCACGAATGTCCTCGTGCCCGGCGCGCTGGGCGGATATGCCACCCAGATCCGGATTCCGGACACCTGGATGGGCTCCTATACCCTGCGGCTGAAAATACGGGAAATCTCCACCTACGGCAACTGGCTGAAGGCCTCCGAGCTGGCCCAGAAGCATCCGGATCTGTTTGCCTTCTACAGCCCGGAGGATCCGATGACCGCGGCCCGCAGAACCGCCCGCCTGATGGCCCTGGCGGACGGGGCGGACAGCCGCGCGGGCCTGCAGCGGATGGTATACAGGCTGGATGAGTCCAGGGGCAAGCTGGTGCTGCAGAATCCCGAAAGGCACCTGATGATGAAGGCATCCGCGGCGGCGGGGCTGAGCGCCTCCGACTCGGACCGGAAGCTGATGACCTTTGACAGCGTGTATACCGACGCGGCGGAAGAGGACGCGATCCTGCTCTATCCCCTGGAGATCGACGCGCCGGAGACGGTGGACCTGAACCTGGACGTCCACGATATCGACGTGGGTCACCGGGTCTACCGGGATTACTACGGCGAAGAGATGCTGGAGATCACGGTGCACAACTACTACCAGAGCAATCAGCCCCTGCGGCTGTACTGCACGGTCTATGAGGACGATTCTCCCATCGGCAGAAGCTTTATGCTGCCCCATGAGATGGAATACGTCGCCGCGGGAAAGACCCAGACCATCACGCTGCCCCTGGCCTCCATGACGGATCCGGACAAGCATGAAAAGCTCCGGGTGGTGATCCGGGGCATCGGCCTGGCGAAGGAGACGGCCAACCTCAACAACGAATTCGAGGTTTTCCTGGGCGGCTCCGCTTCGCCCGAGCCCACCCCGACGCCGGATCCGCTGCCCCTGACCGGCGACAGCGGATCCCCGATGCTGTGGCTGGGCCTGATCCTGCTGGGGCTGATATCGCTGCTGTCTGCCGGCGCCGTTTATGCCGGCAGAAGGAAGAAGAAATAACCCCGCGGGGGCGGCGGATTGCGCAAACACAAGCATGTATCCATTGGGAAGGAAGGACGGATGGGATGAACAGGATCAAAAAGGCAGGATGCGTTCTGCTGGTTCTGCTGTGGATGCTTCCCCTGTTTTCGGCTGCCGCGGAAGGAAGTTCCGCCGCGGAGGACCCGATCATCGTCCGGGTGGGAGACGTTTGCTACACCCGGTCTCAGATTCAGCCCGCCCTGCAGTCGGACATCAACCTGGCGCAGCTGACGGCGGGAACCTATCTGACGGAGGAGGAGCAGCAGGCCCAGCGGCTGGCGACGGTGGAGCGGTACGTGGACGCGGCGCTGATCCAGGTGAAGCTGAAGGAGGCCGGATGGAACGAGTTCACCGCCGAGGAGGAAACCACGCTGAAGGACGCCGCCCGTAACCGGTATGAGCAAATCTGGCAGGGGATCTGGCAGAAGGCGCAGAGCAGCGGAGAGGAATTCACCGAAGCCCAGGTCAGCGAATTTATGGAGGACGTCGGATACACCGTGTCCGCCGTCTATGAGGAAATGAAGGCCTATGAGCGCCGGTGCCGGGCCATCGAGCTCTACTGCCCGGGGCTGGTGATCACCCAGGATATGATCCGGGAATACTATGAGGAGAACTTTCTGAACCCGGACCGGGAAAGGTACGAAAACAACCTGGATCTGTATGAGACGGAAATCATTGCCCAGAAGAACGAATCCTTCTATACCCCGGAGGGATACCGGGCCATCAAGCAGATCCTGCTGGCCTATCCGAAGGAAGTGGACCGGGCCGTGAAGAACGAGCGGGCCCGGTACAACCTGGCGGCGCAGGCCATGACGGAGGTCATGCAGCAGCTGCTGTCCGCCGCCACCCAGGCGGAGAGCTGGGAGGACATGAAGGACGCCAAGGCCGCCTATGACGCCGCGGAGGCGGAGCTGAAGGAGGCCCGGGCGGAGCTGGTGAAAAAGCGGAACGCGGCGGCCCGGCCCCTGATTCAGCCCACGGCGGACGCCATCCTGGAGGAGTTCAGCGCGGGCATCGATATCGATACCCTGATCAAACGATACAGCACGGACACCAACGAGGCCAACACCACCGGCGGCGGATATCCCTTCCATCCGGATTCGAAGAACTGGACGGAGGAATTCTCCACGGCGGCATCCCGGCTGCGGAAGCCCGGGGAGATCAGCCAGCCGGTGTTCAGCGACCTGGGCATCCACATCCTGTATTACGCCTCGGATATTCCCGGCGGGGAGCATGAACTGACGGCGCAGGAGGAGGAGATCCTGACCGCCTCCGCCACGGATTACTATCAGGGGCTGGAGCTGCAGAAGCTGATCGCGGAATGGAAGCCGGATTATGAAATTGAAACCCATCCGGAACTGATGGACGAGTAGGCACGTCCAAAGGAAGGAAACCGGACCGGACGGGCGATTGAGCTCGTCCAAAGGAAGGAAACCGGACCGGACGGGCGATTGAGCGCGTCCAAAGGAAGGAAACCGAAACCGGAAATGGAGGGGAAAGCGATGATCGGAGCGATCCTGGGGGACATGATCGGGGCGCCCTATGAGTTTGACAGAGGAAGGAAGACCAAGGATTTTCCGCTCTTCAGCCGCGGAAGCGTATTCACGGATGACTCGGTCATGACCATTGCCGTCGCCGAGGCGCTGATGGATACCATGGGACAGACGGATGATCAGATTAAGTCTGCGCTGGTGGCCTCCATGCAGAAATGGGGCGCCAGGTATCCGAACGCGGGATACGGCGGCATGTTCTTCCGCTGGCTGCACTCGGAGCATCCGGAGCCCTACGGCAGCTACGGAAACGGATCGGCCATGCGGGTTTCCTCCGCGGGCTGGCTGTTTGACACGCTGGAGGAGACCCGGCATATGGCCCGGCTGACGGCGGAAGTGACCCACAACCATCCGGAGGGCATCAAGGGCGCGGAAGCCGCAGCCAGCGCTCTCTGGATGGCCCGGAACGGCCGCGGCAGGGACGAAATCCGGGATTACATCACCCGGGAGTTCGGCTATGATCTGTCCAGAACCTGCGACGAAATCCGCCCGGGCTACCGCCACGTGGAGTCCTGCCAGCATACGGTGCCGGAGGCGATCACCGCCTTCCTGGAAGGAAATGATTTCGAGGATGTTGTCCGGACGGCCGTGTCCCTGGGGGGAGACTGCGATACGCTGACCTGCATCGCCGCTGGCATCGGGGAAGGCATGTACGGGGTTCCCGAATTCCTGCGGCAGGAATGCAGGGCCCGGCTGCCGGAGGATATGAAGGCGGTGCTGGACCGCTTTGACGGCGTGAAAAAGGGGAAGGCCTGATCAGGGCCTTCCCTTCCTTTTCGCCTCATCTGAATCCACGCGCTTCTTGCCTGTCCAGGCCCGGACAAGCTCCCCGCCGTATTCAAACTCCACCTCCACCCAGGGGGTTCCATTTGTCACCTGATATCGATAGATCTTCACCGCGGTGCCGACAGGAATGCTGAATGTATGCGTTTCATCATAGCGGGTGGACGGGCCGCCTCTGGTGGCAAGCTTCTGATTCGTATAACCTGTGCAATAATCCTCCGAAGGCTGCTGCCCGCGAACCGGATAACCGTTTCTTTCCACTCCCCGGATAGAAACCCACATGGCCGGACGGACGCCGTTGTTCCTGACAGTGACCCTGTTGCTGTCATACACTTTTCCGTGAATGCCCACGAAGCGCGTGTTCCCGTTGTCATAGGTCACGTCCATCCGAACCCACCAGCAGCCTTTCCCGTTATCTTCTCCGATCTGAACGCCGCGCCTTCGGGCGTAGGCCGTCACATCGCAGCCCTGCGCCAGGCCGTAGCTGAGGATCTGCTCCTTGTTCAGAATGAAAAGAGGATCATTCATTCCGCCGTATCCGGCCACAGTCATGCAGGATTGATCGGTTTCGGAAAAGGCTTCGTAGTAAAAAACACCCATCAGCCAGTTCCGGATGGTGGAATTCCTCCAGGCCACCGCTATATTCCGGTGATAATACTCCATGCAGTCCAGCGCCTGGCTGCTGATCAGCAGAGCCCTGTCTCCCGAGGCCTCCAGCACATCCCACCAGATCGGTTCCTGCCCGTTCCTGTCGTTGTTGTCCTGCTCATAATAACCGATCTGAACCCGGTCCCCTGCCCTCAGCGCTCCGGCCGCTGAAGCGGGAACGCAGCCCGCAGCCAGCAGCGTCAGAAAAAGCACGATACTCATCCATCTTCTGATCATTTCAATCCTCCTGGGGAGACAGGGGGACGGTTCTCTGTCTCCTAATTCCGGTACTCTCCTCCGCAGTTTTTTCCCTGCAGCGGTTACTCCTTTGGACGTACCGCGGGTGGAATAGTTCCCCGGACAGTAACATTTGAAATACATGCGCAGATTCTATCAGCTATATTCAATTCGTCCACAACTTGTGGACGAATTAAGCCTTCCGTCAGCCAGCGAGAATGCCGCCCTGATGGCCGCTGTGGCGGAGGACGATGCCGGGCAGCAGGCTATGACGGAAACACAGCCTGAACCGGAGCAGGAACAGCCCGTCGCCGGGCAGACCTCCATCCGGGTACTCATCAAGTCCTCTGGCGGGAAGGTCAACATCCGCACTGGCAACGGCACCAGCTACAGCCGCATCACCGCTGTCGCGTCGGGTACAACGCTGGATTACGTGGCCAGCGCCTTCAACGGCTGGCAGGCCGTGAAGATCGGGAGCCAGGTCGGATGGGTTTCCGGGGAGTACAGCGAGATCACCAGTGAGTAAATGTTTGGGGAACCTGCTTTTCTAGTGGGTTCCCCCTATTTCGGTGGTGTTCTTTGCAAGAAAAACGAAGTATTTCAATGAAATCCACAGAAATAATTCAAAACAGAGTCAATACTACGTGAAATGCACGGAAAACGAGAAAAATATGTAGAAAAACCTTTTCCAAATTATTGACTTTCTTTGACCTTAGATATATAATATAGGCACCATCAAGGGAGGGGGATCGAGAGAGAGCCCGAACAAGATGGAATGAATGCGACCCTGCAAGCGTGGCAATGAACCAAGCGTACAAGGCC